>DBFAQQ010000027.1:0-101341 GCA_048236535.1 Collinsella sp. | reverse complement strand
ACCGGGGACCACCGAGCATGCCGGAATAAGTGGAAACAAAACCGCAGGTAGAAGGCTTGTGCATTTCGTTAAATGCAGGGCATGGACGGCCGGTCTGGGTTGAGCCCCGTAATCCGGCATGGTTTTGAAATGGCACCGGTTTACTAACATGCAAATATGCTCGTTTAAATGCCTTGTCGCAGCTAATTTCCGATTTCTAACCAGTTGCACAAAACATTTGCTCGCAGTTGCGTCTCGGCGGACTTCATTGCTTCAGTTTTGGCTTTATAGCGAATCCCTAAACGGTCGCAGACGCTCCTGACTATGGTGTCTAGCTGCTTTGAATCGTTGAGCATATCGTGAGTCACCAGGAATACATCGAATCCCATGCTCTGCAACGCAGTCATGCGCTCGGCATCGTGGTCAAGTACCGCGCCAGATCCATGGATGGCTTCACCTTGGATCTCGATAATTACCGCCTTCATCAGGATTGGATCTACGATCACGATATCGCCGTAGCAAACCTTTTGCCCTGCGATGCTTTGGGCTGCCATGGATAGAGGGGTTAAATCGTTGAGGTACACGTATCTGAATCCTGCACCACCTAGACGTCGAGAACGGCTTAGAAGCAGGACCCCTGCAACCTCGAGCGGAGACGCGGCAATGCCGATAACCTGCTGAGCGGCATCATAGAACTGCTTTCCCCACATTTGACTTTTGACCTTGTCGGCGAATTGATGCAAGTCGCTTAATTCGATGAGTGGCTTTCTCATCCAGAGAGAAGTTCCTTTAAGCTTCGTAACCTTTCTACTATCCTCATGCCGGTCCGTTTGCCCTTCGTTTTCCGAGGCCTTTACGGTTACACGGGCATAAACCCGTTTCCAAGGTGCCTCGTCTTCGCCTTCATCAAGTTCGAATAGATCTTGCGTACTGCTCTGGTGAATCTCTGTTGCCGCCATTTTTAATTGCATTTCGGCGGCGGGAGTCGGCTCGAAAACAGAAAACCAACCGCAAAGTTCGTACATAGCTAGTACGAGATCTATTTGGGACACAAAGCGTGTCATAGTAAATAACGTGTTAAGCGGATTGGTGACACTAAAGCCTAAATTAGTGTCGATTGTTGTGCCGGCATCCGATGCCCCTTCCCAGCGAATAGTAGAGCGCAATCCCGAGTGGTGATTACAACAACCTGGCGAAGCAACAGCGATAATCGGGGTCTTGAGGACGTCGGTTACGAAGGGTGATCGGGACAGGGCGCGCCAGCCGTCTTCGCAATTGGGCAGGCGCGGGTAGAGGTCGCGGACTTGCGGTGGGCAGCGCCAGTAGCGGAATGCGGTGTTTACGCAGATGATCTCGTCCATATGGGCCTCCCCTAGTGTCGGGCGTGAGCTATGCGGCTTGCGAGTCCGATTATCTAGGAGCGCATCATGCGGGTAAGTACCGGAAGCTGACCAAATACTGACCAAAAGCTTGACGGGTTTTGCTAAATAGTTGAAGTGTGCAGTAAAACCGCAGGTGTTTGCTCAGAGCTTGAGGGTCCCTGTCTCCATAATTGCTCGCTAATTGAGTGAATAATTCAACGAATGAACGTAATCATTTTGGGGAAAACGTTCGATGACGTCAGCAGGGTGGACATACGTTAAAAGTTGGATGTAGCCAACGAGTCGTTGCGAATGGTCACGAATTTAAAATCGAAGGCAAAAAGTTCTTGGAAAACCGGGCGCGGCTATGTTAGTATCTCTTTTGCCGAAAGGCGACGGGCGATTGGCTCAGGGGTAGAGCATATCCTTCACACGGATGGGGTCACAAGTTCGAATCTTGTATCGCCCACCATCTAGAGATCAGGTCAGAGGTTTAGAGCCTTTGACCTTTTTTATTTTTGAAACCAAGAGTGATTCTAAAAATAAATTTGTGCTATCAGAATCGCTATTTTGGCAAGAGCGTACGCAAGGTTGCCAGGCGAGGTCTTCGATGCTGCAGTGTAAGGTTTTTGAGAGCGCCAATGCCGAGGATACCGAGTTCTCATGGCGTCTAGTTCATCATTCCGCCCGCTGTCCTATATAAACTCTCCCGTTTCCAGGTCTACGAAATCCGCGAGCTTTATCTTTCCGGAGAAGCCGCTCCCCTTGTACTTTCCTGCATAGGTTTCAGAGTCGAACTTGAACGAAATGTTATAAAGCTTTCCGGTCTTTGTCTTCCTGATCAGCCCATTTTCCAGCATGTAGCTCAGCACCCTCTTATGGCCTTCTCTATCGTTGCCGTTTAGGTAAAAACAACAGACACCTTGTTTCGAGCCCGCCGCGATGAGCGTTTCGGGATTCGAGTATTTGGCCTCTACGACGACGCCGTCAAGAACTGCGGTTCCGACAATGTTATCCATGAGGGCGGTTTTGAATGGAGAGAAGAAGAACATCCATTTGCCGCATTGGACGGGATCTATGTCGTGGATTCGTTCCTTATTGATAAACCAAATCCATGAGAACGATTTGACCCTGGCAATCGAGCCAGATTCGTTAAGAAGCGTTTCTTCGACGGACGGAGTTAATTCCTCGTTGTTACCTGTGTTATTTGAGCTTGCCATTTCATTTATCCTAACAGTCGCCCTTAATAAAGCTCCTCGCCAGCAGCCTCGAGCGCTTGTATCGCTGCGCGTTTTAGCTCATTGAGACTTTCGTAGCCGCTTTCTGAAAGCGGGATTATGCGCACGTTGAATGAGTCACCGTATTTATAGTCGGCATACACATCGCAATTGCCCCTACCGAGAAACTGTATGGCCGCCCGGTCAATCGCTTTTGCGCTTTGGCCTACGTAGTACAGATCTTTTGTTGCATTTTGGACAATGAAGATGCCAGTAATTTCGCCTTGCTGTGTCAGGGCCTTTCGCTGAGCCATAAACTCTTCGGCGCTTGCGACGATTTGCGGATCATCTTCTAGGAGCGATTGGCGTAGTTTAAGGAGTTCTTCTTGCTGCTTCGAAGCGATCAAAATAATTAGGAGACCATCTAAAAACAAGAACAAGCCGAATAATATCAAGGGGAAAGGCGGCACACGATTTACACCAACGCTGAGCAGCCAAGCTATAAATGGGCTGCCAAGGGTAAATATAAGCCCGCTAACGCAAATGACCTTCCCTGCCTGAATTTGCCTTCTTGGAGGGGCCGAAGCGACGGTTTTAATTTGATAGTAGTTTCTCATGGTTGGCCTCCAGCGATGTAGACAATTGGGTCCAAATGGAGCTTTATAAACGGCAGCATTTGGATTGCAATTATCTTATCGCTCGAGCAGATGAAGAGTAAGGCTCAACATCGGCAACTGGTTGTGAAGCTATCAAGCACAGCTAAAAAGTGCCGTCGCAGCTATAGCTGATACACCCCAATCTCTAAGAAATTGATTCAGTAGAAGACTAAAGACTTCTGCAGTAGCTTCATTCACCACTCTCCTGGTCTCGCTTAAACGGGCCTTAGCAGCGATATACGGCAGCAAGGAGCGCTGCTTCCATAATGAAAGGCGTTAAGGAAGCGGCGATCCAGTTGTTGTCGGCGGTCTTGGGGAGCGTCGCTGCGGTCGCAGTGGCGGCTCTTGGCTTGGAGGACGCGGGCAGCGTAGTCTTGGTCACCGTCGTCTTGGTCGTTGAGTTTGTCTTGGGCGACGTAGCCGTTAAGCTCCAGGTGGTCGGCATCGGTCCAGACCCAGCCGAGGCCCGACACACTGCGAGCCAGACCCCGGCTGCCAAGCAGGGAAAAGAAAGGGCGCTTTGTGGCCTCCACACAGCGCCCCTTCTTCAAATTATTGTGTGAATATGATTTGAGCATACGGCGGAGCCTGAATCCACTATGCTCCAACTTGGCTACAAATCATAATTCTGCAACGTCGAATACTTGATAAGCGACTGATAACGCGGATGTCCCGATTGAACAGCCCGCTTGTAAAGCTTGATATATTTTTCAAATCCCTTTTGAACTGCGAATTCATTTCCGCGAAGAGCTTCATATTCGTTCTGGCGCAAGTGTGGACGCACCTGTTGATCTATATATTCTGGCTTGTCTACAACGACGGCTTTCGAATAATCAATCCCGCATTTGTTTTCGGCATCGGTAAAGAATGCGTGCCCATGGCGAATGTGCGAGCGAAAAGGTATGGCCCACGTATGTCCCTCGATTTCGACCAAAAAGACGATGTAAGGACGATTATGCTTTTGTTCCATCTCTTTGAACGGCGGGTTTGGATGATCTTGGTAAAACGAGTTTGTTAAAAAGACGATTTTAGAAATCATGCAGACCCTCCGAAAAAGAAAATGCCTCCAACCCAAAGAGATTGAAGGCATCTTCTCAGTGGGCTTTCTTTTGATTCCGTTGGTCGCGCCCTACGACCAAAATCTTCTCAGTGGGCTTTCTTTTGATTCCGTTGGTCGCGCCCTACGACCAATTTCTGATTTAAGTATACCCAAGTACTAAAGGAAATGACTGAGGTTTCGAAAAAATGAATTAGGCAGAATTAGGCAGAGCCAAGTAACGAATACCCGTGTCATTTTTTATCCTTCGTTCGGAAGCAGAAGCTTGGTATATATCTGGAAGACGGCAAGATGAAATAGGTCTTCCATGGTCTCGATTCTCTCGCCATCGAAACCGCCGGGGCATCCGTAGTCCTTATCGTTGACCTCGTCACCAGAGCCGTATATTGCCGCGTAGAATGCAACGGTCGACGCGAATCGGCAGGCCTCAATCTCGGAGCTCGATTCGAAGCAATACGCCTTTTCTAGACAGGATATAGGAGTGAGGGAAGCGTCCTGCGACTCAAAAGCCCTAGACAGAACTTCAATGATAAAGAAGTCGTACTCGGGAGTACGACTATCGGAGATCGGACGGAATGCGTCCAGACACTTTGGAAGATGGCCAATTTGTACGGCCGGTATTTTCTCCCCTGCGTAACTGTTGAGGCTGCGTAGGACGTATTTCCCGTCGTCATAGAAAGCCGGATCATCTTTAGGGAAACGGTCGTGGAGGGCGTTTTCGACGGCGGCGATGCAACGATTGAACAGATCATTCTCTTTTCGCACTCGTAGGTCAAGATTACAATACTCGAGAATTAGATTCTGTACCTCCGGCGTGAGACGGCAGAAGCTCCGGTACATCTCGCGCGAATAGTAGAAAAGATCGTTGTGCATAGCGGCGACGGCACAGAGCGGGATTAAGCCTCTGTCTGAGTAATACCTTGAGATGAATTCAACCGCCTTTGTCCTATTTCCTTCGGCGTGTCTGCGTTCGTCTTTTTCGTCCTGGCGACGCTCGAATTCTTCCATGCGCTTACTCTGGCAATACTGTTTCACGCCAATGATGGCTGTTACAAGTAAAGAGATAACCGCGCATATTAATTCAGCCCATTCGTTACACTTCACAAGATGCTCCCACAATACTTAATGATGTTGCAATTCTATATACCAAGTAATTCTACGTATGGGATGTAGAACTCGACCGCAACAGCCGGATATATGAATAAGAGGGGTTAGACCATACTGCTTGCGCTATAAATGCACTCAGCGAATTTAAATCCGCCTTGTGCTCGACCCTGATCGTCGTATTGTGGTACTCCGTGTACTGCCGATATTGCGCTTGGGCACCGGAGCCTACATAGGTCCCGGTGCCCTTATTGCTGCTTGTGGTCTGCCCCACTTTATTGTTAATTCTTTTCTCGCGTATATTATCCCGGGTCTCCTTGTCACAATTCGGCCCATGGTCGCGTCCGTATGACCTCTGCCTTCGATAATTGGGCACCTATTAACAAACAAGCAAATAGCTAAGCCTTGTGGATGTCCCTTTCTTCCAAAAGGCAGCTATCTCAATAGCGACATGCGGCAGCAAGAAGCACTGCACCAAGCAGGAAAAGCGTCACGGAAGCGGCGATACAGTTGTTGCCGCCGGTCTTTGGGAGTGCCGCAGCTGTTGCGGTGGCAGCCTTGGGCTTGGGGATTTTGGCGACCGTGGTCTTGGTTACTGTCGTTGTTGTCTTGGTTGTCGCGGCCGCGGGTTTCAGCGAGGGATTTGCCGTGGGCCCCGTGGTGGGCTCTCCAGCAGCGGGGTTAGCATCGATGGGAGACTTGTCCACGCTATCGCCAGGCACAACGACCCCATCGGTCTCCCCCGCCGGAGGCGTGGCTACATCGGGCTCAATCACCACATGCGGTGCTACCGCACCGGAGGCATCCACCACGCCACTAGCACCAAAGGCCCCGCCAGCAGGCGTCACAAACCGTGCAGACACAAGCGACCCACCAGTGCACGCAGTGCCGCCGTCGACACCGGTCGCATCAAGCCACGAGGCGTTGACGGAAAGACGACAGCCGGCCGCACCATCGCCAAGGCCCGCGTCCTGCAGGTACACACCGTAGGCACGCACGCCGGCGGCGGGCGCGGCACCGACGGCGACGACGCGCCCGCCGCCGCGCACGGCCATGTCGCCGGCGATCACGCCGGCCACGGCCTCGCCCGTGACGTTGGCCCCGTCCGCCCGGGCATTGACGGCGCAGCCGTCCACCGCGAGCGCCCGCGAGACGTGGATCGCGCACTGCGAGCCCGATGCCGCCAGGGATCCGGAGCCGCGGAGCGTCAAGTCGCCCCACACCTCCATGCCGCACTGCGCGATGTCCGCATCGGGCGCATGCGACTCCGTCACCGAGTTGTGCCCCACAAGAGTCACGACCAGGTCGCCGTCGGCGCCGATGGCGACGCCCGCGTAGCCGTCAAGCTCCAGGTGGCCTGCATCGGTCCAGGCCCAGCCGGGACCCGACACGCCCGGCTCGCAGTACGTCGCGCCTGCGATGAACAGGCTCTCCGCGCCTGCGGCATAGGAGGGCCCGCCCAGCAAGACGCATAGGCAGGCCATGGCAGCGATCGCGATGTGATGACGGCCGGTGTGGGACTCGGAAGCAAACATACCCGCTCCGATCTTCGTAGGAGCCAATAGGATGTGCACCAGAAAAATGCCCTGGTGGCAGCAGCTATTAGTTTAGCGAGATCGATGCGGGGGCAAAGAGAAATCGCGTGGGCGAAGTCCACAATTAGGTGTAAATCGTTTTGTCAGTCGGTGAAAGGAAGAATCGACTTACAACCTCCGTTTCGATTCTTCAAAAGCAGGTAGCATCCTTCGAATTGACAGCATGATACTCCGAAGTGAATCTGAACTTGCGTCATGACATCTCAAGCAATCTGGATTTGGTAATGTAGATGCGATGCAATAAGAATATATATTCGTTAAATTTGGGTGTGGATGATGGAGGACGGCGTCGCGATTGAACTGCTCTTTCGGGCCTTCTCCACGAATTCGCTGATCCAGGATCTTGTTGTGTTCTTGAGGATCCGGATGTTTTCGGTCGCTTCAATGTCGATTTCCAACTTTGCCTTGTCGGCGATGTCGTCCGGCAATGTCGGCAAACCCTTGAGATCAGTCTCCCTGTACTTCTTGGCAAACATGGAGACGTATCTTTCGACAAAGAGCTTTTTGTCGCTTATGCTTAGCTTGGAGAAGAGGCTCATCAAACTGAAGCGGGAGAGGAGTTCCGCCGGGAAAGTTTCATCGATCTTCCCGAGGGGGCAGTTTGTCGTGAACACGATGATGAACCCGCGGAGATCATGCTCCATCCCTTGGGAGTCCGTGAACGATCCTGTCTCGAGGAGATCGAGGAAGAAGTTCCAGACGGTGGGTTCAGCTTTCTCGAACTCGTCCACCAGGAGAATTCCGGCATCGGATGAGTCGATCTTCTTTCCCAGCTCGCCTTCTTCGCTTCCCATGTATCCTCTCGGGCTGCCGATCAGGGAGTTGAGAGAGTCCTTACTGCTGTAGTTCCCGAGATTGACCTTAGGGAGGGGCTGGCATGGCGCGATTGCCTCGCAGAGGATCTTGGCAACTTCTGTTTTCCCGACACCCGAAGGGCCAAGAAGGAGCAGCGAGAATACTGGCTGCTCGCCGAGCGCATTGAAGAGCCTGAAGCTGCGCGATCGGGATTCGAAGGAGCGTTTGAATTCGATCTGACCTATGAGCTCGCTTTCGAGGGTGGTGAGGACTTGCATGAATTCGAGTTCGTCGAGGGATACGAGTGTTCTCTTTCCTCTTTTGTCCTTCTGAGTGCCCTCATCGACCTCGATGTCGCAGTCTATTATGTCGTCGAACATGGTTCTCAATTGGTATGCTCCTTCGTTCACGGTTTTATCGTCTCCGATGAAGAGGGTGCCAAAGGGTAGCTGGTGGACGAGGAGCTCGAATTTCGATGCCAGCTGGAGATCGCCCGATAGTAAGCCCATGAATGATGAAACGTCCACGACGAGCTTTTTCTCGGAAAGGAGCTCGGAGATTTGGTCGCTTCCGTGTAGTTCGAGAGGTGACATCAACTTGAAGCCGTCTACTCCGAGCTGGTCGATCAGGGCTTTATACTGGGATTTGTTGTATGTGACGAGTTTGCGCATGGCGTTGCCTATCAAGCCTCGAAGGACACTGCCTGAATGACAGCAAGGATGTCTATGTAATAGCCCTGTTCTGCCCGATTGCCGCCGACGGTCATGGCTGTGGGTGACGGGTTCTTTCCGCATATAACAATGTCGTTCTGCGGCGTGCGTTTTGGGTCGCCTGGCTGCTGGAAGTAATCAAAGGGGCTCTTCATCTGGGCCGGGGTGATTTTCCCTTTGCATATCCCGACGATGCCGACCTTTCCGATGAGCAGGTCGTCGATTGTGTACCCGCTTTCGAACATCTCTTCTCCGTCGAGGGGAATCTTCGCGTACAGCGGCGTTCTTCTTCTTGCGCGGTTTCCTCTGAGCTTGAAGGCTGCGCCGTCTCCTATGAAGGATTGCATCATGTGGCCGATGTCGAGGTCTCCGGCATCGGGGACGGTGATTCCGTCAAAGGTCCCGCTCATGATCGCCATGATGCCTCGAATCTCGTCCTCATTGATGAGGTTCAGCGAGACATCGCCAATGTATGCGAGGTCGCCTTCTGCAAGCGTTGTTCCGCTTTCGGGGGCTTTGCAGTGCTCCATTATGTCGGCGAGCATCCGGCTATTTGTGTTCACGTATTCGAGGGTGTCCACGATCTTCTCTTGTTTTTCGTGCCTGACACTTCCTTCGAGTTTTGCCCTGAGTTTCGTCAGGAAGGGAGGGTTGAGCTCCGCTTCGGCGTTCAATGATGCTCTCTTTGTCGTCCCGTTCTGGTTTTCCTTGGAGCTTGTAGTCTTGAGCTTGTTGTCCAGGAGCATCCTCGTCTCGAACACCTTCTGCTGATTCATGTAGTAGACGGTGAAGAGGCCTGGTATTTTATTTTCTGGCATAGTTCCTCCGCTCCTTTCCTTTAGCGTGGGGCTGTCGTTGTTTTCGCCCCTCGTTATCCGCGTACCATCCGTTTCACACCATACGTATCATTGCCACTCCGAAAAAGCAATCGAACTCACCATGCAGCCGAGACGGATAGAAGACCATGGTCACAGCGAAGAAGGCGCGACCGGCTCATACTTCAATCTATGCAACAAATGAAATCAAGCCGGCACCGCGCAAACGCAAATCAAGACCGCTGGCACTGAAGCGCACGGCAAGTGGAGCATCGGTGCTACTTCTGTACGGGATGCCCAAATCGGCTCTCAAGCTTCTCAAGATTTCTCAAGAACCAACGCCTTCTCATCGCGCCAGTTTTCGTTTCAACGTTCGCTTCTTCCAGTGCATTCTCTATCTCAAGTATCCATTTAACTAAAGCCGCCGATGGCACCCCGTCCGGAATCCGAACGTTACGAAGATGCACGAAGAACTCGCGAAGCGCCTCTTGATTCGGCGCATCTTCTCTGCAAAATGTCTCGACAATGACTCTCGGAGTAGCATTAAATAACAGGTTAACATCGCGTTGAGCAACATCGTTGAGACGATGAGCAAGCTCCCCGCCCGTCAGTTCCCCCGCTCCCTCAGATATCATCAGCTGACTCGACATTCTTTTATTCAACTCTGTCCGAGCATAACGCTTAAGTACTTCAGCGAGCTCCCGTCTCTCCCACCTCTCGTCTGTATAAAATACTGGTCCAGAAAGGTGCTCAATAGCTTTGTCTGGATCGGCAACGATCACTTTCTTGCAATATTCGATAAAGTCATCTTGTGAAAATGGACGTTTCCATTCGAGATCGGATAACAGGTAATAAACATCGAACACGTCATGCAAACAATCGACTGAATAATGTGCCCTGGAGACTAAATTAAAATATCGCTGCGCAAGGCCATCTACATCCTCGTCATCAAGATCGTGCACGTACCGCATCTCATTAGCGATCTCTCTAACTTCGAGGGTATCGCAGTTGCTCGGATACCTTTTTCCAATGTACGCTTTAAACCCTTGCTCAAGATCATCCTTTGTTACTTCGCCTGAAGGGTCGAATGCCTTACCTATCACGGAGAAATCAAAGTATTGCTCGTAAAGAGCCATACTGCGATCGTATTCCAGGGCCTCCGGACTGAGCCATTCCTCTGGCCTACCGTTTTGTGGCTTGGAAGGCGCGCTCCCCATGGAGGTCAACAAAGCAAAATGGACTGCATCCCGCAGAGCGTTAAACCGGTTTTGGGGTGCAATTCCCGTATCTTGAACCACATCAAGGCTGCAAATTCTTCCGATTAGCTTTCGGGCACGAATCATTGCCCGAGCATTTACGCATCCGCTGGCTTCTACCCCCTCAAGTATGGCACGATACATATCAATGTCTTCCGATGGGCGACAATCTCCCATGAGAATTTCTTTGGCCAATGCCGACGCGCGCGGCCTGAACGAATAGACTTTCCAAATTAGTTTTTCGCGTACGTCGCTATCGAACTTTCGCAGTGGTCTCGCCTCGATGCCTCCCCAGGCATTTGAAACCAGCATGACCTTCATCCCGAGTCTTTCGACAAGATCGTTCATCGTTCCGAAGAGCGCCAATTCGTCGCCATGTTCGGAACGCCTCTCCACATCAACGAATACAAGAAAGTGCTTCTTTCTGAGCATTAGGCAGTCAACGGATTGTATCCCGACGGCGAGATTCAAGGATAATCCCGTTCTTTTAATAAAAGCCCTCGAAATGCCGTTGAGGGCGCCCCCCCCATCATTTTGGCAGCAGATTGCGTCTTCATGCTTTTGTCGCTAAGGTGTACGAGCGCCATCACAATGCGTTCGTATAGATCATCAGCAGTAGCAATTCCGAACATAGAAACGCGGACAAGTTCGTATTCGCCATCTTTAAGATGCTCGGCGAGCTTCTCTTCGATGAATCGGGTCTTTCCCGACCCCCAATCTCCCTCAAGTGCAATTGCATATTGATTGTCCTTATCCTTGAGATAGGAATCAATATGACCGATGAGCTGATCAGCAGGTTCTTTTGACCGGCATGTCTCCATTATTTCCTCCTGCATAAACTTATAGCGAAAGATTTCCTTCGCTGCGCTAGATCAAACCGCAACCGAGGTCGCCCCGTCCACAACAATGATGGCATAAGCTCGATCGAATGAGTATTTGAGCGCCCCCCAATATTCGCGGTACGGAAACGTGCAAATACTCACTCGATGCTAGATCTGCGCTAGCGGCCGAGGCCATCGGAGAAGATCCGTTTGTCGCGGGCACGATGACTTCGCGTCGGTGATGCCGCCCCTTGTGATTTCAAGCTAGTTCACCGTGGCGGCGTTCCTACGGGGGAAGCGTCGCGGCTCCTCTTTTCTGAATCTGGCAAACCACCTGTAAAGGCGCGACTCTCTCAAGTGGTTGAGCTTACTCAGTCTTCCGCGCTCATGTTGGACGAGAGGCACCGCTCGATGCGGTCGGCCCATTTGTTCCTGCGATTGGCGTTTGCTTGCATCACCGCAACCTCTTTGAATTGGCGTTGCAGCATGTTTGCCTTAAGAAAAACAAGCTGTTGAGACGCACCCATTTATACGCTTACGAAACGGCAACCATCGATCATCCCTTATTATTCGGAGTTAGAAGTATCGCCCCACGACGCTAAGCCGGTGACCATCCAGTGACTTTTGACAACAAAATAGACATCGCCAATCTGATTGTCCAAGCATTCATCGGATTCTTTACCTTGGGGACCTTGATTGCCGCATTGCGGCAAAGCAGCCAGAACAAAAGGAACAGGGAGGACGACATCAAGCGGTATCAGCCATCCCGCATATCGGCATGGTACGAAGGGGGTCGAAACCGTACCGGTCAGCCCGAGGACAATCGATTCGTCTGGCAGTTCGTCGTGCTTCGAAACGAAAGCGAGTCCCCCGTCTACGACGCAATCGTCACCTGCGTCGGGATTAGCGGAGCCGGCCCCTCTTTCAAAGGAGAGGACAACCGCCCCGTTTTTCCCAACCGCGTCTGCGTCGGCACGCTTCCTCCTGGAGCATGGTACATATGGCTCCCGACGGAAGGGCACGGAATGGGAGTACGCACGGCGCCCGAAACGGCTTTCACCGACGCAAACGGAACATCGTGGGTTCGGCGAGGCAACGGAAGGCTCGAGGAGATTCCTATGGAGCCGGCCTCGTTCTACAGGCTGTCCCTCCCCTTGCCCTGGCGCGGATGCGAAAAGCTGACCGAGTAGCCCCTTGGCATCGTCGCTTCAAGCATTGGGTTTTCCGAACTGAGACGCGACCTTCTCCAGCCGTTCCGGATAACGGGAAAGTCAGAAACACTCGGGTCTACGGGGCGGGATCGCGAGGGCGACTCCGCCCTATTTTTCCGATGCACCCATGAATTGATGCGAGATCGGCATCGTTTCCTCGAAGCGCTTACTTACAGATCTATGTTGGACCATTTGCATGACTCCAAGTAGATATTAAAAAACCCGTTGCCGGAACAAGCCGGTAACAGGCTCACTTTGCTACAACGCTATAAAGAGTGCCAATATCGAAAGTCAATTTATAATCCTACAGCGATGTGAATTCACGATCGGACCTCGCATCGATGCACCGGGGCCGCTGTTCGTGACCAAGCCCGACCATGACGGCGAGGCGGTCGACGAGTTCAACGAACCGCGTTCGGGCATAAAGTTCAATTTGGTAATCGGTGAGATCCTGGCATAGGAGGCATGGATGGAAGTGAGGTCGATGTTGAGCGAAGACGGCCGAATCATCAGGGTGGACAACCCGTGGTGGTCGTTTTACATCGATACCAAGCTGGCCCCGGAGCTTGATAAGCACAGGTGCGGGAAATGGATGTTCTTCTTCAATGATATTGAGTTCGTAGAGGAGGTCTGCCGTGAAGCGGCTCTCGGTAAGGTGGTTGCTGAATGCAAGCACAGCTCCTGCGAGACCCTCGCGAAGGGCAGGCGCGGTGTCGCGTGCTTCTATTTGAATATGGACGACGACGAAGCGCATCGCCGCGTGATCGCATTCATGTTGGAACAAGACCTGATTCGGAGAACGAAGTCGGGAAAGCTGTTCAACATCGGCTTCAAGCTTGATGATCAGACGCGAGCGAGAGAATATGAGGCCGCTTTCAAGGCGCAGATCAGACTTGGCGACTTTATCGACCTTGAGTCTGGCGAGTTTCTTTAGCAATCCCGCTGTGATGCTACGTTAATTTACTGGTTATGATTCACAACTATCGGACGTTAAATTTCTGGTTGGGGCCGGTGGTCAAATCGATCCCAACCAATGGTTTTACAAACGATAAAGAGCGGTCTCCAGCTACTTATTTACCATTCTCGACAAGATAATTGAAGTCAATAAGTTGAAGTTGCTCTACGAACTTCTCCAAATACGAGACGACTTCCTCGTCGTTCACGAATAGCGGCCTGTCCTGCGTCAGTCCGCCTGATTTGTCCTGCGGATAGCGGAGACTGATGCCGTTGTCATCGATGTCGGCAATGGCATTTACAAAAGCACCCATGTTCTTGATGGTTCTATTGTCTTCACGGCACTTTTGCTTCGGAAACCTCGAGAGCAAGGAATTCCACAGGTTTCTAAGGCTGTGGTCTTTCTTAGGCTTAGCCCCACATTTTTTTATCGCCCTCTTGATTGAAAGCTCAATACAGTGCCTTGTGAGGAACATCACCGGAATCGCGTAGGAATGCTCCAGGAACACATACATGCCCGGCCTGTCGGTCGCTCTCCTCCCGGCGGCCGCAAGCTCCTTGGCGGCATTGAGGAAGGATTTAATGAATTCATCGTCGAACCTGTCGGCTTTAAGTTCGTCTTTCACTAGGGCAGACGAGTCCAACAGCGTGAAATACCTTAAAGTGGGGTCATCAAGGCCATCCATCTGAGGCTTCATGACCTGTTGATCCTTGTATTTAGGGAAAACATGGTCATTGAACATGCTATCCATCAGAGAATCTCTCCTGTCTTCGCGTCCATCCTCGCCCCCGACCTCGGGTTGGTGAAATCGTATACGGCCTCGCTATCATGGTCGGGCTCGATCACGAACAGCGGCCCGACACGAGCACGTCGGCCAAGATGCGTTCGGTGGTCAACATGACGGGGCCTATCTGCGTACGGAACATAAAAGAAGCGGCGCTGCTAATGGTAGCGCCGCCTGCATCATCAAAGAAGAATCGTTATCGATCGCCTCGGGGACTCTTCGTTCAAAACCAGAGTGTGTCGATTACCATTCATCGAAGTCCATCCACTCCACAGGCAGCATCAGACCGTAATAATCGACGGGCGTTTTGAATCGAATCCTGCCCAAATGACCGTCGCTCTTCCGCACCCAACTGCGTCCGTAGCGATCGGTGAAAGCCACCTCGCAGCCGAGGGCCTTATGCATCGAGCAATCGAGATGCCCGATACACCTCACGGTTTTGCCCAGAGCAACGGACGAGAGTAGAACTCTGCAGCCACACCCCTCGACGTCCCTCCCGTCTTGAGGCCCGGCACCTTGGACGAGCGCGGCAGTGAGGATAACTTGGTAAACGACGTCGTTGCTATTGTTCATCACTTCTAGTCCGAACTGCGGCCCGAAATCAACCCTGCACCTGCCAACCGTGGCCGTCTCCCCCTCGGGCATCCTGACCACACGGGCACAGATGGCCGAGGCCTGGCTCCGCGCGGCCGCCCGGCGGCCCCGTATCAGCGTGACAATCCACTGGAGGAGAGTGAGCGCCAACGAGAGGAAAGCAACAGCCGTGCCGAAATCGATTTGACCGTTGAAACTAATTACAACGCTATCTGGGAACATTTGGTCAACCCATCCGCCAGCGCCGCCGCCTCAAGGAGAGGCTTCCGGTCAACGGGCCCCACTTGGCGAACGGCTCGCTTCTCCCGTCGCACATCCCGCATTCTGGCCGCAGGCCTCTCGTGAATCCATGGGTAAAAGAGCACGCGGTAGCGCTCGTAAAACCCTTCTCCAGGCATATCATCATCGGAGCGCACGATATCACAGTCTCCTTCCTCTACAGATTCCGCCTTATGGAGACCCTACACCAACAATCGCGACACTACCTTCGCCATCGGCTCGTCGGCGTCCAAGCGCCACCTCCAATCAATCTCGCCCCGCCGCGAAAAGCAGGAAGCCGACCCGAAGGACGGCTCCCCAGTGTCCCGTGCGGCGGAAGATGACCGCACGGCTATGTTCCTAGACGTGTCGCCATGCCGAGGGCCGCCCCGGAGGACGGCCCTCGGCATGGCGTTCGGGCTACAGCCCGATGAGCCCCCTGAGTCCAGGGTGGGAGAGCGCCATCATCGCAGCCATGATGACCACGAGGACGACGTCTGCGGCGATCAGACAGTTCCTCGGCCATTTTCCCAGCTCGACATTCCGATGGTTGAAGGACATCTTCCAGATGAAGACCAGCAGGATGCAGACCGTGTTGATGAGCACGAAGCCCACGAGCGCGGCGAGGAGCACGATGGCGCGTATGCCGCCGTCGATGCCGAGCGCGCCCATCGCGGAGGTCGAGAACCCGACGCCGCCGTTGAAGGCGAGCACGACCGCCGCGAACACGCCGAGGATCGCGATGTACTCCATCCTCGTCTTGTCGAGGCGCTCGTCGAACTCCCTTTCCAGCTCTGCGCGTTTCTGGTCCGCCTCGTCCCTTTCCGCTTTCACTTCGGCGATTGCCGCTTTGAATGTGCGCATGGCCTGCTGCTGTTCGATGTCGTGGCTCAGCCTCGTCTTTTCCAGGTCGATGTGGTCGGCGAGTTTGAGGACACTTTTCGCCTGGTCACAAAATCCATGTTTCGTCAGGTTGTCATGGATGATGCGAATGTTCTCGGCGAGGCAGTTGACCGAATAGGGGACCCCTTCGTCCAAGTCCCCAGGGGACTGCCCGAGTGCATTGAATACCAGGTCGCAGATGTCGGCATATCTATGGCGATAGGGCTCGCTCCCCCCATATAGCTTTACGAAGAAGTTCGAGGCTCGGCGGATGTCATCCTGGGAGAGCACCGCAGCATCATCCGTGCTGGCGAGGGATTCGAGCATGTCGCGGAGAGCCTTGCGTTTCTCTGCGTCGTCGCTGCCTGCGTTTATTGGGGGAACTTTCAGGGGTGGCTTCGAAAGAGTCCCAATCTTGCTGGTGAGCAGAGAGAGGGCCCTTTCGAAGTTTTCGGCCGCCTTTGCGTAGTCTTCATCGGTCACTCAGAGACCTCGCTAGCGCACTGCATGATCAATTCATTTGGGATGATTCCCTTGTGTAGGCGCTTCTGGTTGTAGATGACGTCCCACGGAGACCCCTCGGCGTGTGAGATCCTGACGAGCTCCCATGGGGATTTCTCGGCGAGCATGTCCACCCCCGCATCCAGAAACGGGCGGATGGAATCATTTATCTCGGTGTCGAACTCGCGTTTTATCGGGAAGCCGCCGCAGTCAGAGAACTTAACGTAGACATCTCTGATGACCGGGCCGTAGGGCCATGCCTCAAACTGGTCGGCGAATAGCAGCTCGCCGGTCTCGCTCGCGTGTATGACTTGCAGGAAGTAAAGAATCTTCTGGAGCTGAAGATTGCTGATTGGCGTGTCGTGGCGATATCGCCTGCTGACGGCGTACTCGGCGATTTCCATCGCACAGTACTCTGTCCCGATTTGGACTTTCATCTGTTTCCTCCTTTCCCAAATCATACCAGTGATGTGCTTCCCATCTGCGCTTATCGTGATAAAAGCATCTCAGCTCGCCCGGACAAAAAACGGACGGTCCCTCCAGCGGGGGTTCCGGTCTCGGACGCGCCCCCTAGTCCTCCACGGCCCCAGCACCAGGGCGAACGGCACGTGCAGCAGGAACGCCATGAGCACGAGCGCCGTGACCGCAATGCCCAACGCCCATTTCACGTCTTCGCCAATCACTTCATCTCCTTCCGCTCGAACCTGCAGAAGCGCGCACATGCGCCCAAGGTCGCTACCGTGTATCTCGCGATCACCACATCCCTCGCTAATGGCGCGCGTGGCCCTGCGGTCGGCGAGCCCGGACTCGAGCACCCAGCTGACCACCGAGCAGATCGAGGGGTTCTGCCCCAAGGCGTCCGAGGCGCTCGAAGAGGCCGAGGCCGACGCGCTGGCCTACCTCGACTTCCCCTACGAGCACCACGTGAGACTTCGCACCAACAACGTGCAGTAGCGCGCCAACCGCGAGCCCAAGCGCCGCGGCTGCGTGGTGCAGGTCTTCCCCAGCAGGAAGTCGCTCATCAGGATGATGGGAGCGGTGTTCTCAGAGATGGACGAGGGCTGGGCCGGACGCCGCCAGTTCAACGAAGACCCCATCGGCAGGGCCGTCGAGGGCGCCAAGGTGAACGCGCCTGCCTACGAGGGCCCTGCCGCCGAGCACGCGGCCGGGATCATCGCACTCGTCGCGGCCGGTAACCCCGTTGTCGGCAGGAAGGCGGCGTGACATAGGCTAGAATGACGGCATTCTAGATGATTCTCGGTTCCTCGAGCAGCCTGCGGCCACCCTCGAGAACCGAGCCCTACATCATGATTCGCGACACTACCATACTGTTGATAAGCGAAAGGGGCTTGCGATGCGTAAGTCAGCAAGATACTTGGGGCGGGATGTTGGGCTTAACGCAGAGGAGGTGAATGTCTGGCTGAAGGAAGAAGGCTACCTCGAAGGCGAACCTGGAGATTATAGGGTCACCGAGAAGGGGCGTCCTTATGCCACGCAGAGGCACTGGGAAACCGGAAGCCCTAATCATGCTGGCTATGTTTCCACGTCATGGAAAGAGGAAATCCTCAATGAAATTGGCCCGCTTTCCCCGGAACGCAGACGTGAGATTTCCGATTCGGTTGCAGCCAATCGCGCCGAAAAGAAAAGGCAGAGAGAAGAGTGGGAGGCATCGCTTGCGGCAAATGGCGATGACAGTCTTGATGACGGCCAGCGCGATGGCAATGATGCCTCCGATTCGAACGGTGGCAAGGTGGCGGCTGCTGCGATTACCGTAATTGCCGTTAGCTTTCTGGCGGTGAAAGGTGCTCAGGCGGCAAAGCCTCATGTCGAAAAATGGTGGCGTGAGACCGCGCGTCCAAAGATTGTCAAGACAAAGAAAAACGTTATGGCGAAGTTCAAGGGAGTATCTGACGAGCAGGGCGAGGAGGCTGATCCTAAGACAACGGAGAAGACAGCAGATTAACCTTTAGCGCCTTTCAGTGGCGAGGAGAAGCAGCACGCTGCGCCCTCACCCACGCAAGATGTCGTCCATAATTGCGAACCTCACTGCTTCGATCGAGTGGTCGTTGCCGTCGGGGATGCCCTCAAGCCACGTCCCGTCGCAGTCGTGGTCGCGGTCGTACTTCTTGAGCCTGGACTTCTCATGCGCCAGCGGGCAGCGCACCGGGTCGATGCAGATTTTGCGCACCCTGCCAGCACTCGTAGGAGAGCCGCCTCGTGTTGCTCTTGGGCACGAGCCTCACCTGCAGCCCCACCTTGCGCCGCACATGGCCATCGACTGCTTGCATTCGGGCGTTTCGCCGCACCAGATCAGATCGCCGTGCAGGTATACGTCCCCGCCGGGCTCGTCCGCGTAGGCGTACAACTGGGTGAATAGCATCACCACAGTATTTATGGCGAGGAAGGCCACAAGCAAAGGCGCAAGAAATACAATACACGACGCACGACGCTCCACCAACCAACCGCCATTCAGGGACACATTCGGCCAACTGCGCACTAAACAAAGCGGGGTCCGGAGCGCTAGTCCGGGACCCCGCTTTGTTTCGCAAGGGCTGCTACCTCTACTGCCCCTGCGCGCGGTAGCGGGCCTCGGTGGCCTCCTTGGCCGGGCGCCACCAGGACTCGTTGGCCACGTACCAGTCGATGGTGGCCCTGAGGCCCTCGGCGAAGTCGGTGTGCGCCGGGCGCCAGCCGAGCTCGGTCTGCAGCTTGGTGGAGTCGATGGCGTAGCGGCGGTCGTGGCCGGGGCGGTCGGCGACCCAGTCGAAGTCCTCGGGGTCGCGTCCCATGGCCGTGAGGATCATGCGCAGGACCGTGATGTTGTCCTTCTCCCCGTCGGCGCCGATGAGGTAGGTCTCGCCCATGCGGCCCTTGGTGAGGATGTCCCAGACGGCCGAGCTGTGGTCCTCGGTGTGGATCCAGTCGCGGACGTTCTCGCCCTTGCCGTAGAGCTTGGGGCGCACGCCGTCGATGATGTTCGTGATCTGCCTGGGGATGAACTTCTCCACGTGCTGGTAGGGGCCGTAGTTGTTGGAGCAGTTGGAGATCGTGGCGCGCAGGCCGTAGGTGCGGGTCCAGGCGCGCACGAGCATGTCGGAGGACGCCTTGGTGGAGCTGTACGGAGAGGACGGCCTGTACGGCGTCTCCTCGGTGAACTTGGCGGGGTCGTCGAGCGCCAGGTCTCCGTAGACCTCGTCGGTGGAGACGTGGTGGTAGCGGATGCCGTATTTGCGGACGGCCTCCAGCAGGCGGAAGGTGCCCTCCACGTTGGTGCGCAGGAACGGCTCCGGGTCGGCGATGGAGTTGTCGTTGTGGCTCTCTGCGGCGTAGTGCACGATCGCGTCGTGGCCCGGCACCAGCCTGTCCAGCAGCTCGGCGTCGCAGATGTCGCCCACGACGAGCTCCACGCGGTCGGAGGGCAGCCCCGCGATGTTCTCGGGGTTGCCGGCGTAGGTCAGCTTGTCCAGGACGGTGACGTGCACGTCGGGGTGATTGTCGACCACGTAGTGCACGAAGTTGCTGCCGATGAAGCCGCAGCCGCCCGTGACGATGATGTTCCTGGGCTCGAAGAGCTCTTCAGACATATCTCTATCTCCTGTCATCCGTTTAGTACTCGCGCGGGCTGTTGACGATCTCGCCGGCGGCGACCTTCTTGAGGTGCTGCCCGTAGACCGACTTGCCGTAGGCCGCTGCCGCCTCCTCCAGCCGCGCCGTGTCGATCCAGCCGTTCTCCCAGGCGATCTCCTCGGGCACCGAGACCGGCAGGTCCTGGGAGTGCTCGACGGCGCGGACGAACTCCGCCGCCTCGTGGAGCGACTCCATGGTGCCGGTGTCCAGCCACGCGTAGCCGCGCCCGAGCGTCACCACCGAGAGCAGGCCGTCCTCCAGGTACATCTGGTTGAGCGTGGTGATCTCCAGCTCGCCGCGGGCGGAGGGCTTCACCTCGGCGGCGCGGGAGGCCACGTCGCCCGGATAGAAGTACAGGCCGGTGACGGCGTAGGAGCTCTTGGGGCGCTTGGGCTTCTCCTCGATGGAGACGGCCCTCCCCCCGCGGTCGAACTCCACGACGCCGAAGCGCTCGGGGTCGTCCACGTGGTAGCCGAAGACCGTGGCTCGGCCCGACTCGGCGTTCTGGACGGCGCGCGTCAGGTGGCGCGACAGGCCGTTGCCGTAGAAGATGTTGTCGCCGAGGACGAGCGCGCAGGGCTCGCCGGCGATGAACTCCTCGCCGATGGTGAAGGCCTGCGCGAGGCCGTCCGGCGAGGGCTGCTCGGCGTAGGAGAGGCTGACGCCGAAGCGGGAGCCGTCGCCCAGCAGGCGCTCGAAGTTGGGCAGGTCGGTCGGTGTGGAGATGACCAGGATGTCGCGGATGCCCGCCAGCATGAGCGTGGACAGCGGGTAGTAGATCATGGGCTTGTCGTAGACCGGCAGCAGCTGCTTGCTGGTGACGAGCGTGAGCGGGTACAGGCGCGTGCCGGAACCTCCGGCGAGGATGATGCCTTTCATTTAATCTGTCCTCTACAATCGAAATGCGCTTTAGATCGAGTGATAAATAAGACTTGGGTATCCTATTTTGCTAAACCCCCTCATTCTTAACGAAATAGGCAAGGTAATGACTGCGGAATATGGCTACCTGAATTGCCCCTTCCATTTTTCAATGCTCGACCAAGGGAGATTGATTCCGGTTATTTCAGGTTGGTTAATCCAATCAGCCATTTTGAGTAAAAAGTCATCTTCTCGTTCGAAAACAGGAAGTCCGGTATCTTCACCGATGATCGCGTGCCAAATGTTGGTAATGGACTCACTTTGCTTCAACGCTATGAAAAGCGCCAGTATCGAAAATCAATTTATAATCCCACAATGATGTGAATTCGTTCGGGCAAATAACGACCGCAAAGTGATACAAGCGAATAAGATCCGGCAAGAGTTAGCGCCCAAACAGCAAATGTCGAAACACCAAGTGGAATGACGAATAATCCAAGCAGTTTCCAAACGGCCTTGAGAACAAGTATATGGCAGAGGTAGATTCCAAAAGAGGCGTTCCCAAGGTCAACAAGCAAAGTAGAAGATAATCGCGACTTGAATGATCCCGGAACCGCCATAAGAAGCGCGATCACAGCTAAAGAGGTCGCGGCAGAACCGAGCTTAAGCTGAGTTGTGGCCATATTGAAATCGCCAGTCAAATACCACCAGAAGCCTGCGACCTCCTGAATTATTAAAAATATAAAGAGCACTGCAACAAGCTGAGTGGTTCGTCCTTCAATGAGCGCAGCCCAACGCCTCCAGTCGAGACCGAAAACATAAAAGATGAGCCACATGGGGCAGAAAACCTGTATTAGAGGCAATGCGATACCGGCAACGGCAGCGAGCTCCCTTAGAAGCAAGCAAGCCGGTGTCACACAATAGACAAAGAACCTATACCGTGAAAGGAGCCTGAACAGTACCGGAGTAAGCAGCACAAGCTGTGAATGGACCAATAGATAGTACATCTGAGCCGATACGGAGCCCACGGCGAACGCCAGAAACCCAGACGCCCATGAAGGGCGGGAAACGCCGCAAGATAGATAACGCTCCAGAACGCATAAGGTCCGGCAACCTTGCTAATGCGGCGTCGAAGACCCCCCCCCGCATTAAATTTGCGCTCGTCGGTAAGAACACCGGATAAAAACAAGAACAACGCAACAGAAAAGTTGAGGAATGGGCGAATGGCGACCGACGCGGCACATTAAGGAAGACAGTGGATAAGCACCACTGCGGAAATCGCAAGCCCACGAAGAGCTTGAAGGTAGCGATCCTTGGCCATCTAGGCTCTCCTTCCAACGAGTCTCTTTAGTCGTCGTTTAATACCACCAAGCTTGCCGCGGACACGCTGCCAGAGAGTGGGACGGAAATCCCACTTGTCCATGAGATCTGGGATGGAAAGCCCGGCAGACACGTCGTTCAAGAACTCGTCGCGCTTTGGATAAGGCGTGACAGAATGGACGAGGCTAGGGTTGCCCGCGATTACCCCATCAAGCGTCGCCGGACCGTTTGCAGTAAGCCCAGAAATAGCCTCGAATGCCCGCACGCCCTTCTCGGTATTGCATAGGACGGCAGATACGCCCTTGGAGTTGTCGACCTCGGGATGGGTATTCTGGAACCCCCAGAAATCACCGAGCGTGATATCGGCGCCGCTGGAGCGCTTTGCTGGACATGCCAGACAGGACGAACGAAGGCTCGCATTGGCCAGAAACGCTTTCATGTACCAGTCTTTGCCGAATATCTGGGACTCGGTGTCCCCGGTGTTGTCTTTCTCCGCTATGTGCTTGTACATAGCGGAGTAAGACAACCATCCGGTTGTCTTACTCCGCATATTGACGTCGCAGACGTCCGACCCGAAGGCCTCACCACGGTAGTCGACCCAGCGCGACCAGAGCTCTGGAGACGGAACACCGTGGCAGATGACGTCGACGCCGAGGAAGAGGTCAGAGTCGGCGAGTTTCCCCAGGTATGAGCGCATGCCAGCCACCTGGCATGCAGTACCGGCAAAGAGCGCCGGCCTGCCTTCACGCAGGGCAGCGCGGACGCCCTCGAAGACGCCGCGGCCAACCGCGCTCTGAACGTATTTCGAGCGCATAACGGCGCCGAGCGCCGGCCTGTCCTCCACGAGCACGTGACGAAGCTCGCGGCAACCGTCCGTCCACGCGGCGCCCGCCACAACACCGCCGCGCGAGAGAGCGTCACCGGCGAGTAGACCGAACACGCCGCCCGACGACGATCTATCGAGCAAGCCGACGTCATGAGCCTTCGCCCAGAGGGCGAACTCGCACCCGTCCTCCCCAGGGGCGTTGAGCGCCGGGCATACGGCGTCGCACGCCCCGCAGCCTACGCACCCGGAGGCGTCGACGGTGGGGTGTAGGAAGCCACAATCATCGGGTTCCATGGAGATGCATGACTTGGGGCAGCGGGCAGCGCACGCGCCGCAGCCGCAGCAACGGTCGCCAAGCGAG
Source organism: Collinsella sp. (assembly GCA_048236535.1). Classification (GTDB taxonomy): domain Bacteria; phylum Actinomycetota; class Coriobacteriia; order Coriobacteriales; family Coriobacteriaceae; genus Collinsella. Next base: position 77,801 of record DBFAQQ010000027.1, on the reverse strand, counting down.
ACGACCCTCGGGGATTTCTCGGAATCATTCATGATGGACCCTATCTAAGGAACGGGAGACGAGAGACGACCGCGATACGTTCGTCCTTCGTTAGGACGGCGAGCCAAAGGGCTATGGCGAAAAGCGCGCTGTAAACGGCGCCCCACTCGAGGAACGCGGGCCATCCGTTGACGGGCAGGACCGCCGTGCCAGCGAGGCAGGCGACGGTGACGGCAGCCCAGGCGAGCAGCACCGGCAGGTTCCGCTTCCAGAAAAAGAGCATGTCGAGACCGACCCGCTTCTGGTAGTACCAGTTCATCCACAGTCCGTTGCCGAGCACGATGCTGACGACATAGGCGATCGCGGGGGCCCACGGCCCCAGCGCCGGGGCGGCCGCGGCGGTGAAGGCAACGTTCCCGACCGCCATCGCAAGGTAGACGAGACTCCTGGCGTGGTGCATGTTCTTGGCCCTCTGGATCTCGATGCCGACGTTCTGACAGAGGGGCACCATGACGGGTAGCGTCATGGCGAGCACGAGCCAGTAGGCCTCGGCGAAGCCCGGGCCCGCCCACCTCGTCACGAAAAACTTCCCGAGAATAGCGAAACCTCCGTACACCCAGCAAAACAGTACCATCTGGTAGCGGCCCACGCGCGTCATAAGGCGAGTGAGCTCGGCGTTGTCGTCCGAGGTGGCGACGATGCGGTTGACCTTCGGAATGAAGACGTTCGACATCGTGGTGGAGAGCGAGTAAAAGACCTGGCGGATGTTCACGGCCACCGCGAACAGAGATACCGCAGTCGCGCCCGAGATGGCCCCCAGCATGATGTTGGGCACGCTCTGATTGACCATCTCGCAGACCTGGTTACCGAAGATCCAGGCACTGAAGGCGGCGATGCCGCGCATGACGCCCCAGTCGGCACCCCTGAGCTCGAAGCGCATGCCCAGCACGACGATGGCGTAGCGCGCGTTGAGGGCGAGCAGGACGAGGTTCACCGCGAGCTGTGCTAGGGCAACGCCCACGGGCCCCATACCGGCGGCCAGCAGGGCCCAGGCGCACAGCGGCGTCGCAAGCGTGGTGACGAGCTGCCTGGTCTGCTGGTAGACGAAGCGCTCGTGCGCCGTGATGTAGGAATTGAACACGACGGTGAACAACGTCGAGGCGACGTTGAGCGTCATGATGGCGAGCAGCTCCCGGGCGAGCGAGACCTGCGCCTCGGTGAACCCGGCCGAGAACACCGCGCCGGCGTTTGCGGAGAAGCTCATGCCGAGGGCGACCGCCGCGGCTGTGACGGCGACGTAAAGCGTGAGGTACATGCCGTTCAGGTGCCGGATGTCGCGCTCGCCGCCGTGCGCCACCGTCTGCGTGTAGAAGCGCACGTAGGCCTCGGAGAAGCCGAAGGACAGGAGCGTCAGCGAGAAGACAAAGGAGTTCGAGCTCTGGAAGACGCCGTAGTCCGCCTGCCCCACGTAGGACAGTAGCATCGGCGTGTAGACGAGGTTGACGAGGTTCTTTGCGAGGATGTTGGCGTAGCCGAGGAGGGCGCCCGCCTTACGCTGGCTAGCCACGGGCGGCCTCCGAGGGAATGCTCAATCCACATCTATCGAGGAATTCAACAACGATCTTCCTCTGAGCTGCCAACCTGTCATACGCCTTTGAATAGTCACTCTCGAGCAGTTCCGAATTACATACGGAAAGAATTGACCGCTCAACGAAAGAAACACCCAGCTCGCTGGCTAGCGTGTCGAATCGGCTGCTCATGTCTGGACCAGTGGACTCACGAGGGCAATAAATCAGCGGCTTCCCGAACAAGATCGAGAAAATTGATCCGTGATATGAATCTGTCGCTACAAGCTTTGCGTGACGGACGGCATAGAGGAACTCTGAAGGCCCGAGGGCGTAGTAGCGCGCATCCCCTAGTAAATCGACCCTCTTGCAGCTAAGTGAATCACAGATTTCGGCAACCCTCTCTTCGTAAGCTGCACTCCCGAGGAAGTACGTCAATACATAATCATTTGGAAGCCCGCAGTGCGGCTCTTTTTCATACCTTTCCCACCAGGAGCCGTCAAACATCAGTGTTGGGTCAATCAACACCTCGGCCTTTAAGCCGTACAGACTGTTTATAAGCTCGGCGCTCTTCTGCTCACGAACGGACAGCCTATCAAACCCGTCGAAATAGCCGTGGAACAGCTCACGCTTCTCCTCGGGAATCGTCGGAGCTGCCAAGCTTGGCGAAAAAGCAATGCGCTTTTCTCTTGGCGAAAACGTGAGAAACATAGTGGAGTTAGCGTCAGGGGAATACGGAGACCAAACTTGGTCGCTCCCAGCAACGAAAAAGTCATAGGATTTAATGTCACGTGGAGGGTTGGAATCAGATATAACCTCCCGGCTAAAGGAAATGTTACGGGAATTGAAATCCTCAAACGAACGATGCCTCTGGATGTGGGCAACGGCAAGCCCCTTTGGAATGAGCGAAGCCAAAGACTTGAGCTTGTATTTGGCAGATCTCGAGTCCTTCTGTCTGAACGTAAGGACATCTGCACCCGAGAGTTTGAGAGTTTCTTGGACAGCAAGGTTCTGGAGCCTCTGCCCATAGTTGTCCCCATGCGTAAATGTGGAAATGCCTATTTTCATGTTCAAACCTGTTCTTCGTCTCTATCAATAATCAAATAGTCTGCAGCCGAGGAATTCCACGACCAAGCCAGCGCTCCACAGAGCAGCAGTAGGCACAAGCAGCAGTTCACCCTTGTAAAGCACTGCGTATACAGAAAGGTAATAAGAATTGTTAGCAAAAGGAGCAAACGAACAATCCGGCCATTAGATCCTTTTTCCTGCTCCATAAACTCACTAACCACGGAGTGGAAAAACGCTACATACGCTGCCGTCTCCCAAACCCCCATGAGAATCAAGAAAGACCCCATATCCGCTTGACCAAAGTGGTTAAACGACATGAACCCGGACGCGTAGAAGCTTGAGGCTCCAAGACCCTCTCCGAGACTCCATGTAGCCGGTCTCAAGAGAGCGAAGCCGATGATAGCAATCCTCTCGTTACTGCCGTCGGCAGCAGTACCGACGGAAGCTGAACTGCCAACCATATCGAACAGACCAAACACTTGCGTATCCACGAGGATCTGGAACGCAGGCACCAAGGCGTATGCAATTGTCAGGATAAAATACAAGGCGACAAGCCAAAAGAAGGGACCCGAAACATCCGCTTCTCCTCTCATGACTGAAATAAGCCAGAACATCACTAAAACGAGAGGAAGGATTATGAAGAGCGCGTTATTATCGTTGAGTGTCGCAAGATAGAAGGACAGGACGATAAGGCAGACGTTGTAAGCGATGGCAAGGGATGGCCAGAGAGGACCCCGAAGCCTCCTAATCCAGACGAAGTTGTAGAGCACGACGAATGAAGTGTAAAGGGCCACCGCATGGACGGACGCATAAGAGAACAGGCCGGAGATATTGTCCTCGAAGTAACTGATGTCGTTCGTTGTCGCAGCGATCATCCCATGGGTAGAGTACTGGATAAACATGATCGCCATATTGAGAAGCAATATGGCGTTGAAGACCGGAAAACCTGCATCAAAGAGTCCAAGAAGAAAATCCCTCTTGTTAGTGACCAAAAGAAAGAAGTAAAGCGTATAGACAAACGGGTAGAGGAGCAGCAAAATATTCGCCCTAAACGTTTCCATATTGCCACCCAAGAGGGCACCAGACAGCCACCCTGCAACGGTAATCAGCCCAAGTAGTAGCGCTCTACCGCTATATTTCCATCCGGAGAAGAGCGCCCTCACGCAAATCATGCCGGTAATTACCCAGTTGAGGTATCGCCCCAGACCATAGTACTCAAGGAAGAAAACCTGCGCCAAGATACCTATAACGATCGTCGCATCCGCCAGGTCACCCATGCAAACGGTTAGAACGCCTTGCTTATTAGGGAGATACCAACGACCTCTTCGACCAGCCCGCTCCTCCGCTTTATTTATAACGAGCCTCGCATGCCTATGATCTTGCATTGAGTACCTCCAGCAGCACACGTTCAATCAGCCTCGTGTGCATGTGAACTCCCGTGTTGAGACCTACCGAGGAGCATGGAAGCAGGTCTACGATCTCATCTGAATCGACAAGATCGAGCGGACCAGGCTTTCCGCTCCTGAAACGATTGACCTCCCTGATAAGCCGGCTCTTATCCCTAAACAGCCCGATTAGCTCCTCCTCGTTATTCAGCACCAAACCGGACCCATGCTCAACGACAAAGTCGGCGACATTGCCTGCACATGCACTCGAAATCGTATAAGCGTTTGCGGAGTAAGATTCCATACAGGTGTAGCTATAGGTCTCTGGGCAAGATGGCCACATGACAACGATGGCAATCTCGCACTCCCTGAGAGAGTCGGTCATGGCATTTGGGTGCTTCTCATCAAATTCGACAAACCGCTTGTTCATCCCTGGATACATATCGTTCGAGCTGTTGAAGACGAAGAACTCGTACTCTTGTTCATCGACCGCAGATACGAGGCGAAGCCAGGTCTCCCAGCCCTTTGTCTTCCTCGGCATCCCCAGAAAGGCAACCCTGATGCGCTCCCCTGCGTTCAGAGGACGTCTGTTGCCCAGATACTCTCCAAGCAGCTTTTGGTGCGGTATTACATCAACAAGGCCCTCGTATTGGGGCCTGAATGAGAGAAACCGATTCTTCGTATAGGTCGAAGGTGCAACAAAACGGAGATTTTTGATGGAGTCAAACAGCCCTTGGATCTTCGACTCCACACGAAGGCTGTTACTGAAGTGGGGGCATTTCTCGCAGGGAGCGTCGCCGAGCCTTGAGCTGTCACAAAAGCCGCTCCTATTTTGGAGGTTATAGCTTGTACAACACAGGTAATAGTCGTGGAGAAAGGCCCTGACCGGTGTTTTGCCTGTAACTTTTAGCAGTTCGGAGACTTTCTCAAGGCTCACGTACAGAAGGTGGTGGATATGAAGCTCAAGAAGGCTGAAGCCGCTTTTTTGCCAGCTGCAAAGGGCCTCGCACACCTGGGCAATACTGAAAACACCAGCCTCCACCCCGTCGACCGTAACCCCGAATTCGCAAAATAGCATCTGGTCGTCCCTGAACAGGGTCTTCTTAACCGAGTGGAGATAGACGTAACTTATGCCGTGCGACGCCATGGCCTGCTGACTCGCCATAATAGCCTTTGGGGTGCCGGTCTTGTCCTTGAGATAGTCGCAAAAGGCAAGCGCTAGGACGTACCCACTATTGTGCGGTTTGGGGATGCTTTTACTCATATCATCGCTTCCCAAACAAGAGGAGAGATCTATTGAAAAGGCCCTCTTGTAGACTGCCGAAATTCAGCCTCGAAGAGAAAGAAACCCTGCACCTAGCCATGAAAGAAGCGTCCATTTTCGATACCAACTCTCCAAGAGCACGCTCTGGAGGAAGAATGCAGTCGGAATAAGTTGAAAGAAGTCCAGTAACTTGCTTTGCAAGAGTAATCTCTCGCGGATGACAAAAACTATTGATTTTCTCAATCACTTTAGATGGTAAATCAGTACTCACACCGACCACATTACGACCATGCTGGCGATATCCCATATGAGGAGAAGCATCGAAAACAATCCGATAACCCAACAGCACGCATAGATTAGCTATCAGCTTATCATGCATGATGACGGGATGGGGCAGCTCATGCAAGCAAACAACTTCCCAAATACGCCTATCAAATACTTGCGTACATCCCATAGGTGACCCAATGCAAAGCTGGTTGAGAGGGTCGTTATCTCGATAAGATATGCACCTTTGTTGCCCATAGGTTAACCGGCCCATCTCATTACCAGCTGAATCTACAAGTCTTGAATTGCAATGATAAAGAGCCAAATTCTCCTGCTTCTTAAGCTGTTTAATCGCAGTTATCAGTTTATCGCTATCCCAAATATCATCTTGGTCGGAAAACGCATAGTAATCAGCTTCGGGAGCATTCCGCAACAACGTCAAAAACCCTAAAGCAGGTCCTAGGTTTTCTCCTGTTAACAAAGTCAGACTGCCCTCATCTGCATAGCGCTGCAGAAGATCACGAGTACCATCAGATGACCCGTCATCACGGACAAAAAGACGTACGTCAACTTCAGCCTGCGAGAGAATGCTGTCAATTTGTTCTGAAATAAATGGGATGCCGTTGTATGACGCCATTAATACGACGCACTTTGGCACCTCGGAATTACTCAACATATGGATTACCTTATCATTAATGCCTAAAGCAAACGCTCTCGATGTGTTAACCCCTGAGCAAACCCAGTGCAAGCAGTATATCCTTGACCAAGTACTTGGCGCAGTCTTTTGGCCTCGCCCTGAGAACGAGTCGGTTAACCCGTACCCCGTTACGAAAGCCGTCCATAAAGGTATTTCTTTCTATAGGCTTCGTCGAAGGACGTTGAAGCTGTTCATTGTTGGCCACAGCTAGACCAGGATCAACCGGCAAAAGCTCAAGGTCCGTCATTTCTAACAGTTCTCGACCCTTGTCTGTCTGCACAAGTGCGAGGGATATCCCGTTCGCGACCTCATCAGAAAGCTCGCTACCCCATGAATCGCCAAGCGTAATATCGGAGACACGATCACCCTTGGCGTAGCGGCAGGAGTAGCAGCCTTCCGTATACGGTAAACCCGAGAGGAAAGCAATCGAGTAGCGATCGCGGACACCCGTCCTACCCACAGTTTCAGCTCCGCGATAGCGGAGCTGAAACTGGACTTTCTTTCGAAAGTCCAGTATCAGCTCATTAGACAGGTTGTTACCTGTCTCTTCCAAGAATCGGCTCAGGACCTTGGGGGACGGTGAACCATGACAGATAAGGTCGATGGTGTAAAGGGAATCGGCTAAACGGCTTCCAACGAAGTTACGCATCGCAGCAACCTGACAAGGAAGACCGATAAAGAGAACCCTTTGACCACCTTGCAGGGCCTCCCTAACCTCGCGGTACGCACCAAGCGGATTGCTTTTGACGTATTTGGAGCCTTGGGCCCTCCTCAAGTAATCCGCATCAGAAGTGAGGTGGAACCGGAACTCACCGCCCTCCTGTGCACATGAACACACTAATCCATTTGACGCCACAAACGCCTCCGAGATGGCCGTAGCCAGACCCCCGGACGAAGATGACATTCTGAGCGATGTATCTTTCGCCCACCCCTGTAGCCACTCGAGAGGACGCAACGAAGATGGGGATACCATCTGGGGACACGTTTTCTCGCACAGTCCACATCCCACGCACCTTGTAGGATCAATACGGGCGTTATACGCCTCAATCGTATCCTCAATGGCAATCGCTCCATGTCGGCATGAATCGACGCAGGCCATACAGCCAGCGCACATATCCTTCTTGCATACCGTCCTAGTGCCAACGTTTGACAATGCCCTACTCCTCAATCATGCTCTTGAGCTGCGCTAGGGACTTCTCCCTCTCCGCACCCATCACATCGTTGACCCGACCAAAGTCAATCTGCTTGGATGCTAACTCGACATCATCTAGATTCTGAAGCACTCTGTCCGTGAGGTCCGTGAGTCGCAGAATACTCACGTTCCTGCTCGAGGTTCCGTTCTTGGGCAGCACTTCTACCAGCGGCGTATTGAGATTTATGGCAAAAGCCGTACCGTGGAACGAGTCCGTGACTAGGCATGCTGCGTTGTCGACATACGAGAGAAACTCAGCAAGCGTCGGCAGCCACTTGAACTTGCCCTCGCGTGAGGCCTGGTGCAGGCTTGCGGAGATCCGTATCAGGGGCAAGCCAAGCTTTTTGGCAACCTTCACGGCGTACTGCCCCACCGTCGGGTCGCTGTGAATCTGGTAGACGAGGATGTATTCGCCCTTCGGGGCAGGTGCCGCCATCCTTCTCCACGCCTCGCCATCAAGCAGCAGCGTGGGATCGACAACCTGTCCGGCCTCTATGCCCCACGAGGCAAGCTGCTCGCGCGCGGCATCCTCGCGTACGAACACGGCCTCATATGCTCGAAGGTCCTCGAGAAACCTGGGGCGCACGCTATCCGGGATATTCTTCTTACCAAAGCTTGCCGCATATGAGATGCGCCTTGCGCCCTCGGGAGCAAACTCAAGCGCGTATGACAGGTCGTATGCGCCCGAGCTGATGGGACCCCACACCTGATCGCTTCCAGTCATATAGACATCGGCCTTGGGCGGATTAGCCTTCAGCTCCTCCAGGGATGCATAGTGAGGGCTCATCTTAAGCAGCTGGGAACGCTCACGCGCAAACCGCTTGCCCGCCACCCTTGTCTCAGGCTCCATCAGAAGTCTGTAGACAGACTTCTTCAACGGGTTCCCGTTCCAGGACGGCTTTGTCGAAAGAAGCGTCCTCACCTGCTGGGATACGTCCTCACAAGCAGGTACATAGTCCATAATCTCGAACTCATGCCCCAAGCTCTCTACCGCTCGTTGTGTCGCATATGCCTGGAGCAGGGAGCCATAATTAGAGATTGCGTGCCTGGTTATGCAGGATACTTTCACGTGTTTCCTCCGATTGATATCGAGCAACCGCTATTTCTGAATTTTTGCATTCGATTTTTCCACCCGGCTGCACTACAGCGCCTCCTCAGTCTCGTACACGTGCGCGTCGGCTCGGCTTGCGTCGGAAAGGCCGTCGTTGATCGTGGCGTGCATGTCGCAGGTGGAAAGAGCGTCCAGCTCCTCCTTCGTCACCTTGCCCGACTCGTAGTCGCGCACGATGGGGAGCTCGTGCATGTCGAACTTCTTGCCGGGCTTGAGCTTGTGCGCCAGCACCCACGACGCGGGTTTCCAGATGTACTTGTGCATGGCAGGAGACGCGGAGCCGATCATCCAGCAGTTGCGGTCGCAGTGGCGCACGCAGCCGCGCACTTTCTCGGCCTGGGCGCTCTCCCACAGCTCATCCCAAGACTCGTCGTTAAGGTTGCCCATAACGAGCTTCTCCTTGGTGCCGTTGCAGGGCATGACGTCGCCGTAGGGGTCGATGAAGAACGTGTCGAACGCCATATCGCACGGGAGCAGGCGCTTCTGCCCATAGATGTAGTTGATGAGGCCCATGTTGAAGTACGCGCGGAACCACTTCTTGGGCTCGTTGGACTTGAGGAGCTCGTTTACCAGGTCCTCGAAGTTCTGGGCCACCATGGGACGGTCCTTGATGATGTTCTTCGCCTCGACAAAGTAGAAGCTGTTGTGCAGGCTGGCGGTGGCGAACTCCATGCCGAGCTCGTCGGAAAGCTTGTACAGCGGCACCAAGTCCGCAGCGTTGCGATCCTGCACCGTCATGCCAAAGCCCACGTCCGGGTGCTTCATTTCCACGAGCTTCTTGAGCGTCTCGTAGCCGCGGTTGAAGCCGTTCTGGAGACCGCGGATCTCATCGTTGGTCTGCTGCAGACCCTCGATGGAGATGCGGATTCCCACCTGGGGGAATTCCTCGGCAAGGGCGATGATGCGGTCGGTGAAGAAGCCGTTGGTGGAGATGACGATGCGGTCGGACTTCTTGTACAGCTCGCGCACGATATCCGCAAGGTCGGTCCTGATGAAGGGCTCGCCACCGGTGATGTTGGTGAAGTACATGCGCGGGAGCTTCTTGATCACGTCGAGGGAGAGCTCCTCCTCCGGACGGCTGGGAGCCTTGTAGCGGTTGCACATGGTGCAGCGCGCGTTGCAGCGGTACGTTACGATTACGGTTCCGTTGAGTTTCTTCTCGGCCATGGGTTAGGCCACCACCTTCCGGTCAATTAGTTCTTGATACAGGGAGACGAGATTCCGGATGTATTTCTCTTGATTACAGTTCTCTGCCACGAATGAACGGCAATGCGCGCTCATCGCGGCGTAAGCCGCAGGATCGGCGGCCACCGCCGCACCCCTACGGATTGCATCTGCGAGTCCTGCCTCATCGTGGGCTTCAGCCAGGAAGCCCGTTTCACCCTCACGTACCAGCTCGGGTATTCCGCCCATGTTCGTACCGATAACGGGCTTGCCCGCGGCGAGTGCCTCGAGAACCGCATATGGCGCGTTCTCGAGCCACTCTGACGGCGCAGCCGCCAGAGTGGCTCGATTCACAAGTCCGCGCAGGGCGTCACCGGTTTTATATCCAACCAGCTCAATCCTCGAGCTTATTTCGTTTGGCATTGCGGAAACTTTGACCTTCACAGCATCACATTCAGGGCCATCGCCTGCAATAACAAGACGCCAATCAGGGATCACCGGTGCCGCCTTCTCAAAAGCATGCACGAGCGTTAACACGCCTTTCTCGCGAGAAAGGCGTCCCAGATACAGCATGTAGGGATCTTCATTATTTTGGTTGGCAACTTCCCGTGACATCGAATCGGGATTCAGGAAATTCCGCATGAGGACAAGCTGACGCTCGGGAAGCCCCGCTTCAATAAACTTGTTCCGCATGAACTCACTCGGGCAGATGATGCGATCGAGACGTGAATAGGTTTTGTGCCGTTTAAGCCACTCCGCCTCAGCCACCGCTAACGCGCTTTTTGCGATCGAACTCTTTACGCACTTCTTCTTAAGGCAATTGCCAAAATGACCCCCGAGACACGAATCGCAAACGTTGCCCTCGGAATCAAGCATAAGATAGCTCGGGCAAGCAAGAATCAAGTCGTGCGAGGTATACACAACCGGCGTTGGATGCTGCTTTAGCCAAGGAGCGTCCAAGATGGAAAACGTAATCTGCCTATGAGTGAGATTGAGATGGATTACATCGGGCTGGAATTCACGGCACAGCGCATCGAACTTCTCGCGCGCCTCTTTGGAATACACAAGTGCCTGCGCGGCCTTCGCCTTATCGACAATAGAGCTCGGTCCGTTATAGTCGCGATTCGTTACAAAGTAACGCGACCACTCAGTCGGCTCATTACGCTCATCCTCCATGCTGAAGAAGGCAACTTCATGCCCAAGAGCGCGAAGACCATCGGCAAGAGCAAAGTAGTACGTCTCGCTTCCACCCTTGCGCCAATGAAACTTATTTACAAGAAGGATCTTCATTACGCAACACCCTCATACAAAGCAAGCGTCCTTTGGACGACGCTGTTCCAGTCATAGCCATTAATCGCGCGGTCACGTGCCATGGCGCCCAGCCTCTCCGCTTGGGCAGAATCCGCTATCAGGCCTTCAAGCACGTCGCGCAGCGCCCCCGCGTCTCCGTGTGGGAACGTGAGCCCGCAACCCTGCAGAACATCCGCGCACTCGGGAATATCCGAGGTAACGCATGCCGCACCGTGAGACATGGCCTCCAGCAAGCTCATGGGCAGGCCCTCAACGTCGGAGGGGAGCGCGTAGCAATACGCGTTGGAGTACAGCTCGGAGAGCAGGTTGCCCTCAACGTGGCCGGTAAAGAGCGCGCGGGGGTCGGACGCGGCAGCCTCTTTGAGCGCCACGGCGTAGTCGTCCGTATCGGAGGAGTCGCCCGCGATAACCAGGCGCTTATCCGTCTTTACCTGCTTGTACGCCTCCACCAACAGTTCCGGTCGCTTCTCGGGCACAATGCGACCGAGGTAGAGGACATAGGAGCCCTGGGTGAGCCCCAAGCGCTCGGAGATCTCCTTCGCGGGAAGATCCGCCTCGGGAGTGATGCCGTTGGGAATGAGCGTAGCCTCGCGGCCGTAAGCCTCCTTGAAGTACTCCTGATTGCCCCGGGAAAGCACGATGAGCGCATCCGCGCACTTGGCCGCCGTCGCCTCGCCGAACTTGATGTACTTGGAAGCCAAGCCGCCCCATTTTGCACGCTGCCAGTCCAGGCCGTGGATCGTTGCCACGGTCCTGATGTCCGCGGAACGCGCAAAACGAAGGGGGACACACGGCCCCTCTGCGTGATAGTGAATTACGTCTGCCCCGTCTTTGATGGCGGCCCTTGTTGCGGCAAAGCTGCTCGTGAGCGCAGAGAGCCCCTTGATGTCCAGAGCCTTTACGGGAACGATGCGGTAGCCATCCTTCTCGTAGGGCTCGGAAGGAGCTCCTTCGCCCATACGGTCGTAGCAGGTTACTTGGTGACCAAGGTCTGCCATACGGCGAGCAAGCTCGCCTACCACCACTTCTACGCCGCCCTCGCGCGAACCCGTTCTCTTTTGGCCTATCATGGCGATGCGCATGCTACACGGCACCTTCCCCAGAGAACATCGTCTTCAGCGTGCCGAATATCAACCGCAGGTCCTGGCGCAGGCTGCGATTCTCTATATAGCGAAGATCCAGCTCAACCATTTCGTTGAAGCCCAGGTAGCTGCGGCCCATTACCTGCCAAGGACCGCTGCAGCCGGGTTTTACCGCCAGGCGCTTCATGTCGTGCTCGCTGTACAGGGCAACCTCGCGCGGCAGGCCGGGGCGCGGGCCAATGAGGTTCATTTGGCCCAAGAACACGTTGATGAGCTGGGGCAGCTCGTCGATGCTGTGCTTGCGAATGAAGTTACCCACACCGGGAATAATGCGCGGGTCGTGCTTCATTTTAAACATGGGGCCAGTGGCCTCGTTTTGGGCCTGCAAGTCCTTGAGCATTTGGTCTGCGTTGGGAACCATGCTGCGGAACTTGTAGATCTTAAACAGGTAGAACGTGCCGTCTTTGCGCACGCGGCCCACGCGCCACTGTGAATATAGGGGGCTGGCGCCCGGGCTCTTTATGCAAATGATCACGCTCAGAATTACCCCGGGAATAAAGAGCAACACCAGGGCTCCGCCGGCGGCGACAATGTCCACCGTACGCTTAACAACGCGGTAGAGCCTGTGCCCAAGCTCGGGCTTCACGCCGGAGTTGTCACCGCGCAGCATCTTGTACGCTTCTTCGTTTGTAAGGTAATCCCCCGCAGCACCGGCTGCGGCAGTGACGGAATTCGCCGTGGCGGCCGTGCGCGTCTCCCGCGCGCCCTGTGCCATGGTCATCATCGTAGGCTCCAAGAGCCCCTCCCCCGATACTTTTTGCCTTCGGTCGTCCGCTTGCGAGCTTGCAGCTAGGCGATCGCTCTTCTGTGATTGCGCATAACGCGCTGCTCTTTTGAAAGCACCGCAAGGCCAACGCGGGTGGTTACGCGTCGGCCGCACAAGTCGAGCTCCAAAAAGGCAGTGCTCTTGCGTCTGTTAATGGTTTTGATAAGGGCCTCGTGCCCCAGCAGCGGGCCTGCCGTTACTACGACCTGGTCTCCATCCTTTAGAGCCTCGCTCATGGGCACCACGCGGTCTCCCCTATTGGTAAAACTGCCAATGAGCTGGGTCTCTTCTTTTGCCAGCGGCACAAACCGACCGTCCTGGGAAAGCACCCGGGCAAAGTCGTCCATGCGCAGCAAATACTGTTGCACGGTGCGCGGATCCGCCGTATCGCAAATGAGATAACCGGGAAAGAGCGGCTTGGTCGTGCTGACCCATTCGCGGTGTAGCTTGATCTCGGTTTGATATTGGGGATAAAAGAGCTCCTGCATGACGCCAGCCGGCACCATGCGCTCGATGCGCTCGCGCATAACGTCTTCGCGACCGTTAGTGACTTGGATCACATACCACACGAGCACCACCCCCTTGCTGTCTTACGTATGGCTCACGGGGTTTGGGTATGGCTACGCCAGGGCGCTTGTGCGCGAAGGCGCTCCATATTCAAACCCTGAGCCCAGTTAGACAAGCACGTGGCTCTGCCCCACCGTGAACGGTATGTATAAAAGCAGCGCTGAGATTGCAGGCGTGTATAACAAATTAAACTACAACCTCAGCTGGCAGCGTGCGAACCAGTCAAGCAAGTAAAAAACTGAACCGCACGCAAACAGCTGAGAACTGCTGCGTTTAGCATATTATTGGAGCTCGTGGCTTTTCTGGCACCGCCGTTACGGCCGGATGCTGATCGACCCTGCGCTTTGTGGTTTAGTGGAACCTGCGGCACAGTTGAACTCATGTGACTTGAAGTATCCTAGCACAAGGGTTTATAGGAAACAATTTAGGTAGTACTGGACAACATATCTATTTACAAAAATAGCGGGTTATTGCGCAACTTTTTTGGGTGCAGCTTGTTGGGGAGCTTGAAAATAAAAAAGCCACTCAATCGAGTGACTTTAAATTCACGATGGTGGAGACGAGGGGGATCGAACCCCTGACCTCTTGACTGCCAGTCAAGCGCTCTCCCAGCTGAGCTACGCCCCCGTGACGGAGTGATACTATAGGGGAAAGTCGCAGGTGTTGCAAGAGGGAATTTTGAGTTTGTTGCTCTGCTTAGGGGTTTTCCTCACGCACGGTATAAATAACCGATTGCTACTCCCTGGTGGACGGTTATTGTTGCTGTCCTTCTTACGACGTTGCTGATGCCGGTGTCGGCTAGTAAACCCAAGAAGGCGTGGTCTAGTTCCCACTCTAGGCCATGCTCGCTGACTACGGTGTTGGGGGCTATAGCGATAATGGAGAAGGTTTTGCCCTCGGAGCCCTCGATGGTCCACGATTCACCTGCGTGAAGAATACGGGCGACAACCTTGTCTTCCTCGACCCAGACGGGAGCATCCTCGTAACCGGCAAGCAAACCCAACACGCTCAGTGCCATGTCGGGGCGGCCGCCGGAGGCACAGGTCGCAATCACCTCGGCACCCGGCCAGCGACGACGAACGGAATCGAGCGACAGCGCCAGGTCGGTATAGTCCTTGTAGGGGTCATGGCGCTCTACTTCAAAGTCCTCGGCAGCATCCACCAGCGCGCGGCCGGCATCGCTCACGGTATCGGCGTCGCCTACGTAGACGTCGCAGCCCAGCCCGGCGCTCAGCAGCGCATCGAGCCCGCGGTCCACGGCCACAACGCGTTCGCACTCTCCCGCCAGCTGGCGCAGCAGATCCGCACTCGCCACCACGGGCGAGCCGCAGACCACTAATACCTTGTCCGACACAGCCCTCGCCTACCCCTCAAACTCCAACACGCGGGCCAGATCCAGCTCCTCGTAGCTATCGATAAAGATCTCGCAGTTGGCACGAACCTCGTCGCGCTCCATGCGCCCATGCGGGTCATAGATACCCACGCGCTTAAAGCCAGCGGCGCCTGAGCTCTTAAGGCCAAAAACAGCGTCCTCAAATACCCAGGCGCGCTCAAACGCATGCCCATGGCGCTCCTCCAGACGGCTCAGCGCCAGCTCGTACACATCGGGGAACTGCTTGGACCGTCCGGCCTCACCCGTCGTCGTAACAAACTCCATGTAGCGATCGAGTCCGGCGCCGGCAAGCGCAGACCCGACCAGCTCGGCCGGCGTAGAAGTAGCCACACACATGGCGATGCCGGCCGCCTTCGCCTGCTCCAAAAATGCCAGCAGCCCATCGCGCGGCGGCACCTTGGAATAACCGTCGATAAGGATTTCACTCAGCTCGCGATACAGCTCCTCGCCATCCGTGCCAATACCCCACGTGTCGTGGTAGGCCTGGCACTCGTCCTCGAGCGAAAGATGCTCAAATTGGGCAAAATCGTCCACGGTCACATCTATCCCATGGCGGTGCAATAACTCGGGCTGCGAATAAGCCCAAACGGGGGTGCTATTAACCAGCGTGCCGTCGCAATCGAAAATAAAAGCAACCTTGGGAGCGGCGGTATGGGACATAAACGTACCTTTCGATATCAAATAGTAAACATCCTGCTAAAAACGTTTTACCAAACGTCAGACAGACAATTTTGAAACCCAAATTGATAAAACTGTCAAGAGTTTTACCACGGTAATTCTGCCAGTGGTATAAACATGTCGCTTACCGATTAAACGCCCCCGCAAATCCGCTTTCGTACATAAAACTAACGTACAGGTGTTATCGTAGTTTCTGCCGAAAGTTCCACCGAGCACGCGAGGTGGAACGAATCACAGAAACTTCGCCGTCCCTTCGATTCGTGCAGCCTTGGACCTTTCGCATCTAGTCACCAAGGCAACACGCTGCCGCGTCATGATGGGATCAAACGTGAGCGATACAAAGCTAAAGCCAACGGCTAAAAAGCCCGCAACCCGTAAAGCCGCCCCGCACGCACCGGAGCTCACCAAGGACGATGTTTATCTGTTTGGCATTGGCACGTGGGAGCGCAGCTGGGAAAAGATGGGCGCGCACCCCGACACGCAGAACCGTACGCGCGGCTGGCGTTTTTGCGTTTGGGCGCCCGACGTAAAGAGTGTCCATGTCATTGGAGAATTTAACGACTGGGATGAGCAAGCAAACCCGCTGGTGCCCGTACATACGAGCGCTATTTGGGAAGGCTTTATTCCTGGCGCCGAGCAGGGCCAGCTCTATAAATATCTCATCGAGACCAACGAGGGCGAAAAGCTCTACAAGGCCGATCCATACGCCTTTAAGGCCGAGTGCCCTCCGGGTACCGCCAGCGTGCTGTGGACCCTCGATGGCTACAAGTGGAACGATGCCGCGTGGCTTAAGCGCCGCGCCAGCCACAACCACATGTCGCAGCCGCTTAACATCTACGAGGTGCATATTGGCTCGTGGAAGCGCCACGGCGACGCGCCGCAGGGCGAGCCCGACGAGTACGGCAACTATCCCGGCCCCATGGATCCCTTCCCCGCCCAGCGCGGCGAGTTCTACACCTACGACGACCTGTCGGTGGAGCTCGTGGACTACGTACGCGACATGGGCTACACGCACATCGAGGTCATGCCGCTCATGGAGCATCCCTTTGACGGCTCCTGGGGCTACCAGACGACCGGATACTACGCTGCCACGTCGCGCTACGGCAACCCGCAGCAGCTCATGCACTTTATCGATGCGTGCCACGAGGCGGGCATCGGCGTGATCATGGACTGGGTACCCGGCGGTTTTTGCGCCGACTCCCACGGCCTTGCCACCTTTAACGGCCACATGCTGTTTGAGCACGAGATTCACCCCAACTGGGGCACGCACAAGTTTGACTTCGCCCGCGGCGAGGTCCGCTCCTTCCTGGTCTCCAACGTGCTGTACTGGCTTGAGAACTTCCACGTGGACGGCATTCGCATGGACGGCGTGTCCAGCATGCTGTACCTCAACTTTGGCATTGACGATCCCGGCCAAAAGAAGTTCAACAAATACGGTACCGAGGAGGACCTGGACGCCAGCGCGTTTATCCGTCAGGTCAACTGCGCCGTGGAGGCCCACTACCCCGACGTGATGATGATGGCCGAGGAGTCCACTGCGTGGCCGCTCGTGACCTATCCGCCGCAGGACGGCGGCCTGGGGTTCCACTACAAGTGGGACATGGGCTGGATGAACGACACCCTGCACTACATGCAGACCGATTTTCCGTGGCGCCCCGGCAACCACGGGTTACTGACGTTCTCCATCATGTATGCCTTTACCGAGAACTTCATTTGCCCGCTGAGCCACGACGAGGTCGTGCACGGCAAGTGCTCGCTCATCGGCCGCATGCCGGGCGACTGGTGGCGCCAGTTTGCCGGCCTGCGCACGCTGGCTTTCTACCAGATGACGCACCCCGGCGCTAAGCTCAACTTTATGGGCAACGAGATCGGCCAGTTTATTGAGTGGCGCTACTACGAGTCCATCCAATGGTTCCTGACCGAGGAGTACGAGACCCACCGTCATCATCAGGCGTTTATCAAGGCGCTTAACCACCTTTACACCGCCGAGCCCGCCCTGTACGAGCGCGGCTACACCGACGACGGCTTCACTTGGATCGACGCAGACAACTCCAAGCAGTCCATCGTGAGCTTTGTGCGTCAGGGCGAGGACGTCGATGACGACCTGGTGATCCTGATCAATTTTGACCCGGCGAGCTACGAGAGCTTCCGCGTGGGCGTGCCGCGCGAGGGTGACTGGGAGGTCATCTTTGATTCCGACCGTCCCGAGTTTGGCGGCAGCGGCTATGCCGGCGAGGAGCCCTACACCTGCTCGAGCGAGCCCTATCCCTGGAACGGGCAGATGGACTCCATCGAGATTAAGGTGCCCGGTCTGGCTGGCGTGGTGCTTAAGCGCCGCGGTCCCAGTAGCTATAAACCGCCCGTGGTCGAGGCTCCCAAGAAGGCAACGCGCAAGCGTGCGTCCTCGGTGAAGCCCAAGGCCGCGGCTGCTAAGAAGGCTCCGACCAAGGCGAAGGCTGCCAAGCCCGCTGCCAAGGCTTCGGCCAAGTCCAGCACGGCCAAGAAGGCAATCACCAAAAAGGCTGCTCCCAAGGCCAAGGCAGCTGCTGTTAAGGCTCCTGCCAAGAAAGCGTAACAAAGGCGTTACCACTGTAATTACCCGCCCCGTGAGGGCGTAGGATACAAGTCATAACCGTTCCGGGAGAAACATCCCCGGGGGAAAGGAACGTATGAATAAGATCTTCGACAACAAGCAGGAGTTTACCGAGCTCTATCGCGATGCCGTCATGAGCATCAGCGGCAAGAGCGTCGAGGCCGCCAGCGACCTCGACCGCTTTAACGCCCTGGCCAAGCTCGTGGCCGAAAAGGCCCGCACCGTTGCTACCAAGAGCGACGCCCGCGTCACCGCTGAGGGCAAGAAGCGCGTGTACTACTTCTCGATCGAGTTTTTGATCGGCCGCCTGCTCGACAACTACCTGCTCAACTTTGGCGTGCGCGACATGGTCGCCGAGGCACTCGACGACATGGGCTTTGACCTGTCCGTCATCGAGAACCAGGAGCCCGATCCGGCGCTGGGCAATGGCGGTCTGGGCCGTCTGGCCGCGTGCTTCCTGGATTCCATGGCAGCCGAGGGCATTGCCGGCTACGGCAACGGTATGCGCTACCGCTACGGCCTGTTTAAGCAGGAGATCGTCAACGGCAGCCAGGTCGAGGCTACCGACGAGTGGCTCACCCACGGCTATCCCTGGGAGGTCCGCCGTCAGGACAAGGCCGTGACCATCAAGTTTGGTGGCCACGTTGAGGGCTTTGAGGAGAACGGCCGCACGTTCTACCGCACGGTGGACACGCAGGATATCCTGGCCGTCCCTTATGACATCCCCGTCGTGGGCTATGCCGGCGAGACCGTCAACAAGCTGCGCGTCTGGGCCGCCGAGCCGGTCGAGGAGCACTTTGACCTTGAGGCCTTCAACCGCGGCGACTATGCCCTGGCCGACGCCGAGCGCGCCGAGGCCGAGGCCATCAGCGCCATCCTCTACCCCAACGACGCCGGCGAGCACGGCCGCCTGCTGCGCCTGAAGCAGGAGTACCTGTTTGTCTCGGCCGGCATCTACAGCCTGCTCGACACCTTTGAGAAGGAGCACGGCGAGAACTGGGAGCTGCTGCCGCAGTTTGTGGCCATCCACACCAACGACACGCACCCCGCCATGTGCGGTCCCGAGCTCATGCGTATCCTCATCGACGAGAAGAAGCTCGAGTGGGACGACGCCTGGAACATCGTGACGCAGGTCGTGAGCTACACCAACCACACCATCCTGCCCGAGGCCCTGGAGAAGTGGCCCATCGGCATGTTCTCCAAGCTCCTCCCCCGTGTGTACCAGATCATCGACGAGATCAGCCGTCGTTGGCACGAGTCGTTCGACACCACGCAGGAGGGCTGGCAGGAGCGTCTGCGCCAGACCGCCATCCTGTGGGACGGCGAGATTCGCATGGCCAACCTGTCCGTGATCTGCAGCCACAGCGTCAACGGCGTGGCCAAGATCCACTCCGACATCATTAAGAACATCGTGCTCAAGGACTTCTATGCCCTGACGCCCGAAAAGTTCAACAACAAGACCAACGGCATCTCGCACCGTCGCTTCTTTGCCGAGGCCAACCCCACCTACGCCAAGCTCGTGACCGAGGCCATTGGCGACGGCTGGCTGAAGGACGCCTTTGAGCTGGAGAAGCTCAAGGAGTTCCAGAACGACACCGAGCTCCTGAAGGCCGTGGGTGCCTCCAAGCGCGCCAACAAGGAGCGCCTGGCCGCCTACGTTAAGGCCGAGACCGGTCTGGTCATTGACCCCAACACCGTCTTCGATGTCCAGGTGAAGCGCTTCCACGCCTACAAGCGCCAGCTCATGAACATCATGAAGGTGATGGACATCTACAACCGTCGCATCGCCGATCCCAATTTCCACGTGACGCCGACGACCTTCATCTTTAGCGGCAAGGCTGCCTCGAGCTACACCTTTGCCAAGGAGACCATCCGCCTCATTAACTCCGTGGCCGACGTCATAAACAATGACCCGCGCGTGAACGAGGTTATGAAGGTCTGCTTTATCCCCAACTTCCGCGTGAGCAACGCCCAGCTCATCTACCCCGCCGCCGAGATCTCGGAGCAGATCTCCACGGCCGGCAAGGAGGCCTCGGGCACGTCCAACATGAAGCTCATGATGAACGGCGCCATTACGCTGGGCACCCTCGACGGCGCCAACATCGAGATCGCCGACCTGGCCGGCCGCGAGAACGAGGCCATCTTTGGTCTGACCGCCCCCGAGGTCGAGCAGCTCTGGGCGTCGAACAGCTACTTTGCGTGGGATACCCTCAACGGCGATCGCGAGCGCCTGGGCCGCGTGATGGACGAGCTCAAGGGCAACACGTTTGCCGGCCTTTCGGGCAACTTTGAGAGCATTTACAACGAGCTCATGAACAACAACGACCCCGACCTGGTCATGGCAGACTTCCGCAGCTACGTGGATGCGTGGGAGAAGCTCACCGGCAGCTACGGCGACCAGGAGACCTGGAACCGCAAGGCTCTGCTCAACACCGCCTCGAGCGGATGGTTCTCGAGCGACCGCACCATTCGCGAGTACCGCGACGAGATCTGGCACGCGTAAAGGCGCGCGAGCTCCCCTATGCCAGCACGGCATTACTCGACGGGCGTGACGTCACGTCGCGCCCGTTGCTAATGGGTTTAGGAACATCGATGACAGAAGGAGAAATCGATGAGTAAGAAAGAATGCATCGCGATGCTCCTCGCAGGAGGACAGGGCAGCCGATTGGGGGCACTCACCCAAAAGATCGCTAAGCCGGCGGTTAGCTTTGGTGGCAAGTTCCGCATTATCGACTTTTCGCTGTCCAACTGCTCCAACTCGGGCATCGACACGGTGGGCGTTCTGACGCAGTACCGTCCCTACCTGCTGCATGCCTATGTGGGCTCCGGCGAGGCCTGGGATCTGGACAGCCGTGACGGCGGCGTATCGATCCTGCCGCCGTACGAGACGCAGACCGGCGGCGCCTGGTATGCGGGCACGGCCGACGCCATTACGCAGAACCTCGACTACATCAAAGCCAACGACCCCAAGTACGTCCTGATTCTTTCGGGCGATCACCTGTATCGCATGGACTACCGCAAGATGCTCAAGACGCACATTGAGAACAACGCCGACCTCACGGTGAGCGTTATGCCCGTGCCGTGGGAAGAGGCCAGCCGCTTTGGCATCCTGACCACCGACCCCGAGGACGGCCGCATCACCAAGTTCACCGAGAAGCCCGATAAGCCCGATTCGAATCTCGCATCCATGGGCATCTACATCTTCTCGGCCGACGTGCTGATCGAGGCGCTCGAAGAGGACGCTCTGGACCAGCGCTCGAGCCACGACTTTGGCAAGGACATCATCCCCAAACTGCTCGGCGAGGGCAAGCGCCTGTACAGCTACGAGTTCCACGGCTTTTGGAAGGACGTCGGCACCATCGCCAGCTTCCACGAGACCTCGATGGACCTGCTGGGCAACAACCCCGAGTTCGATCTGTTTGACAAGCACTTCCCCATCATGTCCAACATCACCACGCGTCCGCCGCACTACATTGGCCCGGACGGCCGCCTGGACGACTGCCTGGTCTCCAACGGCTGCAAGATCTACGGCACCGCTCGCCACTCGATCCTTTCGACCGATGTCATCATCGAGGAGCGCGCCGTGGTCGAGGACTCCGTGCTGCTGCCGGGTGCGCACGTTAAGAGCGGCGCGCACATCTGCCGCGCTATTTTGGGCGAGAACTCCACGGTCGAAGAGGGCGTGAAGCTCGGCTCTGTCGATACCACCAAGGATACGGCCGTCGTTGGAAATGACGTCGTTATCGGGAAGGGGGAATGATCCGATGATCAATCGCAAGGCCATCGGTTATATCACCGCTAACTACTCTTCGAGCTACGGCAGCGTCCTGCTCAAGGACCGCCCCATCGCGTCCGTTCCCTTTTTGGGCCGCTACCGCCTGATCGACTTTCCGCTGTCCAACATGATGAATGCCGGCATTAAGACCGTCGGCGTCGTCATGCCGGGCAACTACCGCTCGCTGATCGACCACGTTGGCTCGGGCAAGGACTGGGGCCTGGACCGCAAGAAGGGCGGCCTGTTCATGGTGCCCGGCAACGCGTATGGCACCACCAAGGGCGGCATGCGCTTCCTGCTGCGCGACATCATCTCCAACAAGACGCTGTTCCAGCGCTCGGACAAGCCCTATGTTGTGATGATGGGCACCAACATCATCTTTAACATGGATCTCAACACCATCATCGACGCGCACGAGAACTCCGGTGCCCAGATGACCGTGGTGTACTGCAAGGCCACGCGCAACGTCGATGACGAGACCAAACTCGAGATTAACGAGAACGGTCGCCTGACGGGCGTGAGCGCTGGCGTCGCGTACGGCGACAACGCCTCTATGGACTGCTGCATCGTCAACCGCGAGACGCTGCTCGAGATTATCGACCACTACCAGGCCGCCGACTATCTGGACCTGCTCGAGGCACTCCAGGGCGACTTTGGCAACATCGACGTGTGCAGCTACGAGTACAAGGGCGAGGTCGTGGGCGTGTTTAGTGAGAAGTCGCTGTATCGCCGCAGCATGGACCTGCTTGACCAAACCGTGGCCGACCAGCTCTTTGACCCCGAGCGCCCGATCCTGACCAAGGCTCACGACGTGCCGCCTTCGCGCTATGCGACCGGCAGCCACGCGTGCAACTCGATCATCTCGGCCGGCTGTATCATCAAGGGCACCGTGCGCAACTCGATCCTGTCGCGCGGCGTCGTGGTCGAGGAGGGCGCCTCGGTGACCAACTCGATCATCAACCAGAGCTGTGTCATCAAGAGCGGCGCACGCGTTGAGAACGCCATTCTGGACAAGAACAACGTGGTTCCCACCAACACCGAGCTTCGCGGCACGCCCGAGAACATCCTGGTGCTGGGCAAGGCTCCGTTAACTTCCGACACCACCATCGTACGTTAACGTTGGCACCGCAACATCGCTCGTAACAGGTAGAATAGCCGCCCGGTTAGCGCCAGGCGGCTATTCTCGAATTGCAACATGGGAGACAATATGGCAGATTCCAGCAAAAAGATGCAGATCGTGTTTGCCTCGGCCGAGTGCGCACCGTTTGTTAAGACCGGTGGCCTGGGCGACGTGGCGGGCTCGCTGCCTGCGGCGCTCGTGCGCGCCGGCGCCGAAGTCATCGTGATGGTGCCCAAGTACGCCACCATCAAGGAAGAGTACAAGGCGCAGATGGAGCACTTTGCCGACTTTTACGTGAGCCTGGGATGGCGCAATGAGTACTGCGGGCTGGAGAAGCTCGAGCACGACGGCGTCACCTATATGTTCGTGGACAACGAGCGCTACTTTGCGCGCGACTACCCGTACGGCTTCTTCGACGACGGCGAGCGCTTCGCGTTCTTCTCCAAGGCCATTACCGAGAGCCTGCAGCACCTGCCGGCCGGCTTTGAGTGCGACATCCTGCACTGCAACGACTGGCAGACGGCACTGGCGCCCGTGTTCTTGCGCGAGTTCTACCAGGGCCTGCCGCTCTACGACCGCGTCAAGACCGTGTTCTCGATCCACAACGTGGCGTTCCAGGGCCAGTTTAGCGACACCGTGATGGAGGACATCCTGGGTGTGGCGCATATTCCTGCGGCCGCCTCGCAGTTGCGTTGCGACGCCTGCAGCATCAACTACATGCTGGGCGCCCTGCGCTATGCCGACGCCATCACTACGGTAAGCCCCACCTATGCCAACGAAATCCAGACGCCCGAATTTGGCGAGGGCCTGGACGGCGTTCTGCGAGAGCGCTCCTACGCGCTGCAGGGCATCCTCAACGGCATTGACGTTGCGGGCTTTGACCCGGCGACCGACAAGCGCATTGCCGCCAACTACACCGTCGAGGACCGCTCTGGCAAGGCCGTGTGCAAGGCCAAGCTGCAGGAAGAGCTGGGGCTCGAGGTTCGCGACGACCGTCCGCTTATGGTCATGGTCACGCGCCTGACGCGTCAGAAAGGCATGGACCTGGTCATGTACGCACTCGACCGCATCCTGGCCGGCGGCGTGCAGGTGGCGGTGCTGGGCACCGGCGACCGCGACTACGAGGACGGTCTACGCTACTTCCAGGACAAGTACCCCGGCACCATGGCCGCGCGCATCGAGTTCGATCCCGCGTTGTCGCAGCGCATGTACGCCGCCGCCGACATGTTCCTGATGCCTTCGAAGTTTGAGCCCTGCGGCCTGTCGCAGATTATCGCCATGCGCTACGGCACCCTGCCCATCGTGCGCGAAACCGGTGGCCTGAAGGACACGGTGATCCCGTATAACGAGTTTACCGGAGAGGGCACGGGCTTCTCGTTTAGCAACTTTAACGGCGACGAGATGGGCGATGCCGTATTCCGCGCGGCGCGTCTGTTCTGGGATAACCGCAAAGCCTGGAACCAGCTGGTCACGCAGGCCATGAGCCAAGACTTTAGTTGGACGCGCTCGGCCGATAAGTATCTGGACCTGTACTTCTTTATGCATCCGGAGATTGAGAGGCCGGCGACTGTTGTCGACGAGCCAGAGGCTGTTGCTGAGCCGGTGGCCGCTGAGGAGCCCAAGGCCGAGGAGAAGCTGGATGAAGCTGAGCCCGCAAAGGCCGAGCCTGAGGTGAAGGCTGAGGTTGCTTCTGAGGCAAAGGCCGAGGTCAAGCCCGCTGCAAAGCCCGCAGCTAAGAAGACCACGACCCGCAAGACGACGGCCAAGAAGGCTACGACAACAAAGGCTACCGCCACCAAGACCGCCGCAGCAAAGACGACTGCTGCCAAGGCAACGACCACACGCAAGCGCACGACCGCCGCTTCCAAGAAGGCCGAGGCTGCTCCCGAGGTAAAGGCAGAGGCCGCCGTCGAGGTCAAGCCCGCCGTCAAGGCACCGGCCAAGACCGCTACTAAGAAGACGACCGCGACCGCCAAGAAGGCAACGTCAGCAAAGAAGACCACGGCAACGAAGTCGACGACCACGAAGGCCGCCACGACCAAGTCAGCCGCAAAGCCGGCATCCAAGGTCGAGGAGACGCCTGCAGAGTCCAAGGCGGAGGCAACCGTCGAGACCAAGCCCGCCGTCAAGACCAGCACGCGCAAGCGCGCAACGACGACGGCCAAGAAGACCACGACCAAGGCTGTCACTCCCAAGGCAGAGGCTAAGCCCGCTGCTGCCAAAGAGGAGCCCAAGGCCGAGGTAAAAGCCAAGCCGGCACCGAAGGCCGCTGAGGTCAAGGCCGCTCCGAAGGCTGCGGCAAAGACCGAGTCCGCAAAGGAGGCCCCGGTCTCCCCCGCCGCTCAGACTGAGGAAAAGGCTCCGACCAAGAAGACCTCCGTCCGCAAGGCAACGGCCACCCGCAAGCGCCGCTAGCCCACAGGCGATCCAAAACCCAAGCAAACCCTAAGCAAGGGGCGCTCCAACCGGGCGCCCCTTCTCTGTTGGTAGTTGGTAAAACGATTTTCTAGGACAACCGTTCGCCGATGGTAAACGGATGTTGTTTATACAGCCTGTGTACAAAAGATATACTTACATCCTGTGCGTAAAGCCCATGGCCCGCAGGCCGTGATTCTATTGAACTGGACCGTATTATGAGATTGATTCACAACAGCCGTCTGCCGCAGTTTCGTACTCCGTTTGGCGCTGTGACCACTGGAACTTCCGTTTCGCTATCGGTGATTTTGGAGGATGCCGACCCCAACCAGGCAACGCTCACCCTGCGCACCTGGGTCGATGAAATCGGTGAGTCTCTGTATCCCATGACGCACGAGGGCGACGGCATATTTACCGTAGAGCTTGAGTGCA
This sequence comes from Collinsella sp., assembly GCA_048236535.1. GTDB lineage: Bacteria > Actinomycetota > Coriobacteriia > Coriobacteriales > Coriobacteriaceae > Collinsella. Next base: position 51,920 of record DBFAQQ010000027.1, on the reverse strand, counting down.
CTGAGCCCTGTCTTATCTGGTACAGCTTTATCTGCAACATCGAGGGCCAGCCCGAGGTACGCCTGGGTGCACCGCAGGGTCGCACCGGTGGCGAGGGTGTGACCTACAACTACGCCGAGGTTCCGTCCTTCCAGATTACCGTCTACAAGCACCGCGAGAACCGTCCCACTTGGTACGAGCGCGGTATGGTCTACCAGATCTTCCCCGACCGCTATGCACGCGACGAAAACTGGCGCGAACGCACGCTTGCCGAAGTTGAAAAACCGCGCAAAGGAATCCAGCGCCGCATGGTCGAGGACTGGAACGAACCGCCCGAGTACGAGCGTGCCGAAGACGGCTCCATCAAGACCTGGGATTTTTACGGCGGCTCGCTCAAGGGTATCCAAAATGACCTGCCTCGCATCGCCGAGCTGGGCTTTACAGCCATCTACCTCAACCCCATTTTTGAAGCCGCGAGCAACCACCGCTACGACACCGCCGATTACACCAAGATTGATCCGATTCTGGGCACCGAGCAGGACTTTACTGAGCTGTGCGAGGCGGCCGAGAAGCTGGGCATTTCCATCATCCTGGACGGTGTGTTCAACCATACGGGCGACGACTCGATCTACTTTAATCGCTACGGCAATTATCCCGGCGTCGGTGCGTGGCAGAGCGAGGACTCGCCGTGGCGCGATGCGTTTTATTTCCACGAGGACGGCTCGTACGACTGTTGGTGGGGCGTGGGCAATATGCCCGCCATCAATGAGAGCTCCGAACTGGTACGCGAGCGGCTCTTGGGCAAGGACGGCGTCATTCGTAAATGGCTGCGCGTCGGCGCTCACGGCTGGCGCCTGGATGTGGCCGACGAGCTTTCCGATGACTTCCTGACCGAGATCAAAAAGGCCGTGCTCGCCGAGAAGCCCGACGCGCTGCTGCTCGGCGAGGTTTGGGAAGATGCCTCCAACAAGATCAGTTATGGTCACCTGCGCCGCTACCTGCAGGGCTCTGAGCTTGACTCCGCCATGGACTACCCCTTCCGCGACATGGTCATCGGCTTTTTGATGGGCTACAAGAACGCCTACCAGGCAGCCGCGGACATCGAGACGCTGCGCGAGAACTACCCGCGCGAGGCACTGTCCTGCGCGCTCAATCTGCTTTCGAGCCACGACCGTCCGCGCATTATCTCGGTGCTCGGCGGCGGCCCTGACGAGTCACAGCTGCCTGAATGCGAGCGCAGCAAATGGCGTCTGGACGAGAACGCGATGGGCCTGGCCAAGAGCCGTTTTTGGCTCGCGACGCTCATGCAGATGACGTTCCCGGGCGTTCCCTCAATCTATTACGGTGACGAGTACGGCTTGGAGGGTCTCACCGATCCGGGCAATCGCCGCACCATGCCGACCAAGGACCAGCTCCACGACTTCGACACGCTGGCCATCGTTAAGAACGCGTCTGCTGTACGCCGCGCGCTGCCCTTTATGGTCGATGGCGAGATCAAGGCCTTCGCGCTCAATGACGAAGTGCTGGCCTACAACCGTACGGGGAAGGATGGCGAGTCCGCGACCGTCATCATCAACCGCAGCCTGCGCAATTCACACCGCGTGACGATTCCGGCGCTCGGCGAATGCGCGAGCGATGTGATTAGCGGTCACGAGTGCGAGATCCACAACGGCACGGTCACGCTCGACCTGTACCCGCTGGGGTCGTCGATCATCTATCACCACGCCGAGCAGCGCCTGCAGGAGCCGCTCGATCACGGCGCAGGTGTTGTGTGCCATATCACATCGGTGCCGACCGATGACGGCAAGCCCGGTACGATCGGTGCGCCCACGCGTCGCTTTATCGACCATCTGGCCGCCATGGGCATGCGCTACTGGCAGGTTCTCCCCGTCAACCCCACGGACTTCTTCCGCTCCCCTTACGCTGGTCCTTCGGCCTTTGCAGGCAATATCGACCTGCTACCCGAGAGCCACGAGGAGCTGGCCGCCGACTTTGAGACCTGGAAGGCCCGCGGAGGCGAGGATGCCGATCCGCTGTACACCGCGTTTAAACATCGCAATGCCGATTGGCTCGAGAAATACTGCGTCTACATGGCCGTTAAGAAGTACTTTGAGGGCGAGTCGCGCCATGATTGGCCGGCAGATGTCGCGCGCTACAACGAGCATCTGATCGACGACAAGCGCTTCCACAACGAGGCCGAGCTTCAGGCGTACATGCAGTACCGTTTTGACCTGGCTTGGTGCGAGCTCATGAACTATGCGCACAAGAAGGGCATCGAGGTTATCGGCGATATTCCTATGTACGTGTCGGACGATTCGGCAGACGTGTGGAGCGAACCCGAGAACTTCTGGCTGTCCGATACCGGCAAGGCGATTGAGATTTCCGGTGCGCCGCCCGACAACTTTGCACCCGAGGGCCAGGCGTGGGGCAACCCGACGTTCCGCTGGGACCACATGAAGCAGAACGGCTATAGCTGGTGGATGGATCGCCTGCGCCGCGCATTCTTGCTCTACGACCGCGTGCGTCTGGATCACTTCCTGGGATTCCACAGCTACTTTAGTATCCCCGCGGGCAAGGCTTGCGCCGACGGCCGCTGGCTGGCAGGACCGGGCAAGGACCTGTTCCAGACCGCCTACGACGAGCTGGGTCCGCTCAACTTTATCGCCGAGGACTTGGGCTATTTGACGCCCGGTGTTCGCGCTATGGCTTCGACCTGTGGTTTCCCCGGCATGGACGTGCTGGAGTTTAGCGACTACGACGTTCGTTGCGGTGTGCATCCCACGCCCGGCAAGATCCTGTACACCTCGACGCACGATACGTCGACGCTGGCCGGTTGGTGCACACGTTCCTTTGCGGGCGGCGATGAACCGAGCGGTGTTGAGCTGGCGGCCAAGCTGATGAGCGACGCGCTGGCGAGCGACGCTCCCCTGGTGATGATGCCCCTGCAGGATGTCCTGGGGCTGGGCGACGACGCGCGCATGAACGTTCCGGGCGTGGCCACGGGCAACTGGACCTGGCAGGCTGACGAGGCGGACATTGCAGCCGCTGAGAACAAAACCGCACAGCTCCTGCGCAACAACCATAGATTCTGGGGCGAAGCGTGATAAAACACCCGATATAGGGTACAGTTACAGACGTTTGAATTTTTGCGGGCAGAGTAATCTGCCCGCTTTGTGCTGAAAAGGAAGTATTATGGCGCGCTACGATTACAAGTGCTCGAGCTGCGGCAACGTGTTTGAGGTTGAGCATCCCATGTCCGAGACTCCCGAGGTCGTTTGCCCGAGCTGCGGTGCCCCGGCGGCCAAGACGTTCTCGGCCAGCGGCATTAAATTTGAAGGTAGCGGTTTCTATAACACCGACCAGCGAAGCGGTGGCTCCAGCACTAGCGCCACCAGCGGCTGCTGCGCCAACTGCCCGCATAACCACTAGGAACAACGCGGCCCCGCGATCAACATCGATCGCGGGGCCGTTTCTTTGCGCTAAGGGTAGCTAATTTGGGACGGGGCTTTTTTAACTACCCCGCCTGCAGGGTAGTTAAAAAAGCCCCGTCCCAAATTAGCTACCCTTGGGCCCGTATTACTTGCGGATCAGGCGGGCGCAGAAGTGGCCGTCGTAGGAATCGGCGTTTACCGGTACGCTTTGGAAGAGGCCTCGTTCGTTCTGGCGTACGGATACGAGCTTCTTGGCCTGATCGAACTCGGGGAGTTGCAGAATATGCGCCTCGGAAAGCGGTGCGACGCTAAAGCCGGCACCCTCGGGAGAAGCGAGGAACGCATCCACCACCTGTGTGTTCTCCTCGTCGAAGACGGAGCACGTCGCATAGATGAGCTCGCCGCCGGCAGCCACGCGCGCGGCGGCTTCCTTGAGCATCGTCAGCTGCAGTTTGGGCAGCTCAACCGTCACGTCCTTTTCGGTCAGGCGCCACGGGATCTCGGGATGACGGCGCATGGTGCCGGTGCCCGAGCACGGCGCATCGATAAACACCGTATCGAACTTGACCTGTTCGCCGCGCATGGCGTCAAACGATGTGAGTACCTCATCAAGCTCGCAGGCATCACCCGAAACCGTACGAACGCCCTGAATACCAGCCTTGTGAAGGCGCGCGAGATTCAGGTCGCACTTACGGTCATGAAGATCAAGTGCCGTATGCTGACGCTCATAGCCGGCGCGCTTGGCCTGGCACATCATCACATAGGTCTTGGTACCGCGACCGGCACCAATCTCAAGGCAGCTTCCAGGGCGCGTGGCAGCTGTGGCGATAAGTTGCGCGTTGAGATCAGACGCCACCGCGGCAGCACGCTCAAACACACCCGAAGCAACGGTAACCTGGGCATCAACCGGGGCATGGCAGCCCGGGAAGACAGGCGCGACGAGCTGCGAGATATACGGATCGGGCTTGGTAGCAAAGGCGTTCTCATGAAGGGCCAGCGGCGCGGGGGCCAGATTGCCGGCAAAGTTAAGCGCACCCTCAGGAGTGTCGAACGATGCCATAATGCGAGCGCACAGCCAACGCGGTAGACCCATCAGGCGCGACAAACGAACCAAGCGTCGCTCAGACTCATCTACATCGGACGCAGTGGCAAAGTCCTCAACATTGTCCGCGACCTTATGCAGCACGGCATTGGCCAAACCGGCGGCAGACTTAGCTCCGCTGCGCACCAGCTCAACGCCCTGACTCACCGCAACGCGGCCAGGCGTATGCAGATAGAGCATCTCGAAGGCCGAGATACGAAGCGCCATGCGGACACGCGGCGCAACCTTTTTAGGCTTATCAAGAAACTGATCGAGCAGCTCGTCCAAAATACCCTGTGTTGCGGCAACACCCAGCGCCAAGCGGGCGGCAAAAGCGGAATCGCGCTGGTCAATAGCCTTGGCCGATGCGCGAGAGGACAGCACGTCACGCGCATACATGCCGCGGCGATCGGCCTCCATCAACACATCGAGCGCAAGCTTACGCGCGGGAGACAGCTTGCTCATGATAAAACACCCCACGAAAGATCAACGCCCTGCAGGCCGGCAGCCCAAGCAGAAGCAGCCATGGCACGCTTACCATCGGGCTTAACCTCGAGCAGCTCAACCGTGCCATCGGAAAGACCAAGGTAAACACGCTTGTTCTTAACGAGAACCTGACCCTCGCCAAGCGAAACATCGGCCAGCGCAGCATCGAGCACACGCACGGTCTTGCCGGCAATCACGCAACGAGCAGGCGCGGTATCGGACGAGGCCAGTACATGACGCACGCAATCAAGCGCCGCCATTTGGGGATCCAGACGCATCTCCTGCTTAGAGATCTTGGCAGCATGGGTAACGAGCGACTCATCCTGCTCAGTCCAAACAGCGGTGCCGTCAGCAAGCGAAGGAAGCGTATCGGCAAGCAGTTTACCGCCCAGCTCGCCAAGCTCCATAGTCAATGCCTCGGCATGCTTACCGGCAACCGAGGTCGAGGCCTGCGCACAATAAGCACCAGTATCCACGCCGTGACCGATGCGCATGATAGAAACGCCAGCAACCTCATCACCAGCAAGAATGGCACGCTGAATAGGAGCAGCCCCACGCCAACGAGGCAGCATAGACGCATGAACATTCACAATGCCAAGCGGCGCCATATGCAGCACCTCATCCGGCAAAATGCAACCATAAGCAGCCACACAGAAAATATCGGCTTGCGCAGCTTGGAGCGCCTCAACGACCTCAGGCGTCATACGATTAGCCTCAATGACCGACAACCCCAGCTCAAGCGCGCGAGCCTTAACAGGAGACGGCTCCAGCTTCTTACCACGCCCGCGAACAGCATCGGGACGAGTAATAACAAGCGCAATCTCATTCCCAGCCTCAACAAGCGAAGTCAAAGAAGGCACAGCAAAATCGGGCGTACCCATAAACACAATACGCATAAAGATCGTCTCCTCTCAACCAAAGCCGAGACGGCTACAAAGAGCAGCGGAAAGCCAAGTCACCAGCCCATCCGCAATAACATTTCAACAAGAACAAATATACCCAAAACCAAAGAAAGAGCCGCAATAAAAGCAGCTCTCTCAACAAAGGCATTATCAGCAAAGACGCCCTTCCCTGGCCCGACGGCACCCGGGCGTACCGAGCCAGAACAACGCAGTCCCCGGTGCTGAGCGCCCACATATCGTCCCGCGCGCAGTTTCGCAGCGAAGCGAGAATGTTTGAGCACGGGATGATATGAGGGCGCTCAGCACCGGGGACGGTGGGACTTACTCCGTCTCGCCCGGTCGAGCGCCGCGGGCCAGGGCGTCCTGGTACTCCTTGACTGCCTTGAGCCTCTGCATGGGCTTAAGTCGCTCGAACATGGTGTTGCCATGCAGGTGATCGATCTCGTGCTGCAAACACACGCAGAACAGGTCGCCCGAGGCCTCATAGCGAATCAGGTTGGCGTCCAGGTCGTACGCCTCGACGACGACATGGTCGGGACGCTCGATCTCGCAGCTAATGCCTGGGATAGACAGGCAGCCCTCGCTAAACGGCACCAGATGGTCACTCTGCTCAACAATGACGGGATTGATGAGCACGTACGGATCGTAGTCGTTCTTGTCGCTGTAGTCGCAGTCGATGGTGACGAGCTGAATGAGCTCGCCGATTTGCGGAGCAGCAAGGCCGCAACCACCGTTCTCGAACATCATCTTCTTCATCTTCTCGGCAAGCGCCTCGATCGCCGGGGTGATCTCCTCGATGACGGCGCACTCCTGGCGCAGACGAGGGTCGGGCGACAGTACGATTCCGTTGGCTTCCATGGCCATCCTTTCGGGTTGTTACATCAAATCATAGGCATCGACGTCAACGCTCACGCTCACGCCGCGCATGGAGCCCGCCTCTTTGAGGCAGGCGTCGATATCATCAGAGACATGGTACCCCACGGGCGACTTCACAAGCAGATGGAAGCGGTAACGGTCCTTGGCTCTCTCGATTACACACGAAGCCGGGCCCAGCACCTGCGGCACGGCGCTCCCCGCCCGCAAAAAGTCGGGCGCGGCGGCATGCCAGCGACGATTAAGGAGCTTCGCGATGCGCCCGATGTAATCCTGTGCGTCGTCTCGGCTCGCCGACCACACCAAGATGTTAACCAGACGCACGAACGGCGGGTACAGCGCGTCGCGGCGCTGATCCAGGTCGTAGTCGGTAAAGATCGAACGGTCGTGCTCGGCGACGGCGCGGATGACCGGATCCTCGGGCAAGTATGTCTGGATAATCACCTCGCCGGGTCGATCGCCGCGACCGGCACGGCCCGCCACCTGTTCCAGCAGGTCGTAGGCGCGCTCCCCTGCCCTAAAATCGGGCAACTTGAGGGCAAAGTCAGCATTGACCACGCCAACGAGCGTAACCTCGGGAAAGTCGAGACCCTTGGCGATCATCTGGGTGCCCAACAACACCGCGCAATCGGCGGCATCGAACTGCTCAAGTAGCTTTTTGTGCGCGTCCTTGCCGCGTGTGGAATCGGCGTCCATGCGAATGATGGCGACATCCTCAGGCAGCATCTGATGCAGTGCGTCCTCGATCTGCTGCGTACCCAAGCCCATTTTGGCCAGGTAGCGACTGCCACATTTGGGGCAACGGCTCGTGGGCGCCGGATAGGGCTGCACGCGCCAGGACGATCCGCAGGTGTGACACTGCAGCGTGTGCGTGCGCTCGTGGTACGTAAGGGCGGTGGAGCAATGGTTGCAGGTGGGAACGCAGCCGCACTCGCGGCACATCAGGAACGGCGCAAAGCCGCGGCGGTTATGTAGCAGCACAGCTTTCTCGCGCCGCTCAACAACGCGCTCCAGACCTTCCATGAGCGGTTTTGAGAACATTGAGCGGCTACCGTGCGAGAACTCGCGACGCAGGTCGGCAATGCGAACTGTCGGCAGCACGGCGTGTCCCGGGCGCTCGGGCATCTCAACGCGCGTCCATGTGGCACCGTTGTACGTGCCGCGGCGGCAACGATCGAGGGCCTCAGCAGAAGGCGTGGCGGAGCCCAGCACAAGTGGGCAGCGATAGCGACGCGCCATCTCGGCCGCCACCTCGCGCGCGTGGTAGCGCGGACTGAAGCCCTGCTTGTAGCTGGTCTCGTGCTCCTCGTCGATGATGATGAGGCCCAAGTCGCTGAGCGGACAAAAGAGCGCCGAGCGGGCGCCGACGACCACGCGGGCGGCACCGCTGGCAACCATGTCCCACTGGTCTAGGCGCTCACCGGCCGAAAGACGCGAATGGAAGACCGCGACCGTCTCGCCAAAGCGCGAACGGAAGCGGCCGACGGTCTGGGCCGTCAGCGAGATCTCGGGCACGAGCACGCAGGCCGAGCGACCGGCCGCGAGCACGCGCTCGATGGCGGAAAGGTAAACCTCGGTTTTGCCGGAGCCGGTCACGCCGTCGACAAGGACCACGTCGCCGTGGGCGTCAAGACGGGCGCGCTCAATCTGCGCGAGCGCCTGCTGCTGGCCGTTGGTAAGTGCGACCGGCGCTTTGCCGCTTGCCGAGGACAGCGTGGTCTGCTCACTGCAGCCACGCCACGCACGGCGCTCCTCCACCACCACGACACCACGTTTTTCGAGCGCCTTGATGGTCGCCGACATGCTGTTATAGAGAAGGTTGAGGTCGCGCGTCGTGACCGGGCCGCATTGGAGCGCCTCGATGAGCTGACGCTGGCGGACCGCGGTCTTGGGAGGCGAATAGTCGAACCCTTCGGGCGTAAGCATGACCCAACGGTTTTGGATAGGCTTGACGGCGGGACGTTCAACCGTCCACACGTCGTCGTCGCCCTTGACCACACGCGGGCTGCCGCCCGGGGGCAAGAACAGGCGCAGACACTCGGAAAGCGTTGCAACGTACTCGCGGCTCATCCAACGCGCAATGCGGGCGGCCTCGGCGCCAAAGAGCGGTTTGCTGAGGATGGCTTCGACGGGCTTAATGCGCGAAGGGTCGAGGACGTTGTTGCCCTGTAGGTCGCCCAGCTCAGGCGCAATGTCGACGATATAGCCCGCGGCCGCACGGTTGCCAAAGTGGACTAGGACCGTGGATCCGATCTGCGTCACGTTAGCAAGGGACCGGGGGATGCCGTAGGCGAATGGCTCGGACAGCGCACGCGTCGGGATGTCGAGGACTACGCTCGCATAGGCGATGACGGGTTCGGGTACGGGTTCGGGCTGCGCCGGGGCGGCGGCAGGAGCCGCGGACTTCGGAGCTTCCTTCGGTTCTGGCGAACCAAACAGCGAAAGTTGCTCGGCCATGGCCCCAGCACCTCCTATCCATACGTCTACAGAAACAAGAGCCCCGCTCGGGTGAACGGGGCTCGGATACATACGTTTGCGCAGCGATTACAGCGCCATCGTGCGGGCGCGGTCGATGCGCGCCAGGCAGTCGTCGCGGCCGACGAGCGCCATGGTCTCGCCCAGCGGAGGGCTCACCATGTTGCCGCAGACGGCGACGCGCACGGCCTGGAACACCACGCGCTTCTTGAGGTCCATCTGCTCGGGCAGCGGCTCAAGCGCGGCGTCGATATTGGAGGCCGTCCACTCGGTAACACCCTCAAGCGCGGTCTTGGCGGCGTCCAGAATGGCACCCATGCCCTCCTTGGCCAGGCCCTTGTTGACGGACTTCTCTTCATACTCGAGCGTCTCGGCCGTGGCAAAGATAGGAGCGGCTACGGTCACGGCGTCGGCCGGCATCTTGGTGCGCGGCTTAACGATGGCCGCGAGTGCGTCGATCCAATCCTCGCCGTACTCGACATTACCCTCGATGAGACCCGCCTCGTGCAGCTCGGGGACCATGATCTCGTCGGCAAACTGGGCGTCGGACATGCCGTTGATGTACTCGGCATTGACCCAGTCGAGCTTTTTGGGGTCGAAGGTCGCCGGGTTCTTGGAGATGCGGTCGAGCGAGAACTTGCTGGCCAGGACATCGCGCGGGATGATCGTGGTCTCGCCGTCGAGCGACCAGCCGAGCAGCGCCAGGTAGTTGACGAAGGCGTCGGACAGGTAACCGGCGTCGCGGTACTCCTCCACCGAGGTGGCGCCGTGGCGCTTGGAGAGCTTCTTGCCGTCGGCACCCAAGATCATGGAGATGTGGGCGAACGTGGGCACGGGCGCGCCGAGGGCCTCGTAAACCATGACCTGACGCGGGGTGTTGGACAGGTGGTCGTCGCCGCGGATGACATGGGTAATCTTCATCATGGCGTCGTCGACGACGGTCGCGAAGTTGTACGTGGGCGTGCCATCGGAGCGGAAGATGACAAAGTCGTCGAGCTCCTTGGCGTCGAAGGTCACCACGCCGTGGACGGCGTCGTGGATGACGACGTCTCCGCGGTCCTCGGGCACCTTGATGCGCAGGACGTAGGACTCGCCGGCCTCGATGCGGCGGCGGGCCTCCTCGGGATCAAGATCGCGGCAACGGCGCTGATAGCCCTGGAAGGGGTCCTTGCGCTCCTGTGCGGCCTTGCGGTCGGCGTCGAGCTGCTCCTTGGTGCAGAAGCAGGGATAGGCCTTGCCCTCGTCCCAAAGCTTCTGGGCGGCCTGCTTGTACAGGTCCAGGCGCTCGGTCTGGGCGTAGGGGCCAAAGTCGCCGCCCACCTCGGGACCCTCGTCCCAGTCCAGGCCAAGCCAACGCATGGCGCGCAGGATGATCTGCGTGTTCTCGTCGGTGGAGCGGGTGGGGTCGGTGTCGTCGATGCGCAGGATGAACGTGCCGCCGTTAGCACGGGCGAAAGCCCAGTTATAGATAGCGGTGCGGGCGCCGCCGATGTGCAGCTTGCCCGTCGGTGAGGGTGCAAAGCGGACGCGAACGTCTGATGCCATGGAAATCTCCTCGATTGCAGGATGGATGTCTAACCGCATTAGTATAAAGCATCAAAGCAACCTCCGCACAAAGGGCACCGACCTACTCATCGAAGCCGGGCAGCTAATTTGGGACGGGGCTTTTTTAGCTGCCCCGGCAGGCTATCGACTAAACCAGCAAACATTCAGCCGGGGTAGCTAAAAAAGCCCCGTCCCAAATTAGCTGCCCAATGAGTAGGTGCGGAAAGGGTGTGAATGTTTGATTTACGCGCTATGATGTGCCCTTGCATAGAGAGCCCGGCGGAATGGTAACGGTCGCCGGGACACGTTTTTTGAAAGGACAATCATGTCAGAAGAACTTCGTTCCATCCCGCCCCAACACGGGTCCTTTGTTTTTACGTCGGAGTCGGTGACCGAAGGTCATCCCGATAAGATCGCCGACCAGATCAGCGACGCCGTCCTCGACGCAATCCTCGCCAAAGAAATAGAGCTGCAGGAGCAGGGCTACATCGCCCCCAACGGCGTGCCTGCCAACGTAGAGAACGTCCGCTGCGCCTGCGAGACCCTCGTGACCACCGGCACCGTCATCGTCGCCGGCGAGATTCGCACCCAGGCCTACGTCGACGTACAGGAAATCGCCCGCGGCGTTATCCGCCGCATTGGCTACAACCGTGCCAAGTTCGGTTTTGACTGCGACACCTGCGGCGTTATGAGCCTCATCCACGAACAGTCGCCCGATATCGCCCAGGGCGTTGACGAGTCCTTCGAGATCCAGACCGGCGCTACCACCGACCCGATCGACCTGATCGGTGCCGGCGACCAGGGCATGATGTTCGGTTATGCCTCCAACGAGACCAAGACTCTCATGCCCATGCCACACTATCTGGCAAGCCGCCTGGCCGAGCGCCTGGCAGCCGTGCGTCACGACGGCACCCTGCCCTACCTGCGTCCCGACGGCAAGACCCAGGTCACCGTGCGCTACGAGGAAGGCAAGCCCGTCGAGGTCACGACCATCGTCATCTCCACGCAGCACGCCGCCGAGATCGAGGACATGGACAAGATCAAGGCCGACCTCATCGAGCACGTCATCACCCCGGTCATGGCCGCCGAGAATATGCCGTGGGACAACGCCGACATCTACGTGAACCCCACCGGTCGCTTTGTCGTGGGCGGCCCCATGGGCGACACGGGTCTGACCGGCCGCAAGATTATCGTCGACACCTACGGTGGCTACGGCCGTCACGGCGGCGGTGCCTTTAGCGGCAAGGACTGCACCAAGGTTGACCGCTCCGCCGCGTATGCCGCGCGCTGGGTAGCCAAGAACGTGGTCGCCGCCGGTCTGGCCGACCGCTGCGAAGTCGAGCTTGCTTACGCCATCGGCGTTTCCAAGCCCCTCTCAATCATGGTCGACACCTTCGGTACCGCACATGTTGCCGAGGACAAGATCGTTGAAGCCGTAGAGAAAACCTTCGACCTGCGCCCGGGTGCCATCATCCGCGACCTAGACCTGCGTCGCCCCATCTACGAAAAGACGGCAGCCTACGGTCACTTCGGCCGCGAAGACGCCGACTTCACCTGGGAAAAGACCGACCGAGTCAACGAACTCAAAGCAGCCTGCGGCCTTTAAGCCAACGGCAAAAGCTACAGCCAAGAAACAACGCACCAAAAGAAGTACCGGCTCCAACCGGTACTTCTTTTTTATTTAAAGGTGGTGAAGATGAGCCGACCTGGGACATGGAATAGGTCATAGGCCGATAAATTTCGCAGCAGAGCGACTCCAACCATGTATCCTAAGTTCCGAGGGCTTTGGTATTTGGTCGGTCGCGAGTTCCGCACGAGCCGGAGGCCACTTAATGTGGCCTCCGTGCGAGCCAGGACTGTAGAGCAGGCGACCAAATACCAAAGCCCTCGGAACGACGGGATAGAACAGGAGCGCATATGGCAGGCAAGCCGCAAACACTAGCTACGACCTCGGCATTCGAGATCTTGGGCCCCGTCATGGTCGGCCCCAGCTCATCGCACACCGCCGGCGCCCTGCGCTGCGCCCAAGTTGCCGCCAGCCTGCTGGAAGGCCGCATCACCAAAGTCACCTTTGGCCTGTGGAACTCCTTCGCTCACACTTACCGCGGCCACGGCACCGACCGTGCGCTCGTCGCGGGCATCCTGGGTCTCGATACCGATGACGAGAACATAAAGCAGGCCTTCGACCTCGCACGCGAGCAGGGCCTCGAATATCACTTTGACATCAAGGGCGACGACGCCTCCATCCACCCCAATACCGTCGACATCGACATGGTCGACGACACGGGCGCCACGGCACAGGTCCGCGGTGAGAGCCTGGGCGGCGGCAAGATGCGCATCAGCCGCATTAACGGCGTCGGCGTCGACATCTCGGGCATGTATTCCACGCTCTTCGTGGCGCACAAGGACGTTCCCGGCGTGCTCGCCGCGCTTACGAACCTGCTCGCCTACGCCCACGTGAACATCGCGTTCTGCCGCACTTACCGCACCGAAGTGGGCGGCCAGGCCTACTCCGTCTTTGAGACCGACGGCGCGCCCGACGACACCGTTATCCCGATGCTACGCAAGCTCGACAATGTCGATTACGCGACCTTTATCGAGCTCCCCGGTTCTGCCTCGTCGCTCTCCCCCGGCGTCTCGGCAAAGGAGATCTTCGACGACGGCGAGCAGCTGCTCGATGCGTGCGAGGAACTGGGGCTCAGCATCGGCGCCGTCATGGCCGTGCGCGAGGCGCGCCTGACCGGTGAGGCCCACGCCGTCGCCGCCATGAGCCGCGTGCTCGACGTCATGCGCGAGGAAACCACGACCCCCATCGTCAATCCGCAGCGCTCGCTCGGCGGCCTCATCGGTGGCGAGGCTAAACTCGTCGATGCCACCGGCCGCAACGATTTGAGCACAAGCCTGATGGGCACCGTTCAAACCGACGCCGTGGCCCGCGCGATGGCCGTGCTCGAGCGCTCCGCCACGATGGGCGTGATCGTCGCCGCCCCCACAGCCGGCTCCGCGGGCGTCGTCCCCGGCTGCGTGCTGGCGCTCGCCGATTACCTTCAGCTCGACGACGAGCAGGTCATGGACGCGCTCTACTGCGCAGCCGCCATCGGCCTCAACCTCACCACAAGCGCCTGCGTCGCCGGCGCTGAGGGCGGCTGTCAAGCCGAGGTGGGAAGCGCCGCCGCCATGGCGGCCGCCGCGCTGGTGCAGATGCTCGGCGGCACGCCCGAGCAGGCGCTCGACGCCAGTTCCATCGCGCTGAGTAACCTGCTGGGCCTTGTTTGTGACCCCGTCGGTGGCCTCGTGGAGGTGCCCTGCCAAAACCGCAACGCCATCGGCGTGGCAGCGGCCTTTAGCTCGGCACAACTCGCCCTCGCAGGCATTAAGAGCTTGGTGCCGTTTGACCAGATGGCACATGTCATGCTCTCGGTGGGCCACGCTTTACCGGCCACGCTGCGCGAGACGGCGAAGGGCGGCATCGCGCAGGCTCCGGCCGCACTTTCGGCCTGTGCAAAATGCGGTGTGTGCGGATAGCGGCAAAGAACGACTCAAAGGTGGGACAAATGTCCAACCTCTTTTGAATGCCACCGTTTCCGTACCACAAACAGCAGGGCAATCGCTATAATGCAAGCCCAGTAAAAACACGATGAACCGCAAGGCGAAAATCGAAGGATATGCATACGATGTCGCAAAACGATCGAACTCAACTGATTCCCGATCCGCAGCAGCCGAGCAGGCACACCGGCGGCGTTCAGTCACCGCGTCCCATCGCGCCGAGCCACGGTCAGCAGCGTGGTGCGGCAAACGCTTCCCAACGCCCGAACCAGCAGCGTCAACAACGTCAGCAGCGCCAGGCAAACGGCGATGCGCCCAAGCAGCCCCCCACGCACGCTCGAGGCGATCGCGGCCCCGCGCGCAAGTCTGCCGGCAACAATAAGTCGGGCAAAAAAACGACGCTCTTTGTCGTCCTGGGTCTTATCGTCATTGTCTATATCGTTGGCATCGTAGCGTTTTCGCAGCTAGCCTACCCCAACACCACCATTGCCGGCGTCGACGTCTCGTTCTCCAACGCTTCGTCTGCCGCCACAAAGGTCAACTCGGCATGGAAGCACTATAAGCTCGCCGTGACAGGCGATGACTTTAGCTGGACCTATCAGCCCGAGTCCGATGAACCCATCGTCGACGGCGAAGCTGCCGCAAAAGAAATCATCAGCCACAACGAAGCCTTTGTATGGCCGGTCCGCCTTGTGGAATCCTTAAGTGGCAAGACCAAAACAACCGCTACCTCCAACGAAGTCGACCTTGATCAAGACGTCGACCTGTCCATGCTCTCCGATGCCTTTGACCAAAAGCAGTTTGAGAAGGATCTGGGCGCCGCCATCGACAAGTTTAACGAGGGGCGTTCGGGCACGTTCGAGGCCAATAGCTCCTATGACGAGCAGGCCGGCAAGTTTACCGTCGAGAAGGCGCGCTCCAACGAAAAACTCAACCGCGAGCATGTCATTAAGTATGCCGAGCTCGAGCTTGCCTCGCTGGCCGAGACCGTAGATCTTTCCAAGCTCGGCAACGATGCCTATGAGCCGCTCAACGGAACGCTGACCGATGATCAGATTCAGGCCGCATGCGATGCCGCCAACAACTTCCTGGGCGTCAACGTGACCCTCAAGCTCAACGGCGAGGATGCCGGCAAGGTTGATGGCGCTTCCGTGCTGCAGTGGATCAGCTTTGCCGATCCGGCCAACCCCACGCTCGATACGTCACAGATCAGCAGCTGGGCAGCCGAGCTCGCCAACGGCTTTAATACCGTGGGCTCCACTCGCTGGTGGACGCGCGCTGATGGCAAGCAGTGCGCCGTCGAAGGCGGTGACTTTGGTTGGTCTATCGATGGCAGCTCGCTCGCCAAGCAGGTCGAGGACGCCATTAACAACAAGCAGACCGGCGAAATCGAGATCAAGTACTCCCAGAAGGCCGACACCTTTACCGCAAAGGGAGAGCCCGACTGGAAGGCGTATATCGACGTCGACTTGTCCGAACAGCACGCGCGCTACTATGACGAGAGCGGAAATATCGTTTGGGAGGCCAACTTTATCTCGGGCAAGCCGGGCGAAGACGCCACCCCCGAGGGCGTGTGGCAGATCAACAGCAACGACGGCGGCAGCACCCTGATCGGAGCCAAAGACCCCGAGACGGGTAAGCCCAAATACGAGAGCCCGGTGAGCTACTGGATGCCGTTCGAGGGCAACATGATCGGTTTCCACGATGCCACCTGGCAAAACGACAAGAGCTTCGATAACGCCGAGTCGTACAAGTGGTGCGGCAGCCACGGTTGCATCAACCTGCGCCTGGCAGACGCCAAGGCACTTCACGACTGCATCAAAGTCGGCCTGTGCGTGGTTGTCCACTCGTAGTGCAACGCGCGCATTCCTACAACGTGGAACCGCTGCGACCAATCTAACAGTTCCGAAAGAAACCGTCCTATGCGCCCGCTCCAACCGGTGGGCGCATATAATTATCGAGGTTCTTTCTATAAAGGAGACGCTATGCCAAATGTCCCCACGATCACCCCGGGCCCAGATGATACCGAGCGCACGCCCGAAGGTGCCACCGAAACGATTCCTCTGATTACAAACGTACATGCCGACAAGCAGAGCGGACGCGCGAACGATACGGCCGAGATTTCCGATGAAGAGGCATATGCCAAGCTCAAGGCAAAACGCGCCGAACGTCGACGCAAAAAGCTGATTCGACGCAGTATTGCCGCCGGCGTCGTAGGTGCCATCGCGCTCATTGCCATTGTCGCAACCCTGGTTATCAATGCGCAGCCACAGGGCGCTAGCGGGCCTGTGACCGACATGGTGACCGAGGGCACGTTTACCACAACGGTCGAGGCGAAAGGCCAGCTCAAACCCATTTCATCCTCAGTGGTCTCCCCTTCTGTCGACGGCACGGTCGATTCGATCAACGTGCAGGCAGGCCAATCCGTCAGCGAGGGCGACGTGCTTATGACCATTAAAAACGACGAGCTCGATCGCAACGTTGCCGAGGCGCAGCGTGCAGTTGCAGCCGCCCAGGAAGACCTCACCAACGCGCAGAAAGCCGCCGCTGTCGCGCAGGCCACCCCAACGACGGACGTCGATGGAGCTTCCGCAGCGGCTGGCGTCTCTGACGCATCAGCGGACACGAACGCCGTATCGGCCGCGCAGCGCAGCCTCGCTTCGGCCCAGGCAAACCTAGACCAGGCGAACGCCAAGGCCGCCAGTCGCACGGTCACGGCCCCGAGCTCGGGTAGCATCGTGGAGCTCAACGCCAAGGTGGGCGCCACGGTAACAGGCGGCATGATCATGGGCGAAAGCGATACGAGCGGCGGCAAGCAGTGCATGCAGATCGCCGACCTATCCAAGATGAAGGTGACCGTGCAGGTGGGCGAAAAGGACATCGCCAAGATCGCCGTTGGGCAGAGCGCCAACGTCACGTATCCCGCGTTTCCCGATATCGTGAGCCAGGGCACCGTCACGGCTATCGCGTCGGTGGCAAACTCCGACGCCGCCAACGGCGGCGGCAGCGTGACCTTTAACGTCGGCATCCTCATCGAGGCGCCCGACGCGCGCCTGAAGCCGGGCATGACGGCCGAGGTATCGGTGGTGACCGAGCAGCTTGACGACGTGGTCATGGTGCCGACGATGGCGCTCATGACCGAAGACGGCGAACACTATTACGTCAATCTGGCCACAGATGACGAAAGCAAGGAGACACGCCGCGTTAAGGTGACCGTCGTGACGCAAAACGACAACGAAGCCGTAGTAGGCAAGACACAGGTCAAGCGCGACGACCAGGGCAACGAGATCAACCCCAACGTGCCGGTTACCAAGCTGCGCGATGGCGACACCCTCGTCATGGACACCGTAGCGGACGCAACGGCTGACGGCGGCTACAGCGCGGATTCGGGCAGTATGTCTGACGATGAGGGCATGTAATGCGTCCCGTTATCGACATCCGCAACGTGCACCGCATCTTTGAGAGCGAGGCAGGTTGCGCCCACATCTTGCACAACGTGAGCCTGGCGGTAAAACCCGGCGAGTTCGTCGCCATTACCGGCCCTTCGGGCTCGGGCAAGTCAACGCTCATGAACATCCTGGGCTGCCTGGACAAACCGACGGCGGGCGACTATTACCTGCAAGGGCTCAACGTGGCCGAGCTCGATGATGACGAGCTCACCGAAGTCCGCGCCCTGAGCATTGGCTTTGTCTTTCAGAGCTTCAACCTGCTGCCGCGCCTGTCGGTTATCGAAAATGTCATGCTGCCGCTGGCCTACACCAATGTGCCCCGTAGCCAGCGCGAAATGCGCGCCGTTCACGCGCTGCAGGCCGTCACGCTACCGGTCGACCACTGGGACCACCGCATATCCGAGCTCTCGGGCGGCCAGATGCAGCGTGTCGCCATCGCGCGCGCCCTTGTCAATGACCCACCCATCATCCTGGCCGATGAGCCGACGGGAAACCTGGACTCCGCTACCGGAGCGCTTGTGATGGAGACCTTCCATAAGCTCCAGAAGCGCGGCAAAACCATCGTTCTTATCACACACGACCCCGGCATCGCCGCCGAGGCCGACCGTGCCGTGACCATCCGCGACGGTCGCATTCACGACGGCGCGTATATTCCACATGCACCGAAGACCCTGCGCAGCGCCGTAGATAACCTGCCCATGATTTCCGCCTCCGCCAACCCGCCGAAAGGAGTGGTGGCATGAGCGCCCGCGATCTCATCCAGGAAGCCCTTCACTCGCTCGAGGCCAACAAGGGGCGCAGCCTGCTCACCATCCTGGGCATTGTCATCGGCATCGCCTCGGTTATTGCCATGACTTCGCTCATCGGCGGCATCCAAAATAGCTTGGTCAACAGCCTGGGCCTCAACGCAGCTCGTATGGTTCAGATCTATTCGTCCCAAGAACTCACCGATTCCGACGTTCAGAAGCTTCAAAAACTGGTGCCGCAGATAGAGCAGATCGGAATTGTCGACAGCGCGTACACCGAGTACAAGACCGGCGATAAAAGCTATACCGTCATGGCGCAGGGCGTCGATAGCGACATGCTCGACGCCGTGGGTGCCAGCAAGCTCGTTGCGGGGCGTACCTATTCCCAGGCCGAATCTCAATCAGGCTCGCGCGTAGCGCTCATCAGCCGCGGCGGCGCCGATCAGCTTTACGGCAACGAACAGGATGCACTGGGGAAAACCATCAAGGTGTCCAACGGCGAGGTGCAGATTGTAGGCGTGATTGATGGCGGCAGCGACTCCATGGGCTCGCTCACGCTGTATATGCCACGCGAAACCATCTCCGGGCTGTTTGGCGACGAGAATCCTTCATTCCCCAGCGTGACGGCACTTGCCGCCGAGGGCACGGACATGGATGAACTCTGCAAGACCATCGAGTCCAAGGTGCGCGCGATAAAGGGCATCGAGGAGGAGGATGAGTACGACAGTGTATCGGCGACATCCATGAAAAGCGCCATCGATGCACTCAACTCCTTTATGGGCGCGTTCTCGCTCATCATGGGTGCTGTCGCCAGCATCTCGCTGCTTGTCGGCGGTATCGGCATTATGAATATGATGCTCACCAACGTGACTGAGCGCATTCGCGAGATCGGCATCCGCCGCGCTCTGGGCGCCAGTCGTCACGATATCACCGCGCAGTTTTTGGCCGAGTCTTCGGCGCTGTGCGTCACCGGTGGACTGTTGGGTGTCCTGATTGGCTATCTGCTGGCATGGGGACTCACGTTCTTTGCCGCAAGCTCGGGCATCATGAGCGAGTTTGGAGCTACCGGGACGATCACGCCAAGCTTCTCCATTACGACAGTGTTGAGCGCGTTTGCCGTCTCCGTCGGCATCGGCGTAATCTTTGGCTTCTATCCCGCTCGCCGCGCAGCAAAGCTCGACCCGGTGGAGTGCCTACGCTACCAGTAAGCCACCACCAACAAGTTGCGGTGAATTAGGGACTGAAAATGCTATCTAGCAGTAAAAACAGACACTATTTCACCGCAACTTATTGAAGGGCTGCTTGCGCCAGTTCCGGGCGTCGTCCTCGAGCTATTGACGGATGACGGTCTTGTACGGTTCGAGCTTGCTCGAGGCGCTCCTCCTCGCGGGCGGGAGGGCGCGCAGGCGCGGCGAGCGCCTAGCGCGCGAACTCCCGTAAGAGCGCGTCTTCCACTTCCCGAAGCGAAAGGGCCCCGTCTCCCTCGGCGGGACGGGCGACCACGATACAGCGCGCCCCCACGTCGCGCGCGGAGGCGATCTTCTCGGCCGTGCCGCCTACGGTTCCCGAGTCCTTGGTCACAAGCCACTGGGCGCCCACCTGCCGAAGCATCGCCTCGTTGAGTCCGCGGGTGAAGGGCCCCTGCATGCCGATGACGTGCGACGGCGAAAACCCCGCGTCGATGCACTTCGTTATAGCACCGGGCAGCGGGAGCACACGCACGAAGAAGCGCTCCGCGAAATCGGTGACGCACGTGTAGGGAGCAAGCTCCTTGCTCCCCGTCGTGAGAAGCGCGCGACCCGGGTTCTCGGAGAGAAAGCGCGCCGCACAGGCGATCGACGCGACCGACACGACGCCTTTGGGCAGCGCCTCGACCGGGCGCGCAAGGCGCAGGCATCGTGCACCCACGGCGAGCGAAGCGGCCCGGATGTTGCCGCTTGCGAGCGTAGCGAAGGGATGCGTTGCGTCGACGACGATGCGCGCACCGGAAAGCACGCGCTCCATGTCGGCTTCGTCGAGCCTGCCCGCATGCACCTCGATGCCCGGAAGCTCGCCCAAAAGCTCGCCTCCGTACTCGGTTGCCGCGTAGGCACGGGCGGGGATGCCCACCCCGCCCGCCCATTCGCACAGAAGGCGGCCTTCGGTGGTACCGGCGAAGATGCGCAGCGCCGGCGCGGATGCGGGCGCCATCACTTCGGGCCGCCTGGGCGCGTGATCTGGTAGAGCAGCGCGTTCATAATGGCGGCCGCCACGGTCGAACCGCCCTTGCGACCCCTCGCGACGATGGCCGGCACGCGTCGCGCGAGTAGCTCCTCTTTCGCCTCGACCACGTTCACAAACCCGACCGGCACCCCAACGACGAGCGCGGGCGCGATCTTCCCCGCGTCCATGAGCTCAGCGAGGCGCAGAAGTGCTGTGGGAGCGTTGCCGACGGCCACAATGAGCGGACCCTCGATGCCGCAAGCTTTGTCCATGCTCGCAACGGCGCGAGTCGTGCCCGCGGCGCGCGCAGCCGCGGCGACATCAGGGTCGGCCATGTAGCACACGGCCTTGCAGCCGAGCTTCGCGAGCGCGGGCTTGCTTATGCCTGCGAGCGCCATGTTCGTGTCGGTGAGCACCGTGGCCCCTGCGCGCAGTGCGTCGAGCGCACAGCGCGCGGCGTCATTGGTGAACACGAGGGAATCGGCGTACGAGAAGTCGGCAGTGGTGTGGATGACACGCTTCACGACGGGCTCTTCGAGCGGCGAGAACGTGCGGCCGCCGAGCTCTTCGGTGATGATCTCGAAGCTGCGCCGCTCGATGTCGCCGGGCGCCATCTCCTTGGAATCCATCTAGTACTCCACTCCTTCCCTTGCACATATCCCCTGCTCGTAGGGGTGTTTCTCGCACCGCATCTCGGTTATGTAGTCGGCCTTCTCCACGATCTTGCGGGAAGGCGCGCGCCCGGTGAGCGCCACTTCGACGCCGCGCGCGGACAAATCGAGCGCGCGGTCCACGAGCGCCTCGTCGACAAGCCCCTTCGAAAGCGCGTCGAGCGCCTCGTCGAGCACGAGCAGCCCCTCCTGCGCGCCCTCGAGCTCGGCGAGCGCGGAAGCGAGGTTCCCATCGTGCAGCTCGCACGTCGCGGCAAGTTCTTCCGGCGTCATCGACCAGGTAAACTTGTCCGACACCTTCCCCGCGAACACAGACACGCCGAAATGCTCGGCGAGCAGGCGCGCCTCCCCGCTTTCGCCGTCTTTCAGGAACTGCACGACGACGACGCGGCGGCCTGCGGCGAGCATGCGAAGGGCGAGGCCCATCGCCGCCGTGGTCTTGCCTTTGCCGTCGCCATGATACACGTGGATCATACGCCCTCCTCGATAATGCGGTAGACATACTCCATGTCGAGCGCCCCGCGCACGCCGTCGGCCAGGCGGTCGAACTCGCGCGCACGGTGATCGGCCGCGGACGTCGCGCCCGCAGCACCCACGACGCTCTCGGGCAGGCCGCGCATGCGCGCAAGCGAGCGCGCGAGGGCGAGCGCCACCCCCGGTTCGTCGAACAGGCCGTGGAGATAGGTTCCGAACACGTTTCCGCAGGCCGCGCCTTCTGGTTTGCCGCCAATCGTGCCCGCAGGGGCGCAGGAGACGGTCGTTTCGCCGTCGTGAATCTCGTACCCGCGAGCCGTCATGCCGTTCCACACCGAGAACGCGCCTTGGGCGCCCGTGATGCGCAGCTCCGACTGGGCGAGGCGCTTTTCCTCCTTGAACACCGTACTTGCAGGGATGAGCCCGAGCCCGCGCGCGGTGCCAGCGCCTTCCCTGCCGTGCGGGTCGGAAAGCTCGTCTCCCAAAAGCTGGTAGCCTCCGCATATGCCGAGCACCGGCGTGCCCGCGCCCGAAAGCGCGCGCACACAGGCTCCGATGCCGCTAGCCGCAAGCCAGCGCGCGTCGTCGAGCGTGGTCTTCGAGCCGGGGAGCACCACCAGGTCGGGTCGACCGAGATCGGTCGTCGAGGAAACGTAGCGCACGCCCACGCCGGGCACGCGCGAAAGCGGGTCGAAGTCGGTGAAGTTCGACAGATGCGGAAGGCGCACGACGGCGACGTCGATGACGCCGCGCGCCTCGCGGGCAGATAGGCGCGGCGCGAGCGAGTCCTCGTCGTCCAGGTCGAGCGTAAGATACGGCACGACCCCCACAACGGGAACCCCGCACATCTTCTCGAGCGGGGCTAAACCCGGGCGCAGGATTTCCACATCGCCGCGGAACTTGTTCACCACAAGCCCCCGCAAAAGAGCGCGATCCTCGGGCGCAAAGAGCGCGACCGTGCCGTAGAGCTGGGCAAACACCCCACCTGGATCGATGTCGCCAGCGAGCAGCACGGGGGAGGACACGGCGCGCGCGAGCCCCATGTTGACGATGTCGTTTTCGGCAAGGTTGATTTCGACAGGGCTGCCGGCGCCCTCTATGACGATGACGTCGTTTTCCTCCGCGAGCGAATCGAACGCCTCCAAAATCTGCGGCATGAGCGCCTTCTTTCGCGCGAAGTAGTCCCTCGCAGCGAAGGCTCCCTGCGCCTTGCCAGCCACGATGAGCTGGCTTCGGTGGTCGCTTTCGGGCTTGAGCAGGATGGGGTTCATGCGCACGTCGGGCGCGATGCCGCACGCCTCGGCCTGCATGATCTGGGCGCGCCCCATCTCGAGCCCATCGGCCGTGACACCGCTGTTGAGCGCCATGTTCTGGCTCTTGAAGGGAGCCACGCGCAGGCCGTCCTGCGAAAGCACACGGCACAGCCCCGCCGCAAGCAGGCTCTTCCCCGCGTTCGACATGGTGCCCTGGATCATGATGGGCTTCGCCCTACCCACGGGTATCGACCTCCTTCGCCGAGCCTCGGCCATCCGCGCCCGCCATAGCGCCGCCACAAGAAGCGCCGCCCCGTTCGTCGGGTTCGCCTTCGCCCGATGCGCCTTCCGCCCGAAGCGCGCGGCTGAACGCCATCGCAAGCCGGACGTTCTCCTTGCGCGTGCGCACCGCGACGCGGCACCAGAAACGGGACAGCACCGAAAACGAGTCGCACGTGCGGACCAAAACACCCTGTTTATACAGGCGCTCGGGGATGTCTTTCGCCGGCGTGCGGACTAAAAGGAAGTTAGCATCCGACGGCACGACGGAAAGCCCGAGCGAGGAGAGCTCGTGGGAAAGCCACGCTCGCTCGCCCGCCAATACATCGCGCGTGCGCGAAACGTATTCAACGTCTTCCAGGGCGGCGATGCCCGCGGCCTCGGCGACCGAGGAGACGGGCCACGCCTGCCCCGCCCGGCGAATCCCCTCGATGAGTTGGGCGTTTCCGGTGATCAGATATCCCAACCGCAACCCCGCCATTCCGTAGAGCTTGGTGAACGCGGAGAGCACGGCCACATGGCGCGAACACGCGGCGCGTGCAGCCACGCTCCTTTCGCGGGCGTCGGGCGCAAATCCGAGGAAGCACTCGTCCACGACGAGCAGCGCGCCCACCTGCTCGCAGCGGCAAGCCGCGGCATCGATCACGCTGGGGTCGACGAGGCGCCCCGTCGGGTTGTTCGGATTGCAGAGGCACGCCACGTCTCCCGGCCCCTCAATCGAGCGGGCGAAGGAGGCGGGCACGTCGAAGTCGTCCGCTTCGGAGAGCGGGAACTCCTGCACGCATGCGCCGTAGTACGATGCCGCCTCCGCATATTCAGAGAACGTCGGCGCGCACACGACGATGCGTTTCGGGCGCACCGCCGCGGCGAGCCGCCAGATGATGTCGGACGCGCCCGCGCCGCAGACGATAGTATCTTCGGGTATGCCCTGGGCGCGCGCTAGGGCGCGAACGAGGGCGAGGCTTTCCCTATCGGGGTAGGCGTCGATTCGAGAAAGCGCCTTGCAAGCTGCGGCGAGGGCGCGCGGCGAGGGCCCTGCCGGATTCACGTTCACCGAGAAGTCAATGAGGTCGGAGGCGCCCCCTTCGCAAGCGATGCCGAGCGATTGCGTGCTACCCCCATGCGCACGGGCGCGCAGGATTCCCCCGGAAGCCCGGGGCGCGGCGTGGTCCTCCCTCATGCCATCGCCCCCACGGCGAGCACGACCGCCGCACGCGCGGCACCGAAGACGACGAGCGCGCATACGGACGCGGCGAGCATGAGCCTTGTCGCCCGGGCGATGTCGCCCCACTCGATTTCGCGGGACGCGTCGCCTATCGTCGGTTTCTCAACGAGCTTGCCGAAATACACCGCGGGTCCTGCCAGACGCAGCCCGAGCGCGCCCGCGCACGCTGACTCGGTCTGCGCCGCGTTCGGGCTCGCATGGCGACGCCTGTCGCGGCGCCAGATGCGCGCCGCCCCGCGCGCGTCGAGACCGACGATCGGGCACACGGCGATCATGAGCAAGGCCGATAAGCGCGAGGGAATCCAGTTCGCCGCATCGTCGAGGCGCGCCGAGGCGCAGCCGAAGTCGATGTAGCGCTCGTTTTTGTAGCCCACCATGCTGTCGAGCGTATTCACCGCCTTGTACGCCATGCCCAAGGGCGCACCCCCGATCATAAGGTAGAAAAGCGGCGCGATGACGCCGTCGCTCGCATTCTCCGCTACCGTTTCCACGGCGGCGCGCGCGACGCCCTGCTCGTCGAGAACAGACGTGTCGCGTCCCACGATGAGCCCGACGGCTTCGCGCGCCGCGACAAGGCCGCCCTTCGAGAACGCACGGGCCACGGCCAGGCTCTGGCGGCGCAGCTCGCATGCCGCGAGAATCTGATAGCTCGCCCATGCCTCGGCCACGAAGCGCAAGGCGGGGTGAACCATGCCGCAAAGATGCAGGATTCCCCAGGTCAAAAGCCCACACGCAAGCGGAAGCACCACGGCGAGCACAAGCCCTGCGGCGCGCGTGCCCGCGGACGTTTGCGGGAATGCGCGCCGCAGGCGGCCTTCGGCCCACGTGATCGCGTGCCCCATGGCGACGACGGGATGGGGAAGCCAGCGCGGGTCGCCGAAGACAAGGTCGGCCGCGAACCCGGCGGCGACGGCAAGAATCGTCATCATCGGGCATCGCCCCCCGAAGCGGGGCGAACGTCGCGAAGGCAGCGCCCATCCCAGGTGGCGGCCCATGCGCCGCCCGGCTCGGTATGAACGTCGAAATATCCCATTTTCGGGACAGCTAGCTCGGAGAGCAGAGCTTTCATGGTACCCGCGTGAACGACGAAGACGGCGCGCCCACTCCCCTGGGCGCGCTCCGATTCGCACGCGTCCCGAAACGCCGCGACGACGCGGCGGGTGAAATCGCTCTTGCCCTCGCCATGCGGGCAGCGCGTCTCGCACCAGGAGTCTACCCAGGCGCGGTAGCGCACATCCTCTTTAAGGTCGGCGGCGCTTCGCCCCTCGAAGTCACCGAAATCCATCTCGCGCAGAGCGGGGCACGCCATAAGCTCCGCGTTCGGGAAGAGGATGCGCGCCGTCTGGTCGGTGCGGGCCATGCCGCTCGTGATAACACGGAACACGTCACGATCGCACGCGAGGTCGCGCAAAGCGCGCTCGCCCGCGCTCGACAGGGGCTCGTCGGTGCCCGCCCCGCTGTAGCGATGGTATTCCGTGCCCGCCGTGGCACCATGGCGCACGAAGACGACTTCCAAAGGCGCGCCCACGCCCTGCGTCCCTCGAAGCGCATCGGCAAGGTTTCCTTTGATGACCTGGGGAATCCCGCACGTCATGCGCACGACGACGTCGGCGCGCGCAGCGAGCGCGCATCCCAGGCGCCCCGCGCGCTCGCGCCATTGGGCGTCTTCCGCACGCATGGGGACGACCCCCGAGCCGACCAAGGGCAGAATCACTGCGTCGAAGCCAATCAGCCGCTCGAGCGCCCGGTCAGCGTCGAGTGCGCGTACGAGTTCCTCAGCACGGTACGCGACACGGCCGGCAAAAGCCGCGGGCACGCCGCCCTCCGCAAGCTGCGCCGCGTCGACGAAATCGTCCGCCGCGAACCCGAGCTTTTCGCGCACGAAGGTCCTCTTCCCCGAATGCGCGCCACCTACCACGAGAATCATAGGAGCAAGCCCCCCGCCACCAGCATGGCAAGCATCACGAGCTCGGCCCATTGCAGAAACCATCCGGCCAAATCACCCGTCACCCCGCCGAAGCGGGACAGGGCAACATGGCGGTACCACGCGAGCGCCAAAAGCCCCGCCACCGCCATAAGGGCGCCGACGGCCTGAGCGCACGCGACCATCCCTGCAGCCGAAGCCGCAGCGAAAGCGCAAAGCGGCACGACGATCGCCGCGCGCTTCTTCGCAGGCGAGAGCCCCGCGGCCATGCCGTCCGCCCGCGCGGCAGGCCAGCATTCTACGGCGAACCCCGAAAGCGCGCGGGAGAACACGAGCGAGCACAGAAGCGCGAGAAACGCCCCCGCCGTAAGCGGCAGCGCGGTGAACAGGGAAAACTGCAGAATAAGGTACACGACAACACCAATGACCCCGAAGGCGCCCGCCCGCGGGTCGTGCATGATCTCGAGCTTTCGCTCGCGCGGGGCCCAACTTGCAAGCGCATCGGAGGTGTCGCAGAGCCCGTCTAGGTGGATGCCTCCCGTCACTGCCACAGGCAACGCCACGAGCACGGCCGCGACGATGGTCGCGGGCACGCCGAGCAGGTTCGCCACGTGCCCCCACGCCGTCATGAGGAAGCCTTCCGCAACGCCCACCAGGGGAAACGCGGCAAGCGCATGGGTTGATCCGAAATCGGTCCAGGCCGATTTCGGGACGGGGATGCGCGAGAACGTTCCGAACGCCGCGCCGATTGCCTCTGCTATCTTCACCTTGTAGGTCCTTCGCCTTTCATCCACACGGGAATCCCGCATACCACTTCGACTGCGCGGTCAGCCAGCGCCACCACGCCCGCGTTCACGCGCGCGAGCGCGCGCCTCCAT
Source organism: Collinsella sp. (assembly GCA_048236535.1). Taxonomy (GTDB): domain Bacteria; phylum Actinomycetota; class Coriobacteriia; order Coriobacteriales; family Coriobacteriaceae; genus Collinsella. The sequence goes on along the minus strand of DBFAQQ010000027.1, from coordinate 24,501 downwards.
GCCTCGGTCCCCTCATCGTAGCGCATCCCATCGGCGAACACGTCGACGGTGACCACCACCGTATACGCAGCGGCCTGAGCGAGCCGTTCGATGCCTCCGAGCACCTCGCACGCCGCAGCGTCGGGGTCACGCGGAGACAAGCCGCCTTCCGCGAAGAGCTCGTTCGCAACCAGGTTGCCCACGTCCTCCAAAAGAAGCGTGCAGCCGCGCGGAAGCCCGGGAACTGCGGCGCCCACGTCACGCGTGCGCTCGAGGGTGGAAAACCCCTTGCCCTCGCGCAGCGCCCGATGGCGCGCGATGCGGCGGGCGCCCTCTTCCCCGAAGGGCTCCATCGTTGCCAGGTACACGCGAGGGCCGTCGTGCCCGAGGCACAGGGACTCGGCGTAGGCGCTCTTGCCGCTCGCGGCGGCGCCGATAACGAGCGTCACCGTCATTTCCCGGCCTCGAAATGCTCGTAAGCAGCCATGCCAGTCGCCGTGAACGTCTTCCCATCCCGGTACACGCGCAGTGCCGAATCCAGAAGGGGCAGATACGCCATGGCGCCCGCGCCCTCGCCCAAGTGCATGCCTGCGTCGAGGGGTGCCTTTATGCCGAGCTCGCGAAGGAGCTCCTGGCTTGCGGGTTCGCTTGATGCGTGGGTGCCCACGAGGTAGCCCAAGGCGTTGGGGCACAGGCGCGCCGCGCACAGGGCCGCCGTGCAGGATATGACCCCGTCGAGGAGCGCCGGCACCTTCGAGGCCGCGGCCCCCAGGTAGAAGCCGCACATTGCCGCGATGTCGAAGCCGCCCACCTTCGAGAGCACGTCGATCGGGTCGGCGGGATCAGGCGAGTTCGCGTCGATAGCGCGCTCGACCACGTCGCGCTTGCGCGCGAGCGAGGCGTCCGAGAGCCCCGCGCCGCGCCCGACGAGGCTCCGCGCGTCCGCCCGGATGAGCACTGCGGCCACCGCCGCCGAGGTGGTTGTGTTGCCGATGCCCATCTCGCCCGCGGCGAGAAGGCGCACGCCGGCGCGGGCAAGCCCGCACGCGACGGCGATTCCGACCTCGATCGCGCGCACGGCCCCATCGCGAGACATAGCGGGGCCGTGCGCGATGTTGCCGCTCCCCCGCCGCACGTTCGCGCGCACCATGCGCGCGTCTTCTATGCCCCGGGCCATACCCACGTCGACGGGCACGACCTCGGCACCCGCGAACGCCGCCATGCGGCAGGCGCTCGTGGCCCCCTCGCACATGTTGCGCGCGACGGCTCGCGTCACGTCTTGCCCGCTTTGCGACACGCCTTCGGCAACGACCCCGTTGTCGGAGAAGAATACCGCGAGCGCACGGGGAAACTCGACCACCTCGGCGCTCCCCTGAGCTGCGGCGATACGCGCGACGGCGTCTTCAAAGTCGCCCAATCCCCCCAAGGGGTGCGCGATGGAGTCCCACGCGGCGTACGCGGCGGCGCGGGCGCACTCGTCTGCGGGCGCGATCCGGGAGAGCGCGGCTTCGAGCACGGCACCCGGCGCCGACAAGAACGCGCGCTCGACTTCCTCGCGGATACAGGCAAGCGCGGTTTCGGTTGCTTCAACCATGCCGTCTCCTCTCTGCGAATGACGCTGCGGCAGACGCGAACGCGCGCGCAACGTCGGGGTTCGCGGGATAGTACACATGCGGGAAGCCCGCCACCAGGGACGGGGTGGTCGTCGTGCACGGCCAGCCCTTGTCGCGCCGGGGCTTCTGCGCCCAGAAGTCGCCGCCCGGGCAGGTGGACTGCCAGTAGTGGAACTCGTGCGCGCGGATGCGTGTGCCACGCGGCCCGTAGAGCCCGTCGCGTTGGGAAGTAAGCTCCACGTATCCGAAATGCGACAGCCTTCCCCCGTTCTCGCTTGCGCCCTCAAGGGCGCCCGCAACAGGCCAGCGCCGCCCCTCGCTATCGGCGATTTCGCGCTGCAGGTACAGAAACCCACCGCATTCGGCGACCGTCGGCATGCCGGATTCCACCGCGCGCCGCACCGCCTCGCGCATCGGCGCGTTCTCGGAGAGCCGCCGCGCATGGAGCTCCGGGTAGCCGCCCCCCAAATAGAGGGCGCTTGTCCCCCGGGGCAACTCGCTATCACACAGGGGGCTGAAAAAGGCCAGCTCGCAACCCAGGTCCTCGAGCGCGCGCAGGTTCTCCTCGTAGTAGAACGAGAACGCCTCGTCACGCGCGACGGCGACGATGGGCCGCGCTCCCGCAATCGGCTCCAACCGGTAAGGTTCCTCGCGGATATCGGGTGCCGTCGCCGCTATTTCGAGCAAGCGGTCGACGTCGACGCTCTTCTCCACCAGCTCGGCCATCTTGTCGATGCGCGCGGAGAGCTGCTCGACCTCGTCGGCGGTCACAAGCCCCAGATGCCGGCTTTCGAGCGAGAACGCCTCGTCGGCGGGGATATTACCCAAAACCGCGACGCCCGTGTGCTTCTCGATCGCAGGCGCCGCGTAGGCGCAGGCAGCGGCGCTCGTCTTGTTCAGCACGACGCCGCGCACGTTCGCACAAGGCAGGAACTCGGCGATGCCGCGGATTACGGCGGCGAGCGATAAAGACGCCCCGCGCCCGTTCACCACTAAAACGACCGGCGTTTCCGTGTCGCGCGCAACCTGGTAGCTGCTCGCTTCGGCCACGCCGGGCGCCATGCCGTCGTAGAAGCCCATGACCCCCTCGAGCACCGCGACATCCGCGCCCGCGGCGCCGCGTGCGAGCAGGGCGCGCAGCGTCGGGGCGTCGGTGAAGAAGCCGTCTAAGTTGCCCGAGCGCGCACCCACGACGCGGCGATGAAAGAGCGGATCAATGTAGTCGGGGCCGCATTTGAAGGCCGCGCATGCGAGGCCGCGGCGCGCGAGCGCGCGCAGGAGCGCGCACGTAACGACCGTCTTGCCGCTCCCGCTCGAGGGCGCAGCGACCATGAAGCGCGGGATGGACGTGCTCACCGGGCGCCGCCTTCCCCACCTGCACCACGCGCGCTGACGAGGAACACGGGGTTTTGCGCCTTCATAAGATGGTACGAGCCTACAGCCTCGGCGCGGGCGGCCGACACCTGGCACGCCTCGAACCCCTTAAAGCGCGAACCCGAGAAGAGCGCGCACGCCTCGGTGAGCGTCTCAACGGTGACGCATGGCACGCACAGGCGAACCTGCGAGTTCTTCTCGAGCGCCGCCTCCACGATGGAGGGAAGCTCGCCCGCGCTCCCGCCGACGAACACGGCGTCGGGGACGGGCAGTTTCGCAAGCGCTTCGGGGGCGACACCGGGGACCGCATGCACGTTGCCGCACCCGAATGCATCCGCGTTCTCTCGGATGAGCCGCACGCCGGCCGCGTTGCGCTCGACCGCCCATACCGACCCCGCTCGCGCGACGAGCGCCGCCTCGATCGACACGCTCCCCGTGCCGGCGCCGACATCCCACACGGTATCGGTCGCAGTAAGGCGCAGCTTCGCGAGCGCGACGGCGCGCACCTCCTGCTTGGTCATGGGAACGTCGCCGCGGATGAAGAGCTCGTCGGGAATGCCCGAGGAAGCGTACGGCCAGCGGGAGCTCGCGGCGCGGGATGCGCCCGCAGACGACCCGGCGCCGCCTGCGAAATCGATAAGCATCACGTTCAAGTCGTCGAACGTCTGACCTGTGATTTCACTTGCGGTCGCACAGGTGATGCGCTCGTCGGGGTACGACAGGCGCTCGGCCACCGTCACGCGCGCGTCCCCGAAGCCCGCCTGCACGAGCTCGCCCGAAAGCCGCGAGGGGTCTTCCCCGCCCGACGTGACGAGAAAGAGCTCACCTGCGCGCTCGGCCTCGATCACGATGTCGCACGCCACGCCGTGAGCGCTCGCGAAGCGCCAATCCTGCCATGGACGCGCGAGGCGCGCGGCGAGATAAGACGCTGAGCTTATGCCGGGAATGACGCGCACGTCCACCTGCGCGTCGCCGGAGAGCGCCTCTACCAGGCGGCGCGCGCCGCTGAACAGCCCCACATCGCCCGTCATCACGACCACGGCGCGCTGCCACGACGCCGCATCGGTGAGCGCGGCGACGATGTCCGCCGTCTTCACGAGCTCGCATCTCACCACGTCGGGCGGCACGTCGATGCCGGCAAGCGCGCGATGAGCGCCGATAACCACGTCGGCGATGTCGATCGCGTCGAGCGCCGCGCGCGAGAGCAAGTCGGGGTTTCCGGGCCCCGCCCCGATGATCGTTACCTTTCGCATGGAATCTCCCGATACCCGCGCGGCGTGACCATACGGCCGCCTACGAGCTTCGTGTCCGCGTTGCCGACGAACACGGTGGTGAACATGTCGGCGTCGATCTCCCCCAGCTCGGAGAGCCTGCACACGCCCGACTGCTGCCCCTCGCGTCCGATGTTGCGTACCCAGCCGCAGAGCGTGTCGGGGGCCTTCCATTCAAGCATAATCTTCGCCGCGCGTGAGAGCCTGTCGGCGCGCTTTCTACTGCGCGGGTTGTACAAACAGATGCAGAAGTCGGCGCTCGCCACGGCGGCGAGCCTGCGCTCGATAACCTCCCATGGCGTGAGCAGGTCGGAGAGCGACACGACCGCGAAGTCGTGGGCAAGCGGGGCGCCGAGCACCGCCGACCCGCTCTGAGCCGCGGTGGCCCCGGCGATAACCTCCACGCCTACATCGGGGTAGTCCTCCGCAAGCTCCAGCACGGGGCTCGCCATGCCGTACACGCCCGCGTCACCGCTGCACACGAGCGCCACGGCTTCTCCGCTCTGCGCGCGCGAAAGCGCCAGGCGGCACCGTTCGACCTCGTGCATCATCGGCGTCGCGAGATGCGCCGCGTCGGGCACGGCGGCGAGCGCGAGCTCCACGTATTTCGTGTACCCCACAACGATGTCGGCCGCCTCGAGCGCGCGCCGGGCCGCAATCGTCATGCCGTCGGGGCCGCCCGGGCCGATCCCCACCACGAAGAGCTTTCCCATCACCGCTCCTTAAACGAAAGTTCGATAGTTACCTTGGAAAACGCGACGGTCACGCCGCCGTGAGCGAGCTTCGGGAAGATAAGTTTGCCCCCGTCCGCGAGCGCCGCGCGCTCGCACACGTTGTCGACCCCCACCGTCGCGCGCACGAAATCAGATGGCGAAACGCTGCCTTCGACCTGCGATAACTCCTCTGCCGAATACGTCGCAAGCGGGATATTGCGCGCGCGGCAGAAGGCGAGCAGACCCTCCTCGTGCGCCTTCACGTCGATCGTCGCCGCCTCGCGCACGGCCGAAAGCGAGATACCCGCCTGCCCGCACGCGAGAAGAAACGCCTCCCCGATCGCTTCGGCGCACGCACCGCGACGACACCCTATGCCCGCAACGACGCAGGGAACGACAAGGCGAAGCGGCTCGGGCGCAGGCGCCTGTGCCCGCACGCACGCCGGCTTCCCCGTCTCACCGGCGGGCACGACCTTGCCCGTTGTCTCCGCCGCGCGAACGGACGCACCCGCATTCGCGCCAGCGAACGGCGACACGACGATATCGGCCCGAGCGCGGTCGGACGCAATGTCAACCCCCTCAGGCGGCTGTCCCGAAATCGGCATGTCGGAATAGAGCGCCACGCGCCCACCCGAAAGCAGCCGCGCCGACACTCGCTTAATGGCCTCTGGATTCGAAACGGCGAGCCCCGCACAGCGCGCCCACGTATCCACCGCCCACACGCCGCGGACGTCGGTCGCCGTGGTGATGACGGGGATGGCCCCTGCCGCGCGTGCCACAGTTTGCGCAAGCTCGTTCGCACCGCCCAAATGCCCCGACAAAAGCGGGACGGCAAAGCGCCCCGCCTCGTCGATCACCACAACCGCGGGATCGTTTGCCTTCGAGGCGACATGCGGCGCGATCGCCCGCACGGCGATGCCCGCCGCGCCCACGAACAGAAGCGCGTCCGACGCTTCCCACGCGAGCGCCGTCCATGCGCGCAGGTCGGCCTTCCCCTCGCCGAACCCGCGCGAAACGGAAACGTCCCAGCCAGGGTCATCTTCACCTGTCTGCGCGCAATCGGAAACCGCGCGTGCGGTGCGCACCGCCAACGCATACCCCCTCTCAGTGAACGCTATGCAGGAAACCCTCATCTAGCGCACCACCATCGTCGAGAAGTAGCTGCCCCGATCGGGCACATCGTCGAGCGAGCGGTACACGCGCTCGCCCGGAAGCCCACAGTCCTCTACGAGCTCGGCACCGTCGAAGGCGCCCTCCTCGCGAAGGATGCGCTTCGTGTCCGCAAGCGAACGGCGCGCCTTCATGACCACCTTCGTCCCCGGCCAGCCGATTGCGCGGCGTACGTCGTACAGCACGCCTTTACTCATACGTCGCCCCCAATTCCTCGATAACTGCATCGGCGCCCGACGTGCGGAAAAGCTCGCGACGCTCGGCGTCGAACACGACCGCGGCGATGTCGCATGCACCCGCCGCGCGGCGGCGCAACCTGTCCTCGATTGCCGCAGCGAGCGAGGCGCGCGCAGCGTCCCCCACGCCGGCGGCCTCGATTACCTCGAGCGCCGCCGTGGTCGTGACCGACGACATGATCTCGCGCACGGTCTTCGCGCCCGCGCCGGCCAAGGCCGCGTGGGCGGCCAGAATCTCCGCGCGGCAGTCGGCGGTACGCGAATGGGTGTCCATGATGCCGCCAGCGACCTTCACCAGCTTGCCGATGTGTCCCACAAGAAGGACATTGGTGAATCCCTCGCGAACGCAGCAATCAATCGCATCGCCCACGAAGTTGGAGATGAAGACCACCGGCGCACCGTTTAGGTGGAAATGCCCCGAGATGAACTGCCCGCCGTAGTTGCCGGGCGTAAGCACGACTCCGCGCCGCCCCATAGCCGCATGCTGCCGGATCTCGAGCTCGATGCTGTCGCGCAAGGCAGCGAGGCTGCGCGGCTCGACGATGCCCGTCGTTCCCAGGATGGAGATGCCGTCCTCTATCCCCAGGTGCGGGTTGAAGGTCTTTTTGGCAAGGGCAACACCCTCGGGTACCGAAATCGTCACAGCAATATTTCCAGAAAAGCCGTGCGCGGCGCACACCTCGCGCACCGCCGAAGTGATCATCGCGCGCGGCGTCGCGTTGATGGCGGCCGCCCCCACCGGCTGCTCGAGCCCGGGCAACGTCACGCGCCCCACGCCCACGCCGCCATCGACGGAAACTTCCGATTCGAGCGCGGGCACGTCCTTGCTGCCCGCAGCACCCGTGCCCGACCCCGCATGTTCCACGCGCGCGTACACGAGCACGCCGTCGGTCACATCGGCATCGTCGCCTGCGTCCTTTCGCACGGCGCACTGGGCGCACCCCTCGCCGATGCATGCGTCGACCACGTTCGCCTCGACGGGCAGCCCGCCGGGGGTGACGATCGACACGAGGCCGACGGGCTTTCGTGACAAGAGCATCTCGCAGGCCGCCTTCGCCGCGAGCGTGGCGCAGCTCCCCGTGGTATAGCCGCAGCGCAAGCGGGTCGTCCCGGTATATATGTAGTGCTCGAAGGCCACGCTAGCTGCTCGCCTTCCGATACCCCGTGGCAAACGAAGGGTCGTAAAGCTTGCTGCGCTCGTACGACTCCGCTTGCGCGCCGTCGTGCACAAGCCCGCCGCGAGCTCCGAGCACGCGGCCCACCACCACGAGCGCCGTACGGTCGATGCCCTCTCGCGCGCCCGCATCGGCGAGCGTGCCCACTGTGCAGCGCACCACGCGCTCCTCAGGCCAGGTCGCCTTGTACACGAGCGCCGCCGGCTCATCGGAGCTGCGGCCCGCGGCCAAAAGCTCGGCGGAAAGCTCGGCGAGCATACCCGAGCTCAGGAAGATGACCATAGTCGAGCCGCTTTCCGCCATGGTGCGCATGCCCTCGCCCGCGGGCATGGGGGTGCGTCCGGAAAGCCGCGTGATCACGACCGACTGGCTGATTCCCGGCAGCGTGTATTCCTGGCGAAGCGCCGCCGCGGCACCGCAAAAGCTCGACACGCCGGGCACCACCTCGTAGTCCACGCCGCGCGCGTCGAGCGCGTCCATCTGCTCCTGGATGGCGCCGTACAGGCACGGGTCGCCCGTGTGCAGGCGCACCACTTCCTCGCCCCGTGCATCCGCCGCGCACATCACGTCGAGCACTTCCTCCAAGGTCATGTGCGCGCTGTCGTAGACGACGCAGGATTCCTTGCACTCAGCGAGCAGCTCGGGGTTCACAAGGCTCCCCGCCCAAACGACTACGTCGGCCGCGCGCAGAAGGCGCGCCCCGCGCAGCGTGATAAGGTCGGCGGCGCCCGAGCCTGCGCCAACGATATGAATCATCCGAGCCTTCCTTCCCGTTTCTCATCGCAACCGTTTACGCCGCCATTCGCGCAGCGGGCAAAACACGGCGCCTGCGGCAGCAATGGGCGCAAATACGCAGGCAGGAGGCGCAATACCGCCCGCCCTGGGCTTTGACACGTTCACAAGTGCCCACTATCATAGTAAAAGTTTCGGCAACGAGCATATGACAATCGGATAAAAGGAAATGACCGGCGCGGCGCCCGCACAGCCCGCGCTGGCTTGCGGAGGGAACCAGGTGGGAATCCTGGGCAAGGGACATTACTGTATAGGACGCGCGGGCGAACCGCCTCGCGCCCCAAGCCAGACTGCTTCGCCTTTTCCTCACGGCATCGCCGTGGCGTTAGCTCCTTGTGAACCCCGAGGGGTGCGCTTTTCTTTCGCTTGTGCCGACAAGCAACTGTCGCCGGGGGACCGGCAAACCGAGGAAAGGAAAACCATGTCCGACCAGATGTCACGCCGCGGCTTCATGAGCGCCGCAGCAACCGGAGCCGTCGCGCTCGCCGGAGTCGCGCTCGCGGGCTGCTCCAACACCTCCGCAAGTTCCGAAAAATCGAGTGAAAAGGAGAAGGCCGTGAAGCCGGTCATCCTCGTCACGAGCTTCGGCACGAGCTACAACGACTCGCGCCACATCACCATCGGCGCCATCGAAGACGCTATCCGCGAGAAGTACTGGCAGGACTACGACATCCGCCGCGCCTTCACCGCGCAGATCATCATCGACAAGCTGAAGAAGCGCGACGGCATCACGATCGACAACATGACCGAGGCGCTCGACCGCTGCGTGGAAGACGGCGTGAAGGAAATCGTCGTGCAGCCGACGCATCTCATGGGTGGCCTGGAATACACCGACGTGAAAGACGAGCTCGACAAGTACGCCGACAAGTTCGACAAAATCTCGCTCGGCGACCCGCTGCTCACCTCCGACGACGACTACAAGAAGGTGGCCGCAGCCATTAAGGAGAACATGGCGTCCTTCGACGACGGCAAGACGGCGCTGTGCCTCATGGGCCACGGCACCGAAGCCGATTCCAACGCCGACTATGCCAAGATGCAGGAAGTGTTTAAGAACGAGGGCTTGACGCAGTTCTTCGTCGGCACCGTCGAGGCTGAACCGACCTGCGAGGATGTTATCGCCGCCGCGAGCGCCGCAGGCTACAAGAAGGCCGTGCTCGCGCCGTTCATGGTGGTCGCGGGCGACCACGCGAACAACGACATGGCAGACGAGACCGACCCCGACAGCTGGGCTGCGAAGTTCGTGGCCGCCGGCTTCGAAGTGACGTGCCTGCTCCAGGGTCTGGGACAGAACGTCGCGGTCGACGACATCTACGTCTCGCACGTGGACGACGCCATCGCCAAGCTGTAAACTCGCCGCGCACGGGGGCGCCGGTCGCGTCCCCGTGCAACGGGCATGCGCCTTCCCCGACTGACGGCGCATGCCCGTTGCATTCGCATCCCGCCCGCCCACCGCACGGCGCGGGCGGTCGAAGCGATTGAAAGGAACCCCTTCATGTTAAAGAAAACCCTCGCCTTCGCCCTGTCGGCGGCGCTTTTCGCGTTCTCGCTCGCCGGCTGCGGCGGAAATTCAATCGACAGCGCAAAGGCAAGCGATGCCGATTCCCAGGAAAAAACCGAACAGGCGGCCGATGCGCCCGAGGACGCAAGCGCTGCCCCCATCACCGCCGACAAGGTGGCCGACGGCACCTATCCGATCACCGTAGATTCCAGCTCGAACATGTTCAGGATTGTGGACGCCCAGCTCATCGTGGAAAACGGCTCCATGCACTGCGTGATGACGCTTTCCGGCACGGGCTACGGCAAGCTCTTCATGGGCACGGGCGACGAGGCTGCCGCCGCGAGCGAGGCCGACTTCATCCCCTATGTGGAAAACGCGGAAGGCAAGTACACCTACGACGTGCCCGTTGAAGCGCTCGACGAGGACACCGCCTGCGCCGCGTGGAGTATTAGAAAAGAGCAGTGGTACGACCGCACGCTCGTGTTTGAATCCGCCGGCGTCGATCTGCGCGCCGACGCACTGAAGTAACGCCATGCGGTCGATTCTTCCCAAGGGGGAAAGCAGGAAGCGTCGCAGCATCGCGGTGCGCGCGATCGCCTGCGTTCTCGTCGCCCTGCTCGCGCTTCCCTTCGCGGGGTGCAGTGCGAGCCCGAACGCGACCGGTGGCACGGCAGGCTCTCAGGAATACACTGTGAGCGTCTCGCTCTCCGGCGGGTCAGGGCGCGCAAGCATCGTCTCACCAACCACAATTTTGAAGGATGGCGACACCTACACCGCGACCATCACCTGGTCGAGTTCGAACTACGACAAGATGACCGTCGACGGCGTGGACTACGCGCCCGTAAACGACGGCGGCAACTCCACGTTCGAGATACCCGTCACGCTCGACGAGGACATCGCCGTGTCGGCCGAGACCGTCGCCATGTCGACGCCGCACACCATCGACTACACGCTCTACTTCGACTCATCCACCATGAAGGAGAAATCGGGCGACGATGCAAGCGGCGGCTCCCCTGCGGGAACGGCTTCAAGCGCCGCGGCCGACTTCCACAACGCCGATTTGGGCTGCGGCTGGGAGCCGACGGGGACGCTTCAGCTTGAATACGCCGAGCACTTCACTGTCGACGAGTTCGAAGGCGGCCTGCGGCTTATCTGCGTTTCGAACGGGGAGCGCTTCCTCGTGGTGCCGCAAGATGCGAAGGTACCTGATGGGTTGAGCCCCGACATCGCGGTCATAAGGCGCCCCGCCGACAAGGTGTATCTCGTGTCGTCGGCGACGATGTGCCTGGTCGACGCGCTCGATGCGAACGACAATATCTTAATGTCAGGCACGAAGGCGGACGATTGCTCGGTCGCAGGCTTCAAAAGCGCGCTCGAAAGCGGGGCGATCGCCTACGGCGGCAAGTACAGCGCGCCCGACTACGAGCGAATATCGGCCTCGGGCTGCACGCTCGCCATCGAGAACACCATGATCAACCACACGCCCGATGTGAAGGAAAAACTGCAGAAGCTCGGGCTCGTCGTGCTCACCGAACAGTCGTCGAGCGAGCCCGAAGCACTCGGGCGCGTCGAGTGGATTAAGCTTTTCGGCGTCCTGTTCGACAAGGAAGACGAGGCCGCGCACCTGTTCAACGAGCAGAAGGCCCGCGTCGAGCAAACGTCGGGGCTCGCGTCGTCAGGTAAAACCGTGGCGTATTTCTACATTAACTCGAACGGGGCCGCCGTCACGCGGCGGGCGGGCGACTACGTGGCGCAGATGATCGAGCTTGCAGGCGGCAGCTACGCGCTCGATAACGCGCAGACGGCGTCGACGTCAGGTTCGTCAGTAACGCTCGAAATGGAGCGCTTCTACGCGACGGCGAAGGATGCCGACATCATCGTCTACAACGGCACCATCGACGAATCGGTTGCCACCTTGAACGACTTCGTATGCAAAAACGCGCTATTGTCGCAGTTCAAAGCCGTGAAGAACGGCAACGTCTGGGTCACAAGCGCCGACATGTACCAGCAGATGACTTCTACCGCCGACATTATCGACGAGCTGCACGGGGCGTTCACCGGCGATGACGCGAGCGACTTCCATTATCTGAGAAAGCTCGGCTAGCACCATGAGAAGCCGGCTTTCCATGACATACGACGAATCGGGGCGCGCCGCGCGGTGTCGCGTCGTGACGGCGCTGCTCGCTGTTGCCCTCATCGTGCTCGTCGGGGCCAACCTGTGCATCGGGAGCGTGCTCGTGCCCGCAGACCACATCCCCGGCATCCTTTCGGGAGGCGCGGCCAATTCCATGGAAAGCCAGGTCATCTGGGAGATTCGTCTGCCGCGCGTGTTTTCAGCCGTGCTTCTCGGCGGGGCACTTTCGCTCTCCGGTTTCCTGCTGCAGACGTTTTTTAACAACCCCATCGCCGACCCGTTCATCTTGGGCGTCTCCTCGGGCGCAAAGTTCGTCGTCGCGCTTACGATGATCGTACTTCTGGGCGCGAACCAGGCCATGTCCTCGCCGGCCATGGTGGCCGCAGCGTTTCTGGGCTCGCTTGTCACCATCGGCTTCGTGCTCATCATCGCACGGCGCATAAGTTCCATGGCCATGCTCATCGTGGCGGGCGTCATGGTGGGATACATCTGCTCGGCGGCGACGAACTTCCTCATCGCCTTCGCCGACGATCAGTCCATCGTAAACCTGCACAACTGGTCTTTGGGTAGTTTCTCGGGTTCGAGCTGGGACGACGTCGCGGTCATCGCGGTCGTGGTGATCACCGTGAGCGCATGCGTATTCGCGATATCGAAGCCCCTTTCCGCCTTCCAGCTGGGAGAAGCCTACGCGAAAAGCGTCGGCGTGAACGTCGCACGCTTCCGCGTGGTGCTCGTCCTTCTAGCGAGCATGCTCTCCGCCTGCGTGACCGCGTTCGCCGGTCCGGTGTCGTTCGTAGGCATCGCGGTTCCACATCTCGTGAAGTCGGCGATAAAGTCGTCGAAGCCCATCCGCGTGATTCCTGCGTGCTTCTTGGGAGGCGCCATCTTCTGCGCGGGCTGCGATTTGATCGCGCGCACGCTGTTCTCTCCCGTCGAGCTTTCCATTAGCGCCGTCACCGCCATCTTCGGCGCGCCGGTGGTTATCGCGCTCATGTTGAAGAAGCGGGTGAGGTAGATGGGGGAATTCGTGCCGCGGCCCAAAACGCTCAGAGGGGACATTCCATGCTTAGACAGTCCTGAGCTCGCACGAAAGCGCCAGAAGGCACTTTCGGCTCGTGCGGAACTGCGCGCGGAACGCCTCCTCAGAGCGGAGTCGAACCCCGAAACCCCGGTCGAAACGCAGGCTGACAGAGCGCCGCTTTTCCGCATAAGCGACCTATCGGCGGGCTACGACAAGAAGGTCGTAGTCGAAGGCGTCGATCTGGAGGTTCGCGCGGGCGACGTCGTGGCGCTCATCGGGCCGAACGGCTCGGGCAAGTCGACCATCTTGAAAACCATCACACGCCATCTGGCACCGCTTGCCGGCGCGGTCGAGCTCGACGGGCGGGAGATTTCCCGATGGAAGACGGCGGAGTTCGCAAGGAACCTTGCCGTTATGCTGACAGATCGCCCCCGGACCGAGCTCCTCACCTGCCGCGATATCGTAGAGGCGGGAAGGCATCCCTACACCGGGCGAATGGGCACACTCACGCCCGACGACCATAATCGGGTCGACGAGGCCATGAAAACCGCACATGTGGAAAAGCTTGCCGAGCGCGACTTCATGCAGATAAGCGACGGGCAACGCCAGCGCGTCATGCTCGCACGCGCCATCGCGCAGGATCCGCGCGTGCTCGTGCTCGACGAGCCCACGTCGTATCTCGATATCCGCTACCAGATCGACCTGCTACGAATACTTCGCCACCTTGCGAAATCGCGGAATGTTGCTGTCATCATATCCATCCACGAACTCGAGCTCGCGCAGAAAAGCGCCGACAAGGTGATTTGCGTGAAGGACGGCCGGGTCTTCCGCGCCGGCGCACCCGAGGACATATTCACGCGCGAGACAATTGGCGAGCTCTACGGCCTTCAGCATGGCACCTTCAACGAGCGCTTCGGCAGCGTGGAAATTGGGCGCCCACACGGTGATGCGCACACGTTCGTCATCGCCGGCGCAGGTACGGGGTCGGCTGTGTTTCGCCAGCTCATCCGGCAGGGCAAGGCGTTCTACGCGGGCGTTCTGCACGAAGGGGACATCGACTGCGAGCTCGCGCGCGACCTGGCGACGGAATGCGTGGCCGAACGCGCCTTCGAGCCGATCGGGGATAAAACCATAGCCCGCGCCAAAGAGCTCCTCGTCCACTGCGCGCGCCTTATCGTGTGCCCCGCCGCCTTCGGCACCATAAACGCCCGCAACGCAGAGCTCGTCGAGTTCGCACGCTCGCATGGTATCGAGCTCATGCGAGCGTGCGAAGGCGCATCGGAGGATTCCATTGGATACGCCTAGGCGCGGTCCAAGAAATCGTCCGCATCCCCATCTGACACTATTTCACCGCAACTTAGAGAGCGTCCGCTATAACGCTTCACCCCAAATCAAATTGATTCGTTGAATAGACACATTGCAAATCTTTATACTTCGTTTAATCCACAAGTGGGTATTATCACACACAAGGTGCACGTGAAAGGATATGCCCATGTCGCTTACACAGTCAGCAGAGCGTGCAGCGCTTAACAAGCTCATCGATTATCTCGACGACAACCCGCAAGAAAACATCGACAAAATCATGGACCTCGTGAACAAGCTGGTCCCCAATCGCGTATTTCCTGTACAGCGAGAGGCATTCACCAATGTCATCAAGAGCCGCGGCAATTGGTATGACCTGATCATGCGTGTGTTCAGCCTTAATCCCCAGATGCGAACCAAACTGCTTAAGACCCTCATTGTCGACGCCAACCTGCTTGCTTGGCCAGAGCAAGAAAAGAACCGCGAAAAGTACCAGTGCAACGTTCCGTGGGCCATCCTGCTCGATCCCACGAGCGCCTGCAACCTGCATTGCACGGGCTGCTGGGCCGCCGAGTACGGCTACAAGCAGAATCTCTCGTTCGAAGATATCGACTCTATCGTTTCGCAGGGCAAAGAGCTCGGTACGCATATCTACATCTATACCGGCGGCGAGCCGCTCGTCCGCAAGCACGACCTGATCAGAATTTGCGAAAAACATCAGGACTGCGTGTTTCTCTGCTTTACCAACTCCACGCTGATCGACGAGGCCTTCTGCGACGACATGATTCGCGTAGGTAATTTTGTCCCCGCCATCAGCGCCGAGGGCAATGAGCACACAACCGACGCCCGTCGCGGCGAGGGTACCTACGCAAAGATCGAGCACGCCATGAAACTCCTGCGCGAGCGCGACTTGCCGTTTGGTATCTCCACCTGTTGGACCAGCGCCAATGCCGATACGGTTGCTACCGAGGAGAACATGGACTGGATGATCGGCGAGGGAGCACTCTTCTGCTGGTACTTCCACTTTATGCCGGTTGGCCGCAACGCAACCCCCGAGCTCATGCCCACGCCCAAGCAGCGCGAGCACATGTATCACTTTATCCGTGAAATGCGCGAGAAGAAGCCGCTGTTTACGCTCGACTTTCAAAACGATGGCGAGTTTGTAGGCGGATGTATCGCCGGAGGTCGCCGCTACCTGCACATCAACGCCGCCGGAGACGTAGAGCCGTGCGTGTTCATCCACTACTCAAACGCCAACATCCACGATGTGAGCTTACTCGACGCGCTGCGCTCTCCCCTCTTTATGAAGTACTACGAAAACATGCCGTTCAACGACAACTACCTCAAACCATGCCCCATGCTCGAGAATCCCGACGTGCTGCCCAAAATCGTCGCCGAGAGTGGCGCAATGAGCACCGATCTTATCGAGAAGGAGTCACCCGAGCAGCTGCGCGAAAAGACCCAAGCTGCCGCCGAGGCATGGTCACCTGTCGCCGACCGCATCTGGAACGACTCCGACGATCCGCTATACGCCAAGCGTCACGAGGATAAGTCACAAGGTATGGCCGATAGCGACATGCACAAGTTCGAAAAACAGGGCCGCACACTCAAAAACGGCGATTAATGCTGCCCTACATGACAAACGCTCAGAAATGAAGCGGAGCAGTCTCGAGGCTCATCTTCGGGGCTGCTCCGCCTTACCATCAAAACAGTTTTCCTAAATTGCGGTGAAATAGGGACTAGATCGGCCTTCCAATAGCCAAAACGATCCCTATTCCACCGCAACTTCTTTAAGTTGTTGAATTATCGATGCTATTCCAAGCGAGATTCCAGACTCGACAGGCCATTGAGAGTCAGATCGTTGGCGACCTCAGAGACGCGCTCGATAGGAACCGAGCCGTCAGACAGCGCCCACGTGCGATAGATACCGATAATACCCGACAGCAAAAACGCCAGATAGTAATCGAACATCTCGTCCTTGAGACCTTGGGGCAGCAGATCGCGTTCGGCAATCTCGTGCTCGAGCGGCGCGCGAAGACGAGCCATAAAATCATCGAGCGGAATGTTCTCGATCAGCTGACGATTGAGCACCAAGTTGTTGCACAGTGCCTCGTTAACGGTTTTAAAGAAGGTCGCCGCCGCGCCAAGAGCGCGCTCGTTGGTGTCACCGTCCATGGAAGCAAGCGTTTTCTCGACCGAGTCGACAATCATCTCCACCACATCGACGGCAATGGCATCGAGCAGGCCGTCAACCGTACCAAAGTGAACGTAAAAGGTCTTGCGGTCGACATTGGCCTCGCGCGCGATGGCACTCACCGTAATGTCTGCCAGCGGCTTTTCCATGAGCAGGCGCTCGAAAGCCGAAAGGATGGCATTACGGCTACGAACGATGCGGCGGTCAAGACGCGGTTTGCTGGTTGCCATGGGCGTGTCCCTTCGATATGCGAGCATTCATCAACAGATGAGAGATAATCTACGTAAGAGGATTATCCCCCATACGGCACAAATATGCCCCGCATCATGAAGAACGCACGACTGCCCTACTGAGACTTAGGGTGCTTCTTCTTATTGAGTGCTAACGGAGATACGCGAATACCATCGCCTGTCTGGCGCACATAGGCTTTATGAGCAGGCTTAGCGGTCCCAGAAGCCTTCTGAGCGTGCTTCTTGGGATCAACGGTAACAGCATTCATGGGGTGCGGCTTAGTGGGCGCAGAGGGCGTCTGAGGCGTGCGGCCGAGCTTGCGCATCACGCGATCCCAGCGCGCATGGATGCTCTCGTTGTGGGCGCTCTTAAGTCCCAGCAGGGGCGCAGCCAAAATGGTAGGCGCAATAAACGTAATGAGACGCCACAGCAGATAGCCGGCGGTCGAAGCCGACCCAAAGAAATGACCCAAGAACAATGCAAAGCCGCCCTCAGCGCCACCAGTTCCACCGGGCAGGGGGACCGCAGAGCTCAGCAGCTGGACAAAGGCGCTCGCGGCCATGACCGAGAAAAAGTCGACCTCGTGGTGGCCAAAGGCAAGCATCAAGAAATACGGCACAAGATAGAAAAACGCGAGCTGCAGCATGGTGATAAACACGGTGAGCAGCATGGAAGAAAAATGTCCGGCTGAAAGCTTGAACTTCTCGGAGAAGGAGTAGATCTCGCTATCGACAAACGTGCGCCATCCCTCAATCTTTGTGGACGAGACGCCTATGCGCTCGAGCCAATTAATGATGCAATGGGCGACGCGCGTGACGGTCTTAGGCATGAGCGCGACGGCAAAGATACCCAGCAAGATGCAGCAGTGCCCGCCAAAGCTAAAGACGCACAGCAGCGTCATGTCGCCATAGCGCTCGGCAAAAAACGGCATACGGGCGAGCAGCAGGATAGCGCCCCAGGCGACCAGGCCAAACTGGTACACGATAAAACGCGTGAATTGCGTGGCGCCGGCCTCGCCCACGTTTTGGCCGGCCTTGGTCAGGCGATAGATCTGAGCCGGGGTGGAGCCCATCATCATGGGCGTCAGGTTGCCAAAGAAGATGCCGCTCGCCTCGACCGAAATCAGGTCGCGGATGCCGACGGGTGAATTAGGATCGAGCCAAACGGCAATCGCGTACGCCACGATGCCAAAGAAGAGGTACAAGAACATGCAGAAGCATGCAGCAACGAGCCATGGCGCCTGGACGCTCGACATAGCGGCCCAGAACTGCCCCATCTGCCCGGTTACCACCAGATAGACAATATAACCCGCCAGTACGACGCCGATAAAGATAGCGCCGCGGCGTGCGCTCTTATTGTCATCTCCGCCCGAAGCCTCAACCTCGACCTGGGGCTTAGACGTATGCTGAGAGGACTCCGTCATGAGACTCCTTCTAACAGTCAAAATATCTTGGATATTGTACCCGTAAGGGCCATATGCAGAACGCAAAGCTCTGGTTCAAACGGGAATTGCAGACGGTTGTTTGAAAATAAAAAACCCGGCCTTCCAAAGGAAGTCCGGGTATGAGATGCTTGGTAGCCCGTACCAGATTCGAACTGGTGATCTCCGCCTTGAGAGGGCGGCGTCCTAAACCGCTAGACGAACGGGCCATATGACATCTGCACTGCCGTGCTGCGAGGAAATATATTACGGGACAAAAAACGTCGGCGCAAGAAGAAATTCCAAATTGCCGAAAAATTGTCGGCAGGTTATGGAACACGCAGGTAAACTGGGTAGCTAATTCAAGTTGAGATGGACCAAAAGAGCTTCGCGATCGTTGGGAATGTTGTCTTCGATCACGGCGTCGAGGGCGGCGTTGAGTAGCTGGCCTAGCTCGGGTCCCGGTTTAACGCCGGCACGGATCAAGTCGCCGCCGTTGATGGCGAGCATCTTGAGCGTATAGGGCTCCCCCGCCTCCAGTAGCTCGTGCGCCAGCGCGCGCATTTCCTCGATTGTCTCGACATAATAGAAGCACGATGGGGCCTTGCCAAGCGTGTCAGCACGCTTGAGGTCCATGAGCTCGTCAATCAGGCGGGCCGTGTCGACGCCCTCACCCGAAAGCGCGCGCATCATATTGAGCAGGCAGGAGCGCTCGGGGCGCAGCGGCTTATCGTGATATTTGATGAGCAGGCACACGTCGTGCACCAGGTCGTGCGAGAGCGCCAGGCGATCCATAATGACGCGCGCTTTCTTGGCGCCGAGCTCGGGATGACCGTAGAAGTGTCCGCTGCCGGCGTGATCGACCGTAAAGCACTCGGGCTTGGACACATCGTGCAAAAACGCCGCCCACATAAGGCTCGACGAGGGCGCGACGCCGTCGCACAGCGCCAGCTCCCCTGCCACCGTCAGCACGCGGGCGATATGCTCGTAGACGTTAAACGCATGATAGACACTTCGTTGATCAAACCCGCGGCCCGCTGCCAACTCGGGCACGGCGGCGCAGATAAGCTCGGGGTAGCGCAGCATGGCGTCTCCCCCATGACCGGTCGAAAGAATGCCCTCGAGCTCAATACCCACACGCTCGCGCGCCACAGCATCGAGCAACGGCGCACATTCGGCCAAAGCCTGTTTGGTCGCGGGTTCAATCATAAAGTCCAGGCGGCAGGCAAAGCGCACCGCACGCAGCATGCGCAGGGCGTCCTCGTTAAAGCGACACTTGGGATCGCCGACAGCGCGAATCAGCTTGCGCTCCAAGTCACCCTGGCCGCCGTAGCGGTCGACAAGTCCGCGCTCGGGATGCCAGGCCATGGCGTTGACGGTAAAGTCGCGGCGCGCCAGATCATCCTCGAGCGAGGCGGCACGCTCGACACTCTGAGGATGACGCCCATCGGTATAGAAGCCATCCAGACGGTAGGTGGTGACCTCGATACGCTCGTCATCGGAAATAGCCGTGATTCCGCCAAATTTAATACCCGACTCCACGACCGCAATATCAGCGGCCTCGAGCGCCGCCTTGGACTCCTGCCACAGGCCGCTACAGCACATATCAACATCGTGGCTGGGGCATCCCATCAGGGCGTCGCGCACCCAACCGCCAACGTACCAAGCCTCAAGACCGGCTGCCTCGAGCGCGCGCAGGACACGGATGGAGGCATCGGACGGTTGCGTACCGTTGAGCGAAACATTGCACATACCTGTGGCCTCCTGAGACTATCAAATTGGCTATCGATTGCGTCTGCAAGAAGTCTAGCAAGAAACAGCCTCCACTGCACACGCAAGTCCGATAAACAAAAACGCATCCGTCCTAGTCTAAGACGGATGCGAAATAATCAAACTATTCAGACAAGGTGCCGGAACTAGCAGACCTGGCGAACCTCGATGTGCTTCTTATATTCGTCCACCTTGGCAAAATCACCCAGACCGGGGCACTCGACCACGTTGGCGCCAGTGGCCATCGAAAGGCGCAGGGCGTCCTCGACGCGCTCGGGGGCGTCGTGCCACACGGACAGGAAGGCAGCGAGCGAGGAATCGCCGGCGCACACCGTCGACAGCAGCTTGACGTCGAAGGTGCGGTTGGCAAACCAGATATGCTCGCCGTTGGAGAAGTACGCACCGGCGCCACCAAGGGTCAGCAGCACGTTCTTGGCGCCCTTGGCGTGCAGCTCGGCCATAGCGCCCTTGACGGACTCGTCGTCGCCACCGCTCACCTTAATGCCAAAGATGTCAAGCAGCTCGTCGTCATTGGGCTTGATCAGCAGTGGCTCCAGAGCAATGAGGTCTGCCAGCTGATGGCTCGAGATGTCGAGGACGAACTCGGCCCCCTTGGCCTTGACACGGCGCAGGACCTCGGCCAAGAAGCCCTCGGAAGTGTTGGGAGGCAGCGAGCCGCTGATGACCAGGCAGGTCATGTCATCGAGCGAATCGATAAGTTCAAACATCTCCTGCTCGTTGGCCTCATTGATGGCGGCACCGGCATTGACCATGTTGTACTCGGTGTCGGGACCGGCGTTGAGGAACACATTGACGCGCGTAATACCGTCGGTCCACACGGGCTTGACGGGCACGCCCAGGGCCTCGGCGCCCTTAACGATAAACTCACCCGAGAAGCCGGCGAAGAAACCCAGGATCGTGGTGTCGACACCATAGTGGTCAAGCGTAAACGAGACGTTGAGGCCCTTGCCGTTGGGCGTGTAGACGGCATTGCGGGTACGCGTGACGGTATTGGCGTCAAGGCCGTCGCAGGCGATGTTGTAGTCAATGGCGGGATTTGCAGTGAGCGTGTAAATCATGAATGTTCCTTTCACGAAGCAACGTGTTAATGAAAGTATATTCCACGCATCGGTAAAAGGCTAGGACAACTCGGTGAACGGTGTGGAAGCGATGAAGTACGGCAGGACATCTCTCCCCTATGACGGAACAAAAAGGCGCCCTGGCCGAAACCGGGGCGCCGCATGCGCACGAATATGTCGCGTTTCGATTACTGACGATCGAGCTTGCGGACAGCAACGCGCTTGCTGTACTCGTCGACGTGACCAAAGTCGCCAATACCGACGGACTCGGCGACGTTGGCGCCGGTGGCCATAGCGAGCTTCATGGCCTCCTCGACGTTGTCGCGATCCCTGTACCACTTGTGCAGGAACGCAGCGAGGGTGCAATCGCCGGCGCAGACGGAAGAAACCAGCTTGATGTTGAACTCACGCTTGGCGTACCAGATGTCCTCGCCGTTGGAGAAGTAAGCGTCGCCGCGGCTACCGCGGGTGAGCAGCACGTTCTGAACGCCGGCGTCGTGAGCCATCTTCATGGCAACGCGGACCTCGTCGTCGGTGTCGACCGGCACGCCGAAGATGGCTTTCATCTCGTGATGGTTCGGCTTGATGAGCAGCGGCTTCTTGTGAGCGAGCTCCTTGAGCTTATCGGAGGACAGGTCCAGGACGACGTCGGCGCCACGGGCCTGAGCGTGCTCCATGACCTTAGCCAGGAAGTCAGGCGTAGCTTTGGGAGGCACGGAACCGGAAACGATCAGGCACTCGAGATCGCCCGCGGTGTCCAGGATGTTGTAGAGCTCCTCCTGGTGCTGCGGCGTGATCGGAGCACCCGGGTTCAGGATGCCGTACTCGTGCTGGCCATCGTTGACGTAGGTGTTAATGCGCGTGATACCGTCGGTCCAGACCGGGCGGCAGAGGCAACCCAGGTTCATGACCTCCTCGACGATGAACTTGCCCGTGAAGCCGGCGAAGAAGCCGAGCGCGACGGTGTCGACGCCCATCTTCTTAAAGGCGAAGGACACGTCGAGGCCCTTGCCGTTAGCCGTGTAGCTGGCCGAGCCGGTGCGGACGTTCTCGTCGGGCTCGAGCGGAGAGCTCGAAACCGTCATGTCGACAGCCGGGTTAGCGGTTAGCGTGTAGAACATTTACAGTACCCCCTGTATATGTGAGGGCCGCGTGGCCGGCCCATTCCAACCACGCGGTTACCTCTGATACCAAATTAGCGAGCTGCGGACTCGAGCAGTGCCTTGACCTCGGCTGCGGTGTTGCAGGCGAGCGCCTTCTCGGCGAGCTCGTCGCACTCGGCCTTGGTCCACTGGCTGATGGTCTTGCGGGCGCGCAGGATCGAAGGAGCGCTCATCGAGAACTCCTCCAGGCCCCAGCTGATCAGCAGCGGCTCGAGCAGCGGATCGGCAGCGGCCTCGCCGCACATACCGACCATGATGCCGGCCTTCACGCCGCTCTCGATGATGTTCTTGAGCGAGCGGAGCACGGCGGGATAGTAAACCTGGTACAGGTTGGAGATGGTGTCGTTACCACGGTCGGCGCACATGGTGTAGCCGATCAGGTCGTTGGTGCCGATGGAGAAGAAGTCGGCGACCTCGGCAAGACGGTCTGCGAGCAGCGAAGCGGCGGGCGTCTCGACCATGATGCCGACCTCGATGTTCTCGTTGAACTTGCGACCCTCTTCGGTCAGCTCGGCCTTGCACTGCTCGACGAGCTCCTTGACAGCCAAGACCTCCTCGACGCAGGTGACGAGCGGGATCATGATCTTGACGTCACCGAAGGCGCTAGCGCGCAGCAGAGCGCGGAGCTGGACCTTGTACTGGTCGGGATTGGCCAGGCAGTAACGCACGGCGCGGAAGCCCATGAAGGGGTTGTCTTCCTTGACCATATGCAGATACGGAATCTCCTTGTCGCCACCCACATCGAGCGTGCGGATGATGACCGGAGCACCCTTGAGCGCGCTGGCGACCTTACGGTAGGCGTTAAACTGCTCCTCCTCGGAAGGAAGCTCAGAAGAGTCCATGAACAGGAACTCGGAGCGGAACAGACCGATGGCCTCGGCATCGTGATCGAGCGCGTTGGGCACGTCATCGGGGTTACCGATGTTGCAGGCGATGATCTTCTTGATGCCATCGGCAGTCACGGACGGCTTGCCGCGGAAGGCCTCGAGGGCTGCCTTCTCGGCAGCGAAGGCCTCGGCCTTGGCGGTGTAAGCAGCGAGCGTCTCCTCGTCGGGATCGGCCTCGACGATACCCTTGCCGCCGTCGACGACAACGGTCATACCGTTGCGCAGCGCGGTGCAGCTGTTGGAAACCGAAAGGACAGCCGGGATCTCGAGGGCGCGCGCGATGATCGCGGAATGCGACGTGCGGCCACCAGTCTCGGTGACGATACCGGCAACGTGGGCCTTATCGATCGTGGCGGTCATGGACGGCGTAAGGTCGTGCACGACAACGACGGTGTTCTCGGGCAGGACGGAGAGGTCGACGACCTCCTTGCCCAGCAGCTCGGCCAGAATACCGGTGCGGATGTCGGCGATGTCGGCCGCGCGCAGACGGAACATCTCGTCGTCCATGGACAGGAACATGTTCTCGAACATGGTCGAGGTGTCCATGAGCGCCTGCTCGGCGCAGGTACCGCCGTCAATGGCGGCGTTGATGGCGTCGGTCATGCCCGGGTCCTGAGCCAGGACAATGTGTCCGCTCATGATCTCGGCCTCGGCCTCGCCCACCGTCTCCTTCATGTGGTCGGCCTGAGCCTGGGTCTTCTCACAGAAGACCGAAAGAGCGGACTGATAGCGCTCCTTCTCTGCTGCCGAATCAGCAACCTCGTGCGGCTCAAACGTCAAGTCGGGATCGACGGCGACCATGACGGTGCCGATACCGATGCCCTCGGAAGCGTTGACTCCCTGATACATTCCCATTCCTCTCTCCGTGTCATGTGATAAAGCGTTTTGCCATATCCATGACAAAAGAGCGCAGCTACCTTACAACAGGTCACTGCGCCCCCAAATATGAACTTAGTTGTTCAACATGCGACCCGTTTGAGTTCTACTCGCCAAGACCGCTCTTGATGAGCTCGATGGCAGCAGCCAGAGCCTCGGCCTCGTCGGCGCCGTCGCACTTGACCTCGACCTCGGTACCGCAGGGGATACCAGCAGCCATGAGGGCCATCGGAGACTTGCCGTTGACCTCCTTCTCGGGGGTGACGACCGTCACGTCACAGGCATACTTGCCCATGGTGGAGGCGAACAGACCGGCCGGACGCATGTGCAGACCCTGAGGATTAACGAGGGTAGCCTTCTCAGAAACCATAGTTGACTCCTTTTTGTGTTTAACCCCTGTCATGCATGTGGCAGGAGTCAGATTCACGACGTTGTTTATATTAACTCACATCAAACGGTTTTTCATTATGTTTCAGACGAATTATTGGACAGATGTGTTTGTCGTCCGCTTGCTCGCCCACAGGGGGGGGCC
Organism: Collinsella sp.; assembly: GCA_048236535.1. Lineage (GTDB taxonomy): Bacteria > Actinomycetota > Coriobacteriia > Coriobacteriales > Coriobacteriaceae > Collinsella. The sequence goes on along the minus strand of DBFAQQ010000027.1, from coordinate 71 downwards.
GGGCGCGGCCAGTGAGATTTCCTGCTCTACAGTCCTGCTCGCACGAAGAGCACATTAAGTGCTCTTCGGCT
>DBFAQQ010000026.1:0-76835 GCA_048236535.1 Collinsella sp. | reverse complement strand
CGAGTGGCTGCCCAAGTCCTATGCTGGCGACCATGAGGCCCGTCAGCACATGCACGAGGCTCAGTGCATCGCCGGTATCGCCTTCTCCTCGGGCCTGCTCGGCATCGTTCACTCCATGGCTCACAAGACCGGTGCTGCCTTCGAGAACGGCCACATCATCCACGGTGCTGCTAACGCCATGTACCTGGGCAAGGTCATCCAGTGGAACTCCAAGGACCCGCGTGCTGCCGAGCGTTACGCTTACGTGGCCAAGGAGATCCTGCACCTTCCCGGCGAGACCAACGAGGAGCTCATCGCTGCGCTCGTCCAGAAGATCCGCGACCTCAACGACCAGCTCAACATTCCGCAGTCCATCAAGGATTACGCGAATGGTGGCGTGAAGGTCGACGCCGAGAACCCGCAGATGGTTTCCGAGGAGGAGTTCCTCGCCAAGCTGCCCGAGATCGCCGCGAACGCCGAGCAGGACGCCTGCACGCCCGAGAACCCGCGTGAGACCAAGGCTGCCGACTTCGAGAAGATTCTCAAGGCCTGCTACTACGACACCGACATCGATTTCTAATCGACTCTTGTTATCGTAACGAGGGGCTCCGCACGTATCTGTACGGAGCCCCTTTCTTTTTTCTTTTAGAGAATGGGATAGTTATGGCTGCAATTTTCAATAGCCCCAGCAAGTACATCCAGGGTCCGGACGAGCTCGCCAAGCTCGGCTCCTATGTCGAGCCGCTCGGCGCTAAGGCCCTCGTCATCGTGACGCCTTCGGGCAAGAAGCGCGTCGGTGCCAAGATCGAGGGCGGCTTTGCCGAGGCTAAGGCCGAGCTGCTGTTTGAGGACTTTAACGGCGAGTGCTCCAAGGGCGAGGTCGATCGCCTGGTTGCGCTCGCCCGTGACAACGGTTGCGACATCATCGTCGGCGTCGGTGGCGGCAAGATCCTCGACACCGCGAAGGCCGTTGCCTATTACCTGGAATCCCCGGTTATCATTTGCCCCACCATTGCTTCGACCGATGCCCCGTGCTCGGCGCTTTCGGTGCTCTATACCGATGACGGCCAGTTCGACAAGTACCTCTTCCTTAAGGCAAACCCCAATATCGTCCTGATGGATACGACGGTTATCGCGGCGAGCCCGGTGCGCCTGACGGTTTCCGGCATGGGCGATGCGCTCGCAACCTATTTCGAAGCTCAGGCGACGCACGATGCCGACGGTGGCACTTGTGCCGGCGGCAAGGGCGGCATGGCCGGCCTGGCGCTCGCCAAGCTCTGCTACGAGACGCTTATGGCCGATGGCGTCAAGGCCAAGGTTGCGCTGGAGAAGGGTGCGCTCACGCCTGCCGTCGAGCACATCATCGAGGCCAATACGCTGCTTTCGGGCATTGGCTTTGAGAGCTCGGGCCTTGCCGCTGCTCATGCCATCCACAATGGCCTGACGATGCTGCCCGAGTGCCACGGCATGTATCACGGCGAGAAGGTCGCCTTTGGCACTATCGTCCAGCTGGTACTCGAGGATGCCCCGACTGAGAAACTCGAGGAAGTCTTGGGCTTCTGCATTGAGCTGGGTCTGCCGGTCACGATGAAGGAACTTGGCGTTGCTGAGCTTACGCGCGAGCAAGCCATGATTGTTGCCGAGGCCGCCTGCGCGCCCGATGACACCATGTGCAATATGCCGTTTGAGGTGACGCCCGAGATGGTCGCCAACGCCATCCTGGGTGCCGACGCACTGGGCCACTACTATCTCATGGATGAGTAAATCAAGCTAAGGAAGGGGCAAAGCCAGCAGATGGCTTTGCCCCTTTTTGCTATGGTGCAAAGGGGCAAGGTTACTTTGCACCAATCGTTGTTTGATGAAGGGCGGATTCTCGTATGGCGCTTCCTATGGTTTACGGCGGTCCCGGCCGGTATGTTCAGGGGCCGGGCGAACTGTCGCGTCAAGGCAGGTATTTGTCATGGTTGGGCTGCGCTGCCTATGTCTTGTTTGACCAGGTCACCGAGGATCGGCTGTGCAGGCAGATCGTCGATGGATTTCTGGACGAAGATCTAAGCGAGCCGTTCTTTAAGATTTATGACGGTCCGTGTACGGAAGAGGCCGTTGTCGAAATGGCTAAGGAAGCCCAGGCCGAGTATTGCGACATGGTGGTGGGTATTGGCGGCGGCAAGATGCTCGATATCGCCAAGGCCGTTGCGTTTTATGCCGAGTTGCCGTTGTGCGTATGCCCCACGGCGGCGTCGATGGACGGTCCGTGCAGCGTGATTTCCGATGGCGATCTGCAGGGTGTTGCAAATGCGGTCTTTAGAAACGAGCGCAATATGGCCAACGAGCAGGCCAAGGTGACCAAACAAAAACTCGTGCAGCTCATGTGCGAGGCATAGCTTGGCGCTTGATTGACCTTGTGCAATCGAGGCGGCGATAGGCATAGGCTATTTGCCGCAAAGATGCGCCGCGTGTAATTTGCCCGAGGCGTGGGCCGATAGCGTATCATTATCTCTTGCTTGTTTGCACTGCTCAGGGAGGGGCCGCGCATGGCGCAGGAACACGATCTGTTTGATGACATTATCGAGATCAGCAAGGGTTTCGACTTTCTTAAAAACCCGCTTGGCGGTGTGACCGATGCACTCGATCCGTCGGCACCGCAGTGGAATCCTGCCGACTACAAGGAGCGTCCGCGCGGCAACACCATTCCGTGCCTGACCTGCAAAAACGAAAAGAGCGGATGCACCGCGTGCATGGACGTGTGCCCGGTCAACGCTATCGAGGTCGAGGAAGACGCCATCGAGATCCTCGACTCCTGCCGCAAGTGCGGCCTGTGCGCCGCTGCCTGTCCGACCGAGGCGATCATCTCGCCGCGCCTGGCGCCTAAAAACCTATATGACGATATCGTCTCTGCTGCTACGAGCCACGAGACCGCCTACGTCACCTGCACGCGCGCCCTCAAGCGCATGCCGTGCGAAAACGAGGTCGTCGTTGCCTGTGTGGGCGATATTACGGCCGAGACCTGGTTCTCGGTGCTGGCCGACTATCCCAACGTGAGCGTCTACCTGCCACTGGGCGTGTGCGATAAGTGTCGCAACACCGGTGGCGAGGATATTCTGGGCGAGGCCATCGCCACTGCCGAGGAGTGGGCCGGTACGGGCATGGGCCTGGAGGTCGACCCCAAGAGCCTCAAGTGCCATAAGCTTCGCGAGTACGAGCGCAAAGAGTACATGGAAAAGATCGCCCGTACAACGGGCCTGACGGTGACCAAGCTCAATCCGGCGACGGCGGCGCTGGCCTCGGTGACGCAGAAGTTGAAGGCCCACCGTCACCAGATTACGCAGCTGGAGCGCACGCTCAACACCATGTGCGGCACCACGACGACCAAGCGTCGCCGTACGCTTACGCACGGGCGCCAGCTGGTACTCTCGACGCTGCAAAACCATCCCGAGCTTGCCCAGAACATGCAGGTGAGCACGCCGGAGTGCGATTTTGACAAGTGCACGTCGTGTGGCGAGTGTGTCAACGTGTGCCCCACGTTTGCCTGCGATTTGGTGGGAAGCGGTCGCTTTGCACTGGAGTCCACGTATTGCCTAGGTTGCGGGGCCTGCGTCAAGGTGTGTCCCGAGCATGCGCTTAAGTTGGTTGAGCATGATGCATCCAACCTGGTCGTCGTCGATCCCGAGGCCGAGGAAAAGGCCGCTCAGAAGGCCAAGGCCCACGAGGAGGCCGAGAAGGTCAAGGCCGAGGCAAAGGCCAAGCTCGACAAGATGCTCGATCAGGTGGAGAAGCTCGCGGACTAGCTAAACGAGCGTAAATGATGGCCGGTGGGACAGGTACTGCCCCGCCGGCCAAAAAAGTTGCGGTGGAATAGTTCCTGTTTTGCCCTTAAGCTGGCCATTCTAGGAACTATTCCACCGCAACTAATAAATGGTTAGTTCATGCTGCTTTGGTGGCCGGTTCGACCGGTACCGTTGCGCGTCACGGTTTCATGGAGCAAAAAGAACCCGGGAACCTGTTTGGTCTCGGTGTATTCCATAAGGATACCGTCGGCGTTGTAGGTCTGTCCGCGTATAACGGCGAGTGCGTTAAAGTCGTCGAGATCGAGCACGCGCGTATCCTCGGGCGTGGGATGCTCGATCGTTACATCGCGTTTGCCCGTGGCAATCTTAATGCCAAGGTCTTCTTCGAGGTAACGATAGATCGAGTCGTTGACAATCTCGGGTGTCAGCCCCGGTACCTGTGAGCTTAGGTAATAGGAGTCGTCGGAGCACACGGCTTGTCCGTCTGCATAACGGATGCGTTTGGCGCGTGTGAGCTCACAGCCTTCGGGAAACCCGGTAATCTTGGAGAGCGCCTTGCTGCAGATGAGGAGCTCAAAGACGGTGGTGACCGTCTTGAGCTCAAAGCCTCGGTTGACCGCGATTTCCTTAAAGGTCTCGAGTCCGCCGCCACCACGACTCTTCTCGTCACTGATGTTGCGAATGACGCGCATGCCTTTGCCTTGCTGGGGGAGCACGTAACCATCTGCCGCAAGCATCGAGATGGCGCGACGGACCGTCATGCGCGAACAGTCAAACAGCTGCGTGAGCTCAGTCTCCGAAGGCAGATAGCTCTGATAGGCGTATGTGCCGTCGTCAATCGACTGCTTCACGTTGTCATAAATAGTTTGGAAGATGGCTCGCGCCATGACGGTCTCCTAGAGCTGCGTGCGTGAACGACGGATGAGGGCCGTCCGCGCAGGTGTCAATCGATTTACTTGCTGGGGTCGATTATATATTTACCCATGGCACGCAGAGCTGGGTCTGACAGGATGGCGCCGAGTTCGTCGAGGGAAGCCACCTTGGCGACCATCGAGGATACGTCGAGCCTGCCAGAGTCGATGAGCTCGAGCGCGCGACGCTGCGCATAAGGGTTGATGTAGGACGAGGTGAGCACAAGCTCCTTCTGGAAGACCTCGAAGGGCTTGACGGTGATTGTCTCATCGGGCTTGGTGAGGCCGAACATCATGACCGTAGCCTTGTGGCCGGCGATCTGGATGGCCTGCTCGATGGTGACGGGCTTGCCAACACACTCGATAACGACATCGACGTTGCCAACGCCCTCCTGCTCCAGGCGGGCCGGGACGTCCTCGTGGATGGAATCAATTGCCAGATCGGCGCCGAGTTTGAGCGCAACCTCGCGCTTGCCCTCGACGGGCTCGAGCAAGACGACCTTGGTGGCGCCGGCGTTTTTGGCAAGCTGCATCATGAGCAGACCGATCATGCCACCGCCGATAACGACAACTGTGCTGCCGGGCTTGATGTTGCACATATCGATGCCGTGCAGGCAGCAGGCGACGGGCTCGGTCATAGCACCCTGCTCAAAGCTGGTGTGATCGCCCAACTTGTAGACTTGCTGCATATCGACGGAGCAGTACTCGGCAAAGCCGCCGTTAACGGTGGTCCCGTAACCGGTCATATGCTCGCAGTAGTGGTTGATTCCGTCGCGGCAGGGTTCGCAGCAGCCGCAGGGATGGTTTGGGTCGATGCACACGCGATCGCCCGGTTTAAAGCCAGCGACATCGCTGCCCACGGCCTCGACAACGCCCGCAAACTCATGACCAAGGATCGTGGGCGGGGTAACGTCCGCTGCGCCCTTGTCGCCTTCATAGATATGAACGTCGGTACCGCAGACGCCGCAAGCTTTGACGTTGATCAGAACGTCGCGCCTGCCCACGGCCGGCTTTGCCGATTCCTCGACTCTGAGGTCGTGCTTTCCATAGAAGACCGCGCTTTTCATGGTGACTCCTTAACGTGGCGGTGAATGTTGTAATGAAGTATAGGCGTGTATGCAGATATAGACAAGCATATCTAGACAAGTAGAAAAGAATTATGAATTGTGGCCATCAGCTATATCAGCTTTAGCAGGTGAAATACTGGACATATACCGTTTACGGCTAATAATCAACCGTTTACCGACCGTAGTATTGATGCTAACTTGTCTAGATAAGTGATATGATAAAAATAGAAGCGCAAGAAGTCGGGGACACGGGCCCACCCGTCCTATTGCACGAGGTACACGCAAACGGCGCGTCTGCGGTCTCGAGTGAAGCCAAAACCGCAGCCGCTCCGAATGAAGAGAGGGGGATTCCCCGTCATGATGCAAAAGATACAACGTTTCGGCGGTGCAATGTACACGCCTGCAATTCTTTTCGCATTTTCCGGAATCGTCGTCGGCCTGGGTACGTTGTTTACCACCGAGGCGATCTTTGGCGAGATGGCCACTGCGGGCCATCTTTGGTTTGATTGCTGGAATGTGCTGCTCCAGGGTGGTTGGACGCTCTTTAACCAGATGCCGTTGCTGTTTTGCGTAGCGTTGCCAATCTCGCTCGCGAACAAGCAGAACGCTCGCTGCTGCATGGAGGCTTTGGCCATCTACCTTACCTTCAACTACTTTGTAAGCACAATCTTGGGGCAGTGGGGCCCTGTCTTTGGGGTCGACTACTCTGTCGAGGCGGGCAGCGGTACTGGTCTTGCCACTATCGCAAGCATCAAAACGCTTGATATGGGCATCATGGGCGCGCTTATCATTTCAGGTATCGCCACGATGCTTCACAACAAGTACTTCGACACCGAACTTCCTGAGTGGTTGGGCGTGTTCTCGGGCTCCGTGTTCATCTATATGATCGGTTTCTTCGTTATGGTTCCGGTCGCTCTTATCGCCTGCCTGGTGTGGCCGCATGTCCAGGCTGCTATCTCCGCCTTCCAGGGATTCATCCTTTCCGCCGGTACGTTTGGCGTGGGCGTCTTTGCTTTCTTCGAGCGCGTGCTGATCCCTACAGGCCTGCACCACTTTATCTATACGCCGTTCTATTACGACAACGCGGCGGTCAACGGCGGCATCTTTGCTGCTTGGGCCAACATCCTGCCCCAACTGGCTGCCGATCCGAGCATTGCTCTTAAGGATGCCGCACCCTGGGCTGCCTATACCTGCCCTGGTTGGACTAAGGTCTTCGGCTCGCTTGGCGTCGCCATTGCGTTTTATATGACCGCCAAACCCGAGCGCAAGCAGCGCGTCAAGGCTCTGCTGATCCCGGTCACCCTTACCGCTATGCTTTGCGGTATCACCGAGCCGCTTGACTTCACCTTCCTGTTCATCGCGCCCGGCCTGTTCGTCGTCCACTGCGTGCTCGGAGCGCTTGGCTGCATGGCTCAAAACCTCCTTGGCGTCGTGGGCATCTTCGACGGCGGCATCATCTCGATGCTCTCGTGGGACTGGCTGCCCCTTTGGGCCGCACACGGTCTGCAGTACGCCATCTCCATCCTTGTCGGTCTGTGCTTTACCGCCCTTTGGGTCGTGGTCTTCCGTTTCCTGATCGTCAAGTTCGACTTTAAGACCCCCGGTCGCGAGGATGACGATGTTGAGGTCGAGCTCAAGTCCAAGGCCGACTACAAGCAAAAGCAGGGCGGTGCTGCTGCTGGCAAATCGGTCGCCCAGAGTAAAGATGATGAGCGCTTGGTGCTTGCCGAGAACATCCTCGATCTGCTCGGTGGCACGGATAACATCATCGATGTAACTAACTGCGCTACCCGTCTGCGCGTTAACGTCAAGGACAAGAGCGTCGTTGCACCCGAGGCTTCCTTCAAGGCGATCGGTACGCATGGCTTGGTGGTCCAAGGTCAGTCAATCCAGGTCATCGTCGGCCTTAGCGTCCCGCAGGTTCGCGAGAAGTTCGAGAGTCTTCTGAAGTTCGAGAGTCTTCTGTAAACCATCGTCCATCGAAACAATCGGCCTTGCAGAGCCGGTATGCACCGCAAGGCCGATTCTAGAGATAAAAAACTCCACTTCTAGGTAACAATTCCAAACCGTGCAGGCCGCGTACGGGGATGGATTGAGCAAGCGGCCAGAATGAGGAGGACATCATGTCCAAGAAAAACTATGCCGTGACCATTGCCGGCGGTGGCTCTACCTTCACCCCGGGCATCGCCCTGATGCTGCTTGAGGAGCGTGATCGCTTCCCGGTCAACAAGGTGACCTTCTACGACAACAACGCCGAGCGCCAGGAGATCGTGGCAAAGGCCTGCGAGATCTATTTCCACGAGAACGCCCCCGAGGTTGAGTTTAGCTACACCACCGACCCCGAGACCGCATTCACCGGGACCGACTTCGTGCTTGCTCACATCCGCGTCGGCCTGTACGCCATGCGTGAGCTCGACGAGAAGATTCCTCTCAAGTACGGCTGCGTTGGCCAAGAGACCTGCGGTGCCGGCGGTATCGCCTACGGCATGCGCTCCATCGGCGGCGTTATCGAGATCCTCGACTACATGGAGAAGTACAGCCCCAACGCCTGGATGCTCAACTACTCCAACCCCGCGGCCATCGTCGCCGAGGCCTGCCGCGTGCTGCGCCCCAACAGCCGCATCATCAACATCTGCGACATGCCGATCGACCTCATGGATAAGATGAGCCGTATGTGCGGCATCAAGGATCGTCGCGAGCTGCAGTATAGCTACTACGGCCTCAACCACTTTGGTTGGTGGAGCAAGATCTACGACAAGGACGGCAACGACCTCATGCCGCAGATTAAGGAGCACATGGCTAAGAACGGCTACCTGGACGGCATCGAGCACGAGGCCGGCAAGGAGCAGCATGTCGAGGAGAGCTGGATTCACACCTTCGGCAAGGCCAAGGATGTCTATGCTGTCGATCCCGAGACGATTCCCAATACCTACCTCAAGTATTACCTGTACCCGGACTATGTCGTCGAGACGTCTGACCCCAACTACACTCGCGCCAATGAGGTTATGGACGGCCGTGAGAAGAAGGTCTTTGGCGCTTGCCGCGACATCATCGCCAAGGGTACTGCCAAGGACGGCGGCTTTGAGCCAGATGTACATGCCAACTACATCGTCGACCTTGCCTGCGCACTGGCCGAGAACACGCTCGAGCGCTTCCTGCTGATCGTCCCCAACGATGGCGCTGTGCCCAACTTCGACCCGACGGCCATGGTCGAGGTGCCTTGCATCGTCGGCTCCAACGGCTTTGAGAAGATCTGCCAGGGCCCGATTCCGCAGTTCCAGAAGGGTCTCATGGAGCAGCAGGTTTCCGTCGAGAAGCTCGTTGTCCAGGCTTGGGTCGAGGGCAGCTACCAGAAGCTCTGGCAGGCACTCACGCTCTCCAAGACCATTCCTTCGGCGAGCGTTGCTAAGCAGATCCTGGACGAGCTCATCGAGGCCAACAAGGATTTCTGGCCCGAGCTTAAGTAAGGACTGCAGTCTCGAACTCTCACTCATCTCTGCTTCATTTGCGCCGCCGTGGCGTCCGGGTTCGCCCAGATGCTGCGGCGGCGCTATACTTATGCAGTTTGAAGTACCTGTACCAAAAGGAGCTGTCGTGTCCCTTTCCATCGGTATCGTGGGCCTGCCCAACGTGGGCAAGTCGACGCTGTTCACCGCGCTTACCAAAAAGACTGGCCTTGCCGCCAACTACCCGTTTGCCACAATCGACCCCAACGTGGGTATCGTCGATGTGCCCGATATCCGCCTGCAAAAGCTCGCCGACATCGTCAACCCCGGCCGCATTGTGCCGGCTACGGTCGAGTTTGTCGACATCGCAGGTCTGGTGAAGGGCGCTAACGAGGGCGAGGGTCTGGGCAACCAGTTCTTGGCAAACATCCGCGAGACCGACGCTATCTGCGAGGTCGTGCGCTACTTTAAGGACCCCAACGTCATGCGTGAGGTGGGCCGCACGGGCGAGTTCGTCGATCCCGCCGGTGACGCCGACACCATCATGACCGAGCTCATCCTGGCCGACATGGGCACGCTCGAGAAGCAGCTGCCCAAGCTCGAGAAGGAGGCCAAGCGCGACAAGGAGCTCATGCCCAAGTTTGAGGTTGCCAAGCGCCTGCTTGCCTGGCTCAACGAGGGCAAACGCGCTGCATCCATGGAGATGACCGACGAGGAGCGTGCCGCCGCCAAGGGCCTGTTCCTGCTCACCATGAAGCCCATCCTGTATGTGGCCAACGTGGACGAGGATATGCTCAACGACGATCTGGCGCCCATCGATGGCGTCAAGCCGCTGCCGATCTGCGCCAAGATCGAGGCCGAGCTTTCCGAGCTCGATCCCGAGGACGCCGCCGACTACCTGGAGAGCTTGGGCTTGGAGCAGCCCGGCCTGGACGTGCTCGCGCAGGCGGCCTATAAGCTGCTCGGTCTGCAGTCGTTCTTTACGGCCGGCGAGATGGAGGTCAAGGCCTGGACGGTGCGTCAGGGCGCGACCGCCCCTCAGGCCGCCGGTGTCATCCACACCGACTTTGAGCGTGGCTTTATTAAGGCCGAGGTCATTGGCTACGACGACTACATCGAGCTCGGCGGCGAGCAGGGCGCCAAGGCCGCCGGCAAGCTGCGTATTGAGGGCAAGGACTATGTCATGGCCGATGGCGACGTCGTGCACTTCCGCTTTAACGTGTAAGGACGACGCATATGTTTAAATATGGCAAAAAAGCTGGCTACATGGGTATTGCGCTGCTCGTACTTGCGGTGATTCCGCTGGTGGTCGCAGCGTGTGTTATCCCCAACATTGGTCCCGAGGTGGCAACGAAGTTTAATGCCGCCGGCGAGGCGACGCGCTGGGGCAAGAGCTACGAGCTGCTGGCGTTGCCGGTGCTCAATCTGCTGCTGAGCGTGGCGACGTACTTTACGGCGGGACGCCAGGCAAAGAACAATGATGACTCCGCCGCCATGGCGCGCATCGTGTGCGAGCGCTACCTGCGTAACGGTTGCATCACGGGTGTGTTCCTCAACGTGATCAACGTCTACTTTATGTATTCGGCGATTACCGGTATGGGCTTTGGCCTGGGCTTTTAGCTTGCGCCTTTAGGCAACGAGCCTGCAAGCATATTCGATGGCTGCTGCGAGGCCGCCGCTCGATCGTGGTTGAAAGACTACATCGGCGGCGGCCTCGTTTTCGTATCCGGCACCGCGAAGGGCAAGTGCGATACCGGCTTCCAGGAGAAGGGGCAGACCGTGTTGGCTGGTTACGATTACGGCAGCCTGATTGAGCGAGCAGCTGTGCGCTTGGCATTGGATGGCAAGTTCACCTTGCGCCGGGCAAGGGACCAGAACGGCGGCGACGCGACTTGATAGCAATGCAAATACTGTGCGCTCATCGGGCGAAAGACATTCTGCTTCAACGACGACGAGCTTGGGCGGTGCGCTGTTTGTGCGAAGCGTGGCTCGGTACGTGCGGACCGAAGAACCCGACATAGAAAACTCCTGTGTATTCGGCAAAACGTAAACTATAGTTTACGTTTATGTTCGGCTCCATTTCAAACTCGGCTGCATGGACGAACGTGCGAAACAGATTCTTGGCAGGCGGGTCGAAGAGACACGCAGAGACCTTGGTATCTCCAAGGTTGATTCTTGTGTGGCGACAGGAATCAGCCGACCCTACCTCGACCGAATCGAAGATGGGACGGCAAATTTCACGCTCAAGGTTCTATTTAAGATCGCACCCGCACTCGGCATGACAGTGTCAGAACTTCTCGAGGGCATCGAGTAGCCTTTTTTGCTAGATTTGCCGCTTGTTGAACGGGTCCCCCCGACGGCGGCGTGCAAAAACGCGAGTATTCAGCATCCCTCAATAATTTGACGGCAGCCGGGGCCACAAATACGACGCGTAATGTTTTGGATTATCCACAAAATTCAATAATATGAGGAATAACAAGCGCGCGGAACGAGTCTTTCGAGTCGAAAGGCAATTTACAGCCAGCGGTTTTAACGTTCCCGGAAGGGGCGGATGCTGAAAACTCCGCTTTTTGCACGTTCCGAGGGGTACCACGTGCCCTACAAGGCCCAAAGAGGCGGATTTTGTTTTAGCTACGCCATCGGGATACGGTCGTGGTTGACTTGGCTGTAAAACAGGCGCTGAATCTCGGCCGCATCGCGTGACTGGCCGAGCGCCCACATGGTCTTGGCCACGAGCGTTTCGGTGGTCATATCGTCGCCGCGCAAAATACCTGGATGGTCGGCGTAGGCACGGCCGACCTCATAAACGCCCAGATCGAGGCCCTCTTCGGGGACTTGCGTGGTCATAACGACGGTGCGACCCGAATCGACCCAGCGAAAAATCGCCTCTTGGAATGTCTCGCCCGACTCGCCAAACTCGGGGATACCGCCAATGCCAAAGGTCTCCAGAATCACGGCATCGTAGCTATCGGCCAGGGCGTCCAGGATACCCGGGTTCACGCCGGGCGTCAGCTTAAGGACAAACACGCGCGGGTCGATACTGTCGTAGAAACGAACCGGGCTCTCATTCTGGTGCGTGCCGTGAAGACCGTTGCGCACAATGCGGTCGTTGCGGATGTAGGCAATGGGCGGATAGTTGACGCTAATGAACGCGTTAAAGCTCATGGTGCGCTGTTTGCGGGCGCGCGTGCCGGCAATGGCTACGCCGCCAAACACGATCGAGACGTCGTGCGAGTGCTCGTCGAGCGCATAGAGCAGGCTCTGGTACAGGTTGAGCTTGGCGTCGGTAAAGGGATTGCCCATGGGCTTTTGCGAGCCGGTGAGCACGATGGGCTTGGGGCTGTCCTGGATCAGGTAGGAAAGCGCTGCGGCGGTGTAGCTCATGGTGTCGGTGCCGTGCAGAATCACGAAGCCGTCGTGGTCGGCATAGCCTTCGACGATGACATCGCGGATACGCATCCAGTCGCTCGGACGCATATTAGTGCTGTCGATGTTCATGGGCTGCACGACGTCGAGCTCGCAGAGGCCCGAGATCTCGGGGACGCTCTGGGCGAGCTCCTCACCGGTCAGGGCGGGGGAGAGGCCGTTGCCGTCCTCGGTCGATGCGATGGTGCCGCCCGTGGCGATGAGAAGGATGCGCTTCATGCTGGTATTCCTATCGTATTTGCCGCCGCGAGGGCGGAGTCGTTCGGCAGTATTGTGGCACAGGGCGTCCAATGTTCAAACGTATTACATCATCTGTAACGTTTGAAAACACTTCAATTGCCGTCAAATAGGGGCCCAGGTCGTGCGTTTGCCGTGCGCTGATGGCTGCGAGGGACGAGAAACCCCATATAACGTGTACACTATGGGAGTTATTTTCGTTCATTCACGCGGGTGGGCACCGGCTCCCCGCCAACAAGAGGGGGAACCATGGATCAAAAGGCTTCCGCAAAGGTCCTCGTACTCGACTTTGGTGCGCAGTACGGTCAGCTCATTGCCCGCCGCGTCCGCGACCTCAACGTGTATTCCGAGATTGTGCCCTGCGACATCTCGGCCGATGAGATTCGCGAGATGAATGCCTCTGCGCTCATCCTTTCTGGCGGCCCGGCCTCCGTGTATGCCGAGGACGCTCCGTCCATCGATCCTGCCATCTTTGACCTGGGCCTTCCCGTTCTGGGCTTTTGCTACGGCCATCAGATCACGGCCGTAACGCTCGGCGGCAAGGTCGGCCACTCCGAGGTGGGCGAGTATGGCCGCGCCACCATCACGCGCACGGCTGGTGCCAAGCTCTTTAACTCCACGCCCATGGAGCAGACCGTGTGGATGAGCCACCGCGACGCCGTTTCCGAAGTGCCCGAGGGCTTTACCGTTACCGCCAGCACCGACGTGTGCCCGGTTGCCGCCATGGAGTGCCCCGAGCGCAAGATCTTCACCACGCAGTTCCACCCCGAGGTCAAGCATTCCGAGTACGGTCAGCAGCTGCTGAGCAACTTCCTGTTTGAGATCTGCGGCCTGGAGCCCAACTGGAGCATGGACAACCTGGTCGAGACCATGACGGCCGAGTTCCGCGAGAAAGTCGGCGACGACCGCGTGATTCTGGCCCTGTCCGGTGGCGTCGACTCCTCCGTCGTGGCTGCGCTGGGCGCTCGCGCCGTAGGCAAGCAGATGACCTGCGTGTTCATCAATCACGGCCTGCTGCGCAAAGGCGAGCCCGAGCAGGTGGAGGAGGTCTTCACCAAGCAGTTTGACGTTGACTTTATCCACGTCCACGCCGAGGACCGTTATGCCGAGCTTCTGGCCGGTGTGACCGAGCCCGAGCAGAAGCGCCGCATCATTGGTACCCAGTTCTGGAAAGAGTTCTTCGCCGTGGCGCAGCAGCTCGAGACCGATGGCAAGCCGGTCAAGTACCTGGCTCAGGGCACCATCTACCCCGACATCATCGAGTCCGGCGCTCGCAAGACGGGCGGCAAGACGGCCACCATCAAGAGCCATCACAACCTGATCCCGTTCCCCGAGGGCGTACACTTCGACCTCATTGAGCCGCTTGATCACTTCTTTAAGGACGAGGTTCGCGCGCTTGGTCTGGCACTGGGCCTGCCGGGTCACATCGTGTTCCGTCAGCCTTTCCCGGGCCCGGGTCTGGCCATCCGCATCATCGGTGCGGTCGACAAGGAGAAGCTCGAGATCCTCAAGAACGCCGACGCTATCGTGCGCGAGGAGCTCGACGCCTACAACCAGCGTCTGTTTGAGCAAACCGGCGAGCGCAACTCCGAGCACAGCTGCTGGCAGTATTTCGCGGTCCTGCCCGACATCAAGTCCGTTGGCGTTATGGGCGACGAGCGCACCTATCAGCGCCCGATCATCCTGCGTGCCGTCGAGTCCAGCGATGCCATGACCGCCGACTGGGCTAAGCTGCCCTATGACGTCCTGGCCCGCATCTCCGGCCGCATCGTTGCCGAGGTTCCCGGCGCCAACCGCGTGTGCTACGACATCACGTCCAAGCCGCCCGCGACCATCGAGTGGGAATAGAACAGACGTTCGATTCTGTGTTACAATATCCTGCAATGGGCGCGGCCTCTTCCGAAGCCGCGCCCATTGCTATATTTGGTCGGATATCGACGGAAACCCAAGCTCAGAGAGGTTTGTTGCGATGGCATACGATTTCAAGAAGGAGTTCAGGGAGCTCTACAGGCCGTCCGGCAAGCCGAGCGTCGTAACCGTTCCGCCTATGAGCTACGTCGCCGTGCGGGGCAAGGGCAATCCCAATGCCGAAGGCGGCGAGTACCAGAACGCGTTGCCGCTGCTCTACGGCGTCGCTTATACCATCAAGATGTCGAAGAAGGGCCCGCGAGAGATCGAAGGCTATTTCGACTTCGTCGTGCCTCCGCTCGAGGGCTTCTGGTGGCAAGACCGCACCGATGGCGAGATTGATTATGCGCGGAAGGATGACTTCAACTTCATCTCGTGCATCCGTCTGCCCGATTTCGTCACTCGCGAGGACTTCGACTGGGCAGTTTCGGAAGCTGCCGCCAAGAAGAAGCTGGACTTCTCGGCGGTCGAGCTGCTGAGGGTCGACGAGGGCCTTTGCGTTCAGTGCATGCATACCGGGCCTTACGACGACGAGCCGGCGACCATAGACGCCATGCGCACATTCGCGGCGGAACGGGGCTACGCCCCCGACTTCTCCGAAGCCCGTCTGCATCACGAGATTTACCTCTCCGACCCGCGCAAGTGCGCGCCGGAGAAGCTCAAGACCGTGATCCGTCATCCCATAAAGTTGATTTAGCGAAGCGAGTGACGCCAATCGCTTCGGCTTTTTGGGGGCTCACCGTGGCGTGGTCGGCAACGGGACGCGCCATCTCGACCGGCGGCGGAGGTCGAGGAGCGGGAGCGCGCGTTCGTTTGCACCGCCTCGCACGGCCTCGTCACCCCGCTCATGACGGTGACCGCGAACCGCGACGTGCTTGAAGCGGAGGCATCCGATCAGGGCGGCCTTGCGTCCTGGGTCGCCAACATCCGTGCAGTGGAGGACGAGATGGCGACTCGCATCGCCGATATGCTCATGCACATGGGCGGCGACTAGCCAGGGCGATCCCCGCAACGGGCATTATTATCCGGGAAGCGTTTGATTGCGAGGCGCGCCGGTGTGAGGGCCTGAGTCGTCAGATCCCGCACAGGGGGACCGCGATGGTGGCCACCGCGCCGCCCGAGGGGCTGTTGGCGAGCGAGACGGAGCCCCCGTGGGCGCTCGCGGCCTCGGAGGCGGCGTGGAGGCCGAGCCCGTAGTGGCGGCCTCCGTCGCGCGAGGAGCGGGATGAGTCGTCTGTGAAGAGGCGCTCGCAGCCGCGTTCGAGGGCGGCGGGAGAGAAGCCCGGCCCGTCGTCGGCCACCTCGATGACGAGGTGGCCGCCCTCGACGTCGCAGGAGACCGCCACGCGCGAGCGCGCGTGCTCGGCGGCGTTGGCCACGAGGTTCGCGGCGGCTCGCGCCAGGGCGGTTCGGTCGAGCGGGGCCTCGGGCGCGCCCGCGACAGCGGGGCCCGTGGCCGCGTCGAGTGTCACGCCTCGCGCCCGGGCGATCTGGGCGGCCTCGGCGAGGACCTGCTCGCAGAGCTCGGCCGGCCGCATGGGGGCCCTCTCCGCCCCGTCGGACCCGCGCGAGGCATCGATGAGCAAGCGCACGTAGCCGTCGAGCCTTTCGACACTGCCGGCTATGTCGCGCGCGGCGGCCGCGAGGTCGGCGTCTTTTTCGTCTTCCAGCTCCTCCGCCACGAAGTCGGCGTTGGCGCGCAGCACGGTGAGCGGCGTCTTGAGGTCGTGGGCGAGCGACGCCACCTGCTCGCGCCGCCCTCGCTCCGCGGCCCAGCGGGCCTCGAGCGACTCGGCGAGGGAGGCCCGCATGGCGTCCATCGCGGCGAGGACGTCGTTCACCTCGCGCACGTTGGTGCTGCCGACCGCGAAGTCGAGCTCCCCCGCGCCGACGCGCCCCGCCGCCTCCGCGAGCGGCGCCATCTTGCGCGAGATCACGCGGCTCGCGCGGCGCGCCACGAGCGCGAGCGCGAGCGCGCTTCCCGCAGCGGCGCCGACGAGCATGAGGCTCTGCGGGTCGGGAAGCAGGCCGGCGAGGTCGCGCGAGACCCACTGCGGCAGGTACTCGCTGACGAGTGCACAGGCCCCGCCGCCCTTGAGCGGGAACGCGGCGTAGGTGAGGCCCGAGCCCCCGCCCTCGATCTCCACTGTGCCCGGATCCGCGGCGAGTGCCGCACGGGCCATTTCCGTCGCGTCCTCGAGCCGCGTGCCCTCGAGGTCTGTCATCAGCACGTATCCGTCCTTGTTCAGGATGAGGTAGCGGTACGCCGTCGGCACGTCCTGCTGCCCGCAGACGCCGTCGCGTGCCAGGCCCTCCGCGACCTCGCGCGCATTGGCCGGCCCCCAGCTTGCCTCGTAGACGAAGCCCGCGTCGATCGCCGCGGAGAGCGCCATGAACGAGGCGAGCCACGCCGTGGCGACCGCCGCGAACGCGTAGGCGAAGTAGCGCGCGATGACGAAGGAGAGCGGCATGCCCCCGCGACCTCGCGCCCCGGTCCTCAGAGCTGCCACTTGTACCCCATCCCCCAGACGGTCGCGATCGGATCGGCGCCGGCCTCGGAGAGTTTCCTCCGGGCGCGGCTGACCTGCATGGATATGGCCGCGTCGTCGGCGTCGCTCTCCCAGCCGAGCACCGCCTCGCGGATCTGCGCGCGGCTCATGACCTGCCCGGGGTGGCGGGCGAGGTACTCGCAGATGGCGTACTCGGTGGGCGTGAGCGGCACGGCCTCGCCGCCCACGGCGAGGCCGCGCGCCCCGAGGTCGATCCGCACCTCCCCGAAGGAGAGGGCGTGCGAGCGCGGCCGGCGCTCACGGCGTAGATGGGCCGCGACCTTGGCGCGCAGCTCCGCGGCCCCGAAGGGCTTGCGGACGTAGTCGTCGGCGCCCAGGCCGTAGCCGGCCACGGCGTCCTCCTCGGCCACGCGCGCGGTCAGGAAGATGATGGGCCCGTCGAAGTCCGGGCGGATCTGCCGCACGAGCTCGAAGCCGTCGAGCCCCGGCATCATGACGTCGCAGAGCACCAGGTCGAAGCGCGAGAGGTCCGTCCCCGGGACCGCCGTCGGGTCCGCTGCCTTGACGACCTCATGGCCGTCGCGGCCGAGGACGCGCGCGAGCGCGTCGAGGATTGCCCGCTCATCATCCACTGCCAGTATCCTCGCCATGTTCGACCTCCTGAAACTTCCGTCGGAATTGTACTAGCGCCGCGCTCAGCGGTCCAGAGCCCCGCGCGCAGCCGCGGGCGCCTGGGCTGCGTCGCACGCGCGGTAGCGCACGCCCGAGCCGCCGCGCGCCTCGATCTCGAGCCAGCCCTCGCCGTTCGACTCCCGTTCGAAGAAGATGAGCTGGAGCTCTCGGACATTGCCCCTGTCGTCCGCCGCGTCCGCCAGGTAGACGTAGTTTGCCCCCGCCCCGGTGGCGTCGGCGTAGGAGCTCGCGTGGCTGCCGGGCTCGGGCACGGGCGCCCATATGGTGATCTCAGGGTTGGGCAGCACGCGGTCGGCGATCGAGCGCAGCGCCGACCCACAGCCGGCGTCGAGCAGGGCATTCCCGCCCAGGACGAGCGCTGCGGAGAGGAGGGCGAGCACGGCGGCGAGCGGCTTCCTACTCATCTGCCCTCCCGTCCTCGAAGCGGCAGAACCAGGCCAGAAGGACGGCGGCGGCTGCCAGGGCGAGCACGAGGCCAGCGAGCGCAGTCGTGAGGAGAGGGCCCGCCGCGCGTGCGGCGTCGATGAAGACCTCCACCCCGAGCGACCCTAGGCGCGCGGGCCAGGCGAGCGGCACCCAGCTCAGGGGCGTCGCCAGGGCACCGGTGAGCTCGCCGGTCATGAGGCCGTGCGCAAGTCCGCCCACCGAGAAGAACGCGAGGAGCATCCCCGCCGCGCCGGCGCCGATGGCGGCGTTGCGGCCGAGGCGCAGGGACACGCCGAGCCCCAGCGCATAGAGGGGCAGGCTGCCCAGCACGATGCCCGCCCAGGCGGCCGCAAGCGGAGCGGGCCCGAGCGGCAGGCGCCCGGCGACGGCGAGCACGGCCCCGAACACGCCGAGCGCCACGGCCAGCGCGCCCGCGCCGAGCGCCGCAAGGGCGAGCAGCTTCGCCGCGACGGCGCGCCCGCGCGAGGGGACCGCCGTGAGGTTGGCGAGGCGCCCGGCAGCGCGCTCCTCGTCCACGGCGAGCCCGCAGACGATGGCGGACATGAGCGGCATGAGGGCGCCGAGGAACTGGGCGTAGGCGTCCGCGCCCAGCGCCGGGTCCCATCGGGTAACGGAGAAGTACTCGCCGCAGGCAAGACCGGCTGCCAGGCCGCAGACGAGGTGCACCGCCGCGAGCGGGGAGCGCGCCAGGCGCGGGGCCTCGGAGAGCAGGGCCCGCGGGAGAGTCATGCGCGGCGTCGGGTCGGAGAGCCGTGTCACGGCCATCACCTCTCCTCGGAGCGCGCGAACCAGGCCGCGCCCGCCGCCGTGAGCGCGGCGAACGCGAGCGCGCAGACCGCGAGGCCCGCCAGTGTGAGCATGCCGTCCGCCGCGAGCGCCCCGCCGAGCGCCATGTCCGCCGCGAGCGGCTCGCCGCTCGGCAGCACGGGGATGAAGCTCGTGGGGATGACCATGCTCGCCGACGGCGGAAAGAGCTGCGGCAGCGGCACCAGCGACCAGGCGAACCCGCCCACGAGCTGCGCGGCGAGCGGGCAGAAGATGCCCGCGAGCATGCCGAGCCGCGCCGTGAGGAAGAGCCCTGCGGGGATCATCCACGCCGCGGTCACCGTGTTGGCGAGCGCGCAGAGGAGCATCGTGAGCGTGCCCGCGGCCGTGAGGCCCTGCGAGGAGAACGCCGATCCCGCGAGGTAGATGCCGAAGACCACGAGGTTCGAGAGCGTGCAGAGCGCGAGGCACCAGAGCGCCTTGGCCCACCAGGCGCGCCCGAGCGGGAAGCCCAGGCCCAGAAGCCCCCGCATCCGCGTGCGCGCGTCCGCCCGCGCGACGCACGCCACCACGAGCGAGAGAGACACGGGCAGGAAGAGCGCGTACCAGTAGTTCCACGCGCTGAAGATCTGCACGCCCCGGTAGGGCATCGCGCCGAGCAGCGGCATCGGCAGCGCCATGAGCACGGCCAGGCGAACCGGTGCCGCGTGGCGCGACTTCAGGGCCTCGGCGCGCAGGCCCGCGAGCAGGCCGCCTTTCTCGCCCGTCATGCCGCCACCTCCCCGCGCGCTCGTCGCCCTTCCCGGCAGAAGCTCATGAAGAGTTCCTCGAGGTCCTGCCCGGGCCGAAGCGCATCCTCGTAGGCGAGGCGCCCCCCGCAGATGATGCCGATGGTGTCCGCCATCTGCTGCACCTCGGAGAGGATGTGGCTCGAGACGATCACCGTCGTGCCCGCCGCCGCGAAGCCGCGGATCTGGTCGCGCAGCTCCTCGATGCCGATGGGGTCGAGGCCGTTGGTGGGCTCGTCGAGCACGAGCAGGCGTGGCCGGGCGATCAGCGCCAGCGCGAGCCCCAGGCGCTGCCGCATGCCCATCGAGAAGCGCCCGGCGCGCTTCTTCCCGGTGTCCGCGAGGTCCACGGCGGCGAGCACCTCATCTATGCGGCTCTCGGGAAGGCCCAGCAGCGTTGTGCGCACGCGCAGGTTCTCGCGCGCGGTGAGGTTGGGGTAGAGCGGCGCCTCCTCGATGAGGCTGCCGATTGCGTAGAGGTCCTCGCGGCGCCAGGCGTGCCCGGCAAAGAGGATCTCCCCGGCCGTCGGCCGCAGCATCCCGCAGATCATCTTGAGCGTTGTCGACTTGCCGGCGCCGTTGGGGCCGAGCAGCCCGTACACCTCGCCCTCGCGGATATGAAGGCTCACGTCGGCCACGGCGTCCTGCGCCTGGTCGCCGCGGCCGAAGCGCTTGGTGAGCCCGCGCGTCTCGAGCATGTAACCCATGGGTTCGTCCTTTCTCTTCCGGGCGCACGGGCCGAGTCGCCGTGCCCACGCGCCTTACCTTTCGGGTTCACCATCCATGGTGGGGCGCGTTTCTAACGAAGCCGTAACGGCCGTTGGGCTCTTTTGGCGCCAGCCCTTCTCGACCCGTACGCCACTCATGGTATGTTTATCGCGATAACAAGGACGGAGGTGCCCGTGACACGCAATAAGTACCCGGAGGAGACGGTCGAGAGGATTCTCGACGTTGCCGAGCGGCTCCTCGTGGGGCGCGGCTACGAGCACACCACGATGATCTGAAGAGCAATACGCCAAATCGAAAAAGGCAAGCCCTGGAGACGCGATTTTTGCCATAACGAGCGAGAATATCGAAGATGTCTGCACGCCATTGGCGTGGGAAGGCGAACAGCCGGTTGCAATCAGCCTGAAATAAGGCGACGATTGGGATTCTCTAGCTCGGATTTCCCGCTCGGTTCCTAAGGCGCTTAGAGCCGGCTCATAAGGGCGAAAACAAAGCCACCCGCGACGATTCTTTCAGTCATCGCTCTTGTGCATCCCTCATGACCTGCGGAAATGCAAGACGTTAAAGCCGCTGGCTACGATTCACTTTGCCAAACGGGTGTCGAAGAGGATAGTCGGCTGTTTTGGTGTTCATATCGGACGTTTTAGGGCCTCAAAACCAACCCGATTTTGTCCCCGGACAAAAATGAAACTGTGGGCTTGCGGTTTCGAAATAGTTCACGGATTTGTCCCAGGGTTTGTCCCAAACGCCTACGCGAGGACACACGGAGGGATTCGGCGGCAAGGTGGACAAAACCGACAACCAAACTAGACCCAATTGGAATGGCGCCGCAACAAACGAGCGTGAAAGAGTGGGAGTAGTTCCGCCTGATTTTTGCATCAGTCATCATTATTACGCCCTTATTATTGTGTTTTTGCACGATAATAAGGGCGTAATTTGTTGATGGAGGTTCCCCATGCAGAGAAAGCTGATGGATAAGCTGGTCGAGTGGAAGGGAAGCGAACGCCGCAAGCCCCTCATCGTCAACGGCGCGCGCCAGGTCGGCAAAACCTGGATCCTCAAAGAGTTCGGGAAGCTGCATTTCGAAAGCATCGCCTATGTGAGCCTTGACAAGGATGAGCGGGCTCGCCGGTTCTTCGAACCCGACCTCGATCCCCGAAGAATCGTCTCCTCGCTCTCGCTGCACCTCGACATGGACATCGATCCGGGCAGAACGCTCGTTGTCCTGGACGAGATCCAGTCCTGTCCCGCTGCCATCACGTCGCTCAAGTACTTCTGCGAGGACGCCCAAGAATACCATGTGGCCGCAGCCGGCTCCCTTCTGGGCATCTCCGCAACGCATGGGACCGGATTCCCCGTCGGCAAGGTCAATTCGGTGAACCTCTTCCCGCTGAGCTTCACCGAATTCCTCGGCGCAACGGGAAACGGACGTTACGCCGAGCTGATCGAAAAGGGCGACCTTGCGATGATGAACACCTTCTCGGACAAGCTCAAGGAGCTTCTGCGCACCTACTACATCGTAGGGGGGATGCCGGAAGCCGTGAACGCCTACATCGACACGGCAGACGTGCGCGACGCGCGAGAGGTGCAGGACCAGATCCTTGTCGATTACATGAGCGATTTCGCCAAGCACGTGCCCGCAAACCTGCTGGCGCGGACTATGCTCGCGTGGGACTCCATCCCCAAGCACCTTTCAAAGGAGAACAAGAAGTTCGTATTCGGCCACGTTCGCAAAGGCGCTCGAGCAGCGGATTTCGAGGAGAGCCTGCGATGGCTTGAGCAAGCCGGCCTCATCGTCAAAGTGCCGCGCGTGAGCAAACCAGGCATGCCGCTGAAGGCCTACCGGGACCAAAACGCCTTCAAGGTGTTCATGTTGGACATAGGGCTTCTGGGGGCAATGAGCGGGCTGAGCCCGGCTGCGTTGGTAGACGGCAGCAGCATTTTCACGGAATTCAAGGGGGCCCTCACCGAGCAGTACGTCTGCCAGCAGCTCGTGTCGGACTGCGGCCTCGTGCCCTTTTACTGGTCGGCCGAGAACTCCAGCGGCGAGATTGACTTCCTCGTGCAGGCCGGGTCCGGCGTGTACCCCATCGAAGTGAAGGCCGAGGAGAACCTGCGCGCGAAGAGCCTGCGCGCCTTCAATGGGCGCTACGAGGGCATGAGCCCCCGCAGGTTCAGCATGTCGGGATTCCGTG
Source organism: Collinsella sp. (assembly GCA_048236535.1). Classification (GTDB taxonomy): domain Bacteria; phylum Actinomycetota; class Coriobacteriia; order Coriobacteriales; family Coriobacteriaceae; genus Collinsella. The sequence goes on along the minus strand of DBFAQQ010000026.1, from coordinate 53,949 downwards.
ACCAGGGCTGGATGCGGAACATTCCCCTGTATGCAATCGGGAACCCGGGCAATTGGGTTTAAGCCCGAAACGGGATTTCCGTGAGGCAGGCGGTTTCTTTCGTCTCGAAAAAATAACCCAATGCTGCATCGGTCAAATCGAACGGAAGCCATGCATTCTCCTGCGTCTCCGGAAGGAGAGAGGCGCAGAGTGCAGATTCGCGGCAGCAGGCTTCAGCCTAGACCAGCCCGCCCTCGATCGCGATGAAGCGGGGCGAGGACTTAGGCTTGCCCACGGGCTTAGGCGCATCCTTGACCCACGCCCACTCGGGGGCGACCAGCGTAAAGAAATATCCGCAATCGTCGCAGACCTCGTAGACGGCGTCCGGGTTGAGCGTCCGGGCGAAGTGGGTCTTGTGGCCGCGGCGGGGGCAGAGCTGCTCCTGCTTGCTGAGCGAGATCAGGTAGGGGTTCGTGAGCGGCACGCGAGGCCGCCGGGCCATGAGGTTCATGTCGACCCTTTTGCGCGGGCGGTTATTGCAACAGGTTTTGTGCATCATGCGAAGCGCGTTGACACGGTTGCGCTATCCAGTCATTATGACCCAGCACACTGTGTGCTGAACGATTGATAGGTGACTTCGTGAGGAGGGTCATGGACGCCAATAAACCCACACGCATCGTGGACGGCACGTCGGATGAGATCGTCGCGAGCGTGCGACGCCTCGCGTGCGAGCGCGGCTACGCGAGTCTTACCGTGCGCGATGTCCTCAAGGACCTGCACATCACGAACCGCGTGTTCTACAACCGCTTCGCCAATATCGACGAGGTGCTCGATATCGTGTATCGCGACATCGCCGGCAAGATGCGCGAAAGCCTGTGCGCACCGTATGACGGCGAGGGTGACTTCTTCGAACACGTGCATCACATCGCTGCGCGCACGCTGCACCTGTCCTACGTCGCCAAGCAGAACTTCAACCAGTTCGTGTTCGAGGCCGACTCGGCGGGGGAAGAAAACTTCGCCTGGTGGGATCGCGAGATTCGTGCGCTTATCACGCAGGGCAAACAGCTCGGCGTGGTGCGTGCCGACCTAGACGAGGCGCAGTCCTCGTATGCCATCTGGTGCTTTATCCGCGGGTTCAACGCCGATGCGCTCGGCCGCGGCATTCCCGAGAACGAGGCGCTGGCGCGCTTCCGCTACGGCTTCGACCTCATGCTTTCGGGCATGAGGGCTTAAGGGCTGCACCCGGCGCACCCGTTTGCCACCATCTTTTCGGCGGTAGGTCCCATACGTATCGCCGCTTCTTTTGCCCATCTCAGCACACAGTGTGCTGAATGAAAGGAGAACGTGTACATGAAGAAGACCGTAAAGAAAATCGTCATCGTCCTGGTGCTTGTCATTGTGGCCCTCGTGGGCACCATCGGCTTCACCTGGAAAGACGAGATCGCCTCCGTGGCCAGCTTCCACAAGATCCGCGAGCGCAACGCAAGCCACGGTGATGCTAACGTCTACGAGATGACCATGGCCGGCGACTACTACATCGACAAGTTCGTCGAGCAGGGCGGCGTTTCGAGCGACGCCGAGCTCATCGACTTCGTCATCGGCAACATCACGAAGGGTGTCGTCGACATCTCCATGCCCACGCCCCAGATCGGCTGCTCGTCGTTCACCGCCTCCACGGCCGCCGGCGACGCGCTGTTCGCCCGCAACTACGATATGCACACCACGCACGCCGCCATCGTGCATACTTCCGCCTCGGGCGACCGCCACGCCACGGTCTCCACGGTCGACCTGGGCCTGCTGGGCATGGACGCCGAGTCCGAGGTCGACGGCCTCAAGGACCGCCTCACCTGCCTGGCTGCCGTCTACGCGCCGCTCGACGGCATGAACGACGCCGGCGTGAGCTGTGGCGTCTACATGACCTACCAGGGTCCCGAGGGCGAGGTCACGGCCACGAACCAAGATACCGATAAACCCGACATGACCACCACCACCTTCCTTCGTCTCGTGCTCGATTACGCCGACGATCTGGACGAGGCCGTCGAGATCGCCCAGTCTTACGACATGCATGACTCGGCAGGCACGAGCTACCACTACATGGTGGCCGACGCATCCGGCCGCAGCGCCATCTTCGAGTGGGTTGCCGCAGACGACGACACCGACACCGACGGTTCCGCCCGTGAGCTGCGTGTGACCTACAACGACGACGATGCCGCGTTCGGCGAGGTCGAGGCTGCGGCGGACTACCAGTGGGTCACGAACTTCGTGCTCGAGCCCAACTACTACGCCTCCGACGATGCCAAGAAAGGCCTCGACCGCTACAACGAACTCTACACGCGCCTGTCCGCGACCGACGGCATCGTGGCCGACGAGTCTGCGGCTATGGATGTGCTCGCCGCCGTGGGTCGTCGTAGCTGGAACAACGACGACGCCAACACCATCACCGTTCACAGCGTCGTGTACAACCTCACCGACCGCGTGATGTACTGGGTCCCCAACGAGAACTTTGACGACGCAAGCGCCTGGATCACCTACAAGCTGTAAGGAGCACCCGTGAACGATACCCTCGCGCCTCTCTTTGAGCCTTGGACCATAGGTTCTCTCGCTATCAAGAACCGCATCGTCATGACGTCGATGGGTGGCACCGACCTGTTCGGTTGGATGGAAAAGAACCATTTCGACCGTGCAGGAGCCGAGTTCCTCCTCGAGGTGGCCAAGCACGATGCCGGCCTGGTGCTGCCCGGATGCCAGCCGGTGTACAACCCGATGTTCGGCCAATGGTTACACAAGAACAAGAAGATGTACCGCGACCTAGCGGTGTGGATGCCTGTGTTCCATGCAACCGGCGCCAAGCTGTTCGTGCAGCTCACGGCAGGCTTCGGCCGATCGTTCACCATCAGTCCGCTCATGGAGGCGCTCTACACGAACCCGGTCCTGCGCGCCGCTGCCAAGCCCGTCATGGACCTCGAGCGCATCTGCGCCGCGCCGAGCGCCTCGCCCAACCGCTGGTCGGACAAGGTGCCGTCGCGTGAGATCACCAAGCCCGAGATCGACCAGATCATCGAGTCGTTCGCCGAGTCGTCGCGTCTGCTCAAGGAGGCAGGTGTCGACGGTGTCGAGGTGCACGCCGTCCATGAGGGCTATCTGCTCGACCAGTTCGCCCTGAAATACGTGAACAAGCGCACCGATGAGTACGGCGGCAGCCTGGAGAACCGGTATCGTTTCGCGGCCGAGATCGTACGTGCCATCAAGCGTGCCTGCGGCGACGACTTTCCCGTGTCCATCCGCTACAGCGTCGAATCCAAGACGAAGGGGCTGCGTCAAGGCGCACTTCCTGGCGAGCAGTTCGTAGAGGCCGGCCGCGACATGGCCGAGTCCATCGAGGCTGCGCGCTACCTGGCCGACGCAGGCTGCGACATGTTCAACTGCGATAACGGTACCTATGACGCCTGGTACTGGGCCCACCCGCCTATCTACATGCCCAAGAACTGCAACCTAGACGACGTGGCCGAGCTGCGCCGGCACATCGACGTGCCCGTCGTATGCGCCGGACGCATGGAGCCCGCCGACGCCGCCGCGGCCATCGCCGAGAAACGTATCGACGCCGCAGGCTTCGCTCGACCGTTCTTGGCCGATCCTGCTTGGGTGTCGAAGCTTAAAGCGGGTCGAGAGGCCGATATCCGCCCGTGCATCCTGTGCCATAACGGCTGCTTTAACATGTGCCACTACAAGGGTGTGGCCAACGACCAGGACCTTATGGATTCTTTGCATCTGGCGCGTTGTGCCGTGAACGCCGAGACCATGCAGGCGTCGCGCCACTACATCAAGCCGACCTCGTCGCCCAAGACGATCCACATCGTGGGCGGCGGCATCGGCGGCATGGAGTGCGCCCGTGTGCTGGCGTTGCGAGGCCATCGTCCGGTGATTCACGAGCGCGGCGAGCGCCTGGGCGGCGTGTTCGTCGCTGCCGCGCGGGCAAGCTACAAGGATAAGATGCGTGACTTGCTTGCCTGGTATGAGCGGCAGATGGTACAGCTTAACGTGGACGTGCGCCTGGGTGACGAGGTGCGCGACATTACCGAGCTCGACGGCCCTGTGGTGGTTGCGACGGGCTCGACCCCGCGCACGCTGCCCGTCCCCGGCATAGAGCTGGCGCGTGAGGCGTGCGACTACCTGGAGAATCCGCCCGCGGCGCAGCGCGTTGTGGTGGTGGGCGGCGGCCTGACCGGCTGTGAGGTGGCCTACGACGCCGCGCTCGAGGGGCGCGACGTCGAGATTGTCGAGATGGCCGACGACCTGGTGGCGCAGAAGGGCGTATGCCTGGCCAACAGCTCGTACCTGCGCGAGTGGTTCGCCTGGAAGCAGGTGCCTGTGCATCCTGAGACCACGCTTGTCGGCATCGCGCGCACCGGGGACGCTGGCCTGCGCGTGAGCTGCAGGCACGCGGACGGTACGACGTTTGACATCGAAGCCGACGCCGTGGTGACGGCCACGGGGTACACGCCTGCGCCGCTTGCGAGATCGGGCCGTGGCGTTCGCCTGGTGGGCGACTGCAACGGCGTGGGCAATCTGCGCAGCGTGATCTGGCGCGCGTACGACGTGGCGATGACGCTGTAAGAAGAAGGGGGAAAGCTATGAAACTGACCGCCGAACAAGAGGCGATGCTCGCCGGCGAGCGCGGCGAGACGATGGCGAAGGTGCTCGAGACGCTCGTGCGCTACGGCGACCTGTACGGTGCCGACGAGATGGTGAGCGTGACGAGCAAGTACAACCACCTTGTGACGAGCTTTGGGCTCAAGGCGCTGGGGCCGGTGTACGAGCTGATGGGCAAGCTCATAGACGAAGGGGCCGTGAGCCAGATGGGTTTCTCGGTAGACCCCAGGCCGTTGGATGACAACGTGCCGGCGAGCTTTTTGCAGAAGATCATCTTTAAGCACTTCATGTACAGCAAGCAGGATTTTTACGAGGGGCAGTTGCGCGAGTTGGGGCTGATGGGCGACGACGCGTTCACATGCACGTGCTACATGGACGAGGTGGGCAACGTGCCCGCGATGGGCGATGTGCTGAGCTGGTCGGAGTCGTCTGCCGTGGTGTATGCGAACTCGGTGCTGGGCGCGCGATGCAACCGCAACTCGGGCATCATCGATTTGATGGGGTCGGTGTGCGGGTTCGTGCCACGGTTTGGGCTGCTGACCGACGACGGCAGACGCGCCGACTGGGTGGTCGAGGTGCGCTGCGAGCGAAGGCCCGAGGCGCAGCTTTTGGGTTCGGCCATCGGCATGCGCGTGATGGCCGACGTGCCTTACATCACAGGGCTGGACGCGTGGCTGGGCGATGAGCTCGATGGCAGCGCGAAGGCGTACCTGAAGGACATGGGTGCGGCGTGCGCGTCGAACGGCTCGGTGGGCCTGTACCACGTGGAGGGGCTGACGCCTGAGGCGCGAGAGCAGGGCCGCACGCTCGTGCGCGAGGGAGCGCAGGTGTATGTGATCGACGACGCCGAGCTTGAGCGCGTGCGCGCGAGCTACCCGGTGGTGTGGAAGAACGCGGACGCCAAGCCCAAACTGTGCTTTATGGGGTGCCCGCATATGAGTATGGAGCAGCTCGAGCAGTGGAGCGAGCGCATAGCGCAGGGACTGGCCGAGGCCGGCCGCACGCGCGTGAGCGTGCCGTGTGTGTTTACGGCGGCACCCGCGGTGGCGAAGCGCTTTGCGACCACGCCGGCTGCGCGCGTGCTGGATGCGGCGGGCGTGGTGGTGTCGAGCATCTGCCCGCTCATGTATATGAACAACCCGCTGAGCGCGAAGATGCCCGTGATCACGAACTCAAACAAGCTGCGCACGTATTCGAGCGCGCGCTATTACACCGACGACGAGATTCTGGACATCCTCACGAAGGGAGCGCGATGATGACAAAGACGTTTACGGGGCGTGTGGTGGTGCCCGGGACCGTAAGCGCGACGGCACTCGTGAGCTACGGCGGGCTCAACACGCTCGCGTCGTTTCAGAAAGCGTTGCAGTTTGGCGACAAGGAGTCGACCTGTGGCGACCAGAACAACCCCGACCTGTACGGCAAGAAGATGCGCGGCAAGGCACTGTGCCTGCCCGCGACCATAGGTTCGACCACCGGTGGCCTGGTACTGTACTGCGCCGTGGCCATGGACAGGCAGCCCGCGTGCCTGCTGTTTAGCGAGGAGATAGACTCGCTGGCCGCTGCTGGCGCCATCCTGCAAGACGTGTGGCTGGGCGACGCCACGCCCATGCCGGTGATCGACTGCCTGGGCGAGGAGTTTTTGAGCTACGTAGCTGACGGCATGACCGTGACGGTGACGCAGAACGGCAGCGTCGTGGTTGATTAGCGAGCCCATTCCCACCCGGGATAACGGCTCAATTATTCCCGTATTCCCGGTCAGCCGCAGGTGGTTGAGTGCGGGCTGTAAAGGTTTGCGGGTGGTGTGCATACGTTAGTTACGGACACCAAAAACGAAAGGGAGGCAATCGTGTGCACGATTGCCTCCCTTGTTGTTCTTGCTTCCCGTAAGGAAGTGGGGACCTAAGTTAATGGATCTGGCCCCTAGATGGCCAGGCCCGCCTCGTAACCCTCGCGCGAGGCGACGACGGCGTTACCGGCCTTGACGGCGCAGCCGACTACCTGCACGTTGTCGCAGTGCTTGCGTGCGATCTCCTCGAGCGGGTTGTAAGCCTTGTAGCCGAATGCCGAGACGACCGTCGCCGCGGGGAGCTTGTGCTCGATGCCCTGGGCATCGGTATAGACGACGGCGAAGCCCGTTGCGTTCTGGCTACCGGCGCCCGCTTCGCCGCTCCAACTTGCGATGTCGGTATCGACCTCTACACCGCTCTCGATGCACTTGACGGTTGCGTTGACGTGGGACTTGACGCCGGAATTGGCCATCATTTCCATGAACGCGCCCTTGGTGATGGGCATCATGTCCAGGCACAGCTCGCCGCGCATCTCGAGCACGGTGACGTCGTCGCGGTACTGGGCGATGAAGTCGGCCGTCTCGGCGCCTACCTCGCCGCCGCCGCAAACGACGACGGGGCCGGGGTTGACGATCGCCTTGCCAAGCAGGACGTCCTCGGCGAAAACGGCGTTCTCGATGCCGGGGATGGGAGGGGTGAGGGGCTTGGTGCCGGTGGCGATCACGATGGCGTCGGGTTTATTGGCGGTGATGAGGTCCTCATCTACCTCCTGGCCAAGGTTGACGTTGACATCGAGCTCCTCGAGGCTGGCGCGCAGGCTGCTGATGTACATGGACAGCTCACCCTTGCCGACGGGGAAGGCTGCGGAGCGGAACTGACCGCCCAGCTGATCCTGGGCCTCGTACACGGTGACGTCGTGGCCGCGCTTCGCTGCAGCCTCGGCAGCCTGAAGGCCCGCGGGGCCGGCGCCGATGACCATGACCTTCTTGGCGGTCTCGACCTTGTCCATGGCGTCCTCGTACTCACGACCGACGCGGGGGTTGACCAAGCAGGTTACCTCGGAGTCGATGTAGAGCGGGAACTCGCAGCCCTGCAGACAGCCGATGCACTGCCTGATGGTGCAGGTCTTGCCAGCCTTTGCCTTGTTGGGCATGTGGGGGTCGGCGAGCGATCCGCGGCCCATGGCGACGAAGTCGGCGGTGCCCATGGCGAGCAGGGTGTCGGCCATCTCAGGGTCGTTAACGCGGTTGGAGAGGATGACGGGGATGTTCACGACCTGCTTGATGAGGGCGCAGCGGTCCATGTTGACGGCGTGCGGGGTGAACATGGGGGCGATGACCTGGTCGGTGGGCTTGCTGGCGTACATGCCGTTTGAGCAGTTGATGGCGTCGAAGCCGACCTCCTCCAGGTGGCGGCATAGCTGCAGGGTCTCGGCGATGGTGCGGCCGCCGGGAACGAGATCATCGCTGGAGACGCGGACGATGATGGGGAAGTCCTCCCCCACGCGCTCGCGCATAGAAACGATGATCTCGTCCACGATGCGCACGCGGTTCGCAAAACAGCCGCCGTATTGGTCGACGCGACGGTTGATGGCGGGGGAGAGGAACTCGGCCAGCAAGTAGCCGTGGGCGCAGTGCAGCTCGATGCCGTCGAAGCCGGCCTCCTTGGCGCGGCCGGCGGCCGAGCCGAAGTCGTCCACGAGGGTGGCGATCTCGTCGATGGTCATGTCGCGAGCGGGGCCCTGGCATGCGGGGCAGGTGGTGGCGCTGGGCGCGACGAGGTCGAGGCCAAAGGTCGACTGGGGCATGACCTGGCGACCGGGGTGGTACATCTGGCAGAAGATCTTGGAGCCGTGGGCGTGAACGGCGGCGGTCAGGTCCTTGTTGCCCTCGATCTGGCCGTCGTTCCACAGGCCGGGGATGCGCGTGTAGCCCTTACGGTTCTCCTGGACGCAGTAGTCCTCGGTGATGAGCAGGCCCCAGCCTCCGCGGGCCTTCTCCTCCATGTAGCGAAGGTAACGCTCGGTGATGGTGCCCTCGAGGTTGCAGTAGTTGGTGACCATGGCGGGGACGACAAGCCTGTTCGGGATCTCGCAAGATCCGATTTTCATGGGAGAGAACAGAGTGTCGAGCTTCATTACTACCTCCAAGAAATCGTGGCGCGCGCATACTGCGCCCATGTACTATGTGATTAATGGTCAAGGTGGGGGCAACACCCAGGTCAAGCGGTTTGGGGAGATAATCCATGCGGTACACGCAAAAAGACATTCGCCAAAAGCTGGGCTTCACCCGCGACGCGCTGCGCCTGTATGAGAAACGCGGGATCATCCAGCCCGAGATCGATCCAGGCAATGGGTACCGCTACTACGACGACTGGCAGATGAACCTGCTGTGGGACTGCAAGTACTATCAGGCCATGGGTTTCTCGCTAGCGGAGGTGCAGGAGCTGCTCACGGCGCGCACGCCGGGGGATATCGAGAGCCAGCTTGCCCGACGCGAGGAAGAGATGCGCCACGACCTGCGTCGGCGTGAGCTCGCCCTGAGCGAGCACAGCCGCTTTATGGAGGAACTGCGTTCCAGCGAGAGCGACCTGGGCGTTGTGGAGGAGCGCGACTTTGCGGGCTGCATCTACGTCGTAGAGCGCGAGGAGCATCGTTTGCCTGCGGATATATGCACCGACGCCGTCGCCTTCGCAAACCGAAACGCCGCGCTTATGAAGCCCTACTTCTGGTTTCCCGTGGCCGGCGAACGGCGGTATTTTTGGGGGTCGGCCATGCGGCTCGAGGCGTATAGGGAACTGGGTGAGGAATGCGGGCGCGAGGGCGTTGTGGAGCTTGCACCGTCGCGGACGCTCTCGACGGTGCTCGACGCCGGTGACCGCGGCGGGTTTGGGGCCGACCTCTTTTCCGGCTTCGTGAAATGCGCTGTAGATGATGGCTACACGATAGCAGGGCCCCTTCATGGCTTGCTGCTGGCGCGAACGTTCGATTCGGCCGGTTACCATAGGTACGTGCGTGCGTATTTGCCTATTGAGTAGGAATAGAGAAATTTAGGAATTGCATTCCTAAATTTGACCACAATAAAAGCAAGTGAAATAACGCCTCCCATCGGAAAGACGGGAGGCGTTGTGTATATAGCCAGGGAAATCGAGCAGACCATCGACAAACTGCTCAAGCAGGGCAAAGTCGTGCTGGTCACCGAGATATTGCCTTCCCGGTTTCGAAACTTTAAAAGAATTCGAGTTTCGAAACCGGAAGGAGCGGATGATGGCCTGAGTAGACCGCAACACGTACCTGTAGCGGCTTTGGGCGCTTGAGGGCACCCGGGACATCAAGGTGATCACGGGGATGCGCCGCTCCGGCAAGTCCGAGCTCATGAAGGCGTTCTCCGCCTCCGTTGCGCGGAAGGACTCGTCCTCCAACAACGTCTACATCGACCTGCTGGACCTCGAGCGGCATTATCAAGCGTGTGCGTTTTCGTAGGCCTCTTTGATTTCTTCTGGCAAGCCGTCGGGAATGAGCGCCTTCAGCTCAGCCTCGTCGTTGCCCTGATTCAGCTGCTCGTAGTACCAGCATTTGAACTTCAGCATATCCAGCGCGCGGTTCATGTTCGCGATCTCCGACTCCATGTGGGCCTTCCGCTCCTCGAACATGGCCTTGCGTTTGGGATAAGTCGATGGGCCCTCCGCGCACCATTCCATGAACAGCCGGATGTCCTTGATCTCCATCCCCGCCTTCTTCAGGCATTCGATGACCCGAAGCGCCTCGAGTTCCGTATCGCCGAATTGGCGAATACCGGACGCCCGCTTCAATTCCGGGAACAGCCCCTGTTTGTCGTAATACCGCAGTGTTGAGGTGGGCAAACCGAACATCTCCGCCACCTGTCCGATTGTGTACACGCGCATCCTCCATTCATTTTCAAGTTGAAGCTTGACCTAAAGTCAGGTTTAGGTAATACCGTCATTTTCGTCAATGCAAATAGGGAGTGCAAGGGGTGCTCCGTCATGGGCAAAAAGGTTTTGGTGGTTTCTTCGAGTCCGCGAAAGAATGGCAATTCCGAGACGCTGGCGGACGCCTTCGCCAACGGCGCGCGGGAGGCGGGCCACAGTGTGGAGACCGTGCTCCTGCGCGAAAAGCAGCTGGGCTTCGGCAGGGGCTGCCTTGCCTGCCTAAAGCTGGGGCGCTGCGTCATCCAAGACGATGCCGTGGAAATTGCCGCCAAGATGCACGACGCCGATGTTCTGGTGTCGCAACGCCCGTCTACTACAGCGTCTGCGGGCAGCTCAAGACCATGCTGGACCGCGCCAACCCGCTCTTCGGCTCCGATTATGCATTTACCGAGGTGTATCTATTGGCAGCGGCGGCGGAGGGCGGGCGCTCGACCTTCGAGGGAACGGAGAAAGCCGTACGAGGCTGGGTTGACTGTTTCCCCCGTCGCGCGCTCGCCGGAACGGTTTTCGCCGGCGGCGTGAGCGGCGTGGGCGAAATCGCCGGGCACCCTGCACTGGAGCAGGCGCGACGAATGGGCATGGAAATCTAGGCGGGCTGCTTGGCCGCGCAAATACGGATTGGTTTTTTCGGATGTGATCACGTAAATTTGAATCAAGCCGGCGGAGGAGCAATCGGCCAATGAGATTGTGCCTGGAACGCTTGAACAAAATATTTGATTCGCAAGCGATTGAATAGCTCCATCTGTTTTGGTTAAAACAAGCTGCGTGCCGCGCGCCTGCGGTACGAAGGAGGGAGAAGGCTATGAATATCGTTGTACTGAGCGGCAGCCCTCGCAAAGGTGCCAATACCGACACCATGGTCGACGCATTTGCAGAGACTGCGCGTGAGAGCGGTCATACGGTGGAAGTCATTCGTGTTGCCAGCAAGAAGATCGGCGGCTGCCTGGGGTGCCAGTACTGCTTTGCCCATAAGGGTGAATGCGTGCAGAAGGACGGGATGGCCGGTGTGATCGAGTCGCTCAAAGAGGCCGACATGGTCGTTTTCGCCTCGCCCATCTACTGGTTTGACATCACCGCGCAGGAGAAGATCGCCATCGATCGCCTGTATGCCTTCGGTGCTACGGGATTTCCGTTTGCCAAGACGGCTCTGCTCCTCGACAGCCATAGCGATGGGGTCTATGACGCGGCGATTGCTATGTACAAGGCCACTTGCGCTTACTGCAAGTGGGACGACCAGGGCATCGTCACTATCAGCGGCATGACCGAGCGCGACAGCATGGCCTCGTCACCCAAGCTGGAAGAGGTGCGCGAGCTTGCTCGTAGGCTTGCCTAAGGGCAGGCGAGGGCCGGTTGCTGCTAACTTTAAACGCGGAAAAATGCCCGCGATGAGAAACGACGAGGCCCGGACGCAGTGCTACTGCGTTCCGGGCCTCGTCGTTTTGCGAGCTCATGACGGTTCGGTCGCCGTTGTTTTAGTCAAACAGACTCGGCATGTCGCTTTCTTTCATGAGGGCGCCGGCAGAAGGCAGGCTCTGCGCGGTGAACTTCTCGGCCGAGACGCCGGCGCCAAGAATCTCCTCGGTCGTGCCGACGGTGGTGACCGAGCGGCCCTTCTTGGCCGTAAAGGCCTGGACGCCCTGCGTGTTGGTGGTCGTCTTGGTCTTGAGCAGCGACGTGTTGAAGTTCATCAAACGATAGTCGCTCGAGACCAGCGCGATGTCGCGGTCCTCCTTGAGCACCTGGGCATACAGCAGCTTGCCGCCACCGTAGATGGCGTTCTTCAGGCGTTTGCGGTTGGTCTTGGTGACGTATCCAGAAAGCGCGACGCGCACCACGCGGCCGTTCTCAAAGACGAACAACACGTCGGCCTTGTAGTCCTCGGGGTCGATGACCCAGATGACACTCTCGTCGGGTTCCATCTCAAGATCGGTCGGCAGGTACGAGCCCAGCTGGGCCGACTTGGTGTCCTCAAATGCCGCAACCTTGCACTTGTACACCTGGCTCTTGTTGGTAAACACGAGCAGCTCGTGCGTGTTGGAGGACGGGAACTCGATAAAGGGTTTGTCGCCGTCCTTGTACTTGAGCGTGGTCGCCTTTTTGAGTACGCGGTCCGTCATCTTCTTAAGGTAGCCATCGCGCGAGAGCATGATGGTGACCGGGTACTCCTCGACCTCGGGCTCCAAGCTTACTTCGATAACCTCATGGGGCTCGATCCTGCCCGTGCGGCGCGGCATCACGTACTTCTTGTTGACCGCGGCCAGCTCGTCGCTGATGACCTTCTTGATGTTCTCCTCGCTGGAGAGGATCTCCTCAAGCTCGGCAATCTCGCCCTCAAGCTTAGCGATGTCCTTGGTGCGGTTGAGGATGTACTCCTCGTTGATGTTGCGGAGCTTAAGCTCGGCAACAAACTCGGCCTGGGTCTCGTCGATGTCGAAACCCTTCATAAGGTTGGGCACGACCTCGGCTTCGAGCTTGGTGCCGCGGATGATGGCGATGGCCTTGTCGATGTCGAGCAAAATCGCCTCGAGGCCGTGCAGCAGGTGCAGGCGCTCGGACTTTTTGCCCAGGTCAAAGTTAATGCGGCGACGCGTGGACTCAATACGCCACTTGACCCATTCGTGCAGAATCTGGCGCACGCCCATAACGCGAGGGTAGCCGTCGACGAGCACGTTGAAGTTGCACGAGAACGAATCCTGCAGCGTGGTCGAGCGATAGAGCTTGGCCATGAGCTTGTCGGGGTCGACACCGCGCTTAAGGTCGATAGCGATGCGCAGGCCCGAGAGGTCGGTCTCGTCGCGGATGTCGGCGATCTCCTTGACCTTGCCCTCCTTGGAGAGCTTGACGATGCGCTCGATGATGACATCGGTCTTGGTGGTGTAGGGAATCTCGTAGACCTCGATGATGCGCTCTTCGGGAATCCAGCGCCAGCGGGAGCGGATCTGGAAGCTGCCAAGGCCGGTCTCGACGATCTTCTCCATCTCCTCGCGGCGGTAGATAATCTCGCCGCCGGTCGAGAAGTCGGGCATGGGCATATACTCGAGCAGGTCGCAGTCGGGATCCTTGAGGTAATGCATCGTGGCAGTACAGACCTCGTTGAGGTTGAAGCCGCAGATATCGGATGCCATGGCGACGCCGATGCCTTTGTTGGCCGAAACCAGAATATTGGGGAACGTGGTGGGCAGCAGGCGCGGCTCCTTCATGGCGCCGTCGTAGCTGTCAACGAAGTCGACCGGGTCCTTGTCGATGTCCTTGAAGATCTCGGCGCTGATGGGGGAGAGCTTGGCCTCGGTATAACGCGAGGCGGCGTAGCTCAGGTCGCCCGAATAGTACTTGCCAAAGTTGCCCTTCGACTCCACAAAGGGGGCGAGCAGTGCCTCGTTGCCGGTGGCCAGGCGCACCATCGTCTCGTAGATCGCGGCATCGCCGTGTGGATTGAGCTTCATAGTCTGGCCCACGATGTTGGCGCTCTTCTGGCGCTCGCCCTTGAGCAGGCCCATCTTGTACATGGTGTAGAGCAGCTTGCGGTGCGAGGGCTTAAAGCCGTCGATTTCGGGGAACGCACGCGAGACGTTGACGCTCATGGCGTAGGGCATGTAGTTGACCTCGAGCGTCTGCGTGATCGGCTGGTCGGTGACCTCGGAGTGCAGGCCGATGACGTTCTCGGCGTTGACCTGCTTTTTCTTTGGCTGGGTTTTCGTCTTCTTCTTTGCCACGATTTCCTCTTGAACTTCTTATGGCCGTCGTTATCGATTTGCTGCTATTGCAGGTCTAGCTGGTCCAGATATTCCTTGCCGTGCTCGGAGATATGGCGCTTGCGGCCCGCCTCGTCGTTGCCCAGCAACAGGTTGAACATGGTCTCCATCTTGGTGACGTCCTCGGGTTCCACCTTGATCAGACGACGCGTCTCGGGGTTCATGGTGGTGAGCCACATCATGTCCGGATCGTTCTCACCAAGACCCTTGGAGCGGTTGATAGAGCACTTCTGGTCGCCAATCTCTTTGAGGATGCCGTTCTTCTCGAGCTCGGTGTAGGCAAAGTAGGTCTTTTCTTTGCAGTTGATCTCGTAGAGCGGCGACTCGGCGATATACACGTAGCCTTCGTCGATAAGCGTGGGCACCAGGCGATAGAGCATGGTGAGCACGAGCGTGCGGATGTGATAACCGTCGACGTCGGCGTCCGTACAGATGATGACCTTGTTCCAGTTGAGGTTGTCCAGGTCAAAGGCGCCAAGGTTCTTGATGCGCTTGTCCTTGATCTCCACACCGCAGCCCAGTACGCGCATGAGGTCCATGATGATGTCGGACTTAAAGATGCGCGGGTAGTCCTCCTTTAGGCAGTTGAGGATTTTGCCTCGGACGGGCATAACACCCTGGAACTCGGCATCGCGCGAGGTGCGAATGGCACCTGCTGCCGAGTCGCCCTCTACGATGTAGATCTCGCGGCGGCTCTTGTCCTTGGAGCGGCAGTCGATGAACTTCTGCACGCGGTTGGCCATGTCGGTCTTCTGCTGCAGGTTGGTTTTGATGCTCTGGCGCGTCTTCTCGGCATTCTCGCGCGAGCGCTTGTTGATGAGCACCTGCTCCATGATCTTGTTGGCGGCATCTTTGTTCTCGATCAAGTAGGTCGAGAGGCGCTCCTTAAAGAAGGCAGTCATGGCTTGCTGGATAAAGCGGTTATTGATGGCCTTTTTGGTCTGGTTCTCGTAGGACGTCTGGGTGGAGAAGCAGTTGGTCACCAGTACCAGGCAGTCCTGGACGTCCTGCCACTTAATGCCGCTCTCGTTTTTGTTGTACTTGCCCTGTTGCTTGATGTAGGCATCGATGGCGCTGGTCAGAGCACTGCGGGCAGCCTTCTCGGGCGAGCCGCCGTTTTCGAGCCACGATGAGTTGTGGTAGTACTCCTGCATCATGAAAGTGCGCGAGAAGCACATGCAAGCAGTGATTTTTACGTTGTAGTCGGGCAGGTCCTCGCGATCGCGACCGCGACGGTCGGCCTCGATAAAGAAGGGCTCGGTAAGGTAGTCGGTACCGACCTTCTCGAGCACGTAGTCCTCGATGCCCTTGGGGTAGCAAAAATCCTCTTCGGAAAACTCGCCATCGTCGCCCTCGATGCGCAGGCGGAAGGTCACGTTGGCGTTGACCACGGCCTGGCGGCGCATGGTCTCGCGATACCACTCGTGGGGGATACTGATGGAGGTAAAGACCTCAAGATCGGGACGCCACTTGATGGTGGTGCCGGTGCGGTCCTCGTCACTGGGTTCAATCTCGAGTGCCTTCTTTTTGGCGCCGACGACCTTACCCTTCTTAAAGTGCAGGGAGTACTTGTTACCGTCACGCCAAACCGTGACGTCCATGTACTCGGAAGCGTACTGGGTCGCACAGGAGCCCAGGCCGTTGGTGCCGAGCGAGAAGTCGTAGTCGCCGCCCTGGTTGTTGTTGTACTTGCCGCCGGCGTAGAGCTCGCAAAAGACGAGCTCCCAGTTAAAGCGCTTCTCGGAAGGGTTCCAGTCGAGCGGGCAGCCACGGCCGTTATCCTCTACCTGAATGGAGCCATCTCGAAAGGCGGTGAGGGTGATAAGTTTGCCGTAGCCCTGGCGTGCCTCGTCAACGGCGTTAGACAGGATCTCGAAGGCGGCATGCGCGCAGCCGTCGAGTCCGTCCGAGCCAAAGATGACGGCGGGGCGCAGGCGTACGCGCTCCTCGTCCTTGAGCTGGCGGATACTGTCGTTACCATAGTTTGCGGTGTTTTTTGCCATACTCGCTCTCTCGGTGCTCCTTTGCTGCGTTTAAGTCATATAGATAGTCAAGGTAGCATAGCCCAGCCCATAGGCGATTCCAACCAACACGAAATCCATCGAACAATCGTTCGGATTAACAGGGATAGTGTTTAGTGGTAGCGCTGCATTGTTAAACAAATTTGGATACAGATGAATTTTATTTAATAGGGACCTAGTTTTACTAAACAAAATCGAACGATGCTGATCGCACGAGCGGGCACATCGATTGACTATCAATCACGTTTACTCGGAGAAAACCGAGTCGGTTTTGTCCGAGTAAGTTTGAAGACGGCCGAATGCGTCCTGCTGCGTTTGCGGTTGGATGCGTTTATCAAAAACGTGCCATGCGGATTGTTGGCGAAAAGACGCCGTGCCAAGCTCGAGGCAGAACTCGACTCCTCTGACGATATCTAATGCGTAATGGGCTGGCTCTGGGTATCCAGAACCAGCCCATTTTGATGTTCGATGAGCCGAGTTGGCGTCTCTCACAAAGGTAACTAGGAGCTAGCGAGGCCTATCCGAATTGCCCTCATTGGCGGTATCTTTTTCGAGCGCCGTGCGGCGGGCGCTGTAGGCGATAAGGCCGGCGCCTGCCGCGGCGAGTGCTGCAGCGGCTGCCGTAAGGGGAGCGTTGACATCGCCCGTGCCCGCAAGCGCGCCCGCTTTTCCGGAGCGCTTGTTATTGCCGTGGTCCTTGCCACTGCCGGAGCTGCTTCCGCCCGCGCCGCCGCCCTCGTCAGTACCGCCGCCACTCGAGCCACCATCGCCGTCTGCTGCCATCGGGGCGTCGTGAAGTCCTGTCGTATCCGCGCTGTCGCATACGCCGATCTGAACTTCCGAGCGCTCGCATGCCGCGTCGGGCACATGAAGCTCGTGCAGTACGGCACCCAGCGCCGAGTTTGCGCCTGGTCGAATTTCCTCGAGCGTTACGGGATCGAGCGCCACCAGATTACGCGCCTTCGCATACAGCGTTACGCGTTTGCCCACTTCGTCGCTCCAGCTCTCGGGGATGGCGAAGCTCATGCGAAACTGTGCCGTGCAACCCGGTGCCAGCACGGCGTTGCCGTTGTCGGCTACCAGCGGGTGCGTTGCAAAACGTGCGCCCAGCGTCTCGAGCGCGTACTTCACGTGTGCCATGTCGTTGGCCGGAGCATCTTCGGAAAGCTCTGGATCAAAGATCGATGCCGTGCGTGCGTTCGCTCCGAATCCGATGGATGCGCTGGAGAACGGCTGGCTGGAGCCCTCTCGGTATAGATCGATTGTGCCGGCGGTCAGCAAGGTGTTGCCGTCGTTTCGCACCGTGACCATGAAGGATTCGCCTGCTGCTCCGGGCACCACCGCGCCCGAGGTAGCGACCGCGCCCGTCGGAGTGGCACACGCCACCAAGGGCACTTCGATGCCGTGCAGCTCTGCCTCGCTCTTCTCCGCGCTCACAATGTGCGTGGCGAGCGCGGAGAGCATGCCTCCCGATGTCAAAAATGTCGTTATCTGATCGTCGGGATGGTCCAGCTCGCACATCACGAACGGCTCCGTGAACAGATCGCCTGCCAAGGTGCTGGCGAAGATGCGGAAGTGCTTGCCCATCACTGCTACCGGGTTGCCTTCTTCGTCGTAGGTTTGTCCCACCTTGCCATCGGTGTTCTCTACATAGAGCACGCACCTGCCGTTGTTGCTTACGCTAAACGATGCCGGGCCACAGCCTGCGGCGCCCACGGGCTGCGTTGCAAATGCCGATGCGCCTCGCGTCCAAGTAATATGTTGCAGTTGCTCGTTGACGGTTGCCAAAAAGCCCGAATGTTGTGGCCACGGCATCGCGCGGGGTACCGTGGCGTCTGGTGACATAACGCCCCAGCCCGCAATGGACTGGCCGATCACGGCGTACGATGCGCAGCCGCAACCGTCTGCGGTCTCGTACGCAACGGGCACCACCATTTTGCCGTTGATATTCTCGGGCTCGCCCAGCTCGATACTCGACGGTGCTTGCGGAAAGCGGAGAACTTGGCGGAACGTCAGGCTGTCGCCCGAAACGTCCGACCATAGGGTAAAGCACTCCAGCGCAACCTCAGCCTCGCTGCCGAGCGCCTTTTCTGCGGTGGTTCCGCGGCGGTGGAGGTAGGCACCCGACAGGCGCCCGTCGACCAGCGTCTTGCCCACCGTGATACGCGGGCACTGCAGGCAATGGTAGCCATCCTCTTGCAGGCGGCCGCGCGAGATGCTGCGCCACGACGTGTGCGACATCACGCGAACTCCGCCGTTGCTTATGCGCAGGCGCACAACGGACAGTATGCCGGATGTGCTCGCCGCATCGAAAAGGGTGTTGTCGCCGTCGGGGCGCTCGCCCGAGACCAGCAGCACGTAGGCGTCCTGGTTTCCTCTTCCGTCCGTATATTCCACCACGTCGAAGTCGTAATCGAATATGCCGTCGCGCTCCACGTCGCCCTCGCCAAACCCAAGGGGGAAGTCCACGGGCGCGGGAGCGGACCACGTGCCGTTTGTTTTTGTATGTACCACCAGTCGCGAGCGGCCATTGTCGCCGTAGCGCACCGAGGCGATACGGAATAGGCACTCCACGCCGGCAATCATCGTTAGCTTCATGTGGGCTTCGCTGAGCACGCCGGAAAACGGCACGTTGTCGCTCGAGGGTTTTATGCCGCCGCGATCGTCCTCCGACACGCCGGCAGAATTGGCGTTGGGGTCCGCAACGGCGTTCGTCGCCTGCCCGATATAGGTGTACTCATACATCGGCGCGGCATTTTCGTCGTTCTCCATCAGCACGTGGACGAAATGTTCGACCTGTCCCGTGTCGTCGCTCTCCGCGTCTGCCTCGAGTTCAATGCACGTGACTGACCGGTCCCAATCGCGCACGACAGGCACGACGTTTACGGCAGTGGCCTTAACCTCGGCGCGTGCGAGCAGCTCGGCGTTGGTGACGATGGTGGCCGATGCGATAAATTGCGGCACGCCGGCCGCCTCGATGTTGCCGGGCGTGCCGAAGCAGGCATCCAACGTGTAAGGCGTATCTCCGCCCAATGCGAGCTCAGAGCGCTGGAGCACATACTGGTTGCCATTGTTCACCGACATATTCCACGAATCGAGGAGTGTGGGCCACGACCCCGACCAAGCCTTGGTGGTCCACTTGAACATTACGAATTGGAGTATCACATCGACATCGACGTCTGCACCTACGCGCAGTCGCGGAAGCTGGTGTCCATCTGCCTTCTCGTACCCAATGAACAGCGTGAGGGATGCGGCGCCGCGCACGGCAGACGAAGCGACGCCTGCAACGCCGGCGCCAAAGGTGACGGCAAGCCCGATCTGGATGGTGAACGAGCCCGACGTGTTTGAATAGTCGAGCGAAATGTTTTTAAAAAACGCCGCGCCGCTGCCGTGCGTGTGGGCACCCACGGCGAGCGCCAGCTTCGCCAGCACCCAGGGGTTGACGTTTAGGAAAAAGGGCACCGGTCCTAGGGTAAACTGCTCGGTCCAATTGAGGTCGGTTCTTACCTGGAAGAGGGCCTTAATATTGCCGTATGCGGGGTCGTTGTTGTTACCCCAGGTTTTGCCCACCCAATCGTAGGCGAGCGAGCCGTACAGCTGCGTGGCGATATCCATCGTAAATAGCAGCGTGCAGTGGTGGCGAAGCAGCTTAGTGTTCCTTGGATCGGTGCCCGAACCGGCACTCATACTCTTGTACTGATTCCACTTCCCCTCCATCTCGTCGAGGTAGCGGTTTGCCTGCTTGGCACCCGACTCGCGCGGTGACTTCTTCCAGTACTCCGGATCCGGATTGCCCGAATCGTTCATGTAGCCGACCGGTTTGTATCCTCCGCCAAACAGTACGTACCCGGCAAACGAGAAATCGAACAAAATGGGGAACGAAGGCATCCAGCACGTGAACTTATTGCCGCCGATGCCGGGAAACGCCGCTGGGAAATCAAACGGAGTGACCTCTTGGTCCATGGTGGTGGGGACGATAGTGGTCGAGCCCGATTCCGCCTTTGCGGCCGGCGCGGTGACAACGGCCATGGGGGAGGAGAGTGTATAGGTCTTGCCCTGGTAGTCGAGGACAAAGCGCAACTTGCATCCTTCCTCCAGAAGGCCCGAAGCTGCATCGAGGAACGTGTCTTCGAGCGTGAACGTCGCCAGATTATCCGCGCCCGATGCGCTGGCCTTGACTTGGCCAATCTGCGTGACGGTTTCGGGTGAGCTGCCCGCGGCGGGCACTACTTTGTTGATGCGCAGCGTTGCCTGTCCACCCTGTGGCAGATGCGCCTGCACGGTAAAGGCGTGCGTATCAGGCTGTTCGTTTGCCGTGTCGTCCTTTGGCAATGCCATGAACGTGGCTTCAGCGTACTGGATGTCCCATTCGTCGAATGTGAGCTGGCGGAAGTACGGCTTGCCGTCGGAAAGCGGACGTGTGGACGCGGTTATGGCGGTGCCGCCCTGGATACGCGCAAGGGGAATCTCGACATCACGGTAGCCCACCATGCTAATGGAGATGCCGCCGTTAAAGTCGTACGCGTCGAGAAGCGTCGCCTCGTCCACGTAGCCTTCCGAAAGCGGAGCGACCTCAAAGATGGCCGTGCCCTCGTCGTCGGTCGTGGCGGTGAGCTGCTTGCCCGCGGCATAACGCGACGCGAGCGTGACCTGGGCACCCATGATGGGCGTATTCTTGTTGGCGACGTCGACCACGACCACACCAAACATGGTGCGCGAGAGAACGAGCACCCTGAAGGGGTCTTTTTCGTCGGCATAGGCTTCGGTGGGCGCGAACGGCAATATGAAGGCGTTTGCGCTTCCCGGCACGCGCGGCAACATAATGCTCGCCAGCGAGGACGCTCCGGCAACAAGTAGCGAACGGCGATCAAGCGTTTTGGGCTCCCATCCCGCAAATATCGGAGGAAATAATCCAATTTTGCGAGAAGGTGCCCCGTGGTGGTAGTGCCGTTCAAGGGTCAAAATGTCCAATTTGATCGAGCGAAGCGCCGGGTTCCGGAACGCGTTCGATGCGCTTGGCAGCCCGGTCGCTAACGCAACATATGCGCGACCAGCTCCGCGCGCGTGCCGATGCCAAGCTTTGCGTATACGCCGGATAGGCGGTTTTTGACGGTGCCCGGCGATACTCCCATATGGCGTGCGATTTCGGCGTTGGTCCACCCACAGCAGGCGAGCATGGCCATGGTGAACTCCGTGGTCGTTAGATCGTCGGCCACGTCCTCGCCCGAATCGGGGTTGTGGATGCGCCGCCAACCGTAGCTGAATCGATACGTGATCTCGATGATGTGAGCGAAGTCGTCAGGGTATTGCGTTTTTAGGCACGCCTCGATGAGTCCCTGTAAAAGGCCGTGATGCTCGCCAATGAGCTCGATAAGGCCGTCGGGACGCGCAATGTTCCAAGCGGTTCCGAAGTGTGCCTTTGCGGCGTCGACGTCTTTGAGACTCATGCATGCCATAGAAGCTGCCAAGTGCAGGAACAGCTCCGAGATGGGATAACTTCCCTGTTTCATGATCAGGGCGTTTTCCGCCATACCCAGACTGCGGCCATATTCGCCGCGCAGATACAAGGCGTGTGCCATCACGTAGCTGGCGAACAGGCGCAGGCCTTCGGGCAGATGCGCCGCAAGCGGATAAAACTCTTCGGCGGAATACGGGGAAGGCAAGTGCAGCAGGACGCTCGCGGCGGAGGCGAACAGGATATGCGTGGCGTGGACGGCGGGCGATTCCTCGTCAGTCGGCGTATCGAGGATGCCCGCGAGGCAACGGCGGGCATCGGCGATGCGGTTGAGCGACAGGCTGGCATATCCGCAGATGAAGCATGCAGAATAGCGCAGCGCGGGATCGGTGGCGTCAAGATAGGGGCGTGCCGTCTCAGCAGCGAGGGTGGCCTGCCCGCGAAAGTACAGCGCTTCTGCCGTGGCAATAGCGCGCGAATCGGGGTCGGAAATGCCTGCAACTGCAGCGTCAATCTGCCCCGGCACAAAGGCGGTGCACATCAACGGCATGGGAACGCGTGGGTAGCCATCGCAGTCCATCATCCATCTCCCAACAGCTGGCAACAATAGCAGCAATTGTACTCCTGTTGCTTGGGACCCCTTTCGTTTTACTGTTCGGTTAACGCTGCGGATCGTTTTGGAAGGCTTACGAGCATGGTGGTCCCGTTCTCGGAACTTGCTTCGACCTCTACCGTGCCACCGTGAAGCGCTGCAATCTCCCAAACAAGCGCTAGTCCGAGTCCTGCGCCGCCGTATGCCCTGCTGCGGGATTTGTCTAGACGAAAGAACGGCTGGAAGATGCTCTCTCGGTACTGCTTGGGTATTCCCGGGCCCTCATCTTTGACTCGCAGGAGCACGTGGCTGTCGCTGCCGCTGATGGAGACATTGACAGTCGAGCCGGAGCGGCTGTAACGGATGGCGTTTTCGACCAGGTTGAACACCAGCCGATAGAGGAGCGCATCGTTCCCGATTACTAAAGCATCTCCAGCACAATTGAGGGCTATGCCCTTATTCTCGGCAAGTGGCGCAAGGTCGGTGAGGACCTCTTCGGACAAGGGACCGAGTTCAACATCGTCCTCGCAAGGAACGCTGCGGAGCTCACTCATCTCGAGTAATACCTTGGTCATTCGAGACATGCGCTCGGTTTGTTCTTGTAGCAGGCCGAGCAGCTCGGCTGTTTCGGGTTGCAAACCGGAGTGCTCGGAGATGAAAAGTTCAATCTGTGCTTGCATAAGGGCGAGCGGGGTGCGCAGCTCGTGTGCGGCGTTGCCGGTAAACTGACGCTGCGCAGAGAACCCTTCGCCAAGACGGGCGATCATGCCGTTGAAAGAGGCGCTGCATCGCTGTAGCTCGGTGGGCACATCTTCACTGAGTCTGATTTCGCTTAGGTTGTCAGGCTGCACACGCTCAACCTGGGCTGCAAAAGCCCGTAGCGGTTTGAGTGCACGGCCGCTCACAAAGTATGCCAGCACGCCGCCAAGGAGTGTGACTCCAGCCGTGATGCACCAGGTTGTCGTGCCAAAAGACTCTTGCGCGTCGTTTACGACGATCGTGACCTTGTCATCGGGGGTCGCTTTCGTTGGGTCGAACGCCTGGGGCGAATCTTCGCCGGTTGCGTTAAAGGCCGAGATGTTACTGCCGATGGCATCCATGTAGCGCATGCCCGTATAGCCGACCAGGCAGTTCGTCAGCACGCACGCCGCACACGTCAGCAGCGCCGTCATAATCGTTATGCGCCATTGCAGAGAAAGCCTTTTCATTCGCTATCCTCCATAACGTAGCCCTCTCCAATCCGATTGCGAATCGGGTCGTATCCCAAAGCGCTGCGTAGCTTTTTGCGGAGTGACGAGATATGAACGCGGGTTGCGTTGCTAAAGCTGTTCACGCTGCTATCCCAAACGTGCTCGATAAGCTCCTCTTGACTTACCGGACGTCCCTGATTAAGCATCAGGTATTCCATGATTCCCGTTTCCTTGCGCGTAAGAGACAAAGCCTCGCTGTTCACGGAAGCGATGCGCGCTTTGGTGTCAAAGCGGAGCTTTCCGCAGGTTAAAACTATGTCGCTTTGCGTAAAGCGCCTGAGGGTAAGGCTGCGGATCCTTGCCGCAAGCTCGTCCAGATGAAACGGCTTGGTGAGGTAATCGTTGGCGCCGGCATCGAGTCCGGCGACTTTATCGGATACTTCGCCGCGTGCGGACAGAATCAGTACCTTAGTCTCGCAGTCAGTTTTCCTAAGTTCCCTGAGTACGGTCATGCCGTCGATGCGGGGAAGGTTGAGGTCGAGTACCACGAGGTCGAAGGCCTCAACGTCCAGTAGGTCGAGCGCCTCCTGTCCGTCGTGACAGCAGTCGACACTGTACGCCAAGTTCCGCAAGCTGCGCGCGATTGCGTCACACAGCGCCCGCTCGTCCTCGACGATCAAAATACGCATAACAGTCTCCTTGCACATTTCAAATCGCGCTTAACACGGATTTTATAGCCGATATGGTCCAATGGTCGCGTAACGAAAGGAGTGGTCAGGTTGTTCAAAGCGGTAAAACCCGTGGTACAGGTCGCTTTGTTGATCGTCGGAATTGCCATGGTGTGCTTTGGCGTTGTGCGTGGCGAGGCGGATGCCGTGCTGGCCAAAGCGATTAGGCTGTGCTTGGAGTGTATCGGAATTGGATAAAAGAGAAAACACAGCGTCGCATGTTTTGGCTCGATTTCGCGGATTCATTCAGGCGGCGGCGACGCTCGTCACCAACATTCACCTGCCAAACTTTGCCAAAGGCGGCATCTATCAGGGCGCGGGAAAAACAGTCTGCGTACCTGGACTTAACTGCTATTCGTGCCCCGCGGCATCGGGTGCGTGCCCCATCGGGTCGTTCCAGTCGGTGGTAGGTTCATCCAAGTTCAACTTTTCTTACTACGTCACCGGTACGCTCATTTTGCTCGGCGTGCTGCTGGGACGCTTTGTGTGCGGCTTTCTGTGCCCGTTTGGCTGGCTGCAGGAGCTGCTTCATAAGATTCCCGGCAAAAAGTTCTCCACGAAAAAGCTAAAGCCGCTCACGTACATCAAGTACGTCGTGCTGCTGTTTGCCGTGGTGCTGCTACCCGTCTTGGTGGTTAACGACGTGGGCATGGGCGACCCGTTCTTTTGTAAGTACATCTGTCCGCAGGGCGTGCTCGAGGGCGCCATTCCTCTGGCCATTGCCAATGCCGGCATTCGATCTGCGTTGGGACAGCTCTTCACTTGGAAACTTGTCGTTCTCATTGCCGTGGTAGTGCTGAGCGTTTTGTTCTACCGCCCCTTCTGCAAATGGATTTGTCCACTCGGCGCATTCTATGCGCTCATGAATAAAGTGTCCCTACTGGGAATCCGGGTCGATGCATGCAAATGCGTCTCGTGCGGCAAGTGTTCAAGGGTTTGTCAGATGGACGTTGATGTGGTCCGCGCGCCCAATCATGCCGAATGCATCCGGTGCGGAAAGTGCATCGGGGCCTGTCCCGTCGATGCCATCAGCTATCGCTATGGCCTGGATGTGTCGGCGGAAAAGCTCCCCTTGACCGCCGATAAAAAGTAAACAAGCTTCGACAAAACGGAGGAATGACTATGAAGCTTTCTAAGATTGCGGCCCTGTTTATGGTGCCGGTGCTGGCCTTGTGTCTTGTGGCGTGTTCGGCGCCCGGTGGCAATGCGAGCGAATCTGCGGGCTCCGATCCTAAGGCCGCGGAACTCATTGCGCAGAAGCCGACCAATGCCGACGAGGCCGCCGAGCTGTATGCGAAGCTCATGCAAAAGGAGAACGAGATCTTTTCGAGTGATAACGCGCTGTGGGAAAAGGTATTCAATGCGGCAAATAAAGACTCGGCAATGATTGAGGACGGCAGCAATTACGGCGATTTTCTGCTCAAGACCATCGACGGCGCCAAGGATGAGTTCACGGCGGATGAGCTTAAGACGCTCAAGGCCGGTGCACAGCAGATCAAGGAGATCGAGGACAAGCTCGAGAGCTTGGAGAAGGAGTTCCCCGGCTGTGGAAGCACGCCGAGCGCAGGCGAGAGCGTCGACGCTTCGGCCGCTGGCATGACGGCTGATGCCAATGCTTCGAGCGAGGCGACGAAGTTCCCCAGCTTTACGGGCAAGGACCTGGATGGCAACGACGTGAGCAGCGACGAGCTGTTCTCTAAGAACAAAGTCACCGTCATGAACTTCTGGTTCACTACTTGCAAGCCGTGCGTGGGCGAGCTGGGCGATCTTGAGAAACTGAATCAGGAGCTGGCCAAGAAGGGCGGCCAGGTCGTGGGCGTCAATTCCTTTACGCTCGATGGCAACAAGGGCGAGATTGCAGATGCCAAGGACGTGCTGAGCAAGAAGGGCGTGACGTATAAGAACATCTGGTTCAAGTCGGATAGCGAGGCCGGCAAGTTTACGTCAAATCTGTTCTCGTTTCCGACAACGTATGTCATCGATCAGAATGGCAACATCGTAGGGGATCCAATCGTGGGAGCCATCAGCTCTGCTGAGCAGCGCGCAGCGCTCGACAAGCTTATTGACCAGGCGATTGCGAATAGCGAGCAGTAGAAAACGCGTAAAGCACAGCGAGGATCGTGCGCCGCTGTGTGGAGTGGTCCGCTGCCTTTCAAGACAAGCTTCACCATATAGAGGTCCCGCTCGGGACCTCTTATTTTAGGCGCCGTCCCGTTCGTTTTTTGATGCGGTTCCCTACATTCTTCACTGGCGCCGGCAAAAAATGGGGATAGAGTAGGACAAACGCGTCGAATACGAACGGCGGGGGAGAGCGGGTGAACGTGCCCGCGCGGGAGAGGTTGCCGTCCATGTTGGAGCTCAAAGGTATTTGCAAAAGGTACGTTACCCAGTCGTTTACGCAGGTGGCGCTCGACAGCGTAAGCCTGGCTTTTCGCGATAACGAGTTCGTAGCTATTCTGGGTCCCTCGGGCTCGGGCAAAACTACGATGCTCAACGTTATCGGTGGGCTCGATCATTTCGATTCTGGTGACCTGCTGATCGACGGTATTTCGACCAGGGATTTTCACGATCGCGATTGGGATGCCTATCGCAACAACCGCATCGGCTTTGTGTTCCAGAGCTATAACCTCATTCCGCATCAGACCATTTTGGAAAACGTGGAGCTGGCGCTCACGCTCACGGGCGTGGGGCATGGCGAGCGCCGCCAGCGTGCGCGCGAGGCGTTGGAGAAAGTCGGCCTGGGCGAGCACGTTAACAAGCGCCCGAGCCAGCTATCGGGCGGGCAGATGCAGCGCGTGGCCATCGCCCGCGCCCTGATCAACGATCCCGAGATCGTGCTGGCAGACGAGCCGACCGGCGCCTTGGATTCCACAACGTCCGTGCAGGTCATGGACTTGCTCAAGGACGTGGCGCGCGACCGTCTGGTTATTATGGTCACGCACAATCCCGAGCTGGCGTACCAATACGCCACGCGCATCGTCAACCTGGCGGACGGCAAGATCACCGACGATTCCGATCCTTTCGATGTCGCTGACGCCACGCGCCGCGAGGCAAAGCCTACGCGCAAAACCTCGATGAGCTTTGTGACGGCGTTGGGGCTTTCTGCCCGAAACCTCATGACCAAGAAGGGCCGCACGGCCATGACGGCCTTTGCGGGCTCGATTGGCATTATCGGTATCGCGGTGATTCTGGCGCTGTCCAACGGCGTAAACGGCTACATCAAAAAGGTCGAGGAGGATACGCTCTCGAGCTACCCGCTCACCATCTCCAAGCAGGATTACGACCTGTCGTCCATGATGGGCGGACAGGGGGCTGCGGATGATGACTCGCCTGAAAACGTGGATTCATCCGACGACAGTGCCGGCGGCAAGGCTAAAGGAACCGATAAGATTCCTGTGGTCACGGCCGTAAAGGATATGTTTGCGAGCGTTAAGTCCAACGACATGACGAGCTTTAAGGCATGGCTCGATGCCGGTGGCGACGGCATCGATAAAGAGGTCAACGCCATTCAGTACGGCTACGGTGTATCGCCGGTTGTCTATCGTGCCGGCAAGGGCGATGAGAAGCCTGTCCGGCTGGTGCCCAACGCCATGACCGAGGCCATGAGCGGAGGCGCGAGCTCGGCGGCAACGGTGAGCATGGAATCCATGGGAACCTCGGTCTTTAACGAGATGATCGACGACCAGAGCCTGCTCGACAGTCAGTACGATGTCGTCGCCGGTCATTGGCCCACGTCCGCCAACGAAGCCGTAATGGTGCTCTCGAGTCGTGGCACGGTGGGTGACTACACGCTCTACAGCATCGGCGCGCTGGATATCAATGAGCTCAACGATCTGGTGAACAGCGCTATGACGGCTGACGGTGGGGTCGAAACGCCCGAGACCGGCACCGAATTTACCTACGACGATGCGCTGTCCACGACGTTTAAGGTGCTGTCGCCGGCCGAGGCCTATCGCAAAAACGAAGAGACCGGCATGTGGACTGACATGTCTGACGATGCCGACTTTATGACGGCCAAGGTTGCCGACGGTATCGACGTGCACATTGTGGGTGTGGTGCGACCTAACGAGACCGCCAACGCGAGCGCGTTGTCTCCGGGTATTGCCTATACGCATGCACTGACTCGCCAGCTTATGGAGCGCGCCGCCGATTCGCAGATTGTGCAGGAGCAACTCGCCCACCCCGAGACGGATGTCTTTACGGGCAAAACCTTCGACGAACTGCAAGGCGAGGCCAAGCAAGGCGTTGATCTGGGCAGCATGTTCAGTGTGGACGAGGCGGCGCTCAAGAGCGCGTTCTCGTTCGATACCTCCGCGCTCTCGGGTGTTGCCGGCGGTATGGACCTGTCGGGTCTTGACTTGTCCGGGCTGGACATTGACCTTTCGGGCGTTGGCAAGGACATCGACTTCAGCGACATCATGGCAAAAGCGCCAACCCCAGATTTCTCGGGTATCTTTGACGGTCTGGAACTCACGCCCGAGCAAATGCAGCAGGTGGGAACACTAGCCAACCAGCTGTTTGAGGGCTTTTTGCAGTCTGATCAGTTTAAGGCGCTGTCGCCCGATGATCTTAAGGACGCGTCAAAGCTCTCTGCCGCATTCTCGACGTATCTTGAGAATGATGACACAGCCCAGCAAATCCTGGCCCAGCTCAAAGCGCTCGGCGGCGATGCCCCGGCCGAGCGTCTGCAGCAGGCGATGACCGACTATGTGCAAAAGCAGCTGGCTCCGTATCTGCAGCAGGCTATGGATCAGGTGATGAAGTCGATCAGCGATCAGATTGCGGCGACGGTGTCAGCTCAGCTCAAGGCAGGCACAGCAGAGCTCATGGGCCAGATGGCGACGCAGATGTCGTCGAGTTTTGCTAACCTGGCGAGCGCCATGCGCGTGGATGCGAGCGCCTTTGCCCACGCCATCCATTTCAACATGGACGCCGAGGACCTGAGTTCGCTCATGATGAGCTATGCCAAGGCTTCGAAGCTCACCTACGACAACAATCTGACCACGTTGGGCTATGCGGACGAGGCCGATCCCATCTCGGTTAAGATTTTCCCGCGCGACTTTGAGGCCAAGGAGCGCGTACTCGATCACATCGATGCGTACAACAAGCAGGTCAAAGCCGCTGGCCACGATGATCGGGCAATTTCGTACACAGACTACATGGGCATCATCATGGGTTCGGTGACCGACATCGTGAACACCATCAGCTTGGTGCTCATCGCATTCGTGAGTATCAGCCTGGTGGTGAGCTCCATCATGATCGGCATCATCACCTACATCAGCGTACTGGAGCGCAAGAAGGAGATCGGCATCCTGCGCGCGATCGGCGCGTCGAAGCGCAACGTGGCCAACGTATTCAATGCCGAGACCTTTATCGAAGGCCTCATCGCCGGCGTCTTTGCCATTGTCGTCGTGGTAGCCGTGAGCTTCCCGGTTAATGCCTGGGCGCTTGCGGCCAAACAGGTCCCCAGTCTAATGAGTCTGCCCGTGCAGGATGCGCTGGTGCTCATTGCAATTTCGGTGCTGCTAACGGTCGTTGCCGGTTTGCTACCGGCCCGCAGTGCATCCAAAAAGGATCCCGTGGAAGCCCTGCGCTCCGAATAATGTGACAAAGGGACAGTCCCTTTGTCACATTGAGCGGCATGTAAATCGAGGTCCAATACTTTTCCCGAGAAGTGAACGATTGAAAACGGGCCCCCGAAGCACCGACACTTTCTAGATGCAAGGTCCTGCGGTTTTGATCGTTGAATCCTGCGGTTTTGGCGTCAGAAAATGTCGATGCTTCGGAGGTCCAAATATAGCCGTTCACTTCTCGGGAAAAGTATTAGACCTCGATTTTGCAAGGGCCCAATTACCGTTCGGCACGTTAAGAACTCCCTTTCCCCGCTTAATGCTTGACGAAGAGTCCCCTGGTTTATATACCTATCGGTAGGCATATAGGATGTAATGCCGATAGAGATGGAGTGACCATGGCTCTCACCGCACCAGCCGAAAAAGACCGTCCTCGCGAGAGCAGCGCATTTGCTTGGATTGTCGTTATTGCGCTCGGCTTAATGTCCGCCGGAACGACTGGCACATATAGCATTATTGCCGGCTCATTCGTTGCTCCAGTATGTGAAGACTTGGGCTTTGAGTACACCTCTTTCTCTTTCTATTTCACTGCGATTCTTCTTGGCCTTGCACTTGGACTTCCACTTTTGTGTCGTTTCATTCCAAAAGTAATAGGCAAACCGTGGCATATTTGTGTTGAACTCGTCCTTATTGCCGCCGGCGCCGCAATGGCGTTCTACACCGAAGTCTGGATGTTCATCGTCTCCGCTGCGGTGATCGGCATCTGCTTTTCGTTCACAACGGGCGTCTGCATGTCTGATGTTATTGACCAATGGTTCAGTAAATCGTCCGGTCTTGCCATCGGCCTTGCTTGGGGCGTTAATTCTCTCTGTACGCTGTTGTTGAGCCCTGTCATTACGCTGGTCATCGAGCAACAAGGCTGGCGTATGGGATACATCGTACTTGCGGTCGTTTCTGCAGCTATGATTTTACCTGCGAGTGCATTTATCATTCGCCTTAAACCCTCTGATCGCAACATGCTTCCGTACGGAGAGACCACCTCTGAAACCCATGAGAGCCACAGCGTCGATGAGCGGGAAGATGCCCTTTCGGGCATGGCACTCCGTGATGCCACGAAAACGCCGTCTTTTATTCTCTGTGTCCTCCTGCTTTGCGTGGCGCAGCTCACCTGCTGCATGAACCAGTTGTTTCCAACCTATGCAAACGAGGTCGGTTTCAATCCCATCGTAGGAAGCTTAATGGTCTCGGCAGCTTCGTTCTCTGACATCTTCCTAAATCCCTTCGTAGGCAAAACATGTGACAAGCTCGGCGCTATTAAAGCAACGGTCGCGTGGACAGGTGTCAGCATTTTTTCATTCCTACTTCTCATCATTGGCGGAAGCAACGAGACCGTTTCCATCATTGCAGCTGGCGTAAACGATGCCATGTTCGCCATTGTTGGAACCGCAATGCCGATGCTTCTCCTCTCGCTCTTTGGATCACGCGATTTTGGAAGGATCTATTCAATCGTTTGCTCAGCGGGCTATGTCGTCGGTGCTTTTGGAATGCCGGTCATGATGAAGGTTTACGGCATGGCAGGGTCATTCCAGGGAGTATTTATCTTCTGCATTGCCTGCAACCTTATGATTGCTGCGTTTGCTATCGTTTCCGGCTTTCTCAGTAAGGCTGCTGAAAAGTAATAAGCGCCGATTGCACCGGCATAGATTGCTACGCAACAGGGGTCGACTCCAAGCCAGATTGGAGTCGACCCCTGTTTTCGTTTTAAAGGTTGCCCGCAGGCACCATGGGCGCCAACATGCGCTTCAGCTTGGCTGGTCTATTTGAACATAAGCTCGACTATTCCCGTCCAAACCGCTTTTTCATCAATATCCTCACCTTGAGCGACCGTATTGCTCGCTCCCTCCAGAACGGTATAAAGAATTTGTGCGTATAGCATCACGTCGGCACTATCGGAAAACGCGCCAATCTCTACACCATGAAGAAGGATGTCTTTAAGCGCATCCATGGTTCGTTTGGTCGCCGTCGCTTGACGTTCCTGAACTGCAGGAATTCGATTTGCTTGGACGCTAACCTCGGCCAGCACGCGCCGGCGCTTTTCATCGCTTCGATAGCCACCTATAACTGAATTGCCGAGCTCGATAAGCGCGGCCTTGAACCCGTCCCTATCGACT
This sequence comes from Collinsella sp., assembly GCA_048236535.1. Taxonomy (GTDB): domain Bacteria; phylum Actinomycetota; class Coriobacteriia; order Coriobacteriales; family Coriobacteriaceae; genus Collinsella. Next base: position 22,106 of record DBFAQQ010000026.1, on the reverse strand, counting down.
ATTAGCGAGTAGTCGCGCTGATAGTCGATGGTCGGAAACATGCTGTCCAAGAGCGTAGTGAAAATCTCCTCTTTAGAGGGAAAGTAGTAGTACACCGACGGCTTGGATATACCGACAAAGTCGCAAATCTTTCCGATAGACGCTTTGTCATAACCGACTTCTGCCACAAGATCGTACATTGCGTCCAATATTTTTTTTCTTGTGCTCACGCTGCATTTCTCCATTGTAAATCACTTCCGCACTACCAACATTATTAAGGATGGCAACGGAACATCAATTCGTGTCCAAACATGACCACTATATACGGTGAACGGTATGTATCAGTAGGCGAGCGGCAATTATTCAAAACTATCTACCGAACGGTAGGTATAGTAGTACTATAGCAGGTGAAACCCCGCTATTGTCGCGGCCGGACAGCATCGCGGGAAACCCGACGGAAGGACCAACCATGTACGAGAACTATCGTATGCCGGGCGAGTTCGAGAAGCGCTCCAACGTCTATGTGACATGGCTTCCCGATTACATCCGTGCAGAGGGTTACGATAACCGTCAGCCCTGCGTTGACGTGATCAAGGCTCTGCTCGAGTATGGCGACGTTACGGTCAACCTCAATTGCGGCACCCCCGGCTCCTATGAGGAGGCTTGCTCGCGCCTGAAGGAGGAGGGGGTTGATCTCGATCGCATCGAGATCACGCAGTTCGAAGACTCCAACTTCTATGTCCGCGACAACGGTCCCAGCATCATGGTCGACGACAAGGGCCATTCTTATATGGTCAACCCCGCTTGGACTTATTACGGCGTGTGGGACAAGAACTCCCCGGAGTGCCAGTCCGCACGTAAGGCAGCCGTTCACATGGCGGTTGCGCTCGGTTGCTTCGATATCGTCAATTCCGAAATGGTTTCGGAGGGCGGCGACCGCGAGTTTGACGGTCACGGCACTCTGATCGCCATCGAGGACACGGAATGCCGCAAGCGTAATCCCGAGTTCACGAAAGAGGAAGTAGAGGCCGAGTATAAGCGCATCTACAACCTCAACAAGGTTATCTGGCTTCCGCAGCCTATGCTCGAGGACGACGACTATCGACTGGGCATCCTCGACGAGAAGGAAGACGGAACTCCCGTCTTTGGCATGAGCTTTGCGGCTCACATTGATGAGATGTGTCGCTTTATCACTCCGAACAAGATTCTTCTTGCCGAGGTGTCCGATGAAGAGGCAGCCTCGAGCAAGGCTGGCGCAGAGTCTCGTCGCCGCATTGAGGCGGCCTACGAGATCCTGAGCAACGAAACGGACTGGGAGGGCAAGCCCTTCGAGATCGTTCGTATGCCCACCGCCGAGCCGATTGAAGTCGTTATCGCCCCTGGCGATGAGGATTACGAGCTCTATAAGGGCTTCATCGACGAAATGGGCGGCAAGTTTATGGATGGCACTCCCTGGCCCGAGGGCCCCGTCCACTTCTACGCAGCAGCGAGCTACTGCAACTTCCTCATCTGCAATGGCGTCGTTCTTGGTCAGCGTTATTACCACGAGGGCATGAACGAAGTCGTGAAGGAGAAGGACGAGCAGGCCAAAGCCGTTCTTGAGAGCTGCTTCCCCGATCGCAAAGCCATCATGATGGACTCTCTCGCGCTTAACCTGTCCGGCGGCGGCGTGCACTGCTGGACCAAGGACGTGGCAGCCAGCTGCTAGCGAGCCTTTGAGCCTGCACTGTCTGATTTAGGCGCCACACTTACTGCTCCCCGAGGGATATCCGTGTTTCCCTCGGGGACACATTCGACATTCATCTATCACTAAATGGAAAGGGAATAGACATGAACAACAGCCTTCGTGGTCGCGACTACATCAACATCCATGATCTCTCCTCCGAGGATTTCCGCTATCTCATCGATCTTGCCTGGAACCTTAAGGCTCAGAAGAAGTCTGGTGTCGACCAGCGCTACTTCCCCGGCAAAAACGTCCTCGCCAACTTTGAGTGGGGCTCGACCCGTACTCGTTGCGCATTCGAGACCTCCTGCAACGATTTGGGCATGGGCTTCACTTATCTGACCAACTCCCACATGGGTGACTGCGAGACCGTCAAGGATGCCATGCGCGTCTTTAACGGCATGTATGATCTCATCGTCTACCGCGCACAGAAGGACGAGCAGTTCCTCTATGACGTCGCCGACCTGGTTGACATCCCGGTCATCAATGCCCTTACTCTCGGCGATCACCCGACTCAGATGCTCGCTGACGCTCTTACGATGGAAGAGCAATGGGGCGGTCTGCGTACGAGCCGCGGCAAGAAGATGGCTTTCGTTGGCAACTGCGCCGGCGCCCCGGTGTGGTATGGCCGCCTGTGCGCTATGCTCGACATGGACTTCCTCGCCATCGGCCCCGACGACCTCCGTCATCAGATGTGCAAGGAAATGATCGAAGAGGTGGAGGCCTGCTACGCCAAGTACGCTCCCAATAGGACCTTTACCATCACCTCTGACCTCGATGCCCTGGATGGCGTTGACGCTATCGTTACCGAGGAGTGGCGCTACATCAACCCCGAGTGCGGCGAAGAGGTCCTGGATCCCGACGACTACAACTCCTGGCTGGGCGATGCCGAGTCTCTGTACCCCTATCGCGTCACCAGCGAGCTGTGCAAGCGCACCAACAATCCCGACATCTTCTGCATGCATGAGCTTCCCTCTGTCCACAACGCGGATCACCGTGTTGGCAAGATGCTCCTCGACCAGTGCAAGAACGACCTTCATCGCGAGATCATCACCGAGGGTTTCGAGATTGCCGACGAGTGCTTTGAGGCCAACGCTTCGGTCATCTTCCGTGAGGCAGAGAACCGTCAGCACACCATCAAGGCCGTTATGTGTGCCCTTCTGGGTCTCTAGGAGTTGTATCAATGGAAAATGCAAAGTTAAAGAGCAGCAAGGTCTACGCATGGGTTCTCGTAATCGCGCTTGGCCTCATGTCTGCTGGTACGACCGGATCCTATAGCGTAATCGCCGGCTCCTTCGTCGCGCCCGTGTGCGAGGAGTTCGGGTTTGACTATTCAATCTTCTCGTATTACTTCACCGCGACGCTCATCGGTCTTGCGGCGGCGCTTCCGTTTGTCGGAAAACTCATCCCCAAGGTTGTTGGCAAGGTTTGGCTCCCCGTCGTCGAGCTTATTCTGCTCGCCGCCGGCGCAGGCATGGCTTTCTACACCGAAGTTTGGATGTTCATCGCCGCTGGCGCCCTGATTGGCATTTGCTTCGCCTTCACCACCGGCGTTGCCATGTCCGACGTTATTGACCAGTGGTTCAAAAAATCTGGTGGCCTGGCAATTGGTCTCGCTTGGGCAGTGAACTCGATTTACATGCTCATCATGAGCCCCGTCATCACCTCTGTCATCGAGGCCGCTGGCTGGAGGACTGGTTATCTGGTGCTCGCTGGCGTCTCCGCCGTGCTCATTCTCCCCGCTTCCGTCCTGATTATTCGCTATAAGCCTCAGGACAAGGGCATGCTGCCCTATGGCTACGTCGAGGGCGAGCCGGACGCCGAGACCGAGGAGACGACCGAGGATAGCACGCGTGGCGTTAGCTATGCGCGCGCCATTAAGTCGCCTGCCTTCTTCTTCTGCATCGGCTTCCTCTGCCTCGTTCAGCTTACTTGCTGCATGAACCAGCTCTTCCCGACGTATGCTTCCGAGGTTGGTTTTAGCCCCATGGTGGGCGGCTTCATGGTATCCGCTGCATCGCTCTTCGATCTGTTCCTCAATCCGATCGTCGGCACCACTTGCGATAAGTTTGGCAGCACGAAGGCTATTCTGGGCTGGCTCGCTGTCTCCATCCTCTCCTTTGTCATGCTCATGATGAGCAGCGGCAACTCGACGCTCAGCATCCTCGCAGCAGGCGTGAACGACGTAATGTACGTCATCGCTGGCACTGCCCTGACCGTTTTGGTTATGGATGTTTTTGGCTCCCGCGATTTCGGTCGCATCTTCGCGCTGATCTGCTCCGTGGGCTATATCGTCGGCGCCTTTGGCATGCCCGTTATGATGAAGGTCTATGAGCTTGTCGGCTCCTTCCAGGGCGTCTTCATCTTCTGCATCGCATGCAACGTTATTATCGGCCTGTTCTTGCTGCTGGCAAAAAAGACTGGTAAGAACCTCTCCTGGGACGAATAGTTCGATTCGTCTTAGACATACGCTGTAGGGCTTAACCTGCAGCCGCTTTGGGGCATCGACTAACATCGGTGCCCTTTTTCATCGAATGTGACAAAGGAGCAGCCACTTTGTCACATTGAGTGGCATGTAAATCGAGGTCTAATACTTTTCCGAGAAGTGAACGGCCATACTTGGACCTCCGAAGCATCGACATTTTTAGACGTCAAACCCGCAGGATTTGGCTGGCAAAACCGCAGGAAATTGCATCTCGAAAGTGCCGATGCTTCGGGGCCCGTTTTCACTCGTTCACTTCTCGGGAAAAGTATTAGACCTCGTTGTATGGGGTGCGGCTGGAGGGTGGTCATCGTTCAGTAGCTACCTCTTCCTTGTGAATCGCCTGAAGTGCAAGGCATAATGCATGTGACAAAGGGACGGCCCCTTTGTTGTGTTGATATGAGAGAAGAGTAGATGATCCTTTCGCTTGCCCCCATGGAGGGGATAACCGGGCATGTGTTCCGTCGCGTGCATGCGGAGTGCTTCGGCGCGCTCGATTGCTATTACACGCCGTTTTTGCCGCCGCCGCGGGTGGGAAACCGCTTTGGCGGCAAGGCGTTTAAGGAGATTGATCCTGCCAATAATCAGGGGCTCAACGTGGTGCCTCAGCTGATGTCCAAGAACGCGGACGAGTTTGTGTGGGCGGCACAGGTGCTCGCCGACATGGGCTATCGCGAGGTCAATCTCAACTTGGGTTGCCCTTCGGGAACGGTTGTCGCCAAGGGCAAGGGCTCGGGCTTTTTGCGAAACTTGGACGAGCTCGAGGTGTTCTTGAGTGACGTGTGTGAGCGCTCTCCGCTGCCGGTATCGGTCAAGACCAGGTTGGGGTTGGAAAGTGATGACGAGTACGAGCGCGTGCTCGATCTGTATTGCCGCATGCCGTTGGCAGAGCTGATCGTGCACCCGCGCGTGCAAAAGGACCGCTATACGGGATCGCCGCGCAAGGAGTTTTACGGCGAGACGCTGGAGCGTGCGCCGTTCCCCGTGGCCTATAACGGCGACATTTTCGATCTTGAGGATATGGACGCGCTGGTGGAGGCCTATCCCGGCACGCGCCATGTAATGCTGGGACGCGGCCTGCTCGCGAACCCCGCTCTGGCTCGCATGGTCAACGGCGGTCCTGCTGCCACGGCAGCCGAGTTGCAGCGCTTCCACGACACGCTGTTTGCGGCCTATGCAGAAGAGATTGGCGGCAACGCGGTCTTTCGTATGAAGGAGTGGTGGTTCTACGCCAAGTGCGCTTTCGCCGACCCCGCTACCGTTCACAAGCTCGTGCGTAAGACTAAAAAGGTCGACGAATACCGCGCTGCCGTCGAGCGCGTTTTTCGCGAGCAGCCACTCGCACCCATAGCTCGCTTCCGCGTCTAGTTAGACATCGGGGACGTTCTTTAGCGACTAGTCATTTAAGAACGTCCCCGATGACTACCCGCAAAAACTGTACACCAGCATCCAAAGATGTCGAAAAATGTCGACTTTGGATGCTGGTGTATATGTTTGGGTCGGCGGGGGAGTTGAGTCTAGGCAATCATTGCATCGAGCGTGATGAGCTCCCTGAGTCGCTTCGTGCGTGTTTGCCCATGGCGCTTTGCTTTTGCGTCAAACGCATCAAGAACAGACTCACCCACACGTGCCGATAAAACAACGCTTGGCTCATCGGAGATCGACGGCCTTCCCAGCTTGATGGTGCGACCCTTCGGGCACTCATCTTTTTCGTATGCCTCCGCGGCTTTCTTCAACTCTCCGGGGGCAAACCCCATCATCTTTTCAAGCTGCTTAGCGTCCATAGCGTCTCCTATCGATCGACATAATGTCGAGCGTCGCTTCTCGGATTCTCTTTTTGTATACAATTTTGTAGACAAAAATACAAGCAGTTTATCGGGCTAATTAGCTTGTTTTGACCTGCCTGTTCAATAGAAAATGAGCATTGACGGCTTCGATATTCCTTTGCTTTTCAGCTTGGAATTTGGATGCTCGTTGAACTTCCGGAGGGGAGCGTTTTATTAAGCTATCGAGATTCTGGGCAGGAGCTCTCACCGGTCTTCGATAGTGGGACCAGCTTAATTCGCGACACAGTGTGTCGCGAATGGGAGTAGTCGTTAGGTGTCCTTCAATGGCTACTCATATAAGAACGTCCAAGTGTCGGATTTTGTCATTTAGTGTCGTTCTCAGCGACTATTCTGGAGAGTCGTGGTCAAAAAAGGGCAAATATGAGTACTGTTGCCATTATGGTTGCATTTATTTTGCTATAAATAGCAGCCCCTGATGAGATTTGTTCCCATTAGGAGCTACTTTTATTGAACATATGAGGAGAAATAACGTCGTCTGCGGACGAGTGGAACGTTGAATAGTTCCTGAAGTGATCAAAATCGCTGCTACTAAACAGGTAGCAGTACTCATATTTGCCCTTTATTGACCACAGCCCTCTCGGAAACCTTTCCAGAGGCGTCAAACAGCCATAATCCAAAGGTCGCCTCAAACAATTAGCCGGCTAAGAGTGTCCATGGCTACCCAAAAGCTGTACACCAGCATCCAAAGATGTCGAAAAATGTCGACTTTGGATGCTGGTGTACATGTTTAGGCCGTATGGGGTGGGGCCTTGGACGGACGGGATGCGCGTACTAGAGCAGGTTCTCCTGTGCCCACGCGATGATGTCGCTCGATTCGTAGAGTGGTTTGCCGTCGATGAACAGGCAGGGAACCTGGCGTTTTCCGCCGACGGCGATGAGCGTCTGCTCGGCATCGGGGTCGGTCGAGATGTTGCGCTCAGGGATGGTCACGCCGTTATCGGCCAGAAAGCGCTTGACCTTTATGCAATACGGGCAGCCGGTCATAACGTACAGCGCGAGCTCATGATCAGTAGCCATAGGTCTCCAATCGGTTGAGGTTTTGATTGAAATACCCAAAGCCGCCGCGGTCTATGCGCACGCCAACGACGACTCGATGGCCTGGACCAGAAACGCCGTGGCTCCGGTGCCGCAGGGCTTGTCGTAGTAGTCAACAAAGCGCTGGTCGGCAAGATAGCCGTGGGCGAGGCCCAGGTACGCTTCGTTCTGGGGTTCGCGTCCCCAGTTGAGACCAATCCAACGACGATGCATCGCGACAAGCTTGCGAGCCTCGCTTCCATCCGCATCGCCGTCGCCCATGGCAATCGAGAGTTGACCCAGAATAGCGCGTTCAAGTTCCTTCATGTCGTTCCATGTCTGAGGATCCATGTCCAGTAACGTTTCGTTTGCTGCATCGATAGCCTCATCGCCATAGCGCGCCCGCGCCTCGGCACCGTAGCGCTCCTCGTTTTCCTGCACGGTGCGCCAGCGCTCCAGTTGCGGCAGGACGGCGCCCATGAGCGAGACGGCTTCGTCGAGCGACATGCCGGTGTTTTGCGCCAGCCGCGGGGCGCAATCTTCAATCATCGCCTCCATGGTGGTGTCGTAGGTGTACTTGCCGTGGTCGTAGCACCACTTGCAGTAATGGTCGGTCGTGGCGCCCGCAGCATCGGTACCGCAGTCGTCGGGCGTAAGTATCATGCCGCAGCTCTGGCAATAATGCTCGGGCATTTCGAGCAGGTGGGGCAGCGGCTCTCCGGTTACGGCGGCAATGAGCTTCATCATGTCGATACCCGGGGTGACTTCGCCGCGCTCCCAACGGCTGACGGCTTGGCGTGTGACGAAGAGTTTGGCGGCGAGCTGCTCCTGGGTAAGGTGATGGGCGCGACGGATGGCAATGAGCTTTTCTGCAAAGGCCATAGCGGCTCCTTTCTGCTGGTTGGCGGCTTAAGCATACGCGGCAGCAGGTGCCCTTCCAAGCAACCGTTGGTTGCACGACGGGGAACCGCGGCGAAGAATTGCGCGCAACGCCCCACACCTTCATGCCGTACAATGGCCGGCATGGAACCTATTGCACACATACATACCGATCTGCCGCAGAAGTTCGGCATTCCGCGCAACAGCTTTTTGGCGCCTCATCTGCAGGGGCACATCGTCTTTGAGCCGGAATTTGCCTCCAATGCAGCGGTTGAGGGCCTGGACTCCTTCTCTCACCTATGGCTGTTGTGGCGCTTCGAAAACGGAACGCCCGGCGGCACGGCAAACGACATAGCTGCCGATGCCAAGTCGCAGGACAGGTCTGGCACCAACGTCAAGTGGTCGAAGACCGTGCGTCCGCCGCGTCTGGGCGGAGCCGAGCGCGTGGGTGTCTTTGCCACGCGCAGTCCGTTTCGCCCTAATCCCATCGGGCTCACCTGCGTTAAGCTCGACCGCGTGGAGCTTACCGACGACGGCCCCATCATCCATGTGCTGGGGGCCGATCTGCGCGACGGCACGCCCATCTACGATATCAAGCCCTACATCCCGTTTGCGGACTGCCACCCGGATGCGACCGGCGGCTGGATTGAGGGTGCTCCGTGGCAAGAGCTCGATGTTGAGTTTCCACAAGCGCTGCAGGATATGGTCCCGCCCGCAAAGCTCCCCGGCTTGGTCGAGGTCCTTTGCCAAGATCCGCGCCGCGCGGGCAGCAAACACGAGCCAAACCGCGTCTATCACCTGGCCTACGCCGGGCTCGACATATCGTTTACGGTCGACGAAACCCAGCTAACCGTAGTCGCCGTCAACGACGCGCAAGACTAACCAGCCATTCGTCCGCACCCGTCAAATTAAGCGCCAAACTCCGCGCCAAAACCGCCCACGCTGGTGGACAATAACGCCTACCAAAACAATCACTTTGCACGGGAGCTCAGCATGAAATACGACTTTAGCTCGCTTATCGACCGCCACGGCATGGACTCCATCGCCGTTGACTCTTGGGGTGAGATCCCCGGTATGGCTCCGAACGCACCCGACGAGGGCTTCGACCGCATTCCCATGTGGGTGGCCGACATGAATTTTGCCACGGTGCCCACGGTCCAGGAGCACATCATTCAGCGTGCCCAGCACCCCATGTTTGGCTATTTCAATCCGCGCCCCGAGTACTTCGACCGCATCATCGAATGGCAGGGCCGCCGCAATGGCGTCGAGGGCCTGCGCCCTGAACATATCGGTTACGAAAACGGCGTGCTGGGCGGTGTCGTGTCGACGCTGCGCGCGTATGTCCAGCCGGGCGATGCGGTGCTGGTCCACAGCCCCACCTACATCGGCTTTACCAAGTCCATTGAGGCCGCGGGCTATCGTATTGTCCATAGCCCGCTTAAGCTCGATGATCAGGGCGTGTGGCGCATGGACTTTGAGGACATGGAGCGCAAGCTCGCTCAAAACCACATCCATGCCGCGGTGTTCTGCTCGCCGCACAATCCCTGCGGCCGCGTATGGGAGCGTGACGAGATCGAGCGCGCCATGGACATCTATCGTCAGCACGATTGCGTGGTGATCTCGGACGAGATCTGGTCCGATATCATCCTGCCGGGCCACAAGCATATCCCGACGCAGTCGGTGAGCGAGGATGCCCGCATGCGCACGGTTGCCCTCTACGCGCCCAGCAAGACGTTCAACCTGGCGGGCCTGGTCGGCAGCTACCACATCATCTATAACGAGACGCTGCGCGACCGCGTGTGCGCCGTGTCCAACAAGACCCACTACAACGAGATGAATGTCCTCTCCATGCATGCGCTTATCGGTGCCTACCAGCCGCAGGGCTATGAGTGGGTGGACGAGCTCAATCAGGTGCTTGCCGGCAATATCGAGTACTTCTGCAATTACGTGGACGAGCATTTTGAGGGCGTGTCCTATTCGCGTCCGCAGGGCACGTACATGGTGTTTCTGGACTGCACCGAGTGGTGCCGCGAGCATGGCCGCGATATTCAGTGGCTGCTCGACGAGGGGGCGCGCGTGGGCGTGGGGTATCAGGACGGCCGCCCGTTCCACGGGCCCTGCCACATTCGCGTGAATCTGGCGCTGCCGCTTTCGCGCGTAAGGGAGGCGTGCGACCGCCTGGACCACTACGTTTTTAATGCACGGTAAGTGAGCACTGCATGCGGGGCCTTCTGCCAAGTCGGCTGGAAGGCCCCGCATGGTAAAACGTCTGTAACCATTGGGCACTCGTGTGGTTTTGTTTGCTATTATTTTCTACCATTTCAGTCTGTAAACATGATCGTCTGGAGCTCGATGAAAAGACCCCGTCGCTCGGTTGCCATATCGTTGTTTGTTGCGCTTGCGGTAGCGTGCGCCTTTGTCGTAGCGATAGCTGGCTGCTCCGGGTCGAATGACGGAGCCTCGACGTCTGCATTAGAAGGTCTGGACGCCTCACAAGCCAAAGACGACAACCTTAAGACGCTCAACGTCGGCAGCGACCTCTATCCACCGTTTGTGTATACCGATGAGTACGGCGATATCGTTGGCCTGGATGTCGAGATATTGACCGAGGCTTTGGCCCGCATTGGTTACAAGCCAAAGTACCAGCTGATCGATTGGGAAAAGAAGAAAGAGCTGCTGGCGAGCGGCGAGCTCGATTGCGTCATGGGCAGCTTTAGCATGACGGGTCGCGAAAACGAGTATCGTTGGGCCGGCCCGTACCTTGCGAGCCGCCAGGTGGTCGCGGTCGATCCCCAGAGCGATATCTACACGCTTGCCGATCTTGAGGATAAGGTCGTGGCGGTCCAGTCCACCACCAAGCCCGAGGACATTTTGCTCAATCATACAAATGAAAACGTTCCGCAGATCAAAGAGCTCTACTGCTTTTCGGACCGCTCATACCTGAACCCGGCGCTCGTCGAAGGTCTGGTCGACGCCATCGCCGCGCATGAGTCCTCGCTGCTCACCTACGAAAAAGACTATGGTGTGACGTATCGCATTTTGGATGAGCCGCTGCTAGAGGTTGGTTTGGGCACCGCTTTCGATATCAATGATACGCGCGGCATCGACGTTAAACTCACCCGTGCCTACCGGGAAATGCTTGCCGATGGCACCATGGAACGTCTGGTGTCAAAGTACTTTGATGACCCTTCGCCATTTTTGAATACGGAGGGCTTGTCATGATCGATGCGCCCGACCACGCCGCTCAGGGGCGGGGCAATCGTTCGACAGGGGCATGGCTCCTTGTCGCCCTGCTGGGGATAGCGCTCTCGGTTGTTGCCGGCATGATGAGCTACGGCTACACGACGGCCCAAGCCGAGCAGCGCTTTGCCGACGTTGTCGATTACGTGGCGACGCAGAGCCTTTCCTACGATGCATTCAATAGCGCCTATACGACCAAAAACCTGATTCGCGTTATGGAGATCGCCGGAGAGACAACGCGCGATATTGAGCGCGACGGTTCGGTGGATAACGCCATGCTGGAGCAATATGCCGACCAGTTCAACGTGAGCGCACTGATCGTGACGGACGCATCGGGCAATTTGGTGTCCGAGTCCTCGACGGATGGCGTGGGCTACGAGACGCTCGCTACGTATCTCAAGGAAGCACCCGTGCTGGAGGTGGCAGCCCATCCGCTTAAGTCCTATACCGCCCGCATTACGCTTTCGGATGATTCGGTTGCAGACATTGGTTGCGTGACCCGGCAAGATGGCGAGGGCATCGTTATCGCGGTCAGGCATCAGAGCGCGAAGGCAGTTGCAAGCAATACGCTCAAACTGCAGAGCTTGCTCGGTGGTTATGAGACCATCGACAGTGGCAATATCGTGATCGAAAGCGATGGCAAGGTCGTTGCGACCAATGCCGTTGAACCCACCATATTGGGCGTATTCAATCTGCCTGCAACGGATGTCTTTATTGTCGACGGTATTAAGGATCGATGCCTGCCCGGCAAAGTCCGACTGGTCAACGCCAGCGGCGAGTGGTATTTGGGCACATTTGGAAAAGCGCGCGGGTTCTACGTGTACACCTATGCCTCGGCGCGGCGCTACTTTGAGGTCGTCGCGGCTGTTGCTGCCGGCGTGCTGGTGCTCTACAGCGGTGTTATAGCCGTTGTTGTGATGGTGCGTCGCCGCGCTGATCGTCGACGTTTGACGGACTTGCTGCAGCAGGAGCGCGACTATGGCGACAAGCTGGCAAAGGCAGCGCGTGAGGCCTCGTCTGCCAACTCGGCAAAGACGGAGTTTTTGCGTCGCATGAGCCACGATCTGCGCACGCCCATCAACGGCATTCGCGGCATGGTCGAGGTCGGCGATGCCAATGCGGACGATCTGCAAAAGCAGACCGAGTGCCGCTCAAAGATCTGGACGGCATCGGGACTGCTGCTCGACCTTGCCAACGAGGCTCTGGATATGAGCCGCCTGGAGAGCGGGCAGGTCGATCTGGAGCTTGTTCCCACAAACTTGGCGACCCTCAACCACGAGGTGCGCGATATTCTGGAGCGCCAGGCCGAGGAGCGTCTGGTGACAATTATCTGCGACCAGCAGACGCTTAATCATCCCTATGCGCGGGTGAGCGTGACGCACCTCAAGCGCTTGTTGCTCAATATTGCCGGTAATGCCGTCAAGTACAACCGCCGGGGCGGCTATGTCCGCCTGGCGTGCCGCGAGGTGGAGCCAGTGGATGGCGCCCCCGTCTATGAATACACGATCGCCGACAACGGTATTGGCATGAGCGAGGAGTTCCAACAGCACCTCTACGAGCCGTTTTGCCGCGAGGAGCAACAGGTGGAAGGTGCCTCATCGGGAACTGGCCTGGGCGCGCCTATCGCAAAACAGTTGGTCGAGCTTATGGGCGGAACCATGAGTTTTACGAGCGTCTTGGGGCAGGGGACGACGTTTGCCATCCGCCTGCCGTTCGAGAAATGCAAGCGCTCCGAGATTCCTCAGGCTGTGCGCGTGGACGCGGGAGACGGCGATGCACTCCAGGGCTTGCGCGTTTTGCTCGTAGAGGATAACGATCTGAATGCCGAGATCGCGCAGTTTACGCTCAGCCGTGCCGGTGCCGTCGTGACGCATGCTAAGGATGGTGAGTCTGCCGTCGAGATGTTTGCCGCGAGCGTGCCGCACGAGTACGACGTGGTGTTGATGGACATCATGATGCCGGGTATCGATGGCCTTGAGGCCACACGTCAGATTCGAGCACTCGATCGCGAGGATGCCGCGACCACGCCGATTATCGCCGTGAGCGCCAACGCCTTTGCCGACGACCGCAGGCTTTCGCGTGAGGCGGGCATGAACGCGCACCTGAGTAAACCCGTGAGCTCGCAGGAGCTCATTGAGGCGCTTGCGCACATAGCCGCCGACGCTCTATAAGCATATGGCCCGGTTCCAAGGTGGGTTGGAACCGGGCCATATTGTTATTGATGAGGCCTGCTGAGGGGCTTACTTTTCCTGAATCTGCTTGCCGCAGAGATGCTCAATCGTAATCTCGTAGAGCTGGACGCCCTTAATGTCCTTGGCGATTTCCTCTTCGACTTCCTCGGCGGAAGGGTAGTGCTTAAGGGCGAGCTGGCGGACTTTGTCTTCGATAAACGCGGGAGTGTCGTTCGCCAGGCGACAGCGGCCAAAGACCACGGTACTCATAACGTAGGGAGCCCAGTCACCGTCCTTGTGCCACTCGTTGCCGTAAACGGTAAAGCAGACCTTGTCATCGCGCTTGAGTGCGTCGACCTTGTGGCCGGCTTTGGCGCCATGGAAATAAATCTTGTCGTGCTCGGCGTCAAAGAAGTAGTTGACGGGAATGGCGTACGGGTAGCCATCGTCGCCGTTGACGGCAAAGACGCCGCGCTTGCAGGTAGCGAGCAGTTCGCGCGCTTCCTCGTCAGTGATGGCGCGTTTCTTTCGACGTAAGGGCCTAAACATCGTTGGCTTCCTTTCTGGTCGTGCGTGGTGGTTGAGCACAAACTATAGCGAAACGGATCCGTTTTTCTTGATGCGGGCGAGTATGTTTTTGAGCTTGTTAAAGTCGAGCGGTTTGGACAGATGGGCGTTCATGCCGGCGTCGTGTGCCGCCTTGGCGTCCTCGGCAAAGGCATTGGCGGTGAGCGCGATGATGGGGATATCGGCTGCATCGACCTTCTCGCTCAGGCGAATCGCGCGGGTTGCCTCGTAACCGTCCATGTCCGGCATCATAATGTCCATCAGGATCGCATCGAAGCTGCCGGCGGGATGAGACAGGTACAGATCGACGACTTCGTTGCCGTTGACGGCGCGGGTGACCACGACGCCCTCGGATTCTAGCAGCGTCTGGGCAATCTCGGCATTCAATTCGTTGTCTTCGGCGAGCAGCACGTTCATGTCGGCGAGCGAGCAGTCGAGCGCCCTCTCGACCGTATTCGCCCGCGCCCGGGGGTTCTTGTCGATATCGAGCGGAATTTCCACGTAGAACGTGGTGCCCACATGGAGTTCGCTGGTGACTTCGATGGTGCCGCCCATCAGTTCAATAAGCGACTTGACGATTGGCATGCCCATGCCGGTTCCTTGGAACTTGCTGCGCGCATCGTCACCTTCTTGGGCAAACGGCTCATAGATATGCTTTAAAAACTCGGGAGCCATGCCAATGCCGGTATCCGAAACGCTAAAGCAAAAGAGCGCGCGCCCGTTATCGAGTGGCTTGGTCTGTGAACTAAAGGTGACGGAGCCGCCGTGCTTGTTGTACTTAATGCTGTTGTCTAACAGGTTGATCATGACCTGTCGGATATGGGTGGGACTGCCGATTACGTATGGCCCCGTGGCGTACGGCAGACTATTGTCCTGCATTGTGATGCCGTTACTGGACGCGCGGAGCTTGCACAGCACCAGCGTATCGTCACAAAGCTCTTTGAGGTTAAAAGGCGCATGTTCCAGTGTTAGCTTGCGGTCTTCGATTTTTCCCATCTCGAGGATGTCGTTGATCAGCGAGAGCAGGTGATTGGCGGCAACGCGCGCCTTGGCACGGCTCTCGCGGGCGACTTGCATATCGCCTTCCTTCAATTCTTCAATTTCGATAAGGCCCAGGATACCGTTGAGCGGCGTACGGATGTCGTGGCTCATGCGCGTGAGGAATGCCGTCTTAGCGGCGTTGGCAGCATCGGCTTTTTTGCGCTCGGTTCGAGCGCGCACGAGCGCCCAGATGAGCAGGACGATGCCGACCGACAACATACCGATGAGGGTAGCTGCAATGGCGGTGCGGTTGCGATAAAGGAATTGAAGCGTGTTGGATTCCTGGGCCGTGTACGACGTGGAGGAGTAATTACTTGCGGAGAGCGATTCTCCGGCATTGATGATGCCCTTGTTGATGATTCCCAGCAGTTCGGGCTTGCCGCGCGACATCAAGCACGCGAGGTCACAGGTGTCAGGGAGCTCGACCGTCTCGCAGTCCTCGAGATCATAACGGTCACCGATGGTTTTTACGCGTGAACTGGGAGCGACGATGCAGCGCGCCGTTCCCTTCCTGAGGGCGTCGAACGCTTCATCGTCGGATTGGTATTCGGTTACGGTCGCTGTGGGGAATAGACTTTCAAGTGCATTTCGGTTGACAAACGATGATTTGGTACAGGCGATGTTCTGAAGGTCTTTTTTCAGGTTACTGCCGGTGTGGATGGCGGTGAGGGACATGGTCCCCAACGATACCGACTGCACAACGCCTGATTGCTCGGCAAACCAGTAATCTCGGTATGCCGGCAGCGCAACGTCTATGCTTCCCTCTGACAGGGCCTTTGACATCATCTTGTAGCTATCAAAGGCGACGGTTTTGACCGTAATGCCAAATTTATCGTGTAGCGTCGTCGCAAGCGATGCGAGCGAGCCTTCCATTTTGCCGTCTTCGTCTTCGTTGCAGTAGGGGAGTTTGCCCGTAATGTAGCCGAGCGTGATGGTGTTGTTGTTTGCTTTGAGCCAGGCGCGCTCATCGCCGGTGAGCGAGGATGATCCGCTGTTTTGCGCTGAATAGTTCGATTTGACCTCGTCGTTATAGCGGGGGGTTGACGCGGTTGATTGCCGCCATTGCGGAGTTGATGTTGTCCATCAGGTCGGGGCGGCTTTTGGGAACGGCAAAGTAGTAGTCGCTCGAACCGACGTAGAACATGGGCGACGCCTCGGGCGACGAAATGGTGTCGTTCATGATGATGGCGTCGACCTCGCCGTTTGCGAGCGCGTCAAAGAGAACGGAGCCTCCGTCATACTCCCTGTATGTGCAGGCGATTCCCTCGTTGGCGAGCCACTGCTGGCCGACGATGGTTTGCATAACACCGGAGTTGTAACCGATGGTGAGACCCTGGAGTGCTTGAGGGTCACCCTTGGCCAGGTCGTCACGGTCGGGCCTGGCGTAGATGTAGTAGCGCTCGGTGCCCTCGGGGTTCGAGGAAAAGAGCAGCTTTTGGGCGCGTTCCTCGGAGTAGGAGATGTTGGGCATGAGGTCGATCTCGCCTGCCTCGAGCATGTCCATAAGCTCGGTGAAGGTGCCGGAGACGTATTCGTACCGCCAGCCGGGCGTGTAGTACGACAGGGTCTGGAGGTACTCGTAACCCCATCCCGAGAGACGCTCGCCGGGGGTGCCGTTCTGGGAGCCCTCGTTGTTGACGAGCCAGCCGACGCGGACCGTCTTGACTGGCTGACTAGAGTCATCGGCAAAAGCCTGGACAGGCGCGATGGAACTCAGTGCGGCAAGCGCGGCAAGCACAATGGCCAGGGCGCGACATATAACTGAACGAAGGACAGTGGCAGCTCTCACATGCAATCCTAACGAATCGAGACAATACCGCATAAGGATACCAGCTCAGCCTGCCCAGTCGGCAGCTGTACCGCTAAACGCTCCCGCCCGGCAGTCATCGGGGACGTTCTTAAACGACTAGTCATTGGGGACGTTCTTGTTTGACTAGTCATTTAAGAACGTCCCCAATGACTAGTTCCGTTTGCTGGGGAGGCGTGGGACAATCCGAGCGAACGTGATTGGTTGTCCGTGGAAGGGGTCGCGATGAAAAAGCTCAGGACGCTTGCCGATGTGCTGCGACAGGCTGGCTTTGCACGCATCACGGGCCTGTTTCTTATTTTCTATCTGCTTTGCTCGACGGCTGTCTGGCTGTCCGAGCCCACGACCCTCACGTTTGGCGATGGTCTCTGGTTTAGCTTTGAGACGGTCTCGACGATCGGCTTTGGCGATATCCCCGCTGAAACGCCGGTTGCCCGCGGCATTACCGTTATCCTAAGCGTCATCAGTATCTTCTATATCGCCATGCTTACGGGCGTGGCGGTGAACTACTGCAATACGCTCATCAAGCTGCGCCAAAAGGACACCATGGCGCGCTTTATGGACGATCTTGAGCATTTGGAAGAACTCGACCGCGATGAGCTCGCCGATTTGTCGCGCCGCGTGCGCGAATACCGTCGCCGGCAACGATAGAACGGGTGCCGCGCGTCACGACGAGGGGGATTGCATATGAACATCACGGTGTACCTGGGCGCGAGCGTCGGCAACGACCCGGCGTTTCTTCCCGCGGTGCAGGAGCTGGGCAATTGGATTGGCGCCAACGGACACGCGCTCGTATACGGCGGGTCCAAATCGGGACTGATGGGCGCGCTCGCCGATAGCGTACTCGAGGCAGGCGGACATGTGACGGGTGTGGAGCCGAGCTTTTTTATCGAGGCAGAGTTTCAACACGACGGAATCGACGACCTTATCGTGACGAGTGATATGGCCGAGCGCAAAGCCAAGATGATCGAGTTCGGCGATGCGTTCATCGCCTTTCCCGGCGGGACGGGCACGCTTGAGGAGATTGCCGAGGTCATGTCCGCGGTGTCGTTGGGGCACCTGAGTGCTCCGTGCATCCTGTATAACCTGGACGGTTACTACAACGACCTCAAGGCGCTGCTCGGGCACATGATTGATAAAGGGCTTTCGAGCCCGAGGCGCCAGCACGGCATCTACTTTGCTGACGATTTGCGCGAGATTGCCTCGATTATCAACGGATAAGTCTTGAGCCTGCCCCACTATGGCTCCCAATGGTGCCGTTTGCAGCGCAGATGGTTGGCTCGTTCGGGCAACGCCCGCTCTACAATAAAACGTAACTATGTCGACTTTGACCGCGGGAGGACCCGATGGACAACCTTGCCAAACCCACAAACCGCGCGCTGTTTTTAGTTAGCGTTGCCGTGACCGGTGCGTTCGCAGGTGCCGCGGTCTGGCTGTTCTTTTTTGCGATGGAGCACGGTATCGACTATCTATGGACCGAGATTCCGCACGCGCTGGGCGTCGCTTCGCCCGAGCTTGCCAGCGGCCCGTTTGGCTTTCTGCCGTACCCGTTTTTTGTCTGCCTGCTGGGCGGCCTGTTAATCGGTCTGTACGAAAAGATGACAGGCACCAAGACCGATGACCTCAACCAGGTGATGGCTAAGGTTAAGCAAGACGGGCGCTACCCGTACGACAACCTGGGCAAGCTTTCGCTCGCGGCATTGCTGCCACTGCTGTTTGGCGGAAGCATTGGACCGGAGGCCGGCCTGACCGGCGTTATCGCCGGTCTGTGCAGCTGGGTCGGCGACCGCATGCGTCGCTTTGGCGCTGAGTTTAGGGAGCTCACGTTGCTGGGCACCCAGGCTGCCCTGACGGCGCTCTTTACCGCGCCCGTCTTTGGCTTTGTGGCGCCGCTTGCCGGTAGCACCGACGGCCAGGGTGAAGACGCCGACGATGAGTCCGCGTCCGGCGAGATCACCATCAAGCTGCCCAAGGCGCAAAAGACGGTGGTCTACGGTATTGCGATTGCCGGCGGTCTGGGCACCTACCTGCTGCTTGGACAGCTTGTGGGCGGCGGCATGGGCATGCCCAGGTTCGAGTCCGCCGAGGTGGGCAACCTAGAGCTTACCTGGCTCGTCCCTCTGTCGTTGATCGGCACCGTCTGCGGCTGGCTGCACTTTGTCTCTGAGCATGCATGCGAGGCACTGTCCCATGCAATAGGGGAGCGTCCTGTCGTCAAGGCCATGCTGGCCGGTTTGGCACTCGCCATCTGTGGCACGGTCCTGCCCTATACCATGTTTGCCGGCGAGACCCAGGCCGACGTGCTCATGGAAAGCTATCTGACCATTCCCGCCGGTGTGCTCATCGCGACCGGTCTTGTTAAGGCTATGCTGACCCCCGCCCTCATCAACCTTGGTTGGCGTGGCGGCCACTTCTTCCCGGTTATCTTCTCGGGTGTGAGCCTGGGCTACGGCCTTGCCATCCTCACCGGCGCCGATCCGGTCTTTTGCGTCGCCGTCTGCACGGCATCGACGATGGGCGCCGTCATGCGCCAGCCGGTCATGGTCGTGGGCCTGCTGCTCATGTGCTTCCCACTCAAGGGTATCGTCTGCATGATCATCGCCGCCGTTATCGCCGCCGGCATTCCGCTGCCCAAGCCGCTGCGCAAGTAGTACGGTGGCACACGCCAGGGACATGCCGTTTGCCACGGATTTGCGGGGAGGGGCGGCGATCGCGCCCTTCGTGGATTGAGACTCGCGTGCCTACAGGTCGCGTACTCGATAAACCTTGGTGCTGACGGTGCAGCTGATTGCGCATAGCGCGAGGGCCAGCACGGCAATTCCTGCGCACAGACAGCCCAGAACGGCAGGATCGGGATTCGCTCCTGCAATCGACATGAGCCAGTTGCTGATGGGGTTGGAGGAGCTCAGCGTGGCCATGGTGCCGCAACCAAGCAGGGCAAACAGGCCAACGGATAGGCGCAGCGCCTCCATGTGTCCAAATCGAAAGAACAGCGGCTGCGCAAAAAACACCATCATGAGGGAGATGAGCATTGATGCTGCTGAGGCTATTGCAATCTCAAAGACGATCTGTCCCGTCAACGGGATACCCGCGCTGTTGAAGAGCGGGAAGGAGACGATGCTCAGAAGCGCGGCGGCGCACGCCATGACAGCCGAGAAGACAATGATGCTCAGGTAGCGTGCGCAGACGATGTCTTTACGCGAGAGAGGCAGCGTTGCGCGATAGCGCTCCCAACCGTTTTGATTGTCGAAACCGGCCAGTGAGTTCATGAATATGATGGGTGACATGGCACTGACGGCGCAGGCGCCGGCGCTCATGCCGGAATCGCCATCCGACGCGTTGGCGAGCGTCAGCACGACGAAGATGAACAGGCCGACGCCTGCAATGCTCGGGATAAGCGAGCGAGCGATGGCGAGCTCGGACATAAAGGCGCGTTTCATTTCGAAGCTCCTTTCAGCATGAGGCGAAGATAGTCATCAATGGTTGCCCGATCGCAGGGAATCTCGGGAAAAGCCTCGAGCGTATCGCGACGGTTGGGCACGAGCACGTCCACGCTGTAGGCGTGGTGGACGGCACGGGCGCCTTCGACGCAAGCCATAAGCTAGGCGGCCTGTGCTTGGGTACAGTGGGCGATGCCGGCGCGGTCGGTAATGTCCTCGCGCGGCAGGTCAAACACAATCGAACCGTTATCGATGCAGATGACGCGGTCGGCGGCGCGATCGAGGTCGGATGTAATGTGGCTCGAGAGCAGCACGCTGTGCTGGCCGTCGGCGACAAAGGCAAGCAGCTCGTCGAGCAGTTCCTCGCGCGCCATGGGATCGAGGCCCGCGGTGGCTTCGTCCAAAAGGAGTAGCTTGGCATTATGGCTGAGTGCACAGGCAAGCTGCAGTTTCATGCCCATGCCGCGGGAGAGGTCCTTGACTTTTGTCTTGGGATCGAGGCCAAATCGGTTGATGAATCCGGCGAACGTTTCGCGGTACCACGTGGGGTACGCCGGTCCTACGAGCGACTCGATCTGGCCCACCTTGAGCGTGGAGGGGAAGGGGCACGTGTCCAGGACAAGACCGACGCGGGAGCGTAGATGGCGTTGCGACTCATCGGGCGCGTCGGCGCCACAGTGCTGCCCAAACAGGTGCACCTCGCCGGCATCGAGCTTTATAAGCCCGAGCGCGGCTCGAATCGTCGTGGTTTTGCCGGCACCGTTGGCACCAACAAAGCCGACAATCTGGCCGGGTTCCACGGCAAGCGTGACGTCGCGCAGCGAAAAGCGGTCGCTTACAGTGCGTGAGATGCCTTTGAGTTCTAGCAAGTTTTGCATGGTATAGCCTTTCTTGCAGATGGCTACTGCATGGTTTCGGGGGCTACCAGGTCGAGCATCTCGTGCAGTTTGTCGCGCGTGACGCCCAGGGTTTCGGCTTGGCTCGCCGCTTTCGCAAGCAACTCTTCGATATGGCAGAGCTGACTTTCGCGCAAGAGTTCTTGGTTGCCCTCGGCGACAAAACAGCCTTTGCCCTGCACGGTGCAGATAAACCCAAGCTGCTCCAGGTCGGCGTAGGCGCGCTTGGTGGTGATGGCGCTGATGGCCAGGTCGGCCGCCAAGGCGCGGATAGACGGCAGCTGGTCGCCGGGTTTGAGATCGCCCGCAAGGATGAGCTCCTTGACCTGCGAGGTGATCTGCTCGTAGATGGGCTTGCGGCTTGCATTGGAGATGATGATGTCCACTAACCGGTCCTCTTTCGATGACGTGCCGGGGTCGCGGCGTCCCGACGGCCCCGCGCCGCATCGCCAGGCGTCCCCGGGCAATGCGGCCATGCTCAGCATGGGATGCAGTATAGAGGTGGGTGGATGGTCGTGTATAGTGTATATGTTCACTATATACACTATACACATAAGCGTACACAGCCGCACGCAGCGGGCCTCCTAGAGGCCCCCGCGCAGTGGTGGACGCCCCGTGACAAAAGGCGGCCCGGCCCCGGGTTCTCTCCCCCGGGGCCGGGCCGGCCACAAGCACGATGCGACGGATGGTTGCGCGCGTTAGTCGAGCAGCGCCCCGCGGGCCGAGACCTCCGGCTCCCCGTCCTCGGGCTCGCCGTCGCCGCACTTGCCGGCGTAAGCCTCCACGCAGGCCACCACGGTGCCCGAGAGCGCCACCAGCGCCAGCACGTTGGGCAGCACCATGAGTTGGTTGAACATGTCGGCCAGCTCCCACACCAGGTCGTTGGAGAGCAGGGAGCCCGTAAAGATCAGGGCCAGGGCAAGCACGCAGAACACGGGCACGGCCTTCTTGCCAAAGAGGCGCTCCACGTTGATCTTGGCGAACAGGTTCCAGCTAATGATTGTGGAGAAGGCAAAGAAC
>DBFAQQ010000025.1:0-13316 GCA_048236535.1 Collinsella sp. | reverse complement strand
CATAAAGAAGGGCCCGTAGATGGGTGAATTGAACGCAATGGGGATGGAGAAGGCTACAGCAAGAACGAGCGTAGAGATCCATACGGCCCTGTCTCTTAGGATTAGTTTGAGAAGAAGTCGACAGTACATTTGGAAGCACCTACATTTCTCAAAGCATCGTTAGATTAATAATGACAGACCGAATGAAGATGCGTGCGACGGGGGCGAGGCGAATGGCTGGGCGGTATCGATACGCGGGTTCAACGGCATCATATTGACCACATAGATTATCAAAACCGTCGTAAAACCCCTGGTTTCAACTACGGGGAGTGTCAACGGTATTCACTTTTTCAGCAATGCCGTATTTACGTAATGTCGTTATTACATAGTTCTGTTATTTCGTTTTGCCGTGTGCCGGGTTTTAGGGCAGAGCCCTAAATCGTACGCCGCCGGGCAAAACGCAGTTTTGTACGGCGGCGTACGACTCTTGCGGAACCGAACTATGACACAACGCAACTGTGTCATAACGTAACTACGTAGTAGCGTAGCTGTGCGATAACGCGATTACGGCAAATCGAAATAACAGAACAACGTGACTGTGGAATAGCAGAACAATTGAACATTGAACTAATCGCACCTGAAAATTTTCCGCAAGTGTCGTGCGCCGCCGTACAAAGCCCGGCGGCGCACTAGGGCTCTGCCCTAAAAACCCGGTGCCCTTGGCGGCGTTAAAAAGTGACGCAATAACGTTGTTACGTTATTGCGTCATTACACAGTTCGGCAGTCACACTTTTACATTGTTGCGGCATGACACAGTTACGCAATGTCTCCGGTGCGTCTCGGTAAAAGGTTCGCTACCGGACAGCCACCGGACACCGAGGCGATCTAAGCGCGGCGATGGTTTGCCGTGAAATGTGCTGTGAGATGAAAAATCTCGCAAGAGACGCGAACTTGTACCTCCATCGTAAATGTAGCCACAAGTTCGCAGCCGTTGGCTCTTGTCAGGGCTCCGCCCTTGGACCTGGGTCGGTAAGTCGACTGCGACTGCATCGGTTGATTGATGGCAGTTGGAATTGACGCCGTAGCTTTTAAATCTGTTATGAAGCGTGAAACTCAAAAACTCATCGTATTGATTTTCATTTGATTCGAAACGCCTGCGCAAAAGTCAAACGACTCGCGCGGGCGTTTCGGTTTTCGTTTCGCATCTCAAATCGCGTCTAAACAAAACGTGAGTTTGAAAATCGATAGCGACCTCTGGTCGCGATCATAGGCGGCTTGACCGCCGCATGAAAATCGACTCGCCATTCGAACCGTAATGCGATTCGCGGTACCTTTCGACAATCCAACAACGCTACGAGTCTCACTAAAGACTCTCCGCGTCATTGAAATGTCGAAAGATGCCTCAACTTTTTCGCAAGCGTATCGAAAAACGATCCGATAAAGTCGAATGTTTGCGTCGCGGGCGCCGCAAACCCGCTCCGCTCTCGCTACAGCGAATCTCTAACACTCAGCATCCTTCGCGTTAAAAATTCACTTTCGCTCACGGTCTTCACGCAGTTACAACGCCGCGAGGCCTCTCGCTTGGAATGAGGCCTCTCATTCCACGTCTACACTGCGTTTCGCCCAATCCCCGTTCCGGAGATTGCAAGATGTACATAAATCATGATAACCGGGCCCGTAGTCCCTGTTATCATGATTTACGAATCTTGCTTTTCTCCTGTCACGGAGAAAAGGGAAAGAGTGAACGCAGCACGCTTTTTGCGGGTTGGTTTCACTCTTTCTAAAAAATTAGGCAACCATAGCAAGAGGTGACGGATGCCAATCCTCAGTTTCTTGCTTACTTTTCCGGAGGCCACTCCGGAGAAAGTAGAAAAATGGCACGAAATGAATTCGTAAAGGCTCGCGTTTCTCCTGAAGAGAAAGAGATCTATCAACAACTTTGCGAACAAGCTGGCTGTACGGAAGCTGAGTTGATTCGATCCGTACTGATTCATCGGGAAATCTCACTTGATGATCTTGATGACGAAATGCAAGTTCTTGATCGGAAGAAAAAGGCCCTCCATAAGCAACAGGAGGATTACAGGAGAGCACAGGCATCGCGTAAAACCGATGAACGTGGCGAGCCGATTTCTGAAAAAAGGAGTATTCCGTTCCAAGTAATGCTCACTGCTCCAGAAAAAAAGGCAATTGAGCAGCGTGCAGCGGCGCTCGGCATTTCTGCAAGCGAACTGGTTCGCCGCAGCGCAATTTACGGAAAGATCGAATCATTCAATTTCGACATCGCGGAAGTTGAAAAACTCCATCATGAGTTATTGAAGGAAGGAACAAACCTCAATCAGCTGATGTATTTTGTGAACGCCCAAGGGCTTCCCGCGTACAACGAGAAAGCTGTTTTCCGAACGCTTGAAAAGGTTTATCAAAATGCTCGAAAGGTCGACCGGTTCATCGAGAAATTAGAGAAGCGTTATCACGTCGACTATATTCCAAGCGATTATTTGGCAGATGAACCAGACAACAGAAATCTTTAACTCGGACCTATACTTCGCGAATGATGCGCACAGCGCCATTGCAAGGCCGATCGCAAGGCCAACGGCCGCTATCTTTGCATAGCTCCTGCCCGCGCGTCCCAGTTTTCGGCCTAAAACGGGATGCATTTTCCGAACCGGCGCTCAAAAGGAAACCGTATCCCGCTTTGGGGCGGGGGCTGCGGAAAATTGGCCCGTGATCTGGTTCGGATTGGAGTATGCGTTAACCGTTGATGTTGGCCGGTGTGGGCATGGAGATAGATGAGTGGATCGAGCGATATAATGACATGCTATGGAGGCCATATGCTCTTTTCCCGCCGTTCTGCCACATCTGCCTGCGCCATTGTGCTTATCGTAATGGCGGTTACCCCTTATCACCGGTTTTCATCTTCAATCGGCTTGGCATCAGGTGCAATGACCTGGCTCGTTATCCTTGGCGCATGCCTCGCGGCGTTTGGTCACGGTGTTGCGCTCCGCAAGGGGAGAGAAATAAGACGGCCGGGTCGCCTTGGCGTCTTCGGTGTTTTCCTTGCTGCTATTGCGGTGGTTCCCGAATGGATCGACTTGGCCTTCTATGCTCGCGGAGATTCTATTCCAATCGCGTTTGCACCAATCTGGTTGTTGCATGGTGTTTCGTGTGCCTTGTGCTTCACTGGGTCGTTGCTCCTCTCATATGTAATTTGGGATACGGCGGGCTCTCCTTTGATACGGGGGGCGGCGCGGGACGGCGAAAGGGGGACCCGCCGACCGCAGAGCGCGCTTTTTGCAGAAACAATAGTTGTCCTGTCTTGCCTGCTGTTTTGCTGTCGAGTTTCATGGAGAGTCGTTCCCGAGCCATGGGGGATGCCCTCTGTAACGGCCGCATCAATTGGCATCGTGCTTTTAATTCCTCTGGTCTATCTCGTATTGGCTGCGGTCCCGCTGCTTTGCTGTCCCCGCGCCTTTGGTCGGGGGCAGGGCAACGTGTTTGCCCGTTCTGTGCTCGTAGCAGTTCCCATTGGCCTTGTTCCGGCTGTCGAGGTGGCATATTTTGCAAGCGGTGCCACGGTCATTGCGTCGCTGACGATAGGGTCCGCTATTGCCGCCTTCGTATGTACGTTGCTCAGGAAGAAGCGGAACAACGATCCGGATATCCCCCGCACGTCCGACTCATTCGATGCGGGAGCGTTTTCTCCCTCTCTGTCGCCTCGAGAAGAGCAGTTTGTTCGATTGTTGCTCAAAGGGAAAACGCCGGCGGAAATTGCCAGGGAGACGGATACGAAGCCATCGACGGTGCGGACCACGCTTCACCGAGCATACGGGAAGGCGTCGGTTGCGGGCTCGCGTGAGCTGGTGGCGCTGTTTGCGGGTGGGGGCGAAGCTGTAGAGTCTGAGCTGTCGCAGCGGCATGCCGGCGATATGTTGGCATTAGCTCGGACGCACCGGCTGCTTCGATATCTGCCCACATCTTTTTTTATTTTCCTTGCGGCAGGTCCCTTGGTAATGGCGAATAGCGATTGGGAATCCAGCGTTACGCGGGCAGTCGCCTTTTCTCTTGCAAGCTATACATTGGGCCTCGGACTGTTTCTTTCGCCGTATTGCGCGGTTGTAAAGACAAATCATGACGCTGATCTGGATAGGGCAGGCGAAGCGATTGGGCTCGGAAGCCCGTGCGTGTGGGCGATACTGTCTGCCGTGGAATGGGCTTTTGTCTATATCGCGGCATGGAGGTGCATACGCGATCCGTTGATGGCTGCACCGGTCCTGTTTTGCGGCATAGCGTCTATGGCTTCGCTCGCTGTTAAGCTGCGCCCGTTTAAGGTTCATGCCCATACTCGGGCTATCGTGCCGTTGGCGTTAATAGGTGTATTCGCTTTAATCTATGCAGCAACTAGGGGGCGAATTCATGGACTTGCGGTACTGACGGGGATGCTGCTCACGTATATAGTGCTGCGAAGCTGTCCGCAGCGCAAAATGCTTGGGGTATGGATGCTCTGCTTTGGGGCGATGGCTCCTGTTTGGGTTGTCTTGCTCAACATGGTGCAGGATCTGACGGTTTTCAAGCCGTTGTTCCTCGCGTCGTTGTTGGGGCATAGTTCGGCTGTCAATGTCGTCGTGGCAACGGTGGTCGTCTGCTGGTCTGCGCCCATGTTCGTCACGCACATCGCGCTCGCCCGCTCGGTTGAGGACGAGAAGGCCGTCTTGGGGTACCGCGCGAACGGGTCCACCGAAACAGCCCGCGTGCGCCAGCTGGCCCTGCTTATGTCTCGCTCCCTTTCTGATGTTCAGTCGCAAATCTTGCTGATGACGGCAGAGGGCGCAACGACAAAGGCTATTGCGGAGGATGTCGGTTACGCTGCATCTACGGTGCAAGCACTGCGGTCTGCATCTTACCGCCAGTTGAGGATCAAGAATAAAGCGGAGCTTATTTCATTGTTATCGCAGGTAGATAACGTGTAAACGCCTGAGCAATCAACTCAATAGCGGGTGTTTACAGACATCTTTCTCCATTCATGCAAAAGTTGCCGTGCGTCGACGCATTGTTAACCGCTTTTGATTGGAGAAGGCCATGATTAAGCCAAGGAGCATTATTGCCCGAATCGGAGTCGGGTTGGCGATTGTTGCGGGTTTGTCGATGGGCGCACCTGCCGCATCATTTGCTCAAGATGAGTTTGACACTTCCCAGGTTTCTAGCATTTCGCAGAGCGCGGATGCCGGAATTGCCACATGCAAGAACAACGAAGATAGAAATTTCGC
Organism: Collinsella sp.; assembly: GCA_048236535.1. GTDB lineage: Bacteria > Actinomycetota > Coriobacteriia > Coriobacteriales > Coriobacteriaceae > Collinsella. Next base: position 8,076 of record DBFAQQ010000025.1, on the reverse strand, counting down.
TTTTCAATGTTCTGGCACGAGCGCAACCGGCTATCGCCAGAAAGAAGATTCATCTTCAGTTTACACTTTGATCCAAGGCTATTCAGGAAGGCCGTTACGTTTGTACGTGGACGGCGCCTATGACAATAGAGGAACGGGCACTATGAATTGCACGCAAGGCGTGTATCGCGCCAACCACGCGGGCGAATGGGAGATGTATAACCTCGTTCGCGAGAATGGGCGCAGCCATGCTCGTCTGACTGCCTGGGCCGAGTCCGGATACGGCACGGTCTATGGAAGGTGGAGCCCCGATTGCTTGGGCCATTTTAACAAACTTCCCTCCTAGCCAATCCGCAGCTTCTTGTTGTGATTAGGGCCGGGTCGAGCGTTGTTGCTCGGCCCGGCCAATGGGAGGGTGATGTTGCTTGAATGGAAATCTATTACGACACGAGTTGTCCAAGATATTTGGCAATCCTATATTTGCGTTGACCCTTATGGTTGCAACTGCAATTTCGATGGCGGCTGCCATTGAGGCATGGTGGACGCTCGAGATTGAGCGCAAGCAGCTGCTATCTTTTGGCTACGGCATTGGTCTGCAGTCTCAGACATACCTCGGCCAAACGCGTGAAAGTAGCTTTGGTAACTGGATTGTTGTGGGCGCGAACGCGCCGTTGTTAGCGTCGGTGTTTTTCTATGCGCTGCCGTTGCTTGCCATGTTGGCCGGGTCGTGGTCATGCCTGTCCGAGCGTTTGAGCGGTTACGAGGCACAGATCTGCACGCGTGTTTCTAGAAATGCGTACGTGAACGTGAAGATGCTGTCTGCTTTCCTCTCTGCGTTTGCGGTCACGGCTATTCCGCTACTCGTGAACTTTCTGATTGTCTCCATGCTGTTTCCCGCGTATCTCCCCCGGGTCGATGAATCGATTTATGTTGGGCTCTATCTGCATAGCTATTTTTCTGGCCTGTTTTATTCCCGGCCTCTGTTATACGTGCTGGTTTATACGCTGTTCGATGCGGTGACGCTGGGGGTTCTATCCATGGCCGTGACCGGTCTGTCGGTTGTGTTTCGCGGCAGAATCAAGGCGATGGTCGTTCCATATCTGATTATGGTTGCATGGCACTTTGTTAACGATTGGATTTTTAGCGTCCTTTCATGCGTTGGCTTTAACTGCAACATTCTTAACAGCATCAGGTCGGAATCGCTAAATAACTGGCCCGACATTCGAGCGGGGTTTGCGGAAATCACTTTGTTGCTCGTCTTTTCTTTGGTTTCCGCGAGATTCTTAAAAGGCGCGAGGTGGTCTGATGCTGTTTAGGCTGGTCGCCGCGGACCTGAGGACCGTTTTGAAGAAGAACATCATTACTTATATTGCGATCGCGGCAGTGACCGTTGCGAACTTGGTATACGCCTACGGATTGTCTTCTATGTATGGGGTCAGGACGGATACCTTGGGGTTTGCGGATAATCTTGCGCTCGTGTTTGCCGGATCTGCTCCGTTTGAGCCTAGGCCCGGGGTCATGTTTGTGCCTCCGCTAGGATGGCTTTTTCTCATTCTGCTTATTCTCTATACAACACTCGATTATCCGGTCGAATCGTTGCACGGGTTTGGTTTGCAAGCGCTTGTTCGATGTCGGGCAAGAATCCTTTGGTGGGTCTCGCGTTTTATCTTGGTGGCGGCGGTAACGGCATTTTCGCTGCTCGTGGTGGTTTGCTCTGTTGTGATTTGGAGCTTGGTGGTGAGCTCCTCGTTCAGCGCGGTCGTCCATGGCGAGTCGCTTCAGCTGGCTAATTTGGCGCCGTGGTTTCTCAAAGCTGCCGAGGCGGATGCGCTGCCGTTTTTCACAGGTCTCTTTCTTGCTTTCGAGGCGCTTGCGTTTGCGCAGGCAGCGGTCGGGTTTGTGCTTGGGTCGTCGGTCTCGTTTGTGGTTTTAATGAGCTCCCTGATCTGTTCGGCATTTGCGCGGCATTGGGTGCTGCTGGGAAATGCCCTGATGCTGTTGCGCTGGGGCGGAATTGTCAAAGAGGGAATCGCGACGGGCTCGAGCGTCTTGTTTTCAATTGTGATTATGTCGTTATGCCTATCGTTGGGTGGACTGTGGTTTCGAAGGGCCGACCTTATAGAAAAGGGGGACAAGATATGAGCGTGATCGTTAGGGACGTATCGAAGCGCATGGGCAAAAACGATGTCCTGCGCAACGTGTCCATCGAGGTTGACCCTGGGACCGTGGTCGGGCTTCAGGGGATAAACGGTTCGGGCAAGACCATGCTCATGCGAGCGGTCTGCGGATTGATCAAGCCTACCGAAGGCGAAATCTCTATCGACGGACAAAGGCTTGGGGCGGACATCTCGTTCCCGCCGAGTCTGGGGATGTTGATCGAGGCGCCTTCCTTTTTGGGATATCTGTCTGGCTACGATAATCTGGAGCTCATCGCCCAGATCAAGGGCGTTGCCACCCCCGAGGACATTCACTCTGCCCTGCGGCTCGTGGGACTCGATGCAGACGAAAAAAAGAAGTTCCGAGCATACTCGCTTGGGATGAAGCAACGTCTGGGGATAGCTGCGGCAATTATGGAAAAGCCGAAGCTGCTTGTTCTCGATGAGCCAACGAATGCCCTCGACGAAGCGGGCGTTGGAATGCTCAAGCGCGTTGTGGCGATGGCGGCCTCAACGGGTCGCGAGGTTATTCTGTCCAGCCATGACGGAGAGGTGCTCGCGGAGCTTGCCGATAGAGTTTACTGCATGCGCGACGGTGCCGTTGTGAACGTTCGGGAAAGGTCGTGAGCGCGATGAGGAAGGCCCTGTGGACGAGAAGGTCGGCGCTCGCGCTTTTCGGCTGTGCTGTTACTGGCCTTGCAGGCATGAGGGTGAGCGTCGTTAACGGGAACCGGACGGTCATTCCTGAGAAATACTATGCGGAGGGCGAATGGCTCTCGATGGATGGGGCGTTTCTGGGGTCGAAGGATGTGGCGACTGACGGGTATTCGTTTTGTATAGACGGGGCGGAGCTGCTCACGCCGCGCGAGTATCTCAAGCGTGCGCATGATGATTATTCAAAATATGGCATCGTGGATACGAAAACGAAATTGAAGGACGCCGACACCACATGTGTTATCGCCGTAAAGATGCGTGTCAGGAATAAGGACAATGTCGAAGGCGGAATCAAGACGTATGCTTGGCATTTGGTACCGGAGCACGCGCCAAACTATGACTTTGTGGTCAATACCGATCTGATAACGCAGGCAATGCCGGCCCTGGGCGGTTCTGCTGCGTTTGCTGTACAGGTTGGGGCGGAGAACGAGTTGCTCGTCCCATTCATGATGCAAAACACCAACGACTATTTCGAAGGTTACGAGACTGTTCGTTTTGAGAAAGCATTTCCCGGGACTTACACGATGAAGATGACCGATCTGCCAGAGAGAAGGCTCTTAAGGTTTGAAGTGAAGTAGCTCGAAGATCCCGCGGTTCGCGACGAGCTCCTTGCGCGCCGCGGCTACGCAAGGGAGATTCGCAACCGCTATGCCGGCTCCGTTCCCGATGCCGGTGACGACCGCGTCCGCGCCACCGGCCAGGCGCACGGCGGTAGCGCCGTGTCGCGACAGATGGACGATCGCGTCGTCGATCGCGGTGACTACTCGCGCGGCGACACGCCCCGCTAGTTTTGAACTGTCCTGCCCTAGCGCGTTGCAATTCAATCAGCTGTTACAGAATCCTGGAAGAAAGGGTCGAACCGAAGTGTCTGGCCGGACGCCAATTGTCCGGGAACTGCTTCGGATTCGACCCTCTTCTACTTTACTTCCATGGCCATGCGGAAGGCTAGTACTCCTTAACCGGATGCTTCTTACCGAAACCACCGTCGATGCCGAAACGGCAGAGCCTGTCGATGGCGCGAAGATGCTCGTCGATGGCGTTGGCGATCTGAGTGTCAACGATGCTGTCATGGTCGTTAAGGCTGCGGACCGCCTCGTCGGCGGCCATGAAGGCCTTGATGGCTTGATTGAACTGAGCCTTAAAGATGTCGACCTTCTCAACTGCGGAGGCTCGGTCTGCCATCTCGCGCTCGAGCCGATGCACGACTTCCATTGAATCGCTCATGCTATTCCTTTCCCTCGGGTGTTGTGCCTAATATATCGCCCCGTGCGGACACGATTCTCACCTAAGGAATGGCAATAGTGTGTTCATAAACACGCAGATAGACGACTTAACAGGATTCGATTTACGGGGCGATTGAACCTGTGGTGGTGCGGATGCCCCGACCCGCGGCACGACTTAACCGCCGTTATGTTAGCGACATATCTAACATAACGGCGGCGCAGGTCGCTCACTCCCTGCGGCAACGCCGATTCCGGGAAGGCACGCCGGGGCTATGCCGACCTGAGTATCCTCTCGGCCTTCTCGATCGCGGCCGAGCGCAGAAACTCCGACTTCCGCATCCCGCACGCGGCGGCCGCCCTCTCGATGAGGTCGGCGCCCGTCTTCGGGCACTTGAAAGACAGGTTTGCGTTGGCCTCCACCTCGGAAAGCCTGGGGCGGCCGACTCGGAGGTTCACCAGGCTCCCCTCCCAGGAGTCGGATTCGTATTCCGCGCACTCGCGCTCGATGTCCCCATCCGTGATAACGGATCCGTTTGCAAGCCTATATTCCATCAGTAACCTCTCCTTCTCGCGTTCTCGATCTCCCTCAGCGTCTTCTTGCTCGGCGGCGTCATGGCGTGGTAGACGAGCCACGCGCCGTCGGCCAGGAGGACACCGACCATCTCGATGTACCGGCCTTGCGGGTCGTAGCCCGTCCGCATCTCGCGCTCCCCGGGTATGCGGACGGCTGCGAAGCAGTAGCTCTCCCACGCCGCCTCGACATCACCGTCATCTAGCTCGGGGTGCCGCTCGTGAACTCTCTGGTGTATCCGGACCATGAGCCTCCAATCTTTACGATAGTATTATACTACTATTTGGTAGTAGAATACTATCCGTCCCAACATATTCCATTAGCCGTTCGTCCCAAAACGTATGCCTCTGGGCACTCGAAAATCGAACCCTCGATGCCATGAATGTCGAGTGCCAAAACCCAGTGCCAAAACCTCGCCTTTGATTCCCATGGGAAAATCAAACTACGAGGCAGGAGGCTAAAAATGACACGATATGGATATGCCCGCGTGAGCACAAAGGACCAGAAGCTCGACCGCCAAATCGAGGCATTGGTCAACGCTGGCGTGGCCTATGAGCGCATCTTCAAAGACAAGGAGACTGGCGCACGCGAGGGCGACCGCACGCAACAGAAAAAGTTGTTCAAAAAGATGAAGCGCGGCGACGAGGTGGTGGTCGAGTCCTGGGAGCGCCTGACCAGATCGACGAGGCAGCTGCTGAACTATGACCTGATGTTCAGGAACTTAGGAGTGAAGCTCATATCACTGAAGCAGCCCGTTGACCTCGATACTGCATTCGGCCGTTTCGTGCTAGGCACCCATGCCTGCACCGCCGAGCTCGAGCGCGACCTGATCAGGCAGCGCCAGGCCGAGGGCATCGCCGTCAAACGGAGCCGCGGTGGCAACGTCGGGGGCCGCCCGCGCATCGCGGACGTCAAGGCCGACGCCGCCGTGAAGCTCTACCTCGCCCGTGAGACGCCAATTCCCGACATCTGCGCCGCAACAGGTATCTCGAAATCGACCCTGTACCGCGTGCTCCGCGAGCGCGGGTTAGTGGGCGTCAGAAGATAAATCCGAGTGCGCTACTATATAAGAGTGCGGTATTTCTCCAACTGAAACCCTGCGTGAACTCATGACTTGAGACGCCTTTTTAGAACTCGCCGATCGCAGGACGAACACAACTCAACAGCGGCCGCGTATTTGTTCCCAGCCGTACGGCGTGGCGGAGCCATGCCCGTTGTTGATTGGAGTGCCGCATCATGGCCGAAAACCAAGTCCAGTCCGAAAAGAAAATGACCAGTCTGAATGTCTCATCGGAGACCCGTGACGCCATAAAGGACATCAGCACGAGCCTTGGCCTCTCGCAGGCCGATACCGTCGCCCGCTTGGTCGACGGCTACCACCCTAACGCCACTCCCGGCGTGAAGGCTGCGCTCGACGCATCGGCCGTCCTCGATGAGGCGGTCGAGCGGGTCAAGCGCATCATCGTGGGCGCTGCCGAAGCTGCCGCGATGGAGGCTCGTGCTGCCCGCGAGGACGCCGACGCCGCCAAGAAAAGTGCAACGGAACAGATTCAGAGCATCAAATCTAATTGCGTCGAGCAGGTCGCCGCCATCAAAGAGAAATTCGAGCTGGATACTGCGAGCTTGGAGATTGAGAACGATGAGCTCCACGCCACCGTCGCCGATTACCTCTCGCAGCTCAAGAAGCTCGATTCCGAGAACAATCAGCTCTTGGCAGAATCAGCCGCAAAAGACGATCGAATTGAAAGCATGAGGGGCGCGGTCGACGCCGCGGCCAAGGCTCAGGCCGATCTCAACGTCTCCCTCCTCGCCCAGCGTGACCTGATGGCCGAGGTCGCCGCCCTCAAGGACCGCCTCGCCGCCTCCGAGCAGCGTGCGGCCGTAGCTGAGGCTAAGGTCGAGGTCATGACCCAGATGAAGGGCGAGTAGCCCCGCGCTTCTCCTATCAGGCGGCTGATTTCTAGAAGCCCTCTAGAACGCTTCTAGAACCGAGCGCGGCATCTTCAATCGGCACGATGTCTCGGTAGATCAGGAGATGCTTGGCGTCGCACCATTTGTCGCCGTGGTAGTGCCCGAAGAACCAAGCGCGGTAGTCGAGCCGTTCGTCGAGTTCGCTCAGGAATCGTTGCAGCAGGTCGTCTCGATACTCGCGTCCGCGCTCGCGGCACAGCTTCTCTGCCAGGGTAGCAGGGGCCTCGTGAGTCACCACGTAGTCGACCATCCAGTCCACGCGGGCGAGCGAGGAACGGCAGTGTTCCGTCTCTTTCTCGCTCGGCATCTCCTCAGGCCACCAGCTCCTCCCCTCCTTGCGATACTGCCTGTCGTTGCTCGCGGCTCCGCCCATGGCAAGGACTGTGAGCCCGTCGATATCGAACACCTCTCCGCGCATCAGGTGCAGCACGTGCGGTCGTGCCTCATGGACGAGCCCGCCGTTCCACTCCCGCACCGGCAGCCCGGCCAGGGCGTGGTGGTTCTCATGGTTGCCGTCTACGAAACACGTGGTCCAGGGCTTCGACTCGAACCAGTCGAGCCAATACCTCTCAGCATTCGAGCCATCCCAGACAAAGCCGAAGTCGCCGGCCACGATCACCGCGTCATCGCGCGTCAGGGTCCGGCCCAGCGGCCAATTTTTGAATGCAAACCGGCTGGACCCGTACTCGGCCCTGCCGTGCACGTCGCCTGTCACATAGACCGTCATCAATACGCACCCCACGGCAGGAGTTTGTCCCCGAGCCTCACGATCCGGTCATACAGCACCGTGTGCCGTTCGTCCGGATTGCCGTCTCGGTGAAAATGGCCGTAATACCAGTGCTTATAGTCCAGGCGGTCCTCGAGCTCGTCGAGGAATCCAGTCAGCCGGTCCACATCAGGGCGTTCCCAGCCTGGGTCCGGGTAGAGCGTCGGCGAGAGCATGCGCGTGGCGCAGGTATGGGTGATGACGCAGTCGACCTTCCAGCCGATCTCGTCGAGCTTTGTCCGCGCGGTATCGAAATCGCGCTCGTCCGGGAGCTCCTGAGGCCACCAGCTGGAATACGGCACGCGGTATTCCCTGTCCACGCTCGTGGCACCGCCCATGGTGAAGATTGTCGAACCGTCGAGCTCGAAGACCTCGCCGCGCGTCAGGTGCCGAATGGGCGAGGTGTCCGACAGGCGCTGCGTCAGCCCGCCATGCCATAACTCCATGGGGCGCTCCGCCCAATGGTCGAAGTGCTCGTGGTTGCCGTCGACGAACAGCACCGTGTAGGGGCGCGACTCCAGCCAGGCGATGTCGGCGCATTCCTCGGCGGAGAAGTCCCACGGAAAGCCAAAGTCGCCGGCGATGATCAGATAGTCGTCGCTGCCAAGGCTATCCCCAAGCTCCCAGTCGCGGAGCTTTTGCATGTCGAGCCCACCGTGGATGTCGCCCGTCACATAGACCGTCATCGGATCGCCT
>DBFAQQ010000024.1:0-6313 GCA_048236535.1 Collinsella sp. | reverse complement strand
CACGGAAAGCCAAAGTCGCCGGCGATGATCAGATAGTCGTCGCTGCCAAGGCTATCCCCAAGCTCCCAGTCGCGGAGCTTTTGCATGTCGAGCCCACCGTGGATGTCGCCCGTCACATAGACCGTCATCGGATCGCCTCTTCCCTCTTGTACGCCGCCAGCTCGCGCTCGACCTGCCTGTCGCCGGTCTCGTTGACCCACCAGGGCCATTTCACCCGGCCGCACGGCTCGTCGACTCCGGCGAACCATTCCCTCAGCTCGTCGAGGCTCACCGGGGAGTGCCCGTTGGCATCGCAACCGACGTCGTAGCGCAGAAGGCCCTGCTTGCGGTTGCACTCGTTGTACGCGCCGCCGCTGCTGTGGATGTGCCCGTGGAGGTGCCACGATCCATGGTTCATGCCCTGCCAGTCGGCCATGGGGTAATGGCTCAGGACGATCTTCTGCCCGTCGATCTTGAGCACGCAGATCGGCGGCTCCACGGTGAAGGCGCCCGCGACCGCCGGCTGGGTCCAGTCCTTGTCGTGGTTTCCCGGGACTAGGTGGATGCGCCTGCAGGCGATCCGCTTGCGAAGCCCATAGGCGTCCTGGGCGGTCATCTTGAATGAGAAATCACCCAGGATGTAGAGCTCGTCGTCCACGGCAACCCTGCCGTTGATGCTGTCGACGATGGCGTCGTTCATCTGCCAAATCGTCTCCCACGGGCGGTCGGTGAACTTCAGCACGTTCTCATGCCCGAAGTGGGTGTCGCTGGTAAACCAGATCATATTTATGTCTCCTTCTGTCGCTAAAAAACGTTCTCCCTCGAGGTCAGGAGACGTTTTATGAGCGACATGAGGTGCATATCCCTCATGTTTCAAGCTCCAATCTGCCGGATCTGCCCAACTAAAAGTTTACGCCCACGCGCGAACAGGATTTGATTTTTGAAATATGGACGAATTCCTCGTCAGGAGGGTAAAATGGTGCCGACGGCAGCCCAAGTTGTAGAGAGCTGGGCAGAGCCGTTGCTTAATGAAGTTGGGTCATCGTCTTAGCGACGGTGACCTTTCTTTTTGGGCTTCGAGCCCTGCTTGAGTGCCTTGGAAAGGCCGACAAGGGCCGTGAGGAGCGAGACCATAGCGGTCAGGAGCTTCACGAGCTCGGTGAAATCGGTCATGGGCATCACCTCCCATCAAATGGAGGGCTCTGCCCGGCACGAGGGCTGCCGACAGCAAGGACGATTCTATCAGAGCGGCTGACTCCCGCCCGATATTACCATCCCACCGCGCCTGTGCAAAAAGAGGGCCGCCAAACAGCGACCCTCCAGCGAAAGTGCACGTTATTTAGGACAGTCATATTCTTTGAAAATAATGGCTGTTGTAGAATTACATATAAGAGTCACCCGGAAGGAGCGATCGATGAAAAGCAAACGATTTATCCTGAATGCACTTCTGGTAGTAGCAATATTGACGCTCTTGGTCTTCTCCTACTCATACATGAATCAGCCAAGATTTGGATATGCTTTATACGCTGTTTTTTCCGGCGAAACAACTTACAACACTTACAACACTATAGGCTTCATTGACGCAATCTTTTTCTATGTAGTCGGCCCCGTATCAAGCGAACTGATCGCTTTTGTTGTCAGCTACAACCTGAATCAACAAAGCCAAACTCACTCAGCGACTTCGGCCAAACAAGGAATCAATCTCTTCGTAATAATGATAATTCTGCAAATTGCGACTGTGTTGATTATCGCCCTGACCGCAACAAACGTTTTGAAGTATGAGTTCGGATTCATCGTGAGCTGTCTCATGGCAATTGCCGCGGGTATAGCGGTTTCGTATACGACACCGGCAAAGAACTAGCTCAACTAACAGGGCCTATTTGGAATCCGAATCATCCATGGAGCCGTCGATGCCGGTTTTGGTGTTGTCCTATAAGCCCCGATTAATTCATACTCCTCATCCTTGCCGAATTGCGAGTATGGCAGAATCGGCACTGGATGGCAGTGCGCTAGGGCACCGACGATAGGCTTTCCAAAACTAGCGATGCGTGTCTCCGCGAGCGTAATCGCCTCGGTCGACCGCGCGATCGACCTGCGGCGAGATGTCAACGTTACCACCATGGGCTCGACCTGCGGCGCGAACGCGATCATCGCCGGCATCGGGAACGGCGCCGGCATAGCGGTTGCGAATCTCCCTTGCGTAACCGCGACGCGCAAGAAGCTCATCGCGAACCGCCGGATCTTCGAGCAGGTCCTCATCGCACTTCGGTGCGATGAATTTGGGGAATGAATTGTAGGCGACGCCCTTGCTCGCATTCGCTTGTTCGACCCACGCCGAGTACGCCTTCTTAAGACGTTGAATGTAAATCTCACAGCGCTTCTCGTACGGCAACGCTCGCTCGGCTTCCAACATGTTCTTTTCGAACGCCGCTTCAAGTTGTTTGACCGCGAAACGTCCGTCGAGTCGAGTCAGATTGAAAGTGCACTTCGGATTGCCGGCCTCCTTGATATCGAGATCTGTCGCATAGACTCGATTGTTCTTGATGAAAATGTCTACGCCCCATGAGGCGAGTAGTTTTTTGAACTGCTCCATATTCTTTGGGTGACCTTCATTGATTGCAAGATGGATCAGCTCGCGCAGATTGTTTTTATAACTGTACTCACCGCGACCGATAATCTCCTTTTCTGTGTCGCGCGGCTGGCGATCACGAATCTTCGAATTTTTCTTTCCCTTTTCAAGTTGAGTAAGATTCCAAGCCTCGTCCATTTCACGGACCCACGCAGCGCGTTCGTACTTTCCGCGTCGCCCACCCGTCTCGCAACGTTTGCCGGTTAACAAATCGGTACGGTTAATCGCCATGTGCACTGCGTAGCGTTTTCCCGCCTTATCACTTTCCTCATGCAACGCGACAATCACTTGTTGATGCGGATAGTGCTTCGCAAGCCATTGCTCCGCGTAGGCCATACACGCATCTGGGGTCATCTTGCCTCCGTTGCAGCTGCACTCCTCGGGCAGAAACGCGAGAATCTGATGAAGCATCGTTATGTTCTTCGCGCCGGCACGCGCGGGCCTGTCGTGATGAAACATCTTCCGCGTCATAGCCATCTCGGAAAACCAGTACTTTCCGTTCGCGAGGTTCCAGCCGCCGCGGGCCAAAGCACGCTTTCCGTTGATGTACTTGCGCACGTTCTTCGCGTAGCGTTCGGATGAAATACCTTTCTGCTTAATAACGGTCATTGAGATCACCGCCGTCGGTGAAATAGCGCCGCTCAAGCTCTCTTATGAAGAGAGTGACTTTGCGGGCGTTCTGGTAAACCTTTTCAAGCGTACGAAAAACAGCTTTCTCGTTGTACGCGGGAAGCCCTTGGGCGTTCACAAAATACATCAGCTGATTGAGGTTCGTTCCCTCGCGATACAGCTCGTGATAGATTTTCGCGACTTGGCTTTTATCGAAATCGATCTTCTCGATTTTACCGGCAAGCATCACGCGGCGGGCATACGCACTGACGGTCGCACCGAGTATATCCGCCCGTTTGCGGATCGCCTCGTGCTCGCCATCGGTGACCTTAACGTAAATGACCTTCGAGCGCTTTTCGTCCGAATCACCTGAAACGGGTTGCAGCTTTTTGCTGCGGCCACCGTCATCATTTTTGGAAACTAGATTATCGAGTGATTCACTCCGATGGATCAAGTTATAACGAATGAGCTCGGCTTTCGTCATGCCTGCCTTTTCCGCCAAAGCGGAAAACGTTTCATATTCTTCAGAAGTGAGTGTCGCCTTAACGGTGTGTGGACGCTTGCAACTCATATGCCCCCCAGGAAAGCAGAGCGAATCGGTGAGGCCACCGATTCAAAAACCGATATGAGATTGCTTTCCTTTTTAGGAGCGACTGACGTCGCGCCGTTTTTTGAAGTGACGCCGTCGCTTCCCTTAGAAATGAAGGCGAACTTCATTTCTAACTTTATCGCCGTGAGAGGTGATAAACAAGATGTGTTGGCAGATAAAGGGGGCGAGTATGGCCCCATTTATCTAGCCCAACACCAATCTTGCAATCTCCGGAACGGTGATTGGGCGGAGCGTAGCGTAGACACGAAACGAGAGGCCTCGTTTCGAGCGAAAGGCTTCGCGGTGTCGTAGTGTCAGCGGAGACCGTGAGCGGAAGCGAATTTTTAACGCGAAGGATGCTGAGTGTTAGAAATTCGCTGTAGCGAGAGCGAAGCGGTACTGCGAATGCGAGGGATGCCGAGTTTTTGCATTACCGCGCAGCGGACTCCGGGCGAGGGCTGGAGCAAGTTGATGGAAGACCTTACCGATTTGCGGAAGGTTTTGCCCGAAGCATCTGGCACCGCCGGATTCTTTTGGAACAGCCTCTCGTTTGATTGCTTTCCTATCGTTTGCTCCCAGACTGGGCGTCTAAAAAAGGCGGCCGAAACCGGCCGCCCGCAAATAAATATTTATTTACCGAATGTAAGAGGAGAGGAACGATGCACATTACTCCCAGTGGCCGGCGACGTCGACAACCCAATGCTGCCCCGTAGCCTTCTGTTCATAATGTCCCTGGTCTTCAGAGGTAGTATACGAATCATTGATTGCAGAAGCTCCATTAGGGTGTTGTGCATCACCGTAGGTAGAGATAACATGATTGTCCATTTCGGCTGCTGAGTTAAACGTTGCATGGCATACAGAGCACATCCAACGTTCATGGCGCGTATACACTACATTCGGTACCCAGACCTGGCTGTAATCTGTCTCCCAGTGGCCCTGCTCGGCAACCCACTTCTTCTGGCTACCGCCGTTGGAAGAGGAGTTATTGCTGCCAGAGTTCTGAGAATTACCGGAATTCTGCTTGGACTGGGAGGAATCGCCCTTGTTGTCCGACTTCGAGGAATCGGAAGACTTGTTATCCTCCTTCTTGGAGTCATCGGACTTCTGGTCCTTGTCGTCGGATTCTTTCTTCTCCTCGGTCTTGGTTCCAGAGGCTTGCGCCGTCTTTTCTTCGCTCGGCTTCTTTTTGTCTTTATTCTTTACCGCCGTAGCGGCCCTTTCCGTAGAGCCGCTTCCTTGCTTTGCAACGCTGGCACATCCAAGTTGAGGTGCCGAAAGGCACACCAGAAGCGCAACGATAATAGCCTTTGTTCTCACACCGATCTCCCTGTCCATGAAACCGGGCGTTGGACACCAGCCGATATCCAACGCCCGACTCGCTTTTACATCTGCCCGCGGCGCTTCTTCCGGTCGAGGAAGACGCCGGCTGCCACGAGGACGGTACCGCCGATGACGAACGTCTCGCCGATGAGTCCCGCGCGGTCACCGGTCTGGGCGAGGCTGCCGGGCTGGGCGGTATCCGTGCCGGCGAGGTGCTTCGGGGTGTATGCCGCCTGCTGCTTTGCGACCTCCTCTGCCTCCTGTCGTGCGATCTCATCGGAAAGCTTCTGCTCCGCCGCGATGCGATCGGACTTCGCCAACTCGTAGGCGGCGAGTGCCGCATCGTAGCCGGCCTGGAGCCCGTCCACCGCGGCCTGCTTCTCGTCCAGGATGGCCTTGGCGGGCGCGACCTTGGCACGTGCCTCGACTGCTGCGGCGAAAAGCGCGTTGAGGGCGTCATCCGCGTTCACATCATGGCCGGAAGCGATCGCCGCGCCGGCATCGATGGAGTTCAGCTTCGACAGCTTGGCGTCTGCCTGCGCCTTCGCCTGTTCGGCGGCGGAGACCAGGGACTCGGCGGCGATGGTATCCGCCTTCGCGGCATCGAGGGCGGCCTTGGTGTCATTGACGGCCTTTACTGCATCCTGCTCGCGCTGCTGTGCCTCTGCGAGCTTCGCGGCAAGATCGGTGAGGATGTCGAGGTTCGACTGTGCGTCATCGAGATCGGTCTGGGAGCCGGTAAGCCTGTCGGCGGCAACGCCGGTGTCCGCCTTGGCGGCATCGACGGCACGCTGGGCATCCGCGAGGGTGCGTGCGGTGGCGTCCGCCTTTTGCTCGGCGGCGGCGAGGACGGTCGCCTTCTCGGTCTGCTCGGCTGCCGCCGCGTCGTGGACGCTCTTTGCGGTATCGAGCGCCTTCTTGGCGTCGGCGACGTCCTGGAAGAACTTCGCGAGATCGGCGTTCGCATCCATGTCGTCCTGCTGCTTGGCCTCGGTGTCCGCCTTGGCGGAATCCAGCTTGGTCTGTGCGGCCGTTACGACCGCATTGGCGGCATCAAAGGCGACCTGCTTCTGCTGGACGGTCGACTTTGCCGTATCGACTGCCGCGTTGGCGGCATCGAGGTCCGATTTCGCCGCATTAAGCTCGGTCTGGGCATCCGTGACGCCCTGCTGCTTGGATGCGAGATC
>DBFAQQ010000023.1:0-2583 GCA_048236535.1 Collinsella sp. | reverse complement strand
CGAGGTCTACCTGATCCACGCCGCCGAGTGGAACGTCTCCGGCCACAAGCGCATGACCGACAAGTCCGTCGTGCTCACCGCCTCCGAGTCCGGCACCACCCCCGAGGTCCTCGAGGCCGTCAAGAAGATGAAGGGCATGGGTGTCCGCGTCTACGCCATGACCAAGCCCGAGGGTCTCATCGGCCAGGCTGTCGGTGCCGAGAACTGCGTCGCCATGGCTTCTGACCATGGTTCCGGTGGCTGCGAGAAGGGCTACTACCTCGCCGACTGCTTCGGCCTGCGCCTGCTCAACCGTCGCGGTTGCTTCCCCAAGTTCGACCTGTTCATCGAGCAGACCAAGGACATCTGGAAGGATATGCTCGATATCCGCAAGCGCTTCGAGCCGCGCGCCGAGGAGCTCGCCAAGAAGTACGCCCTGGCCCCCTACACCATGTTCATCGGCTCCGGCGCCCTGTGGGGCGAGACCATCCTGTTCTCGATGTGCATCCTGGAGGAGATGCAGTGGAAGCGCACCCGCTACATCACCTCGGCCGACTTCTTCCACGGCACCCTCGAGCTCGTGGAGCCCGGCGTCCCCGTGTTCCTGTTCATGGGCGAGGACGAGAACCGCAAGCTCGACGAGCGCGCCCGCGCGTTCCTGACCCGCGGCGTGACCGGCGACACCGACATCAACATCATCGACACCGCCGAGTTCGCGATCCCCGGCCTTGACGACGAGTTCCGCGTCATCGTCTCCCCGTGGATTCTGACGGTGCTCGTTACCGACCGCCTGGCTCGCTACTACGAGACGGTCACCAAGCACAACCTCAAGTATCGTCGCTACTATCACCAGTTCGACTACTAAAGAAAACGGGTGCGGGAACGTGCCGGGCTATTGAGAGGAACACAGAATGAGACAGTACATCATCGCCAGCCATGCGCACTTCGCTACCGGCATCAAGGAGAGCGTCGAGCTGCTCTCGGGCGCTCGCGACAACGTCCACGATCTTTCGATGTTCGTCGATGGCCGCATGGACGTGGCCGAGGAGGCCCAAAAACTGCTGGCAGGCATGTCTGCTGACGATGATGTCGTTGTCTGCACCGACCTCTTTGGCGGCAGCGTCAACAACGAGTTCACCAAGATCGTCCAGACGCGTCCCCGCACGTACCTCGTTACCAACATGAACCTTCCTCTGCTCATCCAGCTGCTGTTCTCTGACGAGTCGGCACCGGTTGAGGAGACGATTCGCGCCATCGTCGCTGCGGACGATACGCGCGTGAAGTTTGTCAACGATCTTTTGGTCGATGACGAGGAGGAGGAAGAGTTCTAATCCGCAGCACCTACTGACACGCCGTATGACGGCACAAGACCTTTGGGGGGTCACATTATGATTCAGCTACTTCGCGTTGACCATCGCCTGCTTCATGGCCAGGTCGCAGTTTCCTGGGTTCAGGGCCTTGGCTCCAACTGCATCTTCTGCGTGGGCGATAAGGTCGCCAACGACCCGGTGTGGAAGACGACGCTCAAGATGGGCAAGCCTGCCGGCTGCAAGCTCGTCATCAAGGATATGGCGAATGCCATCGAGGCTATCAACTCGGGCGTGACCGACAAGTACAAGATGATCATCTGCGTTGCCACTATCGCTGAGGCAAAGCAGCTTGTTGAGGGCTGCCCGCAGATTAAGTCGGTCAACCTGGGCAACACCAAGCCCAAGGACGAGAAGCGCCCCGATGCTCGTCAGGTCTCTCGTCAGATTTTCCTGACCGCAGCCGAGGAAGCCGATGTGCGCGAGATGCTGGATCGTGGCGTTGAGGTCGAGATTCGACCCCTGGCCGATGACCCCAAGGTTGACTGCGCCAGCGTGCTCTAGGCGTTTGAATTCGAAGAGTCTGAGCTCTTCGTAGTGTCCTATTAGGAAAGGGGGATGTATGCTTACCCAAGCAATCCTCATCGGACTTATCGCCGCATTTGGTAAGTTCGACTTCCAGCTCGGTACGCTCTATGCGTTCCGCCCCATCGTCCTGTGCCCGCTCGTGGGTCTGGTGCTGGGGGACCTGCAGTCCGGCCTCGCGATCGGTGCGAGTCTGGAGCTGCTGTTCATGGGCTCGATTTCCATCGGCGCCTACGTGCCGCCTGATGAGACGATCGGCGGCGTGCTCGCCTGCGCCTTCGCTATCCAGCTGGGCCAGAGCACCGAGGCAGCCATCGCGCTTGCCATGCCCATCGCCACGCTGTGCCTTGCCATCAAGAACATCCTCAACGCCGCCCTGCCGATCCTGGTTGACCGCGCTGATGTCTTCTCCGGCCAGGGCAACCTTAAGGGTGTCTATGCGATGCACTTCCTGATCGGTTTAACCGGCATCATCATGGCGTTCCTGCTGTGCTCGCTGTCGTTCTATCTGGGTGCTGACGCTATCCAGGGCGTGCTCGACTTTATCCCCGACTTTGTTCTTGCTGGCTTTGGCGTTGCAGCCAACATCCTGCCGGCCATGGGCTTCGCCATGCTCGGCCGCCTGGTGCTCACCAAGCAGCTCGTGCCCTTCTACTTCCTGGGCTTCCTGCTGTGCTCCTACGCCAACGTGCCCGTCCTGGGCGTCGCCCTG
>DBFAQQ010000022.1:0-12543 GCA_048236535.1 Collinsella sp. | reverse complement strand
GGAAGCTAAGCCCCATCGCGCCGAGAGTACTGCGGGGTCAGCCCGTGGGAGGCCAGGGCGCCGCTGACCGGTGGACGGCACCGAGCCGTACGCTTGAACTGAGAAGGGGGAGGCCACGCGGCCTCCCCCTTTTTTGCGTTTGCGGGCTTTTGTCTCACATAGTAGCTGTGTTTTATAACCCTCGTTTGTCGCATCTTCTGTGAACGGGCTACAATAACTTAGTCTGTGCGATATGGAGGTGAACATGGCTGAAGCTGGTATCGGCGTTGATATCGTCGAGATTTCCCGCATGAAATCTATTCTTGAAAAGACGCCGTCGTTTGCTTGTCGTGTGTTTACCGAAGAAGAGCGTGCGTATTGCGATGCATCATCGCGCCCCGCTGCTCACTATGCGAGCCGCTTTGCTTCGCGCGAGGCGGTGCTTAAAGCTCTCGGCACGGGTTTTAGTCAAGGCGTGGGTCGCAAGGATGTTTCGGTAACGCGTGATAAACTCGGCAAACCGAAGGCGCTGCTTTCGGGCCGTGCACTCGAGATCGCTCAAGAGCTGGGTGTTGTTGAGGTCGCTCTTTCCATTACGCTTACAGGAGATTTAGCCGTTGCGAATGCTATCGCGATTACCGAAGATGCTCGGCCTAAGCCAAAAGATGAAAAGGTGAGCACCAAGAAACGCGTTGCGCAGACATTTAAAGAGGCTCGCTCTGTTTTAGATGAGCTTGAGCAGCTGCAGAATTCAGCATTGACGGAGCACCTGGGCGATGCTTCGCAAGATACGCTAGGAGCATAGATGAAACCGGTTTTGAGTACCGAAGAAGTCGTTCGTCTCGAGGATATCATCGAACGCGAAGGGACTTCGAAGGCCGAGCTTATGGAGCTAGCGGGTGAGTTTGCCGCCAACGAGGTCTTGAAGCTCAATCCCGATCGGGTTCTCGTTCTGGTCGGTTTTGGTAATAATGGCGGCGACGGTTGGGTTGCCGCCGATATCCTGAGCCATAAGGGTGTGGACGTGGATATCGTTTCTCCGGTTGAGCCGGATGAGATTCCTGCTGCTCTGGCACGTCATGTTGCTCGTCGTACTGCCGGCCGCGATGTGCACGTTTGCGTCGGCCCCTCGCGTGACGAACTCGAGGTTTTGATCGATAAGGCCGATGTTGTTGTCGATGCCATTTTTGGTACCGGTTTCCACGGGAATCTGCGTGCGCCGTTCTCCATTTGGATTCCTACGGTCAATGAATGCGCCGATTGTGTCGTATCCATTGATGTCCCCTCGGGCCTGAATGCCGAGACGGGCGTTGTCGATGACGACTGCATTCGTGCCGAGCGTACGGTGACGATGATTGCGCCCAAGATCGGTCTGTATAGCGCTGATGGCCCTGAGTATGCTGGCGATTTGATCTGCGGCAATCTTTACGATCGTCTTGACGAGGTCATCGATGATGTCGACCACGCCGCCGAGATTGTCGAGCCCGGTGACTTAGTTGATTACTTTGCCCCACTACCTACGAATATCGATAAGTATTCCCGTGGTTCTGCGCTTATTGTCGCCGGATCTGCGCAATATCCTGGTGCTGCCATTATGGCGGCCAAGTCTGCAGCTCGCGCGGGTGCTGGTTACGTGGCAGTCGCGGCTCCTGACGCCTGCGCCAATCTTATTCGCATGGCACTTCCTTCAATTCCCGTTTTTGCTATTCCGTCTGATTCCCGCGGCTCCTTTGGCGCCGCTGCGCGCATGACGGTGTGCGAGATCGCAAAGAAGTACAGTTGCGTACTGTGCGGTCCCGGTATGACGACATCTGCCGGCGCTATGCAGGTGGTTTCGGGCTTGCTCGAGCTTGATGTGCCGCTTATTTTGGACGCCGATGCACTCAACTGCCTTGCTAAGATTGCCATTGACGGTATTGATAGTAATCCCGAGATGTATCGTCGCGAGCAGCCGTTGGTTATGACGCCGCACTATCGTGAGCTTTCGCGTCTGGTTGCCGGTGACGAGGTGAACGACCTTGGTACCGCGATTGCGGCCGCGCAGAAGGTTGTCTGGGCTGCAGGCTCCGACAATCTGGTGGTCATTGCCAAGGGGCCGACGACGGCTATCTGTGGCGTTGAGCGTGTGCTGCTGCCGCTCTCGGGTCCGGCTTCTCTGGCAACTGCCGGTTCGGGTGATGTTCTCGCGGGTATTTTGGCCGGCACGCTTGCCACCATGCGCGACGAGATGGATCGTTGGGAGTTGCTGTATTCGTACGCCGTCGCACTTCACAGCTACGCCGGTTTTGCCGCGGCGACGGAGTATGGTGAGAAGAGCGTTATCGCTACCGATCTTATCGACTTGATCGGTCCTGCCATGGAGCTGGCGGCAAAGGATGCGCTCGAAGATCTGGGAATCATGGACGAAGGGTCGGATGACTAATCATGAATAAAGCCGATTTGACGCGCTGGTCCTGGGTCGAGATCGACCGCGGGGCGCTCCGTCGCAACACGAGGGCCTATAAGAACTTGCTGAATCCACGTCAGCGCCTGTGCTGCGTGGTCAAGGCCGATGCTTATGGTCATGGAGCTGTTGAGTGCGCCAAGATCATGTATTCGGCCGGTGCCGACATGTTTGCCGTGGCGACGGTTAACGAGGGCGTTGAACTCCGACAGGGCGGGATTACGAAACCAATCCTCATCCTAAGCGAGCCGCCTATCGAGGCCATTCCGACGTTGCTCGAGTTTGATATCATGCCCTCGGTCTATACGTCTGACTTTGCTCTTGCGTATGGCGAATGTGCCGTCGCGGCGGGCAAAGTGGGCAAGTATCATCTCGCCATCGAGACGGGCATGAATCGTATCGGCGTTCACTACACGCAGGTGCTCGACTTTGTCCGCGGTATAAATTTCCATCGCGGTATTCAGTGCGACGGCGTATTTACGCACTTCGCCACGGCCGATGAACCTTCGGGCTGGGACTACAAGCTGCAGTGTCAGCGCTTTACCGAGGCCGTTCAGGCCATTAAGGATGCGGGTTTTGAGTGCGGTATCGTGCACTGCGCCAACACGCCGTCCTCGATGCTCGACCCCTCGATGCATTTTGATATGATCCGCGCCGGCGTTGGCTTGTATGGCATGCAGCCGTGCGAGCTGAGCGGCCGCGTGATGCAGCTTGATCCCGTTATGAGCGTTCATGCGCGTGTGACGCGCGTGGCACACCCTGCGATGGGTGAGGGCGTGGGCTACGGTTTTACCTACCGCGTACCGCGTACGCGCGTTCAGATCTGCACGCTGCCGATCGGTTATGCCGATGGCCTATCGCGTACGCTTTCCAATCGTATGGATGTGCTGTATCGCGGCGAGCGCGTGCATCAGGTTGGCAATATCTGCATGGACCAGTTTATGGTCGCCATTCAGTCCAACCCGGCACACGAGATTCCCGAGGCCGAGTATGGTGACGAGATGATCATCGTCGGCCGCGATGGCGATGCCGAGATCACTATGGACGAGATGGCCCGACTGCGCGGAACGATTAACTACGAGGTCGCCTGCGGCTTTGGCATGCGTCTCGACAAGGTCTACGTGTAGGAGCCGCTATGGGCGTCATGCACATCCCCGGCCACACCCATCAGGCACCACGTGAGGTCGCACTCGAGGAAATTGAGGCCGTTCTGGGCGATTGTCACCTCTGCCAGCTCTACCAGTCGCGTCACAATATCGTGTTTGGCGTGGGAAACCCCCGCGCTTGCGTCATGTTTATCGGTGAGGCGCCGGGCCGCAATGAGGATTTGCAGGGCGAGCCCTTTGTGGGGGCGGCAGGCGAGGACCTCAACGGCATTTTGTCGCTGGCGGGGCTCAAACGCGAAGACGTCTACATTGCCAACGTGCTTAAGTGCCGCCCGCCGGGAAACCGCAATCCGCGTCCCGAGGAAGTGCTGGCTTGCTCGCCGTTTTTGCGTGAGCAGATTCGAAGCATCTGGCCTGATATTATCGTGACGCTCGGCAACCCCGCGACGCACTTTGTGCTTAAGACCGAGATTGGCATTACTAAGCTGCGCGGCAGGTTCCACCAGATGGGGCATTTTGTAGTAATGCCCACTTTCCATCCGGCAGCAGCGCTGCGCAATCCGGCGTGGCAGGAGCTGCTGGAGGAAGACTTTAAGATGCTGGGCGACTATCTGGAGCGACATCCCGCACCAGAGGACGCCTCGGAATAATAAGGAGCATATATGTCCCTGGAGCGCCTGGGGGTAGGTACTTACAAAACGACTTGCGCTGCCGATACGGAGTACTTTGGCGAGCTAATTGCACCGTGCCTTGAGGACGGAGATGTGCTCATCCTGACCGGTGGCCTGGGAGTGGGCAAAACTCACTTTACCAAGGGCGTCTCGCGCGGGCTGGGCGATGGGCATATGGTTACGAGTCCTACGTTTGCGCTCATGGCCGTTCACGATCAAGGTCGTATTCCGCTGTTTCACTTTGATCTATACCGCCTGGAGCATGCCTACGAGCTCGAGGATACGGGCATTTTCGATGTGCTGGGCTATGAGGGTGCTTGCCTGCTGGAATGGGGCGAACAATTCCAGGACGAGCTGACGGATGAGTATCTTTCGGTGACGCTCAAGCGTGATGAGGGCGACAGCGATGTGCGAACGATAACGCTTGAGGCGCACGGTGACCGCGCAATGGAGCTTTCCCATTTGATTGATAAGGCTGTACAAGATGAGCTTGCATAACGACAACGCGCTGGTGGTGGCGCTCGATACCTCGACCGACATGCTTGCCTGCGCGGCAAGCTGGATTGATGGGCAGACGGGCGAGACGAAGCTCGTGAGTGGCGACCACATGTGTCGCCGTCACGCCAACGTTGAGCTCGTGAATACCGTTGATGGCGTGCTGGCTCAAGCCGGTCTGGATCGCAGCGATGTTGGTTGCTATGTGGTCGGCCGCGGCCCGGGGTCCTTTACGGGTGTGCGCATCGGCATCTCCACTGCCAAGGGTCTCGCGCGTGGTGCCAATGTTCCGCTGCTGGGCGTGTCGACGCTCGACGCTTGCGCTTGGACGGCGTGGAAGGCTGGCGTGCGCGGCAAGCTTGGTATCTTGGCCGATGCTATGCGCGGTGAGGTATATCCGGCGCTGTATATGCTGGTCGATGAGGGCCCCGAGCGTCAATTTGAGCGCGAACACGTGGTCAAGGCCGCCGTGGCGCTCGATGAGTGGCGCCGAGCAGCGGACTGGGACCAGGTTCAGCTGACCGGTGACGGTCTCGTGCGCTATGGCAAGCTGCTGGGTGAGGATGAGACCGCCCGCTGCGTGGAGCGCGACCTGTGGTGGCCTTCGGGCGAGGGCTTGCTGCTCGCGCACGCTGCGGGCGACGGCGATCCGGCCCGCGTCCTGCCGATTTACACGCGCCTTTCGGATGCCGAGGAAAACGAGCGCAAGCGTCTTGGTCTTGCCGAGAGTGCGCAGAGCGAAATTACGGGCGTTGCCGATGAGCTCGCCGGTCGTCATCTGCAGTTCCGTCCCATGGGCGCGGCGGATGCCGAGGGCGCGAGCGCGCTGGAGGCTGCCTGCTTTGAAGGTGCCGGACACGAGGCGTGGACGCCGGGCATGTTCCTGTCCGAACTGGGCGAGGACGTCGCTGTGCCGCGTAGTTGGTGGGTAGCACACGACGACGGCAAGCTGCTGGGCCTTGCCGGCGGTATGGTCGTGGACGGTGATGTGCAGATTCTGGATGTCGCCGTCGACCCGGCACATCGCCGTGAGGGTATTGCCCGCAAGCTGCTGTCGCATGTGAGCTATGATGCCCAGATGCTCGGCTGCACCACGGCTTCGCTCGAGGTCGAGGACGGCAACGAGGGAGCGATCGCGCTTTATAACGCTCTGGGCTTTACCGAGGCAGGACGGCGCCGCGGCTACTATGGTGCCGGCAAGGATGCCATCGTCATGACGGCTCCGCTGCCCCTCGTGCTTCCGGTCGACAATGCTTCGCCCGAGCCGACGGCGGCAGAGCAGCGCGTATGGCCGCTGCCTGCGCCCGGGCGCTCCGAGGGGGAGCGTGCCGAAATTGAACGCCGCCGCCTAGTGCTCGCTATCGAGAGTTCCTGCGACGAGACGGCCGTGGCGATTATCGATGCGGATGGCAATATGCTGGCCAACCAGGTGTCGACGCAGATTGATTTCCATGCCCGTTTTGGCGGCGTGGTGCCCGAAATCGCCTCGCGCAAGCACGTTGAGGTGATTGTGAGTGTCGTGGATGCGGCGCTCGAGGATGCCGCAGCATCGCTGGGCCTTACGGGCGGAGCCATTGCACCAAGTGAGCTTGCCGCCGTGGGCGTGACGCAGGGTCCGGGCCTGGTGGGCGCGCTCGTGGTTGGCGTCGCCTTCGCCAAGGGCTTTGCCTACGCTGCTGGCAAGCCGCTCGTGTGCGTCAACCATCTTGAGGGTCATCTGTTTGCCAACTTGCTGGCGCAGCCCGACCTCAAGCCGCCGTTCATCTTCACGCTTGTCTCGGGCGGGCACACCATGCTCGTGCACGTGAAGGCGTGGGGCGACTACGAGGTGCTCGGTGAGACGCTCGACGACGCTGTGGGCGAGGCCTTCGACAAGGTAGCCAAGGCGTTGGGTCTGGGCTATCCCGGTGGCCCCATCATCTCTAAGCTGGCCGAGACGGGCAACCCCAAGGCGATCGATTTCCCCCGTGCGCTTAACAGCAGAGGAGACTATCGCTTCTCGCTTTCGGGCCTTAAAACCGCTGTGACGCTCTACATTGAACAGGAGACCAAGGCCGGGCGCACGATTCACCTGCCCGATCTGGCGGCTTCGTTTGAGGCAGCTGTCTTTGACGTGCAGTACAAGAAGGCCAAAAACGCATTGCACGCTACCGGATGCAAGGAATACTGCATTGGTGGCGGCGTCTCGGCCAACCCGCATCTGCGCGAGATGATGATCAAGAAGCTTGGGCGTCAGGGGATTCGCGTAACGGTGCCGCCCTTGTCTGCCTGTACCGATAACGCAGCCATGATCGCGGAGGTCGCCCGCCGTAAATTCGACCGAGGTGAAATCTCGCCGTTCGACGTCGACGCCGATCCAAACATGACGCTGTAGTCGTATGGGTGCGGTCCCCGACACTGCCCGGGCGCCAGCGGCCGCATATGAACTTTCCTGCTCTACAGTCCTGCTCACGACGGAGGCCACATTAAGTGGCCTCCTGTTCGTGCGGAACTCGCGATAAAGTTCATATGCGGCCGCTGGCGCCCGGGCAGCGTCGGGGACCTTTCTGTATCGATATAGCTTCTGGGCTGGTTTGGCGTCGACAACGTCCAGCAAGGTTAACAAGCCAGCGTCGAATTTCCGGCGTTCTTTAGCTGAAAGAAAAAGTTGGCGTGCGGAGCTTTGCTCCGCATTTGGGGTGGGAGCCCCTGAGAGCCGCGGGAGCCGGGCGGCGCATATGAACTTTATCGCGAGTTCCGCACGCAAAGGAAAGCACTTAATGTGCTTTCCGTCTTGCGCAGGACTGTAGAGCAGGAAAGTTCATATGCGCCGCCCGGCTCCCGCGGCTCTCAGAGGCATCTCTCATGCAAAAACTGTCGTGGGGTAAAGTCCGAGGTCAATGGCGTTTTATACCGAGAAATTCAAAAAAGTTGAAAATTCATTACAAATTTGCGTTGACTTTAGGTAACTAAAGTTTCATACTCCTTTTCAACCACTGGGGGATGTGAACACGCACGGATCGTTCGCATCATGATTGAAGAGGATTTCTTAGACATGTTCACGCATCAGCTAAACATTATCAGCGTAGTAATTATCTGATGCGGGTTAGCACATGCAGCTAGCCCGTACGATAACGGGCGGCTGATGAAGATGAGGGCCGTCGAGCGCAACCGACGGCCCTCATTTTTTATGTCTGGGAAGTTCTTTTTAGAGGAGGAAATGTAATGAACGGAGTTTTGCTCATGGTTGTGGCCGCGGCGGTGCTCGCCTGCGGCTATCTGGGCTATGGCCGATGGCTGGCCAACAAGTGGGGCGTTGACAAAGAGGCCCTCACGCCGGCCAAGCGCATGAAGGACGGCAACAGCTTCTCGCCCGTCTCCGCCTTCACCGCGTTCTCGCACCAGTTCAGCTCGATCTGCGGTGCTGGCCCTGTCACGGGTACGATCGTCGCCATGGCCTTTGGCTGGCTGCCCGTCGTGCTCTGGGTCCTCGTCGGCGGCATCTTCTTTGGCGCCGTCCACGACTTTGGCGCCCTGTACGCCTCGATGAAGAACAACGGCAAGTCCCTGGCTCAGCTCATCGAGAAGTACATCGGCAAGACCGGCCGTCGCCTGTTCCTGCTGTTCTGCTGGCTGTTCTGCATCATCGTCATCGCCGCCTTCACCGACATGGTCTGCAAGACGTTCATGTTCACCCCGGCCGTTGACGCTTCTGGTGCTGCTACCGGTGCCATCGACTTCACCAAGTCCTATGCCGCCGGCTGCGCTGGTACCATCTCCATCCTGTTCACCTTCGTCGC
Organism: Collinsella sp.; assembly: GCA_048236535.1. GTDB lineage: Bacteria > Actinomycetota > Coriobacteriia > Coriobacteriales > Coriobacteriaceae > Collinsella. The sequence goes on along the minus strand of DBFAQQ010000022.1, from coordinate 4,070 downwards.
TATCGCCTTTGGTTGGGCCCAGAAGAAGTTCAACCTCACCGGCGCTGCCGAGTTCGTCACCGGCGTGGTCCTCATGGTTCTCATGTTCGCCGTCGGTATGCAGTTCCCGGTCTACCTGGATAAGTTCCAGTGGTTCGCCGTCGTCATGGTCTACCTGGTCTTCGCTGGCGCTATGCCCATCCAGATGCTCAAGACCCCGCGTGACTACCTCACTTCCATCATGATGATCGTCATGATCGTCTGCGCTGTCCTCGGCATCGTCGTCCTGGGCGTCAACGGTCAGGCCACTATCACCGCTCCGGTCTTCACCGGCTTCTCCACTGCCTCCGGCATGATGTTCCCGGTCCTGTTCGTCTCCGTCGCTTGCGGTGCTCTCTCCGGTTTCCACAGCCTCGTTTCTTCCGGCACCTCTTCTAAGCAGGTCGAGAAGGAGCAGGACGCCGTCAAGGTCGGTTACGGCGCCATGATCGTCGAGTCCTTCGTCGGCATCCTTGCCATCATCGTCGCCGGCATCATGTTCTCCGACATGAACACCGCCGGTACCGGCGCACTCAACGCCGGTGTCGCTTCCACCCCGTTCCAGATCTTCGCCGCTGGCATCTCCCGCGGTATGCAGGCCTTCGGTGTTGACGGCACGCTCGCTACCGTCTTTATGACCATGAACGTCTCCGCTCTGGCCCTGACCTCGCTCGACGCCGTCGCCCGCATCGCCCGCACTTCGTTCTCCGAGTTCTTTGCCCAGACCAACGACGCCCTGGCCATCGAGTCCAAGGCCGGCTACATGAAGGTCCTCGGCAACCCCTGGTTCGCCACGGTCGTCACCCTGCTTCCCGGTCTCGCCCTCGCTTTTGGTGGCTATGCCAACATCTGGCCGCTCTTTGGTGCTTCCAACCAGCTGCTCGGCGGCATGACCATGATCACCCTCGCCGTTTTCTGCAAGTGCACCAGCCGCAAGGGCTGGATGCTCTACGTGCCCGTCGTCTTCCTGCTCTGCTGCACCTTCACCTCGCTGGTCCAGAGCGCCATGGGCTGCATGGCCGCTGTCCAGGCTTACGGCTTCTTCGGCACCATCCCGGCTACCGCCACCACGGCCGCCGTTTCCGTCGCCGCCACCAAGGGCCTGCAGCTCGTCTTTGCCGTCCTGCTGATGGTCCTGGGCCTCATCGTTGCCGTTAACTGCCTCAAGGAGTTCTTCGGCAAGGAGGCCGGTTCCATGCCCGACGAGGAGCCTGAGTGGTCCGAGATGGGCAAGGCCGAGTATGGCCGCGCTGCTGCCGCTGAGGCTCCTGCCGACGCCGAGGCCGCCAAGGCTTAGTCGACCTGACGAGTTGGACGTCACATCTATATGACTCGGAAAGACCGGGTCCGCGGCTTCGCGGGCTCGGTCTTTTTTCATGCAAAAGCGGGTGACGCTCGAGTGTTGTCGCAGATGTTTTGCGTGGATAAGGGCGCGCGTTGTACCATATAGACGTATATGTGTGCATATGAAAGGGGCCCCGTGGCCAAGACGGTATATTCCGATAACCAAAATAATGTCGATGCCCTGGCTGAGCGTCTGAGCAGCCAGACGTCGCTTTCTGCCGAGCGTGCCAAGCTGGTTGCCTACGACCTGCTCTGCCGCAAGGCGCTCAAGATTAAGTCGAGTGCGCTGGCGCAGATTTTCCGCTCCGTCGATAAGGAATGTGACACCAAGGCGATGCGCGATGAGCTTATCGCGGCAAATATCGTGACAAAGATCGAGGGTAGCGGCATTAACGGGCGCCCGGCGTTCTATACCATCAATGCCGAGATCAGCGATGTCCAGGAACAACCTACCGAGTCCGTCGAAGACTTTGTCGTCGAGGATTCTGCTGACGTGCCTGCTGTGGAAGAAGTTGCTCCGCGCGAGCATGTCGATACCGATGAGTTGCTCGATGAGAACGTCGTGCGTGCCTTTACGGCCAAGGCAGGACGCGGCGGTTTTGGTGGGGGTGGCAAGCGCGATGCGCAGCGCCGCGCCCAGCAGGAGCGCTTCCGTCGCGCCGTTGCTCAAAAGGGTGAGACGGATGCTGAGGCCGTCGAGGAAAAGTCCGTCGGGATGCAGGAGCCGACTCGCACTCAAGAGCATGATGAGATCCAGGAGCCCAAGCGTCGCCGCGGTGCCCACTTTAAGGCCGAGCAGCGAGGTATTGCATGCGAGGTCCAGGATTCCGTCGAGGCTGCTGACGCGTCCGATGAACCGGTCAAGAAGGCTCCGGGTTCATGCCGTCCCGGACGTGGTTTTGCGGGGCGCGCGTATCCCGTAAAGCGTCAGGAGAAGGGCGAGCCAGCTTCGACCACTCAGGACGAGAAGGCCGAGAAGGCCGTTGAGCCGGCGGCTCGCGAACAGAAGCCAGTTGAGCCGCAGCTTGAGGTTGATGCCGAGGCCAAGGGTCAGCAGCCTACTGATGAGCAGACGGAGCAGGGCGCGTCGAGCAAGCCTCGCCGCCGTCGCCATCGTGGGGGCCGCAGTTCCCATGCCGAGGCTGCGGCCGAGAAGACCACGCCGCAGGACGAAGATGCGAAGGCCGAGGTTTCTTCAGGGCAGCTTAAGCGCCAGCCGGCGAAGGAGAGCAAGTCCGATCGTCCGCAGAAGCAGGCGTCTATGCCGAAGCGCGAGCGCAATTCCCAAGGCGATTCTAAGCGCAAGTCTCAGAAGAAGCCGGAGTCTGCCGCAGCAGATACTGCTGCCCAGCAGCCCGAGCCGGCCGTCCACGGCGAGGTCTCGGCGTTTGCCCTTGCCCGCGTTTTAGGCAGGCAGCTGCTCAAAGTTGTCCCTACGCCCACGGCGCTCTCTAAGATCAAGGAGCAGCAGACACAGATCGTAAAGGTCGAGGGCAAGGACGGCAAAAAGGCTCCGCAGCGCACTCAGCACAACGAGATGTCCAACCGCAAGATTGCCGAGGAAATCGCAATCATCCAGGCTTGGATCGAGCAGAACCGAGGTACCGATACGCCGGTTGCCTCGCGCCGCCAGCGTGCCTACCAGATCTTTAACGACGAGAAAGCTTTTGACGGCAAGCACGGTGAGCGTCTGATCAGGCGTATGACCGAAAAGGGCATCAGTATGCAGGCGATCAAGGTCGCTCCTAATCGCCCCGTGCACTTTACGGGTTTCTTTACGCTGGGCGCCGACAAGCCGTTCATTATGGTCGAGAACCTGGACACCTACGACGAGATCGTCAAGCTCCTGCGCGGACGCAAACATGCCAAGCTCTTTGGTACCAAGGTGGGCGGCGTGATTTTTGGCGGCGGCTGCAAGGCGAGCGTCTCGCACGCACTGGATGATTATCTGGCCGAGATTGGCTATCGCTTTAACTACGTCTACTACGTGGGCGATATCGATCGCGAGGGCGCGCGCATCGTCGAACAGGCTCGCAATGCCAATGTGGTTGAGATTCGTCTGCATGCCGGCATGTACCGCGCCATGCTCGCCGAGCATAAGCGTCGCGTGAAGGCCGGCGGCGAGTGCGAGCCCGCGGCTGCCAACCAGGGCGTGCCGCAGAACCTGGCAGCGACGATCAAGGATCTGCCCATGGTTACGCGCGTGCAGTTCCGCAACGTGCTACGTGAAGGCGGGCGCATTCCGCAGGAGATCCTGATGACCGCAGACTATCGGGATGGCGACTCGGGAAGCTTCGACCGCATGCTGAACAATTAAATTCCGCCGTTCTAACGAACGGCGGACTTCTTGACGCTGCGAGGGGTCCTGGCACGGCAATCTGACGTTCAACTTCGGCGGCGCGACCAGAAGGTCAGCGCCGCCTTGTTTCACGTCACCTTGCCATACCAGGACCCCTCTCGCTGTCACGTCCAAAACATCGAGGTCACGTGGCCTTCTTTGCGTGCGGAACTCGCGACAAACTTAATGCCCGGCCCGTCGGGGCCACACGGCACGTTGTAGAAGGCGGTGTTAGCGCCGGAATAATTTAGCCAAATATAGTCGGCCGAGATTGACCAATCCCGGCCGACCCATTTTAGCCAACACGCCCGCATCTATGACTTTCCTATCGCATTCCTACATCCCCTCGGGCTGGATCCCCCTCACCTTC
>DBFAQQ010000021.1:0-133720 GCA_048236535.1 Collinsella sp. | reverse complement strand
CGAGGTCTTCCAGGGCGCCGCGTGGCAGCGCTGCGCGGTCCACCTCATGCGCGACTGCATGCGCGAGGCCGGCTCCTGGCAGCTCAGGCGCCGCGTGGGCAGGATCGTGTCGCAGGTGTTCCGCGGGCGCGACGCCGCCACGGTGGCGGCCATGTACCGCGCGGCGTGCGACATGCTCGAGGGGTGCTGCCCGGGGGCCGCGGCGGTGCTTGAGGAGGCCGAGCCCGACGCCCCGGCCCACCTCGACTTCCCTCCGACCCACTGGAAGCGGTTGCGCACCAACAACGTGCAGGAGAGGACGAGCAGGGAGATAAAGCGCAGGTCGCGCGTGGTCCAGGTATTCCCGTCCACGGGCTCGCTCGTGCGGCTCGCCGGCGCGGTCATGTGCAAGCAGGACGAGATATGGCAGGAGTCCAGGTACTTCTCGGAGGCGAGGATGAACGAGCTCTACGACGAGGGGCGCAGGCGCGGAATCGAAGGGCGGGTAGACTGGGCCCAGCTTGAGGCGGAGGCCAGGAAGATGATAGAGTCCGGCCTCGAGCTTGCGGACAGGGTCGAGACGGCATAGGATATCACCGTATTCCAGGTTCCCGGACGCCGGGCAGACTCGCTTCGGTTCGGGCGCTACACCAACTTTCTCGACACTACCCGAAATGATAATGTCGAGGTCGTAGTGCTCGACCCGACGCCCGACCGTCCTTGTGCCCCCGTTTTGAACTAGTGCAAAAAATGCACTAGTTGGAATGTGATCACGCCGGAAATGTTGGCGTAAACGCGCCGACGGCCAACCATTAAACTCAAGCGGTCTTTGTCAATTCTCAGAACCGCGTTTGTGGTTATTCCAGATTCTAGGACGAGGGCCGCTCTTCGTTGAACGGGCGCTGGGGCGTCACCCTTACACCAATATTTTCGACGCGGTCGCACTCGGGCATGTCGGGCAATTAGAGCCAATGAGCGTAGTAAATGGCAACAGTAATACATCTCGGCTTTGCGTTAACAACCGGGTAGTACCCCTCGCACTCCAGAACTAAACGAGTATCGTTATCGCATTCGAGCCCACGGCTTTCAAGAATAGTAATCTGCTCGGTAATAGATTTAAATAGCTTATCCGTATGGGCCCCTTAAACGCGAAAACCGCCTTTCGGCGGTTCCCACGGACCAAGCCGGACGTACCGTCGCAAGGCCTCATCACAGCAATCACTTTAAAGGAGAACTCAGGGGCCATCAATCCGATAGCACGAATCTCCCAAATCAGCCTTTATTTCAACTTGGCCGTAATTGTCTCCAGAAGCGTCATAAGAACTCTACGAGTTACCGCACCATATCTGCGCCATGTCAAGCAAACCTCAATAGCAAACAACAGCAAGCCGGCGACTAACCCGGCCGATGCCGGGAGAATGGATACCAACACCACCTGTACGATCACGGCTGCTACCAAAGCTGCCTGCAAGGCAACCTCATAATCTAGTCTCATGAATCTTCGGCTATCCACCATGCGGACCACTGCATTAGCGACCTGTCCCGCCAAAGTAGCCAAAGGCACTCCCCAAATCCCAAAACTGCCACCGAGGCAAAACGCAAGGACAACATTCACCGCCGCGCCTGCAACAGATGAAACAAATAGAGCGCCAGTGCGCTCCGCAGCCGTATAGAACGCTTCGAAGAATACCGAGATGCAACCGATAAGCGCTGCAAGCATAAGAATGGGAACTATATGCCAACCCTCATAAAAGTCACCCTTGAGGAGCAAACGCGCAAGCGGCTCGGTAAGGGCAATGACTAGCGAGCTCCCACACACGACAAAGGATAAAAATAGGCCGAACACCTTGGAAAAATAGGAGCCATCATTCTCGCCGTCCATCTCCTTTGCCGCCGATATCTGCCAAGCCTGACGAAAAATGGACGACATGAAGTTAACCAGAGAGGGAAATTTACTTGCCGCAGTGTAGACGCCGGCAGCAACCGAACCCTGAAATGCAAGGATGACGTAACGGCCAAAGATATTTAAAAACCACCAAGCAAGTTGATTCGGCAGCATCGGCAGGCTATACGCAAGCATTCGCATCAGGAGACGCCTATTGGGCAATTTGCCAAGACAACGCCATATTTTGCAAGACACAAACAAGTAACAGGCCGAGCAACAGTTACCGAGCACAAGTGCGAGAACATACCCGCTTACGCCACCATCAAACAAGACAAGGAAAACAACGTCAAAAAGAAGTAAGAAAAGGGCGTTGAGAACGCCAGACGCGGCGAAGCGAGTGACCTCACCTGACCCGCGGGCAAACTGAGCAAGCAGCATTCTCACGGAAACTGCAAGAACGAGGATATAGCAACCCCATGCCTGATCGTACGAGAAGAACGTAGAGGCAACTCCCGACACCAATGCGCCCACAGGAATTGTCACCAGAAGAACGAGAAGCCCTCCCCCGAGCAGCTCTTCCTTCGGAGCGTCCTTCTCCATGAGAAAACGAAAGACAGACTCATAGATTGCCAGGCAAAACAGCGGATACAAGAAATCTGAGAGATTGTTCACAAGCTCGGCAACGCCATAATCGGACGTAGCCATATAAGAAGTGTAAAGCGGCAGCAACAGCAGCTGAATCAGCTTCACAAGGGCATTTCCAATAGTAAATATGAGCGTATTCGAGGCGAGAGATCGGTATTTGCCCGCGTTGCTCCGGGCGTCTTTGATAATTTCACTAGGCTCTTCGTTTGCCATATATGCACCCCTATAATTAGTTGATTAAACCGAAAGTGTTTAAGCTAGACAAAACCACTTCGCTCGGGCAGGCGAAGGCTGATGTCTCAACGTTCCGAGAGCAAACCTTTCATGCTATGTTCTTGATTGCATGAAAGATAATCTGCCAATACGTAAAAAATAATGAGGAATAGCCACAACGCCACTGTTCGTTCGGCACCAACGATGAGCCAACATACAACGATACCCGGACATAGGGCCAAGGGCGTATAGCCCTTCCCTTGGAACAAACCTCTGAAAATGCGGATAAGCACTGAAAAGAACAGCAGCAGGCCAATCATACCGAAATCAACTAAAAAATCAGTAATCGTGCCATGAGTTGTAGTTGCCGTCTCCACGACGCCCCAATCCGCCGCGCTGAAATAATTATAATTTCCCACACCAAAGCCAAATAGCGGCCTACTCATCCAACGTTGTACGGCTTTCACCCACAGTTCAACTCGAAATTGGTTTGACCCATCGTCATAACTGTTCTTAAAAAAACGATCAAACATCCAATCGCCCATAAAGCGATTAATTAGGAACAGGGCAACGGCAACGAGCACTAATATAAATACCGTAGTAGAAAGCTTGCCGGTTCTCTCGCTGCAGGCAAACGCAATGTAGCCAAAAGCAATAACCAAGGCAACGCAAAGAAGCCCGCTTCTTGATCCAGTTAACATAACTGATGCCAAGCCTAAAGATATGAGGATGAAGTACAGAATCTTCGCCCGCACATTGCCACTATAAACTACCAGTAAAAAGGCACAGCTAATCTGAACGACCAACAAGAGCGCAAAAAAGTTTGCATCGATCATATGCCCAGTAAGACTCACTGGATACACACGTCCTGCATAAAAACCGTTTTCAACCCATGTTTTTAGCTCAAGAAATGCAGACGCAAGCGTGGAAAGTGCCACTGATTCCAGCAGGAAGGCTATCTCTCGAGGACTCCACCTCCGAGAGATAGCATGAGCAAAAAACCAGATAATGGCGAAGAACATTAAAGCACGGACTAACGATCTGCTGGTGATCATCTCAGACGAAATTGCAAGTGTCACGAAGTTGCCCACACCCATGATTATAAGGTACGAAACAATAAGACCGATCGCATGACGAGAATACGCAACCCTCTCTCTCGAGAAAAAGGCGGCGAATACCATAAGAGCCAAACAGAAATAGGCGGATTGGAATGTAAAGGAATTATCCCCGCAAACTAAAACGAAATAGGGAAGCAGGGCAACCGCCCACACGGCAAGCGAATATCCTCGCTTGGAAACACAGCCCGTTGGATTAACCGAATGCGCAGCAAAAACTACGGCGCTCATAAGTCACCGCCATTCCCTTGCGATATAAATACCAAGATTAACAAGTTAAAGCTAGCCAATATGATACCTTTCTGGTTCACAATTAAGCCATTCCTCCAAGTCGATGTACCGCGAGTAATAGTCCGTATCATTGAGCACCCCGCCCCGCTCGCTATAGCCGGGAAAGTGCACGGCGCACGCGAGCTCGGGCCTTGGCGAAGCGGTGAAGCAGAGCTTGTTTCTGAAGGGAATGGCATCAAAGGCCCTGAGGTCCTCCTCGGTGCAGCAGTTCATCTGGCTGAATTTGATAAAGACGTCGTCCCAGTTAATCCGCTCGCAGCGGCGGGCCCACTTTTCTGAGGCTTCCTTCGGGGAAGGATAGTGTAGGAACACGACCTCGATGTCGTCGAGCCGGGCGACGGGCTTGCCGAGCTCGCCCTTCTCGCGCAGCTGGTCGGCATATCGTGATTCCCGAGCGTCGATGAACTCAAGCGGCGCGGAGGTGTAGTGTCTAAGCCTCGAGGCAAACTTCACGTAGTCGCTCGCAAAGAAGTAGAGGCCGGCGGTTGGACTGCTATAAGGAAGACCATAACGCCGATACACCGAACCGGCCCAGCAGTTGTTCGAGAAGATGCTGAAATCAGTGCGGGTGAGCTTCTCCCTTCTGCCCTTGGCGAGCAGTGGGTTCGTCTTATCACCAATCTTTCTTGAAATCCTGCTTACGTAGCTCATCGGCTCAACAGCCTTTCGTAGTACTCCATAAGGCGCGCGGCGTTTGCCTCGGCTGAATAGCCTACAGCCTCAAGTCTAATAGGGGCCTCCGGGTGCCTGCCGCCCTCGATCGCCGCCTTGAGCGCCTTCGCCCAGTTGGCCAGCGGCGCATCGAGCGCAATGAACGAACCGGTCCCGGCGATGTCCGTCTCGGCCGGCACGCCGGTCGAGTACACGCACGGCAGCCCCGCCACCTGCGCCTCCACGGCCGAGACGGGAAGGCCCTCGTAGAGCGACGGCATGAAGAACACATCGAAGAGCGAGTAGAAACGTTGGGCGTCCTCGCGGATGCCCGGCATATGCAGCCGGTCGGCGAAGCCCAGCTCGCTCGCCCGCTCGGCCAGCGAGCCGCGCACCGTGGTCGCGCTGTTAATCTCGCCCCCAAGGATCACGAGGTGTGCTTCGGGGACTTCGCGCAGCAGCGCCGCGAACGCCTCGACGGCGAACGCGTAGTTCTTCTGCTGCACCATACGCCCGACGCATCCCACGACTGGCTCGCCCGCACCAATACCAAGCTCGCCGCGCAGCCCGGCGGCCGCGCTCGAGTCGTAGGCGTAGTCCGCGAGCGGGATGCCGTTCCTCATGACCGTGAACGGCGCTCTGCCGAAGAGAAAGCGGCCCGCCTCCTCCGAACAGGCCATGTTATCGGTGGCATAGCGCTTCCCGACGGCGTTGAGGGGCACGTTGCGCAGACGATGCAGCGCATTGTCGGAACTGCTGTTGAGGTGGCTGTGCAGCACGCGATGCTCAATCCCCACACGTTTTGCCTCGCGCAAGACGCAGAACGCCGAGTTGGGCATATGGCAGTGCACGACGTCGTAGCTCGCGCCGTACTCCGATATGACGGCGTGGACCTCGCGGATGAACCGTCCGAAATCGTGGCCGGCATAGTCCACGCGGTAGATGCGATGCCCGTGCGCCTCGAGCTCCTCGTCGAAGCGCTTCTCGTGGTGCGGCACTCCGTCGTTCTGGGCGTGGTGGAGGATGTCATAGTGGACGCGCGACTCGTCGCTCGCGACCGTCATGTTGTAGACGAAGCGCGATACCCCTGCGGACCTATTCAGGGACGGCAGCACCTGGAGCACCCGTATTTGCTTACCTTGTTTCAAATCTACTTCCTTAAAGTTCGAACGTCGCGTCGGCGTCGTCAAAGGTCACCACGCCGCTGCCGCCGCACATGCGCACCGTGTCGCCCACGGTCGAGCGCGAAGCGTCGGAGAGCAGCGTCACGACCATGCTCGCGATCTCCTCGGGGGTGACGTAGCGCCCGATGGGGCTGTTCGGCTTCATGACGTTGCCCGCATCGCCCTCAATGAGCATCCCGGTGGCAGTGGGACCGGGGGCGACGGCATTCACCACGATACCGTGGGGGCTGAGCATCTTGGCCGAGCCCTCCACGAGGCCGCACAGTGCCCACTTCGTGCACGAGTAGGCGTTCGTGGCAGGGCGGTAGGCGGAGGAGGAGGTGACGAAGCAGATGTTGCCTCGGACTTTGCCCGCAACCATGCGCCGGGCGACCTCCTGCGTGAGAAAGTAGGTGCCACGGAGGTTTGCGCCGACCACCTCGTCGAAGTCCTCAACGGATGTCCTACCGAAGGGCGCGCCCTTGAGCACACCAGCGTTGTTCACGAGGGCGTCGACGGGCCCGGGCGCAGCCGCATAGGCCGCGTCAACCTGCGTGGCCATCCCCTCGGCGTCCGCGAGGTCGAGCAATGCCGGGTAGGCATGCGAGCCGAGCCGGGTGCAGACCTCCTCGGCGCGAGAGAGGCTACGCGAGGTAACCACGACGTCGGCCCCGGCCCGCAGGCACGCCTCGGCGGTCGCGAGCCCTATGCCCGACGTGCCGCCCGTGACGAGCACGCACCTCCCCACGAGGAGCTCGCTCCCACCCCGCAGCGTCTGCTCGACATGCACGGGACGCCCGAGGTTGGAGAGGACGAAGCGCCCGGCGCGCTTGGCCTTTGCCTTGAGTCCCATGACGCCTCCTATCCCAGCTTAACGCCGAACTTGCCGGCAATCTTCACTGCCGCCTCTTTGCCAATTGTCTTTTTCACGATGTCCTTGGCCGCGCGGGTGGCGTCGGAGACCGCGTCGTGCGGCCGGGAGAGGTCGTAGAAGTTGTAGATGTCCTTGGAATCCTCGCTCATCTCGGAGAAGCACTCGAGGAGCACGGGCCTATCAGACTCCTCCGCCATGAACTCCGGAAGGGCGGCCTCGAACGATGCTTTGTCGTCCGCTCTGAGGTATTTGAACCCGCACGACTCGGCCCAGGGGCCGGCGACGGCGTTGTGCCTGGCAGCGGTGTGCAGGTCGCTCGACGCGTTCTGCCAGATGCCGTTGTAGTAGAACTCCTCGCCGCCGTGGTTGTTGCAGAGCAGGATGCGAACGTTCGAGCCGACATGCCTGATGCGCAGGGAGTTCATGTCGTAGAAGAACGCGAGGTCGCCGGTGACGAGGAAGGCGAGGCCCTCGGTCGCCTGGGACTGCCCCATGAGCGACGACATGCAGCCGTCGATGCCGTGCGTGCCGATGTTTGCGTAGACGCGGATGTCGGGCTGCAGCTCGAAGAAGTTCGTTATGCGGATGGAGTCGTTGATGGTGAGGTGAAGCACGGAGCCCGATGGGACTCGCTCGACGACATTCTTTATTGCATAGATGTTGCCCCACCCGAAGTCGGGATACACAACGGAGGCCGCGTACGCCGCTATGGCGTCGTGGTAGGCCATATCATTTGACGCCTTCTCGCCCGCCAAATCGCTCATGCGGCGGAAGAAGAACTCCGGCGAGCACTCGAATACCGTGGTTATGCATCCGAAAGCGTCGCAGACGACGCCGCCCTCATCGATGAGCCAATGCTCGACGCCTGACTTCGAGCCGCGCAGCATCTCCTTGAGCCCCTGCATGATGTTCCCGCCGTAGCTGATGACGACCTCGGGGGCGAACTCAGCGAACTTCTTCGGCGTGACGTAGCGGCTGTCGAAGCAGACGGATGTGTTTACGGCGCCCTCGACCAGCGCGTTGGACATGTACTCGACCGCTATGGCGCTGTTGAACCGCCTGAAGAACTCCCCCAGGGCCTCCTTGAGCTCGTCTGTGGGCTGAGCCTGCCCGCAGGCCACGAGGACGCGCGAGCAAGACCGGAGCCTCGCTGCGCGGGCAAGCCATTCCGCATCGGGAGACTCATGCTCGACGCGAACGATCCTCCCAACCTTAGGGAGCTCGGAGGCTGTAAAGGATGTGCTGTACCAGCGCGACGGGACGTTGACCTGGACCGGGCCGCCCCCGTGGTGATCGAGCTCGAGCAGGGCCTCGTTGACGAGCCGCCAGCAGTGGCGGAAGTCACCGTCGTCGCGGACGATGGGCAGGTTCACCGACTTGCGGACGTGCCGGTCGTACATGCCAACCTGATCGATCATTTGATCCTCGAGCTGGCCGAGCTTCGCCGGGTCGCGGTCGCTCGTGAGCACAACGAGCGGGACGTTCTGGTAGAAGGCCTCAGCCACCGGAGGCCAGTAGTTGCAGGTCGCGGTGGACGAGGTGCAGGAGATGACGACCGGTTCGCCCGCCTGCTGCGCGAGGCCGAGGGCGAAATAGCCCGCACTGCGCTCGTCGACGACCGAGTAGCACTCAAACCAAGGATCCTCCTCAACGGAATGGACGAAGGGGAGGTTGCGCGACCCCGCCGAGAGCACGCACTTCCGGATGCCGTACTCCTTGAGCAGGGCGATGATTATTTGGTATGACTTGAGCTCGGTGTACACGTCACTCACTCCAATCTGTATCGGACGCTGTTTTATCGTAGGGGGACAATTCGGACGGGTCTTATAACGGGAGAAGAGAGACTACCTGGCGCACGACCTCGCGGTCTATCTCCCTAAGGGACCATTTCTCCAGTTGGGAATCCGCTATGGTTACGCTCTCGCCGATGGGCTCGACATCTACGCCCATCCTATCGGCATACTGGGCAGCTTTCTCCCGCGCGAGGCGGACAACGTGCTCGCGCTTCTCCTCCACGGTCGGAGGCACGAATTCGCAGATAAGGTCAAAGCGCGTTAGTAGTTCGGGCGCGATCCTCTCTTGCAGCTCCTTCTCGTCTTTCACGTTCGATGTGAACACGACAACATAGCCGTCCATGTCGTGCTCCACGCCCATTCGATCGGTGTAGGCCCCATCCTCAAGCAGCTCCAGGAAGAAGGCCCTCACGTCTTGCTTGGTTTTCTCGAACTCATCGCAGAGGAGCACCTTCGCCTTGGCCTTCTCGACCTTGTCGTTGAGCTCACCACCCTCGCAGCCCACATAGCCGGAGGGGCTCCCGATGAGGCTGTTGAGCGAGTCCTGCGAGCTGTACGCCTCGAAGTTGATCTTCGCGAGATAGTGCTCTCCGCCCGAGACCAGTTCGCTAAGTATGCGCGCGGTCTCGGTCTTGCCGATGCCGCTCTCTCCGAAGAGGAATATCGAGAATATGCGCTGGTCGCCCAGCGCATGCGCTAGTCTGAAATTAGCGAGGCGCTCATGAAGGTAGCACTTGAAGTTGGCGTGTCCCGTGAGCCTCTCGTCGAACTCGGCCATAGCCCTAACGAACTCTCCGTCATTGAGGTCGCAAACGGAACGAGGTCCTTCCATTCCCGTCGTCATCTCTTCGGAACATTCGGGAAGCAAATCCGTCACGTCGCGGATCTCGTTGAAAAGCGACGGGAAGTTCTCGAACACCTTTGCGGAGCGGGCCTCGCTCACGAGGAAATGAGGGACGTTTGGCACCGAAGCGAGAGGCTCTATGGTAAGAAGCCTCGCGTCGGCGAGAGCCGCCTCGGAGGTGAGGTCGATGAAAACCTCGATCTCGGAGTTCTCGATCGCCGCAGAGAACTCCGAGGTCCTCTGGGAGAGTCCTTGGAGCGTAAAGAACTGGTAACCGGAGCCATCGGATGCGAGCCGCGCGAGGCGGTCATACTCAGCTCTGTTAGAGAACGTGTAGAGCGGACAGCGTTTGGGCACGAAACGACACCCCCTCTCCTCGGCCACCAAGGGCAACGCCGCCTCGAAGAGCAGCGGAAAGGTATCAATCGCCGACTGTGCGAGCGAGTCACGGATGAGCAGGAAAACATCGCGGTCTACCCAGGAGAGAGTCTCCTCGACGTTGAGCATAAGGTGCTGGTTTGCCGGCAGAAGTGCCACGACGTTAGACAGGTCGGAATAGAGGCGCCCTCCCTCAGAGAATGCGGTCCTCGCACCGCCGGTGACGTCGAACGGAACATATGTGTAGCCATCCGACTCTAGTCTGAGAGCCTCCTCACGGCACTCCCTTCCCGTTCGGTATGTGTGGAGGACGAGGCTATCCACAGAACCACGCCCTCAGCCGAGCGAAGAAACCAGTGGTTGCTTCCTCACCTTCGCAAATAGCATCGTCCGCGGCTTCGAACGAGTCGTCAAGCTCCGCAAAGCCTTCGCTAGACGTCTCGCGAACCCCGTCGGCCAAATCCTCCCCTTCAGGCTCCGCCGCCCTTACGTCCTGCACTATCGCTATGAGGTCGATGTAATGAACTTGATCGGGGATTTCCTCAGAAACATCCTCGGGCAGGGCCTCCGATTCCGAATCACGCACAGAACTCTTGATGACGCGGCTCTTCTCTCCCGAACGCTGGCTTAGCCCCTTGCGCTGCAGGTCGCCGAACGTTGTGTTGGTCAGCACGTCCACGTCTACGAGGCCTTTGTAGACTCCGACAAGGCTCACGTCGCCTAGAAGCAGGTCTCGCATCCTGTACTTGCTCTCGAACTCGTTGTCGTTCTCTGAGGGAATTTTGATCGCAAGGCAGACGGGCTCCCCGGCACCGGGGAGCTCCTCCACAGCCGTGAGGACGTAGGCGTAGTCCTCCAGCATCGAGGAGACGATATTGTTGACGTCTAAGCCCTCGACCCTCATGCCTTTCAGCGCGTCGTGCCGCAGAATCTGCATCTGGGTAATCTCCTCCCAGTTGCAGGGCCAGAGCCTGACGCCGTCCACGCGAACGAGGTCGCCGGGGGCGCAGTCTTGGATCTTTGCGCAGCCCTTGAGGACTTTCGCCCGGTCGACAATGAGCTTGAGGTACGTCGACTTGGTGTGCTTCACCTCATAGGTGTCCGCCACCTTAAAAGACTCGCTGTCGTTCAAGGTCGTCCCGAGACTCGCCCCCACGGTCGCCTTCAGGGCGGCAAGGTTTGTGGAAGCATCCCCCTTCAATTCGGCTTTCAGAGTGTCGGAAGCCTCGGTGGTCGTCTCGACACTACTGCTCTTGCGGACTACGTTATCCATGGTCATGCAGAGTTCTATCGCCTTGGGGTAGTTGAGGTAGTAGATGATGAAGTTGAGATCGTCGTTGCACAGCGCCATGGCTCACTCCACGCACCCGGTCGGAAGCGCGCCACGCAAGAAGCTTAGTGCCCGTTCGCGCTCGCGCGTCAGAGCGAGGCAAGCTGGCGCGAAGTCTATATCCCCAACCGCGAGGGCAACGTCGCGATAGTCCGAAAGAAGCCGGCCCTCCAGTCCGGTCATAGCAAGGAGGTTTCCGATACGCCCTGAGAAGCGCTCCGGGGCAATCGCCACGAAGGGCTTCTCCAGGTTGACGGAGAACGCCGTGCCGTGGAAGGAGTCGGTGACCACAATCGAGGCATTGAGGAAGAGCGAGAGAAAACGTCCGACGCTCGGGCACACGACGGCCTCCTCACCCCGACGACGTTCGTGGACCCCATAGGCAGGACGCAGAACCCTGAGCCCCTCCGCAGCAGCGACCTTCTGCACGTACGCATCGAACTCGGGGTTGCGGTTAAGCTGGTACACGAGCAGGTAGGGGAAATCGGGCACCCAGCCGTCGGAAAGGGCCGTCCACTCGGGACGGCCGAGCATGAGCGTGGGATCCACGACGGGCACGGCGCCGGGAACTCCGATGGAGTCGAGAAGCTCCGCCGCCTCGGCCTCACGAACCGAGATGGCATCGTAGCACAGCAGCGCCTCGCGCATGAGGGGCTTCTCCCAATCATCGAGCGCCGGCTTGCCGATGCTGGCGGCATAGGCGATCTTCTTGGCACCCTCAGGAGCATAGGAGAGGTAGAATGCCCGCTCGAACCCGCAGTTCCACGTGCTGTTCCACACCTGGTCGCTGCCCGTGACGTAAACGTCAGCACTGGGAGGGTCGGCCTCAAGCTCCTCCGCGGAGTAGTACTTGCGCGGCGTGAGGTTCAGCATCTCGCGCCTGAACGTGTCGAGCGGGGCGCGACGGCGCGCGACCATGCGCGAGATGGGAATGCGAGCGAGCGACTTTGCACCCGGCAGCCCCAAGATGGGGATCTTCTTGGCAAGCTGTCCATTGAGGGCGCGCTCGGTCTCGTTCTCCGGGATGGCATCGTGCCGGTAGTAGTCGACCACCGTGGATGCGACTCCCAGCGACTCGAAAACGCGCTGCGTCGCATAGGTCTGCAGGCAAGAGCCATAGTTCGGCGAGTTATGGAGAGTGATGATTGCTGCGGTCGTGGTCACTCCGCATCTCCCCCTTTCCGGAGAATCCTTGTGTACACGAACCCGCGAAGGGCGTTGGGCATGAGGCAGACAACTGCCTGGGGAACAAACGAGATGAAGTAGTCGGCAACGCTGAAGTACCCGCATGCCAGCTGCGCCCGCTTGAAGCGCCTCGCGTGCGACAGATAGGCGCGGCCTCCTCTACGAGCGTAGAAGTCTGGGCTCACGCGCATTGCCACAAGGGTCTCGCGCACGTTGGCCGCACGGCAGCCCGAGGCGAGCATCCGGTTGAAGAGGTCCCAGTCTTCGAAGTAGGGGAAGTCGGCGTTGTAACCCCCAGCAGCGAGCACCTTCGAGCGCCGGAAGGTCATAGGCGGGTGCCGGAAGGGATTACGGCGCTTGGAGTAAGCGACGATCTCGTCGTGGGTAATGGGCAGGTCCGTCGTCGCCACGGGCCTGTCCCATGCCTCGACGAACTCCGTCACGTTGCTACCCACCATGTCGAGCCTCTGCTCAACCATGAGGGCAAGCTGGCGCTCCATGCGACCCGACAGGGCGTGGTCGTCGGTGTCCATGCGGGCTACGACCTCGTTGGAGCACACCTCAATGCCCCGAGCAAGCGCGTAGCCGAGGCCTCTGTTCTCGGGGTAGGAGATGAAATTGAACAGGCCGGGATTGGCCGCATCGTACTCGGAGAGGACGTCCTCGAGCTCGTCAGTCAACGGTCCGTCCTTCACGACGACCACCTCCGCCGGGGGCACCGTCTGGGCGAGCACCGAGTCCAGCGCCTCGCGCAGGTACTCGGCACGCTCCTTGGCGTAGAGACTCATGAGCACGCTGTAGGGAGGGAAAGTCTGGGAATCCATGCCTACCTCCCTGTCTTCTTCTTGCCAAACATGGCACCGAAAGTGCCTGTAAAACATTTCCAATCCATGCCAAAGCAACGGTTCCGCACGTAATGGAGCTCGATCTTCTGGCGCAGGCCACTCTCAAAGGTCGCGGCATTACGATCAGTGGCCTGCCATAGACCCGTGATGCCCGGGGTAACGCTCAATAGCTCTTCCTTCTCCTCGTCGGAGAAGTGCTGTTCCAGCTCATCACGTGTAATGGGACGTGGTCCGATAACGGACAGATCGCCCTTGAGCACGTTGAGAAACTGCGGCACCTCGTCGATGGAGCACTTACGGATGAAGCTGCCCACCCTGGTAATGCGCGGGTCATCGTCGACCTTGCGCTCAACCTCCCACTGATGCAGCTGCTCGGGGCTCAGGTACTTATGTACATCGTTGGCGTCTGCCACCATGCTGCGGAGCTTAAGCACGCGGATCACCCGACCTCTCCTGCCCATGCGCTCCTGCGTGTAGACCGGGCAGCCCGGCGACTCCGCGCAGATCGCGGCGCAGACGCAGACCGTGGGAATCGCCAGCACCGCGGTGCACCCGGCGCTGAAAGCTATATCGAACGTTCTCTTGCATATGCGGTAGAAGAGGGTCCCCGTCGGTTTCCTAGGCATGGGCTAGCACCCCACCACGGAAATAGTCATGGGAAATGCCTCTAGCAGGCATCCCCACGGGCACATTGCTCTCTGTTACTTCTTTAGCAGCCACAGTCAAACTTACGTCCCCGTTCCCCAGGGATCCCCCAATCGGTAAATTCAAAAATGCGAACGAATAGCTGGTGCAATGTCTCCCTTACGTCTTGATGGGAACATCGAGCGGAAGCACTTCCCTAAAGCTGGAATCGCCTTCGCCTACGTCCACCAGGCACCAGCGCTTGCGACGGTCAATCTTGTGCACGCGAGCCTCTTGCCCCACCAAGGGACCCTGTTCTATGTGCAACACGCCATCTTCTATGCGCGCAACGCTGTTGCGCACCACTCCGTCGTCGTCCAGCACGCTGCGGTACCAATCCTGCGCATCGTCCGGCATGGGCATGTACGCCCGCTCCCTACTGCCGGCGATGCGACAGCCAAAGCTCAACTGGGCCAGGGCCCTATCGAGCGCGGCAGCATCGTGCGTAGCGACGAAGAAATATTCCTTGTACATAGGTTTGGTTTGGAGCGACCATGCGCCGTCCCGCTTAAACCAGAACTCCTTTTGCATCACAAAAGCATCCTGCATAAGGTTGTTCGGGATAATACGGCGGACCTTTTCGCAGGTCTCGCGCTCTTTTCCATTGGGGGTGTGAACCAGATACCAGCGGACGCGGCCGTGTTGACTGTTGGTGGTGGCGCCGTTAAATGCGCCCGGCAGCTGCTCTTGGCGCCGTGCCGTCTGTTCCATGTTCTCGCCCCCTCTTTTGGCTTTGCGATGAACACAAATGCAGGAGCGTTTAGAACAGGCTTCTCGCTCGCAGCTAGGCGCAGTCGCAAAAGTACAGGTTTTTGTAGAGGGGTATGGAGATGTACCTACTAGCAGTACATTTTGCGTAATCTGGGCAAACGCTGATTAATTGCTCGTATAATGTCGTCTGTCGAAAGATACAAAAACCTGTACCTTTTTGTGCAACAAAAAAAGCCGCTCAACCAGCGGCTTTTCTTATTTTGGTAAGAAAAAAGGCGACCGCCCTTTGTGGACGGTCGCCTTTGTTAATTGTTGTGAAGCTTGCCTTAGGCGCGGGTCTTGATCTCCTCGGTCACCTTGGCAACAAACTCGTCAACGCTCATCTGAACGGTCTCGTTGGAGCGATCGCGGACGGAGATGTTGCCGGCCTCGACCTCCTTCTCGCCCAGGATGAGCATGTAGGGCACGCGGTCGATGCTGCGGGCCTCGCGAATCTTGTAGCCGATCTTCTCGTCGCGGTCGTCGCAGACAACGCGAATGCCGGCCTCCTCCAGCTTGGCGCACACCTCGTGGGCGTAGTCGCGGCTCTTCTCAGAGACAGGAAGCGCCTTGACCTGCACGGGAGCCAGCCAGGTGGGGAACTTACCCGCAAAGTGCTCAATCAGAATACCGATGAAGCGCTCGATGGAGCCAAAGCACACGCGATGCAGCATGATGGGGCGCTTCTTGGTGCCGTCGGCGTCCACGTACTCCAGGTCAAAGTTGAGCGGCATCTGGAAGTCGAGCTGCACGGTACCGCACTGCCAGGTACGGCCGAGCGAGTCCTCCAGGTGGAAGTCGATCTTGGGGCCGTAGAAGGCGCCGTCGCCCTCGTTGACCTCGTAGTCCATGCCCAGCTGCTCCAGAGCGGCGCGCAGGCCCTCCTCGGCGCGAGCCCAGTCCTCGTCCGAACCCATGGAGTCCTCGGGGCGGGTGGAAAGCTCAACGTGATACTTAAAACCAAACTTCTGGTACACGGAGTCAATGAGGTTGACCACGCCCACGATCTCGTCGGTCAGCTGGTCGGGACGCACAAACAGGTGGGCGTCGTCCTGGTTAAAGCAGCGCACGCGGAACAGGCCGTGCAGGGCGCCGCGCAGCTCGTGGCGGTGCACCAGGCCAATCTCGCCGGCGCGGATGGGCAGCTCGCGGTAGGAGTGCGGCTTGGAGGCGTACACCAGCACGCCGCCCGGGCAGTTCATGGGCTTAATGCAGTACTCTTCGTCGTCGATAACGGTGGAGTACATGTTGTCCTTGTAGTGGTCCCAGTGGCCCGAGGTCTTCCACAGCTGCTTGTTCATGATGAGCGGCGTGGAAATCTCCACGTAGCCGGCCTTGTGGTGGATCTCGCGCCAGTAGTCCAGCAGCGTGTTCTTAAGAATCATGCCGTTGGGCAGGAAGAACGGGAAGCCGGGGGCCTCGTCGCGCATCATAAAGAGGTCCATCTCGCGGCCGATCTTGCGGTGGTCGCGCTTCTTGGCCTCCTCCAGCATGTGCATGTGCTCGTCGAGCTCTTCCTTGGTGGCAAAGGCGACGCCGTTGATGCGGGTGAGCATCTTATTGTCCTTGTCGCCCTTCCAGTAGGCGCCCGAGACGCCGGTGAGCTTAAAGGCCTTGAGGGCCTTGGTGTAGCAGATGTGGGGGCCGACACACATGTCGATGTAGTCGCCCTGCTGGTAGAAGGTGATGCGGGCGTCGTCGTCCAGGTCGCCGATGTGCTCGACCTTGTACTTCTCGCCGCGCTCCTCCATAAGGGCGATGGCCTCGGCGCGGGGCTTCTCGTACACGGTGAACTTGAGGTTCTCCTTGACGATCTTTTTCATCTCGGCCTCGATCGCGGGGAAGTCGTCCTCGCTGATCTTGACGCCCTCGGGCAGGTCGACATCGTAGTAAAAGCCGTTGTCGGTCGCGGGGCCGTAGGCAAAGTCGGCCTCGGGATAGAGGCGCTTGATGGCCTGCGCCATGATGTGCGCGGCGGAGTGGCGGATGACGTGTGTGACCTCGTCCTGCGGGAGCTCGGCCACCGAACCGTCATTGTAGAGTGCCTTCATGGGTATGTTTTCTCCTCTCGGATGCCTGATGCAAGTGCGTGCGATGCGCTCGGCGTTTTAACTTGCATCATTATAGGCAGGTTGCCTTGGTATACAAGCGCCCGCCGCACCTTAATGGCACGGCGGGCGATTTTCTACGCATGCTTCATCGTGTGGGCGCGGGGTGCGCGTGTGGCTTGCGCGGGACGCGCGGTGCCCGTGGCTTGCGGCCGGCCCGGCGATGGATGCGTTACTGGATGCGAGTTCGGCAGTAGGGGCAGACTTTCCAGTGCGCATCGAGCGGGCGATGGCAGCTGGGGCAGACGTTGCGAACCTGGGTATCGCACACCGGGCAGACGACGAAGTCCTTCTCGATGGGCGCGCCGCACTGCGGGCAGGTGCCATACTGGGCAAGCTGACGCTCGCGCAGAGCCATGTCCAGCTCCTGCTCCTCGCGATCGGACGCATAGGAGTGCGGGCGCAGGACCAGGTAGGCAATGAGGCCTACAAACGGGATGAGGGCGATGATGCCCCATGACGTGGCGCTGGCGCCGCGGCGACGAGCGTCGATGAACACATAGACGACCGACAGCACATACAGGGCGATGATAAAGCCAACAAAGGCATAGACGACGCCCATAAGCTGCGGCGACATGAGCTCGGAGATGTACTTGGACATTACGGGTACCTTTCGGATTATTTACAGTTCTGTCAAGTTTACCACGGGGTTTGTTTATATGGGACCACGGCTAGGGGCGGGGCTGGCGCGGACACAAACATCTCAATCTGTAACAGGTGGGAGCGGAATACGGGTCTAGATGTTACAGATCGAGACAAACAGAGGGGCCGCCTGGCAAACGTCTCAATCTGTAACATCTGGAACCCAAATCCTCATCTAATTGTTACAGATCGAGACGAACGGTTGCCGTAGTTGTCTTCAGACGAGCTTGTCGGCGTTGCCGGGTCTCCCCTCGTCTGCCGTTGGCGGGTGTTGCGGGGCTGTTCGCCGCATTGCCGCCGCACTGGGGGTGTGCGAACCGTAGGATAGTCTTATTGACGGCCTGTCAACTCGTCTGGGAGGCACTGTGACAGAAACGTTTGATATCGCGATTGTCGGCGCGGGCATCACCGGATGCGCCATCGCGCGGCAGCTCGCGCGGTTTGACCTGTCCATTTGCGTGGTCGAGGCGGCTAATGATATTGCGCTGGGCGCATCGAAGGCCAATGGCGGCCTGGTGCACGCCGGTTACGATCCGGCACCGGGCACGGTCAAGGCACAGATCAATGCCCGAGGTTGCGAGCTTTACGGCACGTGGGCCCAGGAGCTGGGCTTTCTGTTCCGCCGCACCGGATCGATGGCGCTGGGCTTTAACGACGAGGACCGCGCGCACTTGGAAAAGCTGCGGCGCAACGGCCTTGCCAACGGCGTGCCCGAGCTGTCAATCGTCGGACCCGACCGCATCCGCGAGCTGGAGCCGCGCGCGAGTGCCGATGCAACGTGCGCGTTATGGTGCCCCTCGACTGGGTTTGTCGACCCGTTTGAGGTTGCCATCGCCGCGCTGGAGAACGCCGTGGCCAACGGGGTGACGTTTATGCGGTCCGCGTCGGTGGAAGCAATTGAAGTCGCGGGCTCGGGCGACGACGCGCACTTTACGCTGGCGACCCCCGCTGGCAACGTGCGCTGCCGCTACCTGATCAACGCAGCGGGCAACGGCGCCGCCGACATCTCGCATATGGCGGGCGCCGAGGATTTCCAGATGGTCTGGCGCCAGGGCAACATCGTGGTGCTGGACAAGGAACCGCGCACGCTCATGCCGCTCTACCCCGTGCCGACGCCGGTGTCGAAGGGTGTTATCGTGACGGGCACCGTGCATGGCAACACCGTGATCACCGCCACGGCTGCCGCGCGCGAGCCGGGCGACACGCAGACCTATGCGAGCGATGTGAACGCGCTGCTGACCGGCGCGCGCAAACTGGTGCCCGATCTGGACACGCGCCGCGTGGTGCGCGCATTTGCCGGCGGGCGTCCGGTCATTCAGGGAACGAACGACTTCTTTATTGGACAGTCGGCCGTGGTGCCGGGGCTTTTCCAGGCGGCGGGCATTCAGTCACCAGGTGTGGCGAGCGCGCCGGCCATTGCCGAGCGCATGGAGCACGTGATGCGCGAGGCGGGCGTTGCTTTGCGCGAGCGGGCCGATTGGGATCCGATTCGCCGCGCGCCGGACGACTTCGACCGTGCGCCGCTTGCGCGCAAGGAGGAGCTCATCGAGTCCGACCCTGCATGGGGGCAGATCGTCTGCCGCTGTGAGACGGTGCCCGAGGCCGAGATCGTAGCCGCAATCCGACGCCGCCCGGGCGCGGTTTCGGTCGAAGGCGTCAAGCGCCGCTGTCGTGCCGGCATGGGTCGGTGCCAGAGCGGCTTTTGTCAGAGCCGCGTGGTGGCGATCCTAGCACGCGAGCTGGGCTGCGACCCTAGCGAGGTGCTGTTGGAGGATGCCGGTTCTTGGCTGGTCGAAGGACCTTTGAAGGGGGTGCGCTAGGATGGCGGAATTCAAATCGAGCGCAATTGATAGCGATGCCGTTGAGGCAGTACCTACGCAAACCTTCGACGTGGTCGTTATCGGCGGCGGACCTGCCGGTATGGCTGCCGCACTTGCCGCGCATAAGGCCAGTGCGCGCGCGGCTATCGTGGAGCGCGAGCAACACTTGGGCGGCATCCTGCGCCAGTGCATCCACCCCGGCTTTGGCCTTTCGCACTTTAAGCAGGAGCTCACCGGCCCCGAGTATGCGCAGCGCTTTATCGACCAGGTGCGCGCGACCGACATTGCGCTGTTCTTGGACAGCATGGTGCTTGAGATTGATTCGGGCGAGTCCACGGAAAACGCCGCGGTCCACACCGTCACGCTCATGAATCCCTCCGGTATGCTGCAGCTCACCGGGCGCGCCGTCGTCCTTGCCATGGGTTGCCGCGAGCGCACCCGCAGCGAGATCAAGATCCCCGGCAGCCGACCCGCCGGCGTGTTTACGGCCGGCCTGGCTCAGCGATACATCAATATCGAGAACCTCAAGCCCGGCTCGCGCGCCGTCATTTTGGGCTCGGGTGACATCGGGCTGATCATGGCGCGCCGCTGCACGCTCGAGGGGATTTCGGTCGAGGGCGTGTACGAGCTCATGCCCTACGCCAACGGCTTGCGCCGCAATGTGAAGAACTGCCTGGACGACTTTGGCATTCCGCTGCACCTGTCCACCACCGTCACACGTGTGATTGGGCACGACCGCGTTGAAGCCGTCGAGGTAAGTCAGGTCGATGAGCACCTGGCACCCATTCCAGGGACCGAGCGCATTGTTCCGTGCGATACGCTGCTGCTTTCGGTTGGCTTGATTCCCGAGAACGAGCTTTCGGTGGGCGCGGACGTTGAGCTTGACCCGCGCACGCGCGGCGCTGTGGTGGACCAGAGCCTGCAGACGGGCGTGCCGGGCATATTTGCCTGCGGTAACGTGCTGCACGTACACGACCTGGCGGACAACGTAACGACCGAGTCCGAGAGGGCTGGCGCAGCTGCGGCGGCGTGGGCGCTGGGGACCGACGCGGGCACCGTTCCGGACTGCGAGCTCACCGTCTCCCCTGCCAGCATTGCGGGATACGCGCTGCCGGGACGCATTACGGCCGTAGCGCTCACCAAACTGAACTTCCGCGTGCGCCGACCCGTCGACGCCGCCCGCGTGAGGATCTTGGCCGACGGCGAGGAACTGTTCGTCGGCAAGGTCCGCGCGTTTAAGCCGAGCGTTATGGAGAGTTTCCCGCTACCGGCAAAGGTGATTCAGCGTGCACTCGACCTGGGCGCCAGCGAGATTGTCCTATCCGTCGACCCCGTTGAGGAGGCGTAGAGCCATGAGCACGAACGCGATCGAGACGCTCAAGTTCAACTGCACGACCTGCCCATCCGAATGCCTTCTGACCGTAGAGGTAGAGCGTGACGCAGACGGCGTGGCAGAGGTGCGCTCCGTGGCCGGCAACAGTTGCCCGCGCGGTGATACGTTCGCGCACCAGGAACTCACCTGCCCCATGCGCGTACTTACGACGACCGTGGCCGTCTCCGGCGGCGACGAAGCCCTGCTCCCCGTGCGTACATCCGAAGCCATCCCGCTGGCGCTCCACCCCCAGGCAATGGCCCTCATCCGCGGCCTAGTCGTCAACGCCCCCATCCGCATGGGCGACGTCGTACTGGAAGACCTCCTCGACACCAGCATCAACCTCATCGCCAGCATGGACATCGACCGAGCCCAAGTAGCTAATTAGGGACGGGGCTCTTTTAGCTACCCCGCCATCCACCCAGTCCCACCTCAATTGCGGTGAAATAGTTCCTGATTTCCGCCAAAACCCCGGCATCCAGGAACCATTCCACCGCAACTTGCCCTGGGATCGGTATTTAGCTTGTGCCTACTTTAGTGCCATTTCAAAACTATGCCGGATTACGGAGCTGATTCGGAGACCCCCATCCATACCGGCATTTTTCGATTTTTGATAAGCCTTCTACCCGCGGTTTTAATTTCGCGATTTTTCCCATGGTCAAGTAATACAGGTCCAGCCCCGTAATCCGCCATAGTTTTGAAACCAGCTCATTTGGAACGGGCCTCATATGGCTGCTTTTGCCCGAACGTTCGCTAGGCATGCCAAGGAGTGTCCCGAAGTGCCGGCATAAAAGGTACGTCCTTAACTGCCAGGCATGGGATACCATGGTGGCACCCTAGCGAAAGGATGTTTCATGGCACATGTCGATGACCAGCGTGTGGCGCGCGTGCTCGATGCGCTCGAGGCTCAGCACCCCGGCGCGCAGCTGCTTGTGAATGACCCGTGGTCGATCTACTATCTAACCGGCTTTTATGCCGATATGTTCGAGCGTTTTTGTGGCGTGCTGCTCGCGCGCGATGCCGAGCCAGTGATCCTGGTCAACGCGCTGCATCAGCTGCCCGAGTACGACAATGCGCGCGTTGCCTACCACACCGATACCGACATCGCGGCCGATGCCATTGCGCGCGAGGTCGATCCGACCAAACCGCTCGGCATCGACACCGTCATGCGTTCCGGCTTTTTGATGCCCCTCATGGAGCGTCACGCCGCGAGCGAGTTCTTCCTGGGCGACTTTGCCGTCACCGCCGCACGCACCTACAAAGACGCTACCGAGCAGGAGCTTATGCGAGCGTCCTCTGCCGCCAACGACGCCGTGATGGACGATGCCATCAAGCTCATCCACGAAGGTGTGACGGAGCGCGAAATTGCCGACCAGATGCTCGGTCTGTATCGCATGCACGGCTGCGAGGGCTTTAGCTTTCCGCCCATCGTGAGCTTTGGCGCCAACGCCGGCGACCCGCACCACGAGCCCGACGATACGGTACTCAAGCGCGACGACGTGGTGCTGTTCGACATTGGCGGGCGACGCTGCAACTACTGCTCGGACATGACGCGCACGTTCTTTTGGGGCGAGCCGGACGAGGAGACGGCGCGCATCTACGACATCGTGCGCCGCGCCAACGAGGCCGCCGAGGCGCTCATCGCACCGAGCGTGCGCATGTGTGACCTGGACCGCGCCGCACGCAACGTGATTGAGGATGCGGGCTATGGGCAGTACTTTACGCATCGCCTGGGACACTCGATCGGCCTGCAGGACCACGAGCCGGGCGACGTCTCGCTCGTCAACGAGCAGGTTGTCGAGCCGGGCATGACCTTCTCTATCGAGCCGGGCATCTACCTCCCCGGCCGCACCGGCGTCCGCATCGAGGACCTGGCCCTGGTCACCGAGTCCGGCGTCGAGATCCTCAACGCCTACC
The DNA here is from genome assembly GCA_048236535.1 of Collinsella sp. Classification (GTDB taxonomy): domain Bacteria; phylum Actinomycetota; class Coriobacteriia; order Coriobacteriales; family Coriobacteriaceae; genus Collinsella. The sequence goes on along the minus strand of DBFAQQ010000021.1, from coordinate 111,236 downwards.
CCCACGACCCAGTCCGCCTAGACTAGGCACGCCACCAAAGCTTCCCTAGAAGTTGCGGTGAAATACGGACTGTTTGGGGCTCCTGGCTTGTAAAACAGTCCGTATTTCACCGCAACTGATGAGGGGATGGGTTAGCGCAGCAGACCGGCTACTTCGCCGGCTAGGGTGATGGTGCCGGCTGCTACGAAGGGCTCGCCCGCGGCCTTGAAAGCTGCGAGGGCCTCAGAAACGCTGGGGTACACGCCCGCCAGCCTGTCAGCGTCCACAAGACCAGCGAGCTCCTCTGCCGGCAGGGCGCGATCGGAATCGGTCTGGGTCACGACTACGCGGGGGAACGCCGGAACCAAAACGTCGACGATACCCGCCACGTCCTTATCGGCCAGCGCGGCGCACAGCAGCGTGGGGCGATTCTCCACGCACGGATCGATCTCGTCCAGCGCGCTCACAAAGTTCTCGCAGCTCTGAGGGTTATGGCAGGCGTCGATCAGCTTGAGCGGATCAGTCCCCAGCACATCAAATCGGCCCGGCGTGGGGCAGCCCATAAGCGAGGCATCCAGCGCATCGTGGTCGAGCTCGCGATCCAGATACCCCTCGCAAAGCATAATCGCGCACGCGGCATTCTGCGGCTGATACGCCGGCTTAACCATACTCGACGTATAGATCGCACGCGGCGTGGTGCAGCTAAACTCAACCGTGTCGCCCACGTGTGCCGGAACCTTGGTTGTGGCATGGTTCACCACGAGCGGCACCACACCGCACTCACGGCAACGGGCATCCATCACGCGCTGAACGCTCGCCTCATGCGTACCCTCGCCCAAAACAACCAAGCGCCCAGGCTTAATAACCGCAGCCTTCTCCCCCGCAATGGCCTCGAGCGTGTTGCCCAAAATACGAGTATGATCGAGCCCAATGCCCGTAATGGCAACGGCGACGGGATCGGTCGCACTCGTGGCGTCCCAACGACCGCCCATGCCAACCTCGAGCACGGCAACATCCACCGCGGCCTCGGCAAACACTACAAGTGCGGCAGCTGTCAGCAGATCAAACGGCGTGATGGTATAGGCGCGCTCCCCCGCCGCCACACGACGAGCATTCACGCGACGCCCCGCCTCGACCGCGGCAGAAACGCCACAGGCAAACGCCTCATCGCTCACAACGCGCCCATCAACCTCCATGCGCTCAGGATAGCGCACCAGCTGCGGCGACGTATACAGCGCGGTCTTGAGTCCCTCACCACGAAGAATGGCAGCCGAAAAACGCGTAGTCGAAGTCTTGCCATTAGTACCGGCAACCTGAATGCAATCGAAATACTCGTCCGGCCGCCCCAGCTCATCGAGCATATCAACAACCGTCTCGAGCAGAGGACCAGCATCCCCAGAAATCCGCCCCGTATCAGCAGCAAGCCCCACAGCCTCATCAAACGAAAGCAGCTCAAACGAGAAAGGAACGACATACGACCCAGAACGCTTAGCCATAACCCAAAGTCCCCCATAACAGAAAAAGAGGCCCACCAAAAAGAATGAGCCCCTCGCGTTGACAATATCAGCCTTTATCCGCTTCCAGCAAGATCAAGACCACAACCAAGTGGCCCTAACACGCCAGATGCAAACGACCACGTAAACGAACTGGGAGCGGTTTGGGGCTTTGCTCGATACAAGTTCCGCACGAGCCGAAGGCCACTAAATGTGGCCTTCGTGCGAGCAGGACTGTTCGCAGTAGCGAGCAATGCCCTGAACCGCGTCCCCCAGTAACGCTTACGAGAAGTCTGCAACCTGAGCAGTCAGCGCCGCCAGGATCTCCTTGAGCTCAGCTGCACGGTCCCTCTTCTTCTGGACTACCGCGGGCGCGGCCTTGGCCACAAAGCCCTCGTTGGCGAGCGTCTTCTCGCAGCCTGCGAGCTCCTTCTGGGCCGCGGCGATCTCCTTCTCCAGGCGTGCCTTCTCGGCCGAAAGATCGACCTTGCCCTCGAGCACCACAAAGACCTCGACGCCGCTGTCGACCACGGCAATGCTCGCGGCCGGCTTCTCAACGTCGGTACCCATGACCAGCGAGGCGGTGTTCGCCAGCGGCTCAATGGTCGAGCGCAGGCTCTCGAGCTTCTCGATATCCTCAGCACCGGCGCGCACGACCACGTCGAGCTCTGACTTGGGGCTCAGGCGATAACGCGAACGCGTGGCGCGGGCAGCGGAAACGACGGTGCGGCACAGCTCAAATGCGCGCTCGGCGGGCTCATCGACGTACTTGACGTAGTCGGCGGGCTCCGGCCACTTGGCGATCATGAGCGCCTCGGCGCGGTCCACGTTGCCCTCGGCATCCAGGTCGAGCACGCTCGCCGGCATATTGTCCCAGATCTCCTCGGTGACAAACGGCATGAGCGGGTGCATCAGGCGAATGGAGGTGTCGAGCACAAAGATCAGGTTGCGCTGAGCCTGCAGACGGCCCTCGCCCTTCAGACGGGCCTTGGTGACCTCGACGTACCAGTCGCAGACCTCGTTCCAGAAGAACTGCTGCACGCCGCGGGCCATGTCGCCAAAGGTGTAGTTCTCGATACCCTCGGTGACCATCTTCACGGCCTTGGCAAGGCGGCTGAACATCCAGGCGTCGGCCGGCGTCTCCACGACGGGCTCGCCGGGCGTGTAGCCCTCCATGTTCATAAGAAGGAAGCGGCTTGCGTTCCAGATCTTGGTCACAAACGACTTAGCCTGGTCGGTACGCGGGCTGTCGATGAGCTTCTTGGTCTTCTTATCGATGTTCGCGTCAAACTTGACGTCCTGGTTGTTGGTGCACAGCGTCAGCAGGTTGAAGCGCATGGCGTCGGCGCCGTACATGCCAATGAGGTCCATGGGGTCAACGCCGTTGCCCTTAGACTTGGACATGCGGCTGCCGTCCTTGGCCAGAATCGTCGGGTAGATGACGACGTCCTTAAACGGCACCTCGTCCAGGAAGTACAGCGAGCTCATGACCATGCGGGCGACCCACAGCGCGATGATGTCGCGCGCGGTGACAAGCGCCGTCGTGGGGTGATGACCCTCGAGCAGCTCCGGCTTTTGCGGCCAGCCCTGCGTGGCGAAAGTCCACAGCTGCGAGCTGAACCAGGTGTCCAGCACGTTCTCATCCTGATGCACGTGATGGCCGCCGCACTTGGGGCACACATCGGTGTCCTCGGTCAGGGCGTCCTCCCAGCCGCAGTCCTCGCAGTAGAACACGGGAATGCGGTGGCCCCACCACAGCTGGCGGCTGATGCACCAGTCCTTAAGATTCTCCATCCAGGTGGTGTAGGTCTGCGTCCAGCGCGCGGGGCGGAAGGTGACCTTGCCGGAGTTGACGGCGTCGAGCGCCGGCCCCTTGAGCTTGTCGACGGCGACGAACCACTGCTCAGAAAGCCACGGCTCAAGCGCGGCATCGCAACGGTAGCAGTGCATGACGGAGTGGTCGTGCTCCTCGACGTGGTCGAGTAGGCCGTGCTCGTCGAACCACTTGATGACCGCCTCGCGGCACTCCTCGCGGGTCATGCCGGTGAACTCGCCATAGCCCTCGACGACCACCGCGTGCTCGTCGAAAATGTTGATCTGCGGCAGGTCGTGGGCCTGACCCATGGCGTAATCGTTGGGGTCGTGGGCCGGGGTGACCTTAACGAAGCCGGAACCAAAGTTGGCGTCGACATGCCAATCCTCAAAGATGGGGATCTCGCGGTCGACGATGGGGAGCTTGACGGTCTTACCCACGAAGGCGGCCTTCTCGGGGTCCTTCGGGGAGACGGCGACGCCCGTGTCGCCGAGCATGGTCTCGGGGCGCGTGGTGGCGACGACGATGTAGTCCTGGCCGTTGACCGGCTCGGTCAGCGGGTAGCGCAGGTGCCACAGGTGGCCCTTCTCGTCCTTGTACTCGGCCTCGTCGTCCGAGATGGCGGTGGTGCAGTTGGGGCACCAGTTGACGATGCGCTTGCCGCGGTAGATCAGGCCGTCGTGGTACCAGTCGCAGAACACCTTGCGCACGGCCTGGGCGTAGTCCTCGTCCATGGTAAAGCGCTCGTTGTCGAAGTCGACGGAGCAGCCCATGCGCTTGATCTGCTCGACGATGATGCCGCCGTACTCGTGGGTCCAATCCCAGCAGGCGTCGACAAACTTGTCGCGACCGATCTCCAGGCGGCTGATGCCCTCGCTCTTGAGCTTCTTGTCGACCTTGGTCTGCGTGGCGATACCGGCGTGGTCGGTGCCCAGCACCCAGCGCGTGGACTTGCCGCGCATGCGGGCCATACGGATGATGGCGTCCTGGATGGAGTCGTCGGTGGCGTGACCCATGTGGAGCTTGCCGGTCACGTTGGGAGGCGGAATGGTGACGGTGCAGTCGCCCACGCCCTCACGGCGCTTGTAGTAGCCGCCGTCGAGCCACTTCTGCAGGATCGCCTGCTCGTTGGTCGACGGATCGTAGTTCTTGGGCATCTCTTCCATATATCTCTCCCTGTCCCGCCAGGGAGGAATGTAGGCCCGCCAGGGCCTACATTCCTCCCCTTAGGTATCGATTACTTCAGTCTGATATGACTTCGCTGAGGCTTAAACAAACACACAGAATAACACAGGTAGTTGGGGTTATTGCGTATATATAAAATAGCCTCCGACCGCGGGTGGTCGGAGGCTATTTGCAAGCATGTTTTTGGCTGGTTTAGCCGTAGATGCGTTGGGGCTGTTCTTCGCCCTTGACGGCAGCTTCGGTTACGACGACTTTGGAAACGCCCTCCTCGCTGGGCAGATCGAACATTGTCTGCTGCAGCACGTCCTCGCAAATGGAACGCAGGCCGCGGGCGCCGGTCTTGCGGGCGAGCGCCATGCGGGCGATCTCATGCAGGGCCGCATCCTCAAACTCAAGATCGACGTCCTCGAGCTGGAACATCTTGCGGTACTGACGCACCACGGCGTTCTTGGGCTCGGTCAGGATCGACACCAGGTCGTCCTCATCGAGCGCCCGCGTCTGGGTGACGACGGGCGTACGTCCCACGAACTCGGGGATCATGCCAAAGGCGTTGAGGTCCTGCGGGAGCACCTGACGCAGCAGGTCGTTCTCGTCGACCGAGGTGGGGCCGGCGATCTCGGAGTTAAAGCCCACGCCCTTGTTGCCCACGCGGTCGGCGATGATCTTGTCCAGACCCACAAAGGCACCGCCGCAGATGAACAGGATGTTGGTCGTGTCGATCTGCAGCAGCTCCTGCTGGGGATGCTTGCGGCCGCCGGTGGGCGGAACGCTTGCCACCGTGCCCTCAAGAATCTTAAGCAGCGCCTGCTGAACGCCCTCGCCCGAGACATCGCGGGTGATGGAGAGGTTCTCGGCCTTGCGGGCGATCTTGTCGATCTCGTCCACGTAGATAATGCCAACCTGTGCGCGTTCGATATCACCATCGGCGGCGTTGATGAGCTTGAGCAGGATGTTCTCCACGTCCTCGCCCACGTAGCCGGCCTCGGTAAGCGCGGTGGCATCGGCGATGGCAAACGGCACCTCGAGGATGCGCGCGAGCGTCTGGGCCAACAGGGTCTTGCCGGTACCGGTGGGACCGAGCAGCAGGATGTTGGACTTGGCGAGCTCTACCTCGTCCATATCGTCGTCGAGCTGCGAGTCCAAACCGTCGTCAAAGGCCGAAAGCGCAGCGCCACCCTCGATCACACGACGGTAGTGGTTGTACACGGCCACCGACATGGCGCGCTTGGCGTCCTCCTGGCCCATGACATAGGCCGAAAGCTCGTCATAGATCTCGTGCGGCGTCGGCACGTGCGTGATGACCTGACGGTCGTCCTCGAGCTCAAAACCCTCGGTCTCGGGATCCACGGCGGGCTGGGATGCAGCCTGGCCATGGTCGTTGAGGAAGCCTGGCAGCTTGCCGTTGCGGGCGGCATCCATAAAGTCCGAAGCCAGCGACTCCTCCAGAATCTCGGAGCAGGCGGCGACGCACTCGTCGCAGATAAAGATGTTGGTCGGACCCTTTACAAGGCGGCGAACCTGCCCCTGCTCTTTTCCGCAGAAGGAGCAGCGGATGGGGTTGCCGTTCTCGTCGAAGTTGTCCTGCATGTTGCCGGCCATCCTAGGCGTCCTTCGCGGCAAGGTCGCGCGAGGTGACGATACGGTCGATCAGGCCGTAGTCGAGGGCCTCAGAAGCGGTCAGGTAGTTGTCGCGCTCGGTATCGGCCTGGACCTTCTCGATGGGCTGGCCCGAGGCGTCGGACAGGATCTGGTTGAGCTCGCGGCGGGTCTTCTTGATCTCCTCGGCCACGATCTCGATCTCGGTCTGCTGGCCCTGGGCACCGCCGCTGGGCTGGTGAATCATGACCTTGGAGTGCGGCAGGCAGAAGCGCTTGCCCTTGGCGCCGGCCGAAAGCAGCACGGCGGCCATGGACGCGGCCATACCGACGCAGATGGTGGAGACCTGCGGCTTGATGAAGTTCATGGTGTCAAGAATCGCCAGGCCGGAGTAGACCTCGCCACCGGGCGAATTGATGTAGAGCGAGATATCCTTCTCGGCATCCTGGCTCTCAAGATGCAGCAGCTGGGCAACGACCAGGTTGGCGCTGACGGAGTTGATCTCCTCGCCCAAGAAGATGATGCGGTCGTTGAGCAGGCGCGAATAGATATCGTAGCTGCGCTCGCCGCGCGGCGTCTGCTCGATAACGTATGGCACGAGGGCGGAATCGAACTTGGCGATCATACGCATCTCCATTTCTCTCTTGCGGACCAAATTGGTTCTAGATAGACGTACGGTGCCCGCATGCTATGCATTGGCTGGCACCGTACGAAGCAACCGGATAACCGGTGTATAACTTTACCCCATCACGGGCGCACGCATGCGCTCGCGGGCAAGGTGGCGAGAATTACTCGGCGTCCTTGGCGGTCTCGTCGACCTCGGTCACCTTGGCGTTCTCGACCAGGTGGTCGACGGCCTTGGAGCGACGGATGGACTCGCGGACGGCAGGCATGCGGCCATCGGCGATGAACTCGGTCTTGGAAGCCTCGACGTCCTTGACGCCAGCCTTCTCGAACTCGGCGTTGATGTCGTCCTCGGTGACCTCGATCTTGAGCTCGCGGGCGAGGGCGTCGAGAGCCAGGGACTCACGGGCAACGTCGTTGGCCTGCTTGTGCAGGTCGCCGATGAACTGCTCCATGGTCAGGCCGGAAGCGGGCAGCCAGGTGTCCAGCGTCATGCCGCGGGCAGCGAGGTTGGACAGGAAGTTCTGGCCAAGCTCCTCAAAGACGGACTGCTCGTAGTCGGCGTCCATCTCCTCGAGCTGCAGGCGCTCGGCGAGAGCGGAGACGCAACGGTTCTCCTTCTCGGCCGGGAGGCGGGAAGCCTTGTCCTGCTCGATCTCGATCTTGATGGCGTCGCGCATGGCCTCAATGTTGTCGAAGCCAAAGTCGGACTTGACGAGCTCGTCGGTGAGCTCGGGGGTGTTGCGGACCTTGATGCCCTTGACGGTGACCTCGACGGTGTGGGTCTCGGCCTCCTCGCCCTCCTCGACCTCGTCGGTCCAGGTGACGGTCTTGACGTCGTCAACGTTAGCGCCGATCAGGGCCTCGTTGAACTCCTTGGGGTTGCTATCGCTACCGGCGATGAGCATACGGCCCTCGGCGGCAAAGTTGTCGGCGTTCTCGACGGCCTTGAGGTCGACAGTGACGTAGTCCTCGGCCTCGACGGCGCGACCCTCGACGTCCTCGAAGGTGGCACGGTAGTTGAGGAGCATCTCGACCTGGTTGTTGATCTCGGACTCGGTGACCTCCGCGGGAGGCATCTCGATCTCGACGGCGTCGAAGGAGGAGAGCTCAGCGGCGGGACGCAGGGAGAACTCGACGGTGTAGGTGTAGTCCTCGTGATCCTTGGCGAGGTCGAGCTCCTTGTAGTCACCGCTCTTGGTGGGGACGATGTCCAGCTCGTTGAGGACGGCGGGCTCGTTGGCGGCGATCAGGTCGTTGGTGGCCTGAGCGAGGGTAGCCTCGGCGCCAAGGGCGGAGTCGATGACCGGACGGGGAGCCTTACCGGCACGGAAGCCCGGGAAGCGGTACTTCTTGGCGGTGTCCTTGTAGGCCTTCTTGATCGCGGCGTCGACGTCGGCGGCCGGGATGGTGACCGTAGCGGTGAGCTTGGCGTCCTTGACGTCAGAAGCGGTGATGTTCAACACGTTCCTCCTCATACTGCCCAGCTTATCTGAGGTGCTGGTACCTTTATGCAACAAAGTGTCGCGACGGCCAGGGCCGACGCAGGTGCGATGGTGCGGGCGAAAGGACTCGAACCTTCACGGGAATCCCACCAGAACCTAAATCTGGCGCGTCTACCAATTCCGCCACGCCCGCATGAGCGCACAGACTAGGAATGATAGCAGATACGAACGGCAAGCGCACGCACACCTTTTACAGGCTCACGACCTCACCACGAGTTACAGCGGAACAGGGTAGCTAATTTGGGACGGGGCTTTTTTAGCTACCCCCACAAGCGGGGTAGCTAAAAAAGCCCCGTCCCAAATTAGCTACCCCCCATCGGCTATCTCCTGCAGCCCACAATTCGGACGAAAAGTGGGCTGCAGTTTCCCCGGGCTTGCCAAAGAGCAGCGGCTGCGTCGCCTCGCCTACTCCCCCAGCAGGGCCTTCTCGGGCGTGATCGGCAGCGAACGGACCTGGTGGCCGGTGGCGTGTGCCACGGCCGAGGCCACGGCGGCGAGCGGCGTGTTGATGACGACCTCGCCGATCGACTTGGCGCCAAACGGGCCCGTCGGCTCGTAGCTCGGCTCAAAGGCCACGCGAATGCTGCCGATATCCAGACGCGTGGGCAGCTTGTAGCTCATAAAGTTGCCGGTGCGCAGACGACCTCGGTCATCGTGCTCGACGATCTCGTAGAGTGCGTGACCGATGCCCTGGGCAATGCCGCCCTCGGCCTGGACGCGCGCGAGCGCCTCGTTGATCACGGTGCCGCAGTCCACAGCCGCCGCATAGTCCACCACAGTCACCTTGCCGGTGGCCTTGTCGACCTCGACCTCGGCAATGCCGGCCATAAACGGCGGAGGCGAAACGGGCAGGCAGGCAGAGGCATGCGAGGTGAGCGCGTCGCCGCCCGCGATGTTCTTGACGCACAGGTTAGCAAAGTCGCGCAGCGTGAGGTAGCGGTTCTGCTCGCGCGCGGCGCGCTCGTCGGACAGGCGCACGTACTGACCGTCGAAGACCACATCGGCGGCTTCCACATCCCACATCTGGGCGGCCTTGGCGCAAATCTTCTCGCGCAGCTCGGTCGCGGCGTTCTTGGCTGCCAGACCTGTCACGTACGTGCCCGAGCTCGCGTACGAGCCGGCGTCGAACGGCGACACATCGGTGTCCACGCCGCGCACCACGATCATCGAACTCTCCACACCCAGCTCCTCGGCGGCAATCTGCGCCAGAATCGTGTCGACGCCCATGCCGTTATCGGTAGCGCCGGTGCCGATGGTAATGAAGCCGTCCTCTTCCAGGCGCATGTCGATGCCGGCGATGTCCACGTTGGAAATGCCCGAGCCCTGCATGGTGAGCGCACAGCCCAGAGCACGCACGCGGTCGCCCAGGTCGACGGCCAGCGGCTTGTCTCGCCAGCCGATCATGTCCATCGCGCGCAGCAGGCAGCGGTCGAGCGCGCAGGCGTTGAGCTTCTCGTTGTAGTACTGCGGCATGATCTCGCCCTCGCGCACGATGTTCTTAAGGCGCAGGTCGGCGGGGTCCATGTGCAGCATATCGGCGAGCTCGTTGACGGCACTCTCCACGGCAAATTGGCCCTGGGTGGCACCGTAACCGCGATACGCACCGCCGCGGTTGGTATTGGTGTAGACGGCGTCCCAGCTAAAGCGGCTCGCCTTCACATGGTTGTAGATGGGCAGGCTCTTGTGGCCCGAGAGGCCGATCGTCGTGGTGGCATGCTCGCCGTACGCGCCGGCGTTGGACAGCGTGTGCAGATCGATGGCCGTGATGGTGCCGTCGTTCATAGCGCCAAGCTTAACGGTCATCTGCATCTGGTGGCGCGAGTTGCCCGCGGTGATAGTCTCCTCACGGGTGTAGCAGCAGTAGCTCGGACGGCCGGTCTGCTGCGTCACAAACGCAACGAAGATCTCGCAGCAGCCCGTCTGCTTGGAGCCAAAGCCGCCACCGATGCGCGGCTTAATGACCTGCACCTGCGACTGCGGAATATCGAGCGACTGCGCGACCATGCGGCGCACATGGAAGGGCACCTGCGTGGAGGTGGTCACCGAGATGCGGCCGAAGGCGTCGGTCGTCGCGAAGGCGCGGAAGGTCTCCATGGGCGCAGTCTGCGTGGCCTGGCTGGTGTAAGTGCGGGTGAAGACGATGTCACTCTGGGCGAACGCTTCGTCTAAGTCGCCAAAATCGCTGGTACCGCTGCACACCAGGTTGCGAGCAACGTCGCCGCCCTGCGGGAACATAAAGGTCACGTCGCCCTCGGGGTGGACCACGATGTCGTTATCGAGCGCCTGGGTAAAGTCGAGCAGGGGCTCGAGCACCTCGTAGTCGACTTTGATGAGCTTGAGCGCCTTGTCGGCGGCCTCCTCGGTCTCGGCGGCAACGATCGCCACCTCCTCGTTTTGGTAGCGCACGAGGTTCTCGAGAATCAGGCGGTCGTAGGGACTCGGCTGCGGATAGCTCTGGCCGGCGATGGTAAAGCGGCGCTTGGGCACGTCCTCGTAGGTGTAGACGCCCACGACGCCGGGCACCTTCAGGGCGCGCGAGGTGTCGATAGAGCGGATCTTGGCGCGCGCATACGGGCTGCGCTTGAGTTTGACGATGAGCGCGCCGGCGGGCACCAGGTCGCCCGTGTAGACGGGACGACCCTCGAGTAGCGCCTTCGAGTCCTTCTTGGGCTGCTTGTGGGTGATCTGCTTGTAGGAGACGCCGTCGGAGCTCGTGTCGTTGACGGGCAGCTCGGGCATCTCGAAGCCCACCTGCACGCCGGACTCGTTGAGGAAGCGGACGATGGCGCGCAGCTGGCTCTCGTAGCCGCTGCAACGGCAGAGGTTGCCGGCCAGCTGGCGCGAGAGCTCCTCGCGCGTGGCGACGAGGCTCGGGTCCTCCTTGGCGGCGCGGGCAAGCGCCAGCACGTTCATGATAAGGCCAGGGGCGCAAAAACCGCACTGCTCGGCACCTTCGGCAGCCATTGCGCGGGCGAGCGCCTCGGACTCGGCCTTGAGGCCCTCGAGCGTGGTGATGGAGCGGCCCTCGACGCGCGCGGCGGGAACCGAGCAGCTCAGCACCGGGTCGCCGTCGAGCCACACCGTGCACAGGCCGCAGTTGGTGGTTTCGCAGGCACAGCGCACCGACGCACACCCCTGCTCGCGCAGCAGCGCAAAGAGCATGGTGTCGGGGGCAATCTGAACCTTGACCTTGCGGCCGTTGAGCGTAAAGGAAAGATCGATGAGTTTGGCAGCCATTAGCGCACCTCGCTAGAATCGACGCCGGGCACGCGGCGGCAGGAATACTCGTCCGTGGCAAACTTGGGGATCTGCACGGTCTCGAGCTCGCGGGCAAGCGCGGCGGAAAGCTCGATGCCGGCGGCGCGACGCACAGCCTGGATGGCGAGCGGAGCCGAAATGCGGCGGCGATACTCAGCAGAGCCCCACAGGTTGGTGCCGTAGCTCAGGGCACGCACGGATGCGGCCAGGGCGCGCAGCTCGTCCTCGGAAGGCTGCTCGCTCACCAGGCCACTTGCCTCGCCCTGCACCAGGGTCGCGCGCAACGGGCGGGCGCCCACGGTGACGTGCCAGGTGTTGTCCCACCAGGCGGCAGTGACGTTTAAGGAGGGGAAGTCGGTCGCGGCCTTGCGCACGGCCTCGTAGCTCGCACGGTAATCGTGCTTAACGACCACGACGTGCTCGATCACGTCGCGCACATAGCCCATGTCCACGAACTCGGCGAGCGGCACGCGGCCGGCACCCGTCAGCTCAACGTACGAATCGAGCGCGAGGAAGGCGGAGAGAACGTCCGAGAAGCCAAAGCGGCCGTAGATGCTGCCGCCCACCGTGGCGGTATTGCGCAGCTGCACGCCCACGATGTCGTGGACGGCGAACTCAAAGACATTGTTGACAAGCGCGTTGAGCCCGGCATGACGCTCGAGCTGGCGCAGGGTGCACATGGCACCGATGCGAAACTCGGTCTCGGTCTCCTCGATCTGATCGAGTCCGCAGGCCGAAAGGTCAATCGCCGTCGCCACGCGACGCGAACCCAGGCGCATCCAGATGCCGCCGCCCACAATCTTGTTGTTGCGGTTCTTCTGTAAGAGCTCATAGGCTTCGGCCGCGTTTCCAACACGGACGTAGGTACCGAACTTGAGCACGTTCTCCCCCATCTCTTCACTTGTCCAGTACTTTTAAGTGTACCAAACGAGGGGCCGCGACCTTCCACAGCACAAAAACCTCCCTCCCATCCATAACTTGCGGTGAAATACGGACTGTTTGTCGGGCTTAGGGCGCCCAACAGTCCGTATTTCACCGCAACTTAAGGGGCGGCCGGCAGAGGGCCGAGGGAAATGATCCGTTTTCCTCCGTCCCCTTCGGATCAAAAAAGGCTCACAGCCGGAATGGCTGAGAGCCTTATCACATGCTATGCCGAGCGAAGATTTAGCAGACGCCCTGGGCGAGCATGGCGTCGGCGACCTTCAGGAAGCCGGCGATGTTAGCGCCCATGACAAAGTTGCCCTCCTGGCCGTACTCCTTGGCGGTGTCGTCCACGTTGTGGAACATGCCGCGCATGAGCTGCTCAAGCTTGCCGTCGACCTCCTCGAAGGTCCAGGACAGGTGCTCAGCATTCTGGCTCATCTCCAGGCCGGACACGAGCACGCCGCCGGCGTTGGCAGCCTTACCGGGCATAAAGGCGACGCCGTTCTCCTGGAAGTAGGTCGTGGCCTCGATGGTCGTGGGCATGTTCGCGCCCTCGCCGACCACCTTGCAGCCGTTGGCGACGAGCGCCTGGGCATCCTCGAGCAGCAGCGTGTTCTCGCGAGCGCAGGGCAGCGCGATGTCGCAGGGCAGCTGCCACACGCCGCGGCCGTCGCCCTCGTGCCACACGGCGTTGGGCTTCTCGTCAACGTACATGGCGAGCGTGACGCCCTTGTCGTGGCCGGAGCGCTTCTTGTTGTAGACGTGCTCGAGCACGGTATAGTCGATGCCGTCGGGATCCTCGACCCAGCCGTGGGTATCGGAGCAGGCCAGCACCTTGCCGCCGAGCTGGGCGACCTTCTGGACCGCGTAGATGGCGACGTTACCGGAGCCGTGAACGACGACGTTCTTGCCCTCGAAGGAGTCGCCGCGGCTCTTGAGGTACTCGTCCACAAAGTAGACCAGGCCGTAGCCGGTGGCCTCGGTACGGGCGAGCGAGCCGCCAAAGGAGAGACCCTTGCCGGTGAGGACGCCGGTCCACTCGTTGGTCAGGCGCTTGTACTGACCGAACAGGTAGGCAACCTCGCGGCCGCCAACGCCCAGGTCGCCGGCGGGAACGTCGGTGTTGGGGCCAATGTGGCGATAGAGCTCGGTCATGAAGGACTGGCAGAAGTGCATGATCTCGTTGTTGGACTTGCCCTTGGGGTCAAAGTCGGAACCGCCCTTGCCGCCGCCCATGGGAAGGGTGGTCAGGCTGTTCTTGAGGATCTGCTCCAGGCCCAGGAACTTGAGCATGCCCAGGGTGACCGTCGGGTTAAAGCGCAGGCCGCCCTTGTAGGGTCCAATGGCAGAGTTGAACTCGACGCGGTAGCCGCGGTTGACCTGGACCTTGCCCTGGTCGTCGACCCAGGGAACACGGAACATAACGATGCGCTCGGGCTCGACGAGGCGCTCAAGCAGGGCGGCCTCCTCGTACTCGGGGTGGGCGTCGAGCGCCGGCTGAATGGTGCCGAGGATCTCGGTCGCGGCCTGGATGAACTCAGGCTGCTCGGGATAGCGGGCCTTGAGCTCTTCGAGAACTTTCTGCGTGTAGCTCATGCTTCCTCCAATGATGGGAAACGAAAAATGTTGGTCGCGGCACCCTATGCGCCGCGAACTTTATTGAGTATGGATAATATCGCACTGTTGCAGCAAAGTTTCGCATAAGCCGACGAGCAGATGTTTCATTTTGATTACGATGCAGGTAGAAGCGTTTTTGAGCACCCGACGTACAAATCGCGTGTTTCGAAGCTGTTTCGTCCACATGTTCCAAACCACCACAAAGGTGCACTGTCCCCAATGTGGTGGTGTTGGTGGTTAGAGGACGAGCTGATGGTAGTCGGCGGGAGTTATGCGGCCTTCGGTGGCAGCGCGGAAGGCGGCGAGGGCATCGCCGGAGAACGGCATGACCCAGCAAAGTCCACAGCCGGCGGTAATGGAGCCGGGCAGCGGCATGATGCGCCCGGGCACACCGGCGGCAAGGCACAGTTGCTCGCATTCCATCACATCGAAGGTGCTGTCGAACGACACGATGATCTTGCGTTCGTGGTCGAGGGCATCACCGGACGGCGCCTGGCGATGCGACTCACGATACGCGGCCGCCGCGGCTTCCTCCTCGGGCGTATGCCCGCAACCGCCGCAGCCACAAGTGCAGGGCTCGGACCCATCACAAGTGCAAGGTTCCCCGGTATCGGGGCAGATATCGTGAGACATAGCAACTCCAATCGTCTAGGCGAGCAACTCGGCCGCCGCAAACTCCTCGGGCGTATTGACGTTTTCGAAGCAGAGCGTCGAGCCTGCGACCTTAACGATCTGCGGCTCATCCATATAACCAGCCTGAACGCGATTAATCAGGCAGCGAATGCGCTGGCGGTCACCGGCGAGCAGCTCTTGGGCAACTGGCGCACACGCGTCACGGCGCCAGACGGCGCAAAGCGGCTCAATCCCCCGCTCCTCGCGCGGAACGCACACATCGAGCGCCTCGGCCTCGACACGATCGGCAAGCGCGCCGATGAGCCCTGGCGAGACAAACGGCATATCGCAGGCGACAATCGCCACGAGCGGCAATCGGGCCGCGACCAACGAGCTCGCGATGCCGCGCATGGCGCCCGCCGGCCCTTCAAGGTCCGCCACCACACGCGGCACCAGGCCGCCAAACGCGCGCTCCTCAAGGTAGACAAGCTCGCTGGGGCGCGACGTCGTCACGACCAACTCGCCGGCAACTGGCGCCAGCCGACCCAGCACGCGCTCGATGAGCGGCTCGCCGCAAAACGCCATGCGTGCCTTATCGCAGCCCATGCGCGAGGACAGCCCGCCCGCCTGGACGACACAAGAAAGATCGGCACGTCTTACGGTAGTCATACGGCAAAACACCTCCATCGGCATGCTCAAAACCCAACATACGAAGCCAAATACCGTCGCCGATAAAGCGGACGGCACGGCAAACCCATGCAAAAACAAAACAGCGCCTTTGCGGCACGCAGCAAGACCGCGAGCACAAAAGCGCTGGTAGCGTATGGCGGGAACGTATGTGAATCGAACACATCCAAGACGTTTTGCACGCCTCGCAACGGTTTTGAGGACCGCGGAGCCCACCGGAGCCCATCCGTTCCCAAGTGCGGAGGTATTTTACCAAACCGAAACGGCTCCATCCCAAAAAAGACGAGCAAGAAGTTGCGGTGGAATAGTTCTTGCTTAGGCTGCAAGACCCCAAAAACAGGAACTATTTCACCGCAACTGAGGAGGCGGGAGCGGGTGACCGGCCTAGCGTAGGGACCTCAGGCCGCCGGCATCCTTGTCGAGCACTGTAAAGCGCACGGCATCTAGGTGCTCCAAGATGCTGATGGCACGTTTGCGCGACACACCCAGGGCCTCGCGCAGCACGCTCGTGGTGGCTGCGCCGCCGGCTGCCTCAATGGCGGCGGCGGCGAGCTCACGCGCATGGGCCTCGGCAGCAGCAGACAGGGCAACGTCGCGCTCGACCTTAACGATCGAACGGTTGAGCGAAAGCTCGCGCATGGCACGCGTCATGGTGTCGCGACCGAGCTGCAGCTGTTCGCCCACCTCGGGAAGCGCCGGTGCATCCAGGCCAGCCTCATCAAGCAGCGCGACGATGCGCTCGCAAGCCTCTCGCACCACGCGTGCCGCCGCGGCGGCCGAATGCGGATCGAATACCTCGGCGCCCTCGGCGGCGCACACGCCACGCGAGCAGCCCTCGGCAATCAGAGCCGCGGCAACGCCTTCATCAGCGGCAGGCCACGCAGCATGGGCAACGGCGCCGGGCGTAAAGCCCGTCTCCTTGGGAGCTGCCGTGTGCATGGCCGACAGGGTCGCCGCCAGGGCATCCATCGCGGCGTCGAGCACCACGGCGTCCGCCAGGAGGTCCGCATCGCCCGCGGCAAGCTTGCGAACGGAGCCCCGCGCCACCAACCCGCGCAATGCGGCATCGACCTCGCCGATACCAAGATCCAAAGCCTCGGCAACATCAATCACCGTAACCGGCAGCGCCTGCAGCGCAAGCCAAGCGCCCACACCGCCCGCGATATCGCCGGACTCGAGCGCCACATACAGCGCACGCTCCCCCGCCGAAAGCTCGCGCGAGCGACGGCAGCGCGAAAGTAGTACGCGCCCGCCGCCGATGAGCATAACGGGCGAATACGACAGCACCACGGCATGGTCTCCGGCACGCAGCGGCAGCGGATCATCCAGGCGCACCTGCACGGTACGGGTCTCGCCCACCGCCATGGGGGCCTCGCCCTCCAATAGCATGATGCGGCCGACGACCTCGGCCGTGCCGGCCATCACATGCACACGCGCGCCCGACTCGAGCACGCGCGGCTTGGCGCCCTCGCGACCCAGGTAGGTGAACGTCATCATAAAGCGCAACGTCTGACCAAAGCGATCCGCCACGCCGAGCATCTCACCGCGATCGAGCGCGGCAACACCATCGCCCACCAAGTTGAGTGCCACGCGCTGTCCGGACAGTGCTCGCGGCGTATCACCATGCACCTGAATCCCGCGCACGCGACAAGCCGTACGCGACGGCAAGGCCATCAGCTCGTCGCCCACCGCAACCGGCGCATCGTGCAGCGTTCCCGTCACGACGGTGCCGACGCCCTTGATCGTAAAGCAGCGGTCAATCGGCAGGCGCGGCGCGGCATTGCTCCGATCAGAACGGTCGCGGCAGGCGTCCCAGCAGGCACTTACCTGGTCATCGAGCACCGCAAGCAGCCCGTCGATCCCCTCGCCCGTCTTGGACGACACTGGCACAATCGGCGCGCCCGCAAACACGGTATCCGACAAAAAGTCATCGACATCGAGCTCGGCAAGCTCGGTCATCTCGGCATCGGCCAGGTCACACATAGTCAGCGCGACCACCATATGCGTGACGCCCAGCAGCTCCAGCACGTGCACGTGCTCGCGCGTCTGCGGCATTACGCCCTCAACGGCAGAGACCACCAGCACGGCAACGTCGATGCCTGTCGCACCCTGCACCATGGCGCGCAGGTAATGCGCGTGGCCCGGCACGTCGACCAGACCAACGATCTTGCCGCTCGGTAGTACCAGCTCGCCAAAGCCCAGCTCCACCGTCATGCCGCGACGACGCTCGACCTCCAGGCGGTCGGGATTCTTGCCGGTCAGCGCCTCGATCAGCGCCGACTTACCGTGGTCGACGTGGCCCGCCGTGCCAACGATAACGGGACACTCCACCAGCGCCTGAACCTCACTCATCGAGCAATCGCCTTCTTAACGCACGCGACAAGCGTCGTTGCCGCCGTCTCGATATCGCAGTCGCCCAAGAGCGTACGCACGTCAAACAAAATGCGATCGCGCGAGGTTCGCGTGACAACCGGCGTGTCAAAGTCCTGAACAAGCGAGCGCTTGAGCGCATCGACCGTCAGGTGTGCGTCAACAAGACGCACGGCAACGCACATCGTGGGTAGCTCGACGGTAGGAAGCGAGCCGCCGCCGGGAGTCGATGACTCCTCGACGATTTCCACCTGCACGGCACACGGGCAGCCAGCCTTATCGAGGCCGGCGACCATACGATCGCGCAGTTTGCGGGCACGTCGTTCCAAATGGGCCTGTGGCATCGTAAGCATACTGAGCACCGGAATATCACGATGGGCCACGTAGGCACCGTCCATGTAGATGCGCAGTGTAGCCTCGAGCGCCGCCAGCGCGAGCTTACCCGGGCGCAGGGCGCGCATAAGCGGATGTGACCCACAGGCCTGGACCAGGTCACGACGGCCCATGATAATGCCCGCCTGTGCGGCACCGAGCAGTTTATCGCCCGAGCACGAAACCAGATCGAGCCCCGCCGCGACCGAAGCCGGCGTGGGCTCCTCACCGCCGCGCACCAGGATGTCATCGGGCAACAGCGCGCCCGAGCCCTGGTCCTCGTAGAACAGCAGGCCATGCATGTGAGCAAGCGCCGCAAGCTCCCGAGAACCCACTTCCTCGTGAAAACCCTCGATGCGATAGTTGGAAGGATGGACCTTAAGGATCATCGCCGTATCGGGCGTGATG
Source organism: Collinsella sp. (assembly GCA_048236535.1). Taxonomy (GTDB): domain Bacteria; phylum Actinomycetota; class Coriobacteriia; order Coriobacteriales; family Coriobacteriaceae; genus Collinsella. The sequence continues at coordinate 92,793 of DBFAQQ010000021.1, read as the reverse complement.
GCGCGCTCGTAGTCGCTCAAATGCGTGCGGTTGGTGGCGCCGACCTCGACGAGTTTGGCGCCCGAAGCCGCCATGACATCGGGGATACGGAAGCTGCCGCCAATCTCGACAAGCTCGCCGCGGCTGACGATGACCTCCTTGCCTGCGGCATGGGTCGCCAGCACCAACAGCACGGCGGCCGCGTTATTGTTAACGACCAGCGCGTCCTCGGCACCGGTAAGCGAGCGGATGAGCTGCGCGGCATGCTCCTTGCGCGACCCGCGCGAGCAGGTGTCCACGCTGTACTCGAGCGTGCTGTAGCCGCGCGCGACCTCGGCCACGGCCTTGGCGGCCGACTCCGCGAGCGGGGCGCGACCCAAGTTGGTATGGATAACCACACCCGTGGCGTTGACGGCGGGACGCAGGCTCGGCAGCGCGGAGCGATGCGCACGCCACTCGATGGCCGAGGCCAGCTCGCGCTTGGAACGCGGGGCAGCGCCGGCACGAATCGCGGCGCGCTCCTCATCGAGCTCGGCCGTGACGGCGGCATGCACCACCGCGTCGCAGGTCTCCCCCGCCGCCTTCACCACCGGCCACTCGGCAAGCAGCTCGTTGACGGAAGGAATGGCACGCAGGCGGGCGCGCACCTCATCGGACATGTTCTGGCTATCGCTCATGTGCGACCTTTCAAAACCAAAGGTGAATCAATCGTTCGAACGTCAAACTATCAGCCAATTCGATCGGCTGAATCAATCAATCGCTATTATCCTCGCGTGCCGCGATCTTTTCCACGCGAACGGCGTTTTCCTGGGTGAGCGCGGCGCCCGTCAACGGGTCCCAACGCAACGGTGTATGGTCGAGCGGGCCCACGCCCAAGGCTTGAGCGCCGCCGGCATCGGCACCAAACGAACGCCCGCCGGGAGCGGCCGAGGTGAAGATGCACGCCGGATGCAGATACGGCGTCGTCTCCACGCGCACGCGGTCGCGGCCCATATCGCTCACCAGCTCGACGACCTCGCCATTGGCGATACCCATGCGTGTGGCAACACCGGCATTCATCTGCACGGCGTCCAAGTCGGAACCCGCCTCGGCGGCACCTGCTGCCGCGAGCCTGCGCGAGGTATGCGACTCAAAGGGACGGTTGCCGCTAATGAGGCGAAACATCCCCGGGCCGGGCTCCACCATGGGAGCGATCCAGTTGGGCACACGACCCATGCCGGCTCGCTCCCATATGTCGCTTGCCAGCGCAATCTTGCCGCCGGCAAGCGGAATCACCGGCTCACCCGTGCGCGTCGGCAGCGCCATGCCCGTATCGGCCCAGCCGCGCTCTTTGAGCTCGTCCAGATCAATCCCAAAAGGCGCCACCTGGGCAGCCGCCAGATCGTCAGACGTAAACTGGAAGTACTCGCCCACGCCACACGCCTGCGCCAGACCGGCAAAAATCTCCCGACCGGGACGTGTGTCGTCATGCTGCACAGGCAGCACGGCGTTGCGGTAGAACACGCGCGCATCGTTGGCGCCCGCCAGCGTTCCCACGCCGCGGTCAGCCTCCAGATACGTCACGTCGGGCAGCACGAAATCAGAAGCACGCGCCGTCTCGGACCAGCGAATATCAATCGTCACGAGCAAGTCGAGCTGCTGTAAAATACTCAACCAAGCCTGTGCATTGCCATAGCCCGCACCGGGGTTACTGGCATAGACGATGAGCCCACGCAAATCGCCGGCAAGAATCGACTGACCGATGGTCGTGCACAGGCCGCGCACCGGATCGACCAGTGGATAGCGCTCGGACCCCAGCTTGGGCCCACGCGGCACCGGCGGCGTCGCAAAGCGCGTGGGATCGAGGTCGCCCAACACAAGCGGCGTGGGCGAATTGAGCGCGCCGCCCGCATGCCCGATGCAGCCCAGCAGCACATCGACCAAGCAGATAGCTCGCGCCGTCTGGGTACTGTTCGCATACGCGATACCGATGCCGCCATGAAAGCCAGCGTCCACCACCGCAGCAGGCGCGGCGGCAGCCAAATCACGCGCAGTCGCTCGGATATCGTCCGCCGGCACATCGCACATCGACTCAGCCCACTCGGGCGTCCAAACAGCAGCAGTCTGCGCCAGCTCGTCAAAACCCTTGGTATAGCGGGCAACGAACTCGTGGTCGTACAGGCCCTCGGCAATGAGCACATGCACAATGCCCAGCAGCAAGGCCAGGTCGCAGCCCGGGCGTACGCGCAGCCAGCGGTCGGCAAACGCAGCCGAGCCGCTGCGCCGGGGGTCGACCACGATGATCTTCGCCCCGCGCCGGCGCGCATCGTTGAGTGCATCAACGGCCCCCATCGTCGACGAATCGACAATGGAACGCCCCAGGTACATAATGCAATCGGTATGCGCCAGGTCGGAGGCGGGGCTATAACCCAAGCTATGCTCCCAACCAGTGAGACGGCTTACCTCGCAGGCGCCATCGGCACCGTACACGTTGGGCGAACCCAGCGCGTGCATAAGACGATAGCCCCAGTAGCGGTCGAACGAGGGCACGCCGAGCGTCATGCCCAGCGCACGAGGTCCGCGCTCGTCAACAATCCCCAAAAGACGCTTGGCAATCTGCGCGAACGCCTCGTCCCACGAAATCACATCGAACCCCGAACCATCAGCTCGTCGGCGCATGGGGTGCATGATGCGGTCGTGCTCGTCAAACGGCATTGCCAGGCGATGCCGACCGCGGACGCAGAGGGCACGCGCCGCGCACGGATGCCCCGGCACCGGCAGCTCGGCCACCACGCGACCGTCCTCAACGCGTGCCGCAAAGGCGCAATCGGCATAGCATCCCCCGCATGTGGTCACCACGGCGCGACCGTCACGCTCCACAGCAGATGCCATCTCGATTACCCCTTACATCAGCCAAACACAACAGGCCAACAGCCCGGCAACGAGCCCCAGCCCAAAAAGCCTCCCGCACGGCAACGCCCCGCGGGAGGCCAACGTCAAACAGACGGTACCTTACGCCTCGGACTTCTTGGCGTAGACAAACCAGTAGCCGAGCGCGATCAGAACCGCGCCGCCCACGATATTGCCCAGCGTGGCGGCGGATAGATTAAACGCAATACCCGCGACGTTGAGCGCATCGGCGCCGGCGACGTCGGCACCATAGCCGCACGCGTGCATCACGGCACCCATGGGCAAAAAGTACATGTTGGCGACGCAGTGCTCAAAACCGCAGGCCACAAAGGCGGCGATGGGCAGCAAAATGCCCACGACCTTATCGACCACGGTCTTGCCGGCGGTACCGATCCACACGGCCAGGCACACAAAGATGTTGCACAGGATGCCGCGGAAGAAGATCGTCACCCAGTCGATCGTCACCTTGCCGGCGGCGACGCTCACCATGGAGTTGGCGACCGCCTCGCCGTTGAGCTTATAGATGCCGGCCATGTACACCAAAAAGACGATGAACAGGGCACCGACAAAATTGCCGACCCACACGACGACCCAGGCCTTAAGCATCTGGACCAGCGTGATCTTTTTGCTCTTGAGCGCGCAGACCATAAGCGAATTGCCGGTAAACAGCTCGGCGCCGCACACCAGCACCAGCACCAGGCCCAGGCAAAAGCACAGGCCCCCCACGACGCGCTGGGCACCCCAGCCCAGCGTGCTGTCGCTCAAAAACACCGTAAAGAACAGGCCACCGAAGGCGATAAACGCGCCGGCGAACATTGCCAACAGAAAGGCCTTGGCGACCGGCAGGTTAGCCTTGGTCACGCCGGCGGCCTCGGTCTTGGCCTCGATCGCGGCGGGCGCCAGGCAATCGGGAGCGGGATACTCCGCCTTGGAATCTGCCATGTCAATCACTTCTTTCCTAATCAGCAGGGACAAGCGCTCCTATTGCTCTTGCCCCAAGCGGACAAAGTGGGAAAAGTCGTTGACGGCCACGGCGTCGTACACGGCGTCGACGGCCTCAAAGACCTCCGGGGACATGGGGTTATAGAACTCCGTATCGCCCGGCTGAATCCCTATGAAGACGATATCTTCGCACGATTGCTCGATTTCCTCGATCAGAATCGACAAAGGGAGCGAATGCGTGGTGAACATCGACTTGCGGGCCACGTCACGTTTGTCGAGCAAGCGGATGGCGCCGACGGGCAGCGCCATGTCGGCGGCATCGACCAAGACCAGACGCGGCGGACGCTCGCGCTTGACCTCAATAATGTCGTCCTCGGGCGTTTGGCCACCGTCGATGGTGTACCAACCGGCGATGGGTGCGTCTTCCATCTTTTTGGAGAGCACGGGGCCGGCGGCATCGTCGGCACGCAGCACGCTTCCCGCCGTGAGCACGATGCCCGCAAGCGGGGCGCCGTTCACACATCCATCCACAACGCGACCCATTACTGCAACCTTCCCGTCAGATACACGCCCGACACATCGCGCACGCGCTCAACCAGATCGCGGAACTTCATCAGAAACGCGACCTGCTGGGCATGCAGGCCAAAGTCGTCGTCGAACACCGAGATGCCGGCCTTGGCCGACCCACGAAAACCGCGTTCGTCGAGCAGCGCATCGCAGGCCTCGAGCAGCGACGGCACCGCCGCCTTGTCGAGCTGGCACTCGCCAAAGGAGCGGATGGCCTCGAACTTGGTCTTGGCCTCCCCCTCCGGCAGCGCGTCGACGAGCGAATAGAACACGTTCACCGGCACCGACAGGCGCGGCTCAAAGCAATCGAGCACGCCGGTGTGGTGGCCCACGGCGAGCGTGTAGTACAGCACGTCGCAAGCCTCCTGGGGAACGTCTTCCTCGGTCTCCACAAACTTACGCGTGAGCTCGTAGAAGACCACCTGGTCGGGCGCGTGGCCCAGGCAGGGGTCGGCGACGCCCTCGGCGGCCTCGTCGCTTGCACGCGAGGCATCGCCAAAAGAGCCGCCGAGCATGCCGGGGCCCGCAAAGTAACCAGAGCGGTCCGTGAGCTCCATCTAGCGACCTCCGGCCAGCACCAGATCCTGCAGCGCCGAGTAGACCTCAACGCGGCGCGGATCATCCTGCTTGTCGATGAGCAGTGCCATGGCACCGCGGATATCGCCCTTGGGCGCACCCTCGAGCGTGTCCATAAACTCGTTGGCCAAATCGCGGCCGTAACGGTAGCCGCTCATGGCGCGAGCTTCGCGCTCGATGGCAACACGCAGCTTGTACGGCACGCCGGGGTGCAGGATATCGGCCTGCTCGCCGGCGGCCTCCACCGTGGTCTCGGCATGGAGCTTTTGGTCCAGCAGACCGAGCGCCATGGCAAAGCCGTAGATGGTCTGCGCGGGGCTGGGCGGGCAGCCGGGGATGTAGACATCGACCGGCAGAATCTTGTCCGTGCCGCCCCAGACGCAGTAGTTGTCGTAGAAGATGCCGCCCGTGCAGCCGCACGCGCCATAGGACACCACGATCTTGGGATCGGGTGCAGCCTCAAAGGCGCGCAGGGCCGGCATGCGCATGGCGCGCGTCACGGCGCCGGTGTACAGCAGCACATCGGCGTGACGGGGCGAGGGCACGACCTTGATGCCAAAGCGCTCGACGTCGAAGACGGGCGTGATGGAACCGAAGATCTCGATCTCGCAGCCGTTGCAGCCGCCGCAGTCGACACGGTAGACGTACACCGAGCGCTTGATCTTCTTAAGAAGGGTCGCCTTGGCCTTCTCAATGCTCTCGTCGAGCTCGATCTTGGTCGGGCGGTACTGAAGCCGCTCGGGCAAAAGCGTGGGTTCGGCCATGGTTACTCCTCCTTCGTATCAAAATCCATGATGATGCCCTCGACCGGTGCCGGACCGGCGGGAATCTCGGGCGCATCGGGGTTGAGCTCGCGGTCGATATACTCCGGGTTCACGCCGTGGCCGCCCAGGTACTCCAAGCCGGGGCCCTGGGGCTCGCCGGACGCAAGCGTCTCGTTAGCAGCCATGCCGGCAGCGTTGCCGGTCTTTACGGCCGAAGCGGCGCGCAGGGCGTCGAGCTCGCGTTTGCACTCCTGGCACATACCGACGGTGCGGGCGGCCTGCTCGGCCTCCATGCCGCCGGCCTTTTGCAGCAGGCGCTTGGCATAGTCGATCTCCTTGTGCGGGGCAAACGGCTTGCCGCAGCGCGAGCAGTGCTCGAGCGTGTAGACGCTCTTGCTGGTGAGGTCGTCCTTGCTCATGACGGCCAGCTCAAACTCCTCGGTGAGCTTGATGGCCTCCATGGGGCAGGCTTCCTCGCAGCGGCCGCAAAAGATGCAGCGGCCGTAGTCGATCGACCAGGTAATGGTATCGGCCGCCAGGTCAGTGTCCATGCGAATGGCATCGGCCGGGCACGCCACGCCGCAGGCTCCGCAGGCGATGCAGAGCTCGGCATTGTGCTCGGGCTTGCCGCGCATGTCCTTGTTGGTGGGGAACGGCGCAAACGGGTACTTGACCGTCGCGTCGCCGGCCTTGGCGTTAACCTTCCAAAGCTTCAGCATATTAGAGCGCCTCCTCATCGAGCGGGGCGGCCATGGTGCCCTCGCCCGCAAGCGGCGACTTGTCGCGCCAGACGTTCTCGAACTGCTCCTTGTCGAGCACGTGGTCGCGCTTGGCGGCGACATCGGTCACCGTCACGCGGTCGGTGCAGGAGTAGCACGGGTCGAGCGAGCCGACGATCAGCGCCGCATCGCCCACGGTGTTGCCGCGGAACATGTAGCGCAGGACCGGCCAGTTGCTGTACGTGGCGGCCTTGGCGCGCCAGCGGTAGCACTTCTGGTTATTGCCGAGCATGGCCCAGTGCACGTCCTCGCCGCGCGGCGCCTCGGTGGCGCCGATGGCGTACTTGTGCGGGGTGTACTCCCAATCCGTGGTGAGGATGGGGCCCGACGGGCAGTTCTCGAGCATGGTCTCGATCATGTCGATCGAATCATAGACCTCCTGGATGCGGACGGCGGTGCGGCCGAAGGCATCGCAGGTGTCGGCCGTAGCGGCGTGCATCTTTTGGACGTCCGGATCGGCGTAGCCGTCGAAGGGATGGTCGAAGCGCACGTCGCGGGCATAGCCCGAGCCACGCATGAGCGGGCCGACCGGCGAGAAGTCGCGTGCGATCTTGCGGTCCAGAATGCCGATACCGCTCGTACGCTCGATAAAGTTGGGCGTAGAGAGCAAGACGTCGACGAGTTCCTGAACCTCGGAGCGCAGCTGGTGGATGGTCGTGAGCGTGGAAAGCTTCTGCTCGGCCAAAATGTCGCGACGCACGCCGCCGATCACGTTGAGGCCGTAGGTCTTGCGGTGACCGGAGAGCTTCTCGGCCAGGTCCATGGACTTCTCGCGGACGCGGAAGAACTGCTGGAAGCCGGAATCGAAGCCCGTGTAGTGCGACGCCAGGCCAATGTTGAGCAGATGCGAGTGAAGGCGCTCAACCTCGAGCATGATAGCGCGGATGTACTGGGCGCGCGGCGGGATATGGATGCCCTGAGCGCGCTCGACGGCCTCGGCGTAGGCCACCGAGTGGGCGCAGCCGCAGATGCCGCAGATGCGGTCTGCGAGGAACGTCACGGCGTCATAGTTCAGGCGCGTCTCGGCGACCTTCTCCATACCGCGGTGCACATAGAACAGACGGTAGTCGGCGTCGACGATCGTCTCGCCCTCGACGAACAGGCGGAAGTGGCCGGGCTCGTCGGAGGTAATGTGCAGCGGGCCCATAGGGACGAGCGTCGTCTCCTTGCCCTTGGTATCGGCCAAGAACTCGTAGTTTTCCATGTCGCTCGCGGGAGCGGGACGGAAGCGGTAGTCCATGGAGTCCTTGCGCAGCGGGTACAGGCCGCTGGGCCAGTCATCGGGCAGCACCAGGCGGCGACGATCGGGCAGACCCTCGGGGATCAGGCCGAACATATCGCGCAGCTCGCGCTCGCCCCACACGCAGGCGGGGACGAACGGCGTCACAGACGGGAACGTCATCTTGGCGGGATCGACCTCGGTGCGCACGGTCACCCAGCCGGGGTCCTCCCCCTCCATGGAGATGACGTAGTACACGGCGTAACGGCCGCACAGGCTGCGCTCATCGTTGCCGATGATCACGGGAATCCAGCCGTAGCGCTCGTAGTACAGGTAGTGGACGGCCTCGGGCAGCTTGTCCTGCTTGACGGTAATCGTCAGCTGGTCCTCGCACTGCCACTCGACCTTCTCGATGCAGCCCGGAACGGCGCGGCGCAGGGCCTCGACATGGCTCTCGCAGCGGCGGGCATACACCTTGTTCTCAGTTTCAATCATTCGTTACTCCACCTCGCTCTGAGTAGCCTCGGAACCAAAGAATTCGCGAAACATCGGCGCGGTATGCAGGGCATCGGTGTCCTGATCGAGCACGATGGCAACGGCGTTCTCGACGCCGCGAACGACGGGCAGAGGCGTGGCAAGGCCAAACCAGATCAGGCACGCGGCAAGCAGGGCCTCGGGGACAAGCATCCAGACGCTCGACTCACGACGCTCGGTATCGACGGGCTCATGCAGGGTCTTACCAAAGACCGACGAGATAACGACACGCGTCAGACCGCTGATGGCAACGGTCAGGGCGAGCGCCACAATCACGACGAGCCACCAGGGGCTACCAGCAGCAAAGGCCGCAACAAAGGTACCAAACTCCGAGATAAACATGGCAAAGGGCGGAAAACCGGCCAGCGCCAAAAAGCCGATGACCATAAGCGCGGCGGTAATGGGCGCACGCTCGACGATACCGCGAATCTGGCTCAGGTCGCGCGTGCCAAAGGCATGCTCGACATTTTCGGTCAGGCAGAAGCACAGCGACTTGGCAAGGCCGTGGAACATGCTATGCAGCAGGGCTGCGGCAATACCCAAAGGCCCGCCAATCCCCAAGCAAAGCATAATGACACCGGCGTTCTCGCACGAAGAATAGGCCAGCTTGCGCTTGATATCGGTCTGCGCAAAGAGGGCAAAACTCGAGAACACGATCGACAGCACGCCGATCACCAGCAACAACAGGCTCGGGAAGTCGTTGCCGATGGCATGGGAGGCAAGCATGTCAAAGCGGATGATGATAAGCATGGAGCACTTGAGCACCACGCCCGACAGCAGAGCCGAGATGGAGCCCGGTGCCTGGGAGAGCGTGTCGGGCATCCAGGTATGCATCGGAAATACCTCGGCCTTGGTGCCAAAGCCGATCACGATAAACGCAAACGCCAGGCGCACGATTGCCGGATCGAGCTTGTCGGCCTCGGGAAGAATGCCGGAGAGGAACGCGGCCATATGCGGGTTCGAAATCACGTCGGCGGCGTTCGCGTAGATCAGCAGCGTGCCGAACAGGCCAAAGGCCACGCCCGCGGTGCAGACCATGATGTATTTCCACGTGGCCTCGAGGGCGTGGCGCGTGTTCTTGAGCGCCACAAGCAGGGCCGAGGCCAGCGTGGTGGCCTCGATGGCCGCCCACATAATGATGATGTTGTTGGTCGTCGCGGCCAAGAGCATCGTAAACAGGAACAGGCTGTAGAACGCGTAGTACTGCTTTACCTGCGAGGGGCCATAGGCGCCGCCAGCGACGAGCTGGCGGACCAAGCCGATCGAGTAGACGGCGATACAAAAGCCGATGACGCCGATGATGAGCACAAACAGCGCGCCAAGAGCATCGACATGGAACCAGGGATCGAGTGCCCAGATCTCGCCGCCGTCCGTAAAGACGGGCAGCGCGATAGCGAGCGACCCCGCGAGCACAAACACAGCCGAGACGGCATGGCAGAGCTCAAAGACGCCGCGCGAAGCGGTCTTGGGAACGATGGCCATGATGGCGGACAGGGCCAGGGGGCACACAACGAGTGCCAAGAGCATTGTGGAAGTATCCATGTGCCTAGCCCTTCAGATCGGAAAGGTCGTGCGAATCAAGCGACTGGTAGGTGCGCCAAATCTTGAGCACGACGACGGACATGATGATGACCGCGAAGATGGCATCGGTTGCGATACCGGTCTCGACGATCTCGGGAGCCGTGGGCGCCAGCAGGGCGAGCGTCACATGGCTGCCGTTTTCCATAAGGCAGTATCCAAAGATCTGCTTCATGATGTTGCGTTGCGTAATGATGCAGGACAGGCCCACGAAGAAGTGGGCAAAGCTGATGGCCAGCGCGGGCGTGGCGACCTCGGCCGTGGGAAGCTTGATCTGCGTCACCACGGCAAAGCAGATCGCGACCTCGACGGCGATGAGGCAGATGGTCCACGCCGGCTTGATGCCGCTCGAAAGCCCCAGATCGCTCGGCTCGCCCATCTTGCGGTAGGCATACGAAAGGATGAGCGGGACCAGGACGACCTTGGTCACAAATGCCGACACGGCCCACATGAGCAGCTCGGAGGCGCCGGTGACATTGCCGAGGGTCGCAAGCAGGCCCACCAGGATCAGCGACTGCACTGCATACCAGCGGATGGCCACTTTAATGGACTTGCTGACGACGACCATGGTCGAGGTAACGATCAAAAGGCCGCCCAGCAGGTTGACGAGTTGGTAACCCATGTTCTACCTCCTAACCAATCCAGCTGGCCGAAAGCGGGCCGCTGACGATGACCATGATGACGAGCACGACGAACACAAAGGCCATCGCCTTGGGGAGCGGCGCGCCGGCGGCAACTTCCTCGCTCGGCTCGCCGGGCAGGCAGTAGCCCATCCATTTGAGGAACCAGGCAAAGGTGGCAACCGTCTCGGTAACCATGATAAGCACGAGCACCATGATCGCAGCGTTACCCGCACCGACGGTAAAGCCGCCGGCGATAATCTGGAACTTGGAGAAGAACGTGTTCATGGGCGGCACGCCGGCAATAGCGAGTGCAGCGACTGCAAAGCCGATACCGCTGACGGGGTACTTCTTGAGCACGCCGCGCAGCTTGGGCAGCATACGCGTGCCGAGCGTAAAGGAGAACGAACCGGCGACGAGGAAGAACAGCGTCTTGGCAAAGGCATGGTTAAAGATGTGGCAGACGGCGCCGTCAAAGGCCAGCTGGCTGCCAAAGACCGAAAGGCCCAGACCAAAGAACACATAGGAGAGCTGGGCGATCGTGGAGAAGGCCAGCAGGCGCTTCATGTCCTTTTGCGGCAGGTACATAAGGAAGCCAAAGAGCATGGTGACCATGGCGTCGATAATGGCGACCCAGCCCACAATCTCGGGAACCTCGCCGGCAGAGACGAGCGCGCGCGCGAACACGCACACGCCGACCTTAACCATCGAAGCACCATGCAGGTAGGCCGAAACAGGCGTCGGCGCCTCCATGGCCGAAGGCAGCCACATGTACATGGGGACCTGCGCAGACTTGGCCCACGCAGCGAAGAGCACCATCAGCAGCACCACGGCCTTGACGGTCGCATCGAGGCCCGAGATGGCCGTTATGGCAAACGTGCCGGTATGGGCAAAGAGCACGGCGGCGCCCAGATACAGGCCAAGTGCACCGATATGCGTGATGATAAGAGCCTTCATGCCGGCCTTCTTGGCCGTAGGCGTCATGTAGTAGCTAATAAGACCCCAAGAGCAGGCACCCGTAATCTCAAAGAACACGAGCTGGCCCACGAGCGTCGAGCTGTACACCAAGCCGGCCATGGCACCAATAAAGGTAGACAGGTAGGCATAGAAGCGACGGCGCGGAAGATCGGGGTGCTCGCGGTTGTCCTGGCTCATATACGGGATCGAGTAGATCACGACAAGCAAGCCGATGCCCACAAAGGCGGGAGCAAGCAGTGTCGACATGCGATCGAACACAAAGCCAAGCACGAGCGCCTTGCCAAACGATACAAACGGAACCGAAAGCTCCGGAAAGCCTGCCTGCGCATACGTGGCGGCAAGCGCCACGCTCGCCACGGTGGCGATGGCCGCAGCGACAGCCGAAGTCCACTTGGCATACGGACGCGGCAGGAAGGCCACGATCAGCGAGCCAACCATAGGCGCCAGAATGGCGACCAGGCCGAGAAGGGACAGACTGGTAGAAAGTGTCATTGTTACTCCCCTCTCCTACACGCCGACGATGACGAAGACAAACGCCAGAACGGCGATGCCCACGACGGCCCAAGTCTGATTACCGAGCACCTTAAAGCGCGAGCGCGAGCAGGAGTTCTCGATCACGCCGCACACGACAAAGTCGATCAGGCACTTAACAAGGAAGATGACCGCGCCCAGAACGGCCGCAACGCCCATAGCCCGAGGCTCACCCCAAGGCACAAAAATGGCGCAGAACCACGAGAGGATCACGACCTGCTTCATGGACATGGCGAGCTTGGCCATGGCGAGCGACGGACCGGAAAGCTCAGCGAGCGGACCTTCCTGAAGCTCCTGCTCGGCCTCGGCTTGGTCAAACGGAAGCTTGCCCAGCTCCATATAGCAGGCGGCGGCAAAAGCAATACCAGCAAGGATCACAGCGACAGGCGCCTGGATATCTCCCGACAGGATGCGCTGGCCCATGGTGGCGATATCAGTCGAGCCGCACACCAGCGCCGTGGCGAACAGCGCCAGCAGCATGGAAGGCTCAATGAGCACGCTCATGAGCAGCTCGCGGATGCCGCCGATACCGGCGTAGGCGTTAGACGAATCGACGCCGGCCAGAGAGAAGAAGAAGCGTGCAAGCGCCAAGCTGTACATGATGGTGATGGCATCGCCAAAGACCGGCATGGGACTTTCCACCGTAAAGATGGGCAGACCCATGGCGAGCATAAAGGCAACGGCAAAAAACAGCGGGGGCATGATGCGGATGGCAAAGCTTGCGTCTTCGCTCACCGACTCGGGGCGAGCTAGGAGCTTGGCGATATCGCGGTAATCCTGCATGAGGCTTGGACCGCGGCGATTGTGCATCTTGGCACGGATCACGCGACCAAGACCGGAGAAGAACGGCGCCACGAGCATGACAAGAATGCCTTGGGCAAGACCCAACACGATGTTGTTCATATGCTCCCCTCCTTAACCCATAAATACGGCGAGTGCCAAGAAGGCCACGAGCGCCACGACGATATAGACGATATAGAGGCTGTAGTCGCCGCTCTCGAGCTTGGTCGAGACCTGGGCGAGCCACTCGACACCACGATGCGGAGCGTCCACCAGCACGCGGTCGGGCACGGGCTCCACGGTCTCGGCGACCCCGGTGAGCTTTTGGAAGAAGTGCGCAATGGACCAGCAGACGGCCGTGCAGCGGTCGCGCAGGTCGTACAGCGGCTTCATAAACCAAGCGACATCGGAGGCAAAGGTGGTGGCGACGACAGGCATCTCGGCATCGGGGGCATAGCCGCACGCCCACGGCTGAGACTTCTGCGCCGGTCCAACCTGCTTTGCCTTACGGAAGGCGCAGGCGATTGCCACAAGCACCACAAGCGCAATGGCGATTGCGGGCGTGGATGTCGCAGCGCCGGAGTACTGGTTCATAAGCTCCATGCCATCAGACGCAAAGACGCCGCCCGCGGGGTTGAGGACCGAAGCTGCAACGTCGACGAGCACCGGGGCGATAACCGGAGAGCCAATACCGAGCACCACGCAGATGGCAGCCAACAAACCCTGGGCAAAGACCATGGGTGCCGGAACCTCCTTGGCGTTTGCGGCGGCCTCAGAGCGCGGGGCCGAGACAAACGAGACGCCGTAGGCCTTGACGAAGCACGTGACAGCCAGCGCGCCGGTAATGGCAAGTGCGACGGCCGAGAACACGGCCACGATCATGACGGGCTTGTCGGCAAGCGTCGATACGTTAAAGAGCGACTGATAGGTAAACCACTCGGACACAAAGCCGTTAAAGGGCGGAATGGCCGAGATGGCGAGCGCGCCAACGAGGAAGCAGATGGCCGTTGCCGGCATGCGGCGGAACAGGCCGCCCATCTTTTCCATATTGCGGGTACCCGTGGAGTACAGCAGCGCACCGGCGCCCAAGAACAGCTCGCCCTTAAACATGGCGTGGTTGAACGTGTGATAGAGCGCGGCCATCAGGGCCAAAACGGCGATGCCGGTGTAGCCGAGTGCCTGAGCGCAGATCGAGGCGCCCACACCCAGCAGGATGATGCCGATGTTCTCAACGGAGTGATAGGCCAGCAGACGCTTGATGTCGTGCTCCTGCAGGGCGAAGGCAACGCCGAGAACCGACGAGACCGCGCCGACAACGAGCACGATCATGCCCCACCATGCCTGAACGCCCGAGGCACCCAGCAGGTCGAGACCCACCTTGAGAATGCCAAAGATACCGATCTTGATCATTCCGCCGGACATGAGGGCAGACACGTTGGACGGCGCCTCGGGGTGCGCCTTGGGCAGCCACGAATGCAGCGGGATAATACCGGCCTTGGCACCAAAGCCAAAGAAAGCAAGCACAAAGCAGACCGAGGCGATGGTGGGGTCAAAGACGGTAGAGCGAATGTCGGCGAAGGCAAACGAACCGCCTGCATGGTTGGCGAGAATCAGAAAGCTCGCCATGATCAGGACAAAACCGACGTGTGCGATGACAAAGTAGAGCCAACCGCCATGAATAGACTGCTGGTTCTCCTCAATCACGACCAGGTAATAGCTCGTCAGCGACATGAGCTCAAAGGCAACCAGGAACCAGAACACGTTGTCGGCAGTGATGACAAGCATCATGGACGCGACAAAGGTGTTATAGAAAAATCCCGCACGGGCCTTCTTGCCCGGGTACTCGTCAAAGTAGTTAAGGCCGTAGATCGACCCGGCAAACGCCAGCACCGAGATGAGTGCCACAAAGACGCCCGACAGGCGGTTGAGCAGCAGCTGGAAGCGAGCGAACGGGAAGAACAGCACGGTGTCGATAGCGGTAACGTCTCCCAGAACAGCCTGGATACCGGCTGCAAACGAAAGCACCGCGGCGACGGCGCCGATAAGGCAGCCGGCGGTCTTGGCGGCGTTATCGGCCTTGATCAGCAGAACCGAGGCGAGCGCACCGATGCACGAGACGGCAAGCGATGCGATAAACAGCGTCATGCTATCCATTGTTTACGCTCCCTTCTGCTTTCTCGGACAGGCCCTGGGCCACAGCGGTAACGTCGACGGACGGACCGTTTTCGATCGAGCGCAGGCGCTTGGCCTCGTCGAGCTCGCGATCGGCCGCGCCGCCCATGACAGTCAGCGCCTTGGTGGGGCATGCCGCCACACAATGCGGGCCGTCCGGATCGAAGGCGCACAGATCGCACTTGACAGCGCAGGTGTACTGGCCGGGAGCCCACGTAAGCAGGCTACTCAGGGACTTAGGATACGAAGGCGTCGGGTCGCACATGCCTGTGACACCGGCGATAGACGTGCCATCGGGATGGATGGCTCCGAAGGGGCACGCGATGGCGCACAGCCTGCACCCGATGCACTCCTGCTCCTTGACGTGGATGCGATCGCCATCGTGCTCGATGGCATTCACCGGGCAAACCTCGGCGCAGGGGGCACCCTCGCAATGGTGGCAGGCAAGGGCGGCCGAAATACCGCCGGTCTTCACGAGCGCCAGGCGCGGCGTATCCTGAAGACCCTGCATCCGGTGGGCGTCGGCACAGGCGGACTGGCATGTTCCGCAGCCGATGCACCTCTCCGGGTTGATGTCGATGAAGCGGTTCATCCCCACTTCCTTTCAAAATAACGGGCCGGGCTCCCGAACGTACGGGACGCCCGGCCCAAAAAGCCAACGAGAACGGGACTACACGATTTGATTCACGTGCGTCTCGTCATCGAACTTGGCGGCGCCGGGCTCAACGTCCTGGGGAGCGGCGGCGTCCACCAGAGCCTGCTTGAGCTCGGTGTACTGACGCTCCACCTCGCCCTCGGCCCAGACCTGGTCGGCGATAGCGTCGACCTGGCAGGCGGAGAACTTGTCCTCGGGCGTATGCGAGACCGGGTCGACCTTATGGATGGTCAGCTCGTTGCACTTGCCGATCCACCACTGGTAGGTCATGTAGACCGTGCCCTTGTTGATGCGATCGCTCACGTCGGCACGGCTGTATACCTGGCCGCGGCGGCTGTGAATCGAGACGATGTCGCCATTCTTGATGCCGCGTGCCTCGGCGTCCGCGGGATTCATGCGGACAAAGCCGGGCTCGTCGGCAAGCAGTGCCAGCGTCTTGCAGTTGCCGGTCATCGAGCGGCAGCTGTAGTGGCCGACCTCGCGGACGGTGCACAGGATGAGCGGGTACTCATCGTCGGGAAGCTCGGAGGGCGCCTCCCAGTCGTGCGCCATCAGGTTGGCGCGGCCGTCCTTGGTGGTGAACTTGCCACCAGCGAACATGTCGGGCGTACCGTGGTCGTTCACATCGGTGCTCTTGACCGGCCACTGGGCGTAGCCGCCCTCGGGAGCCATCTTCTCGTAGGTCGCGCCCACAAAGTTGGGGCACAGACTAATGCACTCGTTCCAGATCTGCTCGGTGTTGTCGTAGTGCATGGGGTAGCCCATGCGCGTAGACAGGTCCGCGAAGATCTCCCAGTCGTGACGGCACTCGCCCTTGGGCGGAACGGCCGCGTCAAAGTGCTGGAAGCTACGGTCGGATGCGGTAAAGACACCCTCGTGCTCGCCCCAAGAGGTGGCAGGCAGGATGACGTCGGCGAGCATGGTCGTCTGCGTCATAAAGATGTCCTGGCAAATGAACAGATCCAGCTCGGAGAGCGTCTTGCGCATACCGGCCGAATCGGGCTCGGTCTGCACCGGGTCCTCGCCGTAGTTGTAGAAGCAGTGCACCTTGCCCTCGTCGACCAGGTGACCCAGGTCGGTGAGTTTGTAGCCCTCCTCGAGCGGGAGCTTTTCCTCGGGCACGCCCCAAGCCTTGGCAAACTTGGCGCGCACAGCCGGGTCGGTGACCTTCTGGTAGCCAGGGTACAGGTTGGGCAGCATGCCCATATCGCAGGAGCCCTGGACGTTGTTCTGACCGCGCACGGGCGCGAGGCCGGAATTGGGTTTGCCGATCTGGCCGGCAACGCAGGCGATGGAGGCGATGGTGTGCACCGTCTTCAGGTTCTGCTTCTGCTGGCATACGCCCATGCCCCAGCCAATGATGGCAGAGGGCTTCGCCGTGGCGTACATCTCGGCAGCTTGGTGGATCAGCGCGGGCTCGACACCCGTGATGTCCTGTACGGATTCGGGTGTGTAGTTCTTGATGGTCTCCCACCACTCGTCAAAGCCGTTCGTGTGCTCGGCGACGAATTCCTTGTCGTAGAGGCCATCGTTGACCAAGCAGTTGGCAAAGGCGTTGAGGAACGCAACGTTGCAACCGTTCTTGATCGGAAGGTAGAGATCGGCGATACGCGCGGTTTCGATATGGCGCGGATCGGCGACGATGATCTTGCAACCCTTTTCTTTGGCTCGCACGATACGCCTTGCGACGATGGGGTGCGAATCGGCAGGGTTATAGCCGAAGAGGAAAATGCAGCCCGCATCCTCCATACCGGGGATGGAGCATGACATGCAACCTGAACCAACCGTGTCCATCAGACCGAGGACAGTAGGGCCGTGTCAAGTACGGGCGCAGTTGTCCACGCTGTGGGTGCCAATGCACGCACGCGTAAACTTCTGCATGACGTAGTTCGCCTCATTGCCGCCGCCTCGCGAAGAGCCGGTGGTCATGACAGCGTTAGGACCATATTCGTCAATTATGGCCTGCATCTTAGATGCGGTGAAATCCAGTGCCTCGTCCCAGCTTACGCGCTCAAGATCCGCGCCCTTGGTGCGGCGGATCATCGGGTGCAGTACGCGAGGAGTCAAGATCTTGGTGTCGTTGATGAAGTCGTAGCCGCTCATGCCCTTAAGGCACAGCTCGCTCTGGTTGGTGATGCCGTTGAGCGGTTCGGTGCCCACGACCTGACCGTTTTGGACCAGGAGGTTAAACTGGCAACCGGCGCCGCAGTACGGGCAGATCACTTTATGCTTCTCCATGACACCCTCCTTCCTTTCTCTGCTACCGAATGCTCGGTACTTGTTTGACAATCATTGGGCCTGTATGGCCGCCCGCTTACGCCTCGTTTTCGATGGTGGCGCGGGCACGCTCGGCAGTCAGTTCTGCCAGGCGCTCCTCGTCAACCAGGGTGAGGCCCTTGGTCGGGCACGCCTCGGCACACGCCGGACCGCCGGGACGGTCCACGCACAGGTCGCACTTGAGCACGAAGCTCTTGGTCTGCGAACCCACGCGAACGTCGCCCATCAAGACCGGAACCTGCGTGGTCGCCACGCTCACGGCGCCAAAGGGGCATGCCATGACGCAGCTCTTGCAGCCGATGCAGTTGTCCTCATTGACGCCGATACGATGGTTCTTTGAATCAAAGAACAAGGCGCCCGTAGGACAGGCCTTCGCGCACGGGGCATCCTCGCAGTGATGGCAAGCCACCGGTGCGGAGATCTCGTACGTACGCGTCACGCGCAGGCGCGGCGCGGCGATGTTGCCGGGGATGTCGTGCGCCTCGATGCACGCCGCCATACAGGTTTGGCACCCAATGCAGCGTGAGGAATCGGCTACGACTCGTTTATTGCCCATGTTGTTCACTCCCTCCTGAATCCCATGCCGGAGAGACCCTGTCGACGTTGCCCCGGACCGCCCGTGGTCCGGCATCGGCGTATCGAGTGCATGCGGCGAAACAGGCACTTCGATAGAATTCCTCCAACGATATACAGATTAAATATACGCAGTTGCAGGTGGCAAACCTGAGCATAGGCCCTGCAATACGGGTGTATTGCAGGGGTTTTGGCAGGTTGGAATTATTCTCTAGAAGCTATAAAGGTGAGTGTATTACATGCGTACGCCTCAGAGATTTTTACGCGCTCTCGTTTTGGATGTACTACGCTTGTATTCGTGTTTATGGTTATCAACTTGAGTGAAATAAAGTAATCGTTATAAGATGCTCAAGTATCGGCACATGCCGCATTTGACCGACTATATTGCACGCTCATTAAGGGAGCCAGTGATGTCATCGACTCAAAAAAGAGCCATCCTGCAGGTGCGCATTCGCGAGGAAGACAAGCAGCATGCCGAGCATCTCTACGACGCCATGGGCACATCGCTCGCCGAGGCTGTCCGTCTATTTGTCGCGCAGAGCATTTTGATGCGCAAGCTCCCCTTTCAGCCGGTCGCCGTGCGTTCCAAGGACGGCACGCCGCCTATGGATCGCTCAAAGCATATGGGGACCCCAATCGCCGCTCCGAAGAGCGCAATGCCTGGATTGAGTACCTTGCCACAGAAAGCGACGATTCGATTTTGGGTCCCGAGGAAGTAGATATCCATGAGTAGCACCATCATCGACGAGACCGTCATCCTGCGCTACCTGCTTGACGACGACGAGGTTCTGTCACCGCGCGCCGCCAAGGTCATCGCCACGCGCACCGCACGTGTCTACCCCGAAATCATCACGCGCGTCGTGGTCACGCTGCGCGACGTCTATAAGGTTCCCCGCGTTGAAATTGCTGCGGCCATGAAAAGGCTGCTCGATGACGTCATGGTCGACGAGCCCACCGTTGTCGCCCTTGCCGTCAAACTCTTCGGCAAGACCCATATGGACTTTACCGACTGCCTCCTCGCAGCCCGAACCGCCATCTACAACGATGATGTCGTGAGCTTTGGCAAGCCCATCATCCAAGGCATGATCGATTACCGCCGCCAGCGCCAAACCGCCGCCGACGCTCGCGACCGCGCCGCCGAAGCCCGCAGTCACAGCACCGACTCCACCATCGACAAGCTCCGCCACCGCCCCCGCAGCTAACCCCATCCCCTCCTAAGTTGCGGTGAAATAGTTCCTGGATTTAGGCTTATTCGAGCTTTTCAGGAACTATTTCACCGCAACTTTCTGTAAGGGTGGTTTTTAGTGCCGGCGAGGGGCACTAATCAACCGTTTGCCGATATGTTTGGCTCTAACTCATGACTCTGACCTGCCCCGTCAAGCTTTTGGTCAGTTCATGGCAAGGTCTGGCGGACCAAATATGGGTTAGCGTAGTGTCATTCACTCCCCCTCGAGACCATGGGGTCGAAAATGAGTCATGATAAACGCTGTTCCAAACCGCAAGTAGAGCTGTTCTTCCGGTTATTCGAGGCCCATCATTGCGGGCACCTGTTTGTAGCTACCAAAAAATGGGATGAACGCTGTGCCTACGCGCTCATGCAAAAAGAGATGATTGTTCGACTCTACAACCATGTCTACACTGATTCCGCGTATTGGAATGACCTCGGCGTCGAAGATCGCATCTTTCAATTGGCATCCGCTATTGCGGTCGTTGAACCGGAGGCCGTGTTTTGTGGAGCAACGGCGGCACTGCTCTATGGCATCGGTTCTGCATATTCGCTTCTCGACAAGGTGCAAGTGCTGCTGCCGCGTTCCACCAGACGCGATATGTACGAATTCGTTGAATACCGACGCTGGCGGCCGGGCGACGTATGGCAGCTCGGCCCGTTTACGTTAACGAATCCATATCGCACGGTGGTCGACATCGCTCGAACGAGCGCTTTTCGATATGCACTAGGCTATGTCGACGGGTTGGCTCGTGAGTACGGTGTCGAGCGTGAAGAATTGCGTGCATATGCACAAGCGAACTGCCGCGGACTGCATGGCATCGCGCGCGCATTTGACGTTTTTGAACATATGGATGGCAGATCGGATAACGGTGGAGAATCCGAAGCACGGGCGGCAATGATTCTGGCGGGAGTTGCCGATCCCGAACTTCAGGTTGAAATCACTCGACCGGGAAACGCAGGCTATTATTTGGCAGATTACGGCTGGCAGATGCCAAACGGCTCTTGGATGCTGGCTGAGCTGCATGGACTAGGCAAGTTTGAGGACGATGCCCAAAATGATCCGGAACATACTGCGGCAAAAACCTATCGAGCTGCCCTCATGCGCGACGCGAACCTGCGTGCCATGGGCCACAACGTCTTTCATTTCAAGCTCTCAGACACCTACGATGTCAAAGCGTTCGGCTCCATGATGCGCAGCTACGGTATACCAGCCACAAAACCCTACGCAGACTCCTGACCGGCTGCCCTCATCTTCTCGACAACAGAACCCATCATCGACCCAACCCGCTCGGCCTCAATAAGTTGCGGTGAAATAGTTCCTAGATAACAGCTTTTGCGGCTTATCCAGGAACTATTTCACCGCAACTTAGAAGGGGATGTGGGGTCCCGGCATGTATATGAAAACAGCTCTGGTCCCAAAAGGAACCAGAGCCGTTAAAACTATCCTATGGAGCGGGCGACGGGAATCGAACCCGCGTCATCAGCTTGGAAGGCTGGGGTTCTACCATTGAACTACGCCCGCAAGATATGGTCGGGACGACAGGATTTGAACCTGCGACATCCTGCTCCCAAAGCAGGCGCGCTACCAAACTGCGCCACGTCCCGAAGGTGTTGAGCAGCTAAGGTCTAAACCTTGCGTGTCCCAAAGCGAAGGAAATTATAGGGGAGACTCCCCGCCTGTGCAAGCATTGATGCCTTAGCTCCTCGAATGTGCGACAAAACGACTATGGAGCAGACCGATCACAAAGGCAACCACGGCAACCGGCGCCCACGCGGCTCCAATGTCCGCAAGCGGCAGCACATCGAACGGCAGCCACGCACCCGCAAAGAACGCATCGCGGACCGAGGTGATCACACTCTGCACAGCAACCACGCCGCCGACCCACACCCACACCTGCGGATGAGCGTCGCAAAAGCCGTGCACCAGGCCCATCAGTACCAGTACGATGGCAACGGGATACAAGGCGTTGAGCATAGGCACCGAGAACATAAGAATCACGTCGAGGCCCACGTTGGAGAGCACGCACGAAAACGCCGCGAACACAAAGGCGAGAATCGCAAAGGGGCGGCGCATGGCCTCCTCGGAGGCCTCCGCTCCCCCTTCGACCACATACGTCTCGCAGAAGTAGCGCGAGCAGCAACTGATAAGGCCGATGCACACGTTCATGCAGGCGAGGAAGAAAATCGCAAAGACCACGACCGTGCCGACAAGACCAAAGTGCATAGAGGCCGAACGGGCGAGGATGGCGGCGCCGTTGGTGACATCGGGCATAACCGTGCCGAGCTGCATACCGGCAAGTGCCAAGCCGCAATAGATGATGGCCATGAGCACGCCGGCGATCACACCTGAGCGCGAAATTTCAAAAGCGACGCGCCTGTCATCGGTAACGCCCAGCTCGTGGATGGTCTCGGCGATGATGATGCCGAAGGCGAGCGACGCGAGCAGGTCCATGGTCTGATAGCCAGTCAGAAAGCCTTGCACGGCAGCGCCCGCATCGTAGGGAGCCTGAGGCGCGGCAGCCGGTCCCAGCGGCGAGATCACGGCAGCACCCACAACCAGCACGATGAGCGCGATAAGCGCGGGGCCCGTAATGCGACCGAGTACGCGCGTGATGACGCCCGGACGCAGCGTGAGCGCAAACGCAACCACGAAGAACCCGATGGCAAAGACCAGGCGAGCCGTGCCGAGCGAAACGCCCTCGGGCAGCAGCGGCACCAGCATCTCGAAGGCCGTGGAGCTCGTGCGCGGAATGGCCAGGCACGGGCCGATGGCCAGATACACCGCCGCGACAAAGAACTCACCAAACTTGGGGTGCACGCGACCGGCAAGCTCGCGCGCCGTTCCGGCAAGCGCGACAGCAATAAATCCCATGACGGGCAGGCCGATGGCGGCAATCAGAAAGCCGAGCATGGCGACCGGCGTGGCAGAACCTGCCTGCAGCGCCAGCAGCGGCGGAATAATGAGGTTACCGGCGCCAAAGAGCATCGAAAACAGCGCAATGCCGACGGTAACGACATGGTCGGAGCGCAAACCGCGCGGAGCGGATGAGGCCATATGCACACCTTTCGGGTCGAAACAAAAACGGGACGGGCAAAACCACCCGTCCCGCAAGTATATACGCTTTAGCAGGCTAAATCGCGCAGAGCATCGATAGCCGTGTCGACTTCTTCGGTCGTGTTGAAATACCCAAACGAGAAACGAACGACGCCCTGGCGCTCGGTCCCCAGCGCACGGTGCATGAGCGGAGCGCAATGGGCGCCGGGGCGCGTCGCAATCCCCCACCCTTGCATGAGCGCGTCCGAGATCTCGGCAGAGTCGATATCGCCCACGTTGAGAGACACGATCGCCGAGCGCGCGGGTTGGTCAAACGCACCGTAGAGCTTAATCCCCGGAATCTCGCGCACACCGGCAAGGAAGCGATCAGCAAGCGAGCGTTCGCGAGCTGCAATCGTCTCCACCCCGCCCTGGGCCTCGATAAAGTCGAGGCCGGCAGAAAGGCCGGCGATACCGTGGCCGTTGAGCGTGCCCGCCTCAAGGCGCGTAGGCCACTCAAGCGGCTGCAACGCATCGAAACTGTGCACGCCCGTGCCGCCCATGGCCCACGGTGCCACGTCAATGCCCTCTGCCACGGCCAGGCCGCCGGTCCCCTGCGGACCCATGAGTCCCTTGTGGCCGGTAAAGCACACGACGTCGAGCCCCATGGCCTGCATATCGATATGCGCCGTGCCGGCAGACTGCGAGGCGTCGACGATCGCCAGCGCGCCGGCCGCATGGGCGATGGCCGCCACGCGCGCAATGTCGACCGCGTTGCCGGTCACATTGGAGGCATGCGTCACCACCACGGCACGCGTGCCAGGCGTGACCAACCGCTCGAGCTCGTCGTAGTCGAGCACGCCGTTCGCGTCACAGCCCGCATGTTCAACGGCCACACCCTGCTCCGTCGCCAGGCGGTTGAGCGGCCGTAGCACCGAGTTGTGCTCAAGCACCGTCGTGACCACGCGGTCGCCGCGGCGCACCACGCCACAGATGGCGGTGTTGAGTGCCGCGGTGGAGTTGGGCGTAAAGCACACATGGTCTGCCCTCGGGCAACCCAAAAGGCGCGCAAGCTTGGAACGGCAAGCGTGAATCGTACGAGCGGCATCGAGGGCACCCGACGTGGCGCCGCGCCCGGCATTGCCGAGCGAACACATCGCCTGCGTCACGGCATCGATGACCGTCTGCGGCTTGTGCATGGTCGTCGCCGCGTTATCCAGATAGATCATCGCACGACCTCCCACATATCAATCACGGTATAGCCCTCGGTGGGAACGCCCGCCGCGGTAAGCTCGCTGCGCAGCAGTTCCTCATCGACAGGCAACGCCTTCCACGCCAGACCGCAGCCGGCAGCGACCTCCCCGGGCACGGGAATCGTTCGCCCGGGAAGGCCGCGCTCGATGCACAGGGACTCGCAGCCCATGGCGGCCGCCGTGGTGGGAAACGTGATGACAAGCGCCGGGCGCTTCTCCCTCATGGCAACTCCAACCAATACGCTACGGGCGCACGACGCGCACGGCCTGCTCCATCTTCTCCACGATCACGTACATGTTGGTGACCTCGCCCACCGCAAGCTGGTCTTTAATGCCATAGTGGTCGAGGCAGGTGCCGCAGGTGAGAATCTCGACACCCTGCTCCGCCAGGCCCTTCAGGTCATCGAGCACCGGCGAGCCCTCGACGGTGAGCTTGGCGCCGCCGTTATAGAACAGCATGGTCGCGGGCAGCTCCTCCTGCTGCGTCACGGCAAAGATAAACGCCTTCATGAGCTTGTGGCCCAGCTCGTCGTCGCCACGGCCCATGCAATCGGTGTAGACGGAAATGACGAGTTTGCCCTTGCCGGCGCCGGCGTCGCAGAAAGCGGCACCGTCCTGCTCGGGGTCCGCAACGGCCACGGCACCGGTGGTCGTGACGGTCACGTGCCACTCGGCGTCCGAGATCTTCTCGACCGAGGCCGTGCAGCCCTTCTCCTGTGCCATCTTGGAGATGTTCTTGACGGCGGTCTCGTTGTCGACCGAGGTCACCACGGCACCCTCGCCATCGAGCTGTTTGAGGGCCTTAAGCGTCTTGACGACGGGCAGCGGGCAGGCATCGCCCATAGCATTGACTTCAATTTTGGTAGACATAGCTTTTCCTTTCGAATAAATCGTTTTAGAACGGTACATAGCTCAATAAACGTGTCGTTAACGGACAACGTGGACGGCAGGACCGCCTGGCACCGGCTCGCACACGCGACCGACGGCGGCGGCGATACGTCCTTCGGCATGCAAACGGCGCGCGAGCTCATCCACAACGGCAGCAGGTGCCGCGATGAGCAGGCCACCAGACGTCTGCGGATCGTAAAGCGCATCCAACATGCCCGGCTCCAGGTCCTCGTCGGCAGCCACACGCGGGCCAAAGAAGTCCTGGTTGCGGTAGGCGCCGGCAGGGATAATGCCCAGACGCGCCATGTCAAGAACTTGATCAAAGAGCGGCACCGCCCCCGACGCAAGCTCAATCTGCACGCCCGAGCCCTCGGCCATCTCGCACGCATGCCCGATCAGGCCAAAGCCCGTGACGTCGGTGCAACCGTGAAGCTTGAGTCCCTCGGCCAAGCGAATCGGGGCCTCGTTAAGGGTGCGCATCGAGTCAAACATGGCTGCGGCCTCGTCCTGCTCGATGAGCTCGCCCTTAATGGCCGTGGTGATGATGCCCGAGCCAACCGCCTTGGTCAGCAGCAGGACATCGCCCACGCGCGCGCCGCTGTTGGCGAGCATGCGGTCGAGCGCGACAAAGCCGCTCACGGACAGGCCGTACTTGGGCTCGTCGTCGTTGATGGTGTGGCCGCCCGCGATGGAGCAACCCGCCTCGACGCACTTGTCTGCGCCGCCCGCCAGAATCTGACCTGCGACCTCGATGCCCAGGCAACTGGGAATGCACAGCAGGTTCATGGCATGGCTCGGCCGCCCGCCCATGGCGTAGATGTCCGACAGCGAGTTGGTCGCGGCGATCTGGCCAAACAGAAACGGGTCGTCGACCATCGGCGGGAAGAAGTCGATGGACTGCACGAGGCCCAGGTTCTCCCCTACGCGGAAGACGCTCGCATCGTCAGAGGTATCGAACCCCACGAGCAAGTTGTCGTTATGCACATTGGGTAAATCGCCCAGGACCTGGGCGAGGGCTCCGGGAGCCAACTTAGCGGCTCAACCGCTCGCGGCAGTCATAGACGTGAGCTTAATCTGATCGTCAGCCATCGATACCTCCTCTCATCGGTCAATCATTTTCTCCCAGTATACGCATGAGTGCGAGCCTACGGCGGATGCATTAATTGAGCGCCTGTGCGCGAATCGCCGCGCCGATCGCTCCGGCAAAGCGAGCCTGGGGCGAGGTGGTCACCGGCGACCCCAGTAGCTCGCCCAACCGCTCCACTACGAAGGCGTTCTCGCACAGGCCAACGGTCAGGTAGTACGGGGCGCCCGCGGCCTGCCCGGCCATAGTGGCAACGCGCGACACGACACTCTCGATCACACCACGGGCGATGTTCTCGCGCGGCTCACCGCGACCGATCAGGCTGATGACCTCGCTTTCGGCAAACACCGTGCACATGCTGCTGATCTTGGTAGGCTCGCCGGAACGCGCCAGGTCGGCCATCTGCTGCTGGGAAATGCCCAGGCGGTCGGCCATGATCTCCAAAAAGCGCCCCGTGCCGGCGGCGCACTTGTCGTTCATGGCAAACTTGGCCACGCGGCCACTTTTAAGCTGAATGACCTTGGTATCCTGACCGCCCACGTCGATCACCGTGCCGTGATCGCCAAACAGGCGCACGGCACCGGTGCCGTGGCAGGTAATCTCGGTCACGACCTTGTGCGCATAGGGCACGGCGACACGGCCGTAGCCAGTCGCGACCACGCGAACATCGTCGCCCGTCACGTCATAGCCGGCCGCTGCCAATGCCTCGCGAAGCCGTTCGGAAGCATCGACCGAGGAGAACCCGGTTGGCTGCACGCACGTCCACGCCACCGAACCCTCCCCGTCGACCACAGCAGCCTTAGCCGCCGTAGACCCGATATCGATCCCGATCCCTATCATGGCTCTCTCCCAATCTAAACATCAAAGGTAGCGGCGCGTTCAGGCGCCTTAACTCTAGGTTTCTCAGGTGCCGGAGGTTGCCCCGAAAGAGGAGCGCAGCGTACTTTGGTACGCAAGCGACGGTTTGAGGGGCAAGATCCGGTGCCTGAGGAAGCTAGAGGGTTTCGATGAAGGCAGCGATGCGAGTCTCGATCTGGCCCATGTCGCCGTTGCTGTAGTCGGTCTCGATTTTCATATACGGAATACCCGCACCCTCAACGGCCTCCTGCATGCGCGCACTCTCCACGTTAAAGGTGTGGCAGGCCTGTAGCACGCTCTCTACCACGCCATCGACATGATACTTCTCGCACATGGCCAGCGTGTTTTCCATACGGCCGTCGTTGGGCGTCATGACCGAGCAGTTGATATCCAGATAACGGTCGGCGATGGCACGCAGAATGTCGGGAGCCTCCGGGTCGATCATCATGGCCGCCGTGCGCTCGCCCGAGCAGTCGTCCATACACACGACCACACCGCCGTTGGACTCGATGGTGCGGCCGATCTTGTTGATCACGCCGCCCACCGGGCAGCCAGTGATCAGAATGCGCTTGGCATCCGCCGCAATCGGGCGCTCGCCAGCCTCGTAGGACTCACGAAGCTTGGCGACCTTTTGCTCCAGCTGCTGCGTATAGGCCTCGATATCAAAGCTGAACGTACCGGCGAACATGGTGCTCATCAGGTCGACGCCGCTCATAGCCGCCGGCTGGTTGGCCTGCAGCGCGAACATCTCGAGCTGGGCAGCACGCAAGCGATTGCGACGACGGACGGCGGCGCGCAGGTCGTCATCAGTAATCGTAATGCCGTAGAAGTTCTCGAGCTCCTCCTTGAGCAGGCGGCACTCCTCGTACCAGCCTTCACGCTCGTAGGCGCGATCGCGACCCTGCGGAAGATGCAGAATGTGCGTGCGCTTGAGCTCGTTGAGCAGCTCGTACATCTTCTTCTTGCCGTCGCAGGTGGTCTCACCGATGATCATGTCGCTAAAGTACGTAAACGGGCACTTTTGCGAGTAGGCAAAGCCGTACGTCGACTTGATGAGCGGGCAGAGGTTTGCCGGCAGCACCTTCTCGGCCTCGGGAATCACCTCGTCGGACGTGCCGCACAGCGCCACGCTCGCAGCCCCCGCGGCATCGATAATCTCGAGCGGCGTGTAGCTGCACAGAAAACCGATCAGGCGATTGCCCGCCTGTTTGTAATCCTTGACGCGAATAAACGCCGCCTTGCGCTGCTCGTTGAACTCCTCAAACGTGGACGGCAACGGCTGCTCAATTGCTTCAGGCATAAAGCTCCTTAATAAATAACGAAGATGTGCGGCTTCCCCAGGCACCGCATCTTCCGGCTCCAACCCTCCTCGCGTACCAAAGTTCGCGTCGTCGGGCTTGTCGCTCGGAATCTGCGGCACCCGGAAAACCCGTTTCCTTGGTTGAATCGGCCCTAAATGGTTTCCAAGAAAGCTTCAATGCGCGTCTGCAATTGGCCTGCATCCTCGCCGGCGTAGTCGGTCGTGATGTGCATAAACGGAATGTCAGCTTCCTCGGCGGCCTTCTCCACGGCAAACGACTCCATCTCATAGAGCGTGCAGAACTGCAGGGCCACGTCGACGATGCCGTCGGCATGCAGGTCCTTGGCCATCTGGACAATGTCCTTCATACGCTGGTCGTTGGGCGTAAAGACGGCGCAGTTGATCTTAAAGTAGCGCTCGGCAATGGCATCGAGCATCTCGTCGACCGTCTCACCGGACTCGTCGACCAGATCCTTGTAGTAGCGCGAACCCGTGCAGGACTCCTCGCCTACCACAACGCCGCCGGCCTTCTCAATGAGGTTGAACAGCTTCCAGTTGGGCACGGCCATGGGCGTGCCGGTGTACAGGATGCGCTTGGTCCCCTTGGGCGCCACGCCCTCGCCGGCCTCGACACGCTGCTCACACTCGGCCGCCATATCGTTAATGGCTCCGGTCAGACGCGGCGTGTCGTCCATAAAGGCGGCCTGAACGGTCAGCAGACTGTCGAGACCGCTGATGGGCGCCGGGTCGGCAGCGCGCGTGGCAGCGAGGCGCTGCAGGGCGCGACGCTTCTCATTGACGGCATGGATGGCGGCCTTCAGACGCTCAGGCGTAATCGTGACGCCGCACTCTTCCTCGATCTTGGCGGCGAGTTTCTTGACCTCGGCCTTCCAGGTCACGAGCGTCGACTCGTCGTGCACGTTGGGAATATCCATGACGTACATGTTCTTTTGCGTTGCAAAGAACTCGTAGGCCTTCTTCTTGCCATCGCAGGTGTTCTCGCCTACCACCAGGTCACTCGACTCAATGTAGGGGCAGACCTCGCCCAGCTTAAAGCCGGCAAAGCTCTTGATGAGCGGACAAGTGTTGCGTGGCAGGTGCTCCTCAACCTTATCGGTTGCCCAATCGGCACCCGAGCACAGGCCCACGGGAATGCCGTCACAGGCAAGTACAATCTCCTCGGGAACGTACACGCAGAACGAACCGACGATCTTGGTGGCCTCGCCAGCCTCCTTCTTGTCGAGCATCTCCTTAATACGGCCACTGTGGATGTTGGTGGCCACAAAGTCCAGGTAGGACGTTGACTTGGGGCGATTGTTCTGCGTCAGGAACATATCGCCGTACATCTGGCCCACGGCGCCCAGCAGCATGTCGTGGTCGGCAAGATTCATGCCGAGGCTCTCCCACATCGGATGGAAATCAAATTCTTCAGCCATGACGGTTCCCCTCTCGAACCAAAAAACGGATAACAGCGGTATCGATGCACGACGGGCGGCGATTGCCCGGCCGTGCTCAAACCCGGAATTTTGGGGAACCTGCTTTGCGGTTGACTATTTAGTTGTGCGTCGTCTCTCCCGGAGCCGTGAACATACCTGCTCATATGCGACTCCGAGCCATATATAGGGCACGCGCGGCAACGCGGCGAATGTATGTCGTTTGTGGCATGTGCGCACCCTCCCTTACAAGTTGAGGTCAACTATATCAACGGTCATCGACCATGCGAACACCGTTGACATTCGTACGACAGCGTCGTGTGCCGTCGTTTAATAAATTATTATCTTGATTGATAAGAGTTTGTCATCCCTCATTTGGCGAACGGCAAAAACAAAGCCACCGAGGCTTATATCCCCGACAGCATTACCCGACGCTATCGACAAACCAAATGGATCCTGCTGGCATCAAAATGCATGCGCAGCGTCTCGCCTGCTTGCGGCAGCTCGTCGACAGGCATGCCCACCTTGTTGACCTTCCACTGCAGACGCGTGGGCGCATCAGCACGCGGCACGTCCAGCAGCACCAGGCGCTCAAAGCGCGAATCGCTCACTCGGGCCACGTGCAAATCATAGCTGTTGCGACCCCGCTCCGCGCGATTGTCAACATGGAAGTAGCTTGCGCGAATGCCCAGGTACGCCACATTATCGGGAACCTCGCGACCCACGTTAAAGGTCATGCCCCAATCGAGCGCCTCAACTTCCTCGGGCCCGATCTTGCGCGCCCGGCTTGTGTTCTTGCACCCCGTCAGGCGCAGCGCCGCCAGCGTCTGCGGACGACGGACCACGTCCTCGATGGAGCCGATCTCCTCAACATGCCCGTCGTGCATCACGCAGATGCGCTGGCAGAGGCGGCACGCTTCATCGATGTCGTGGCTCACATAGATCACGGTGCGGTTGCACACGTCGAACAGGTCGAGCATGTTCTGCTCGAGCGCGCTCTTAAGATAGGAATCGAGCGCGCTCATGGGCTCGTCGAACATAAAAATGCCCGGATGCGCCGCCACCATGCGCGCGAGCGCCACGCGCTGCTGCTGGCCGCCCGAGAGGCGCGCGGGATAGCGGTCGGCGAAATCAGCCAGACCGAAAATGCCCAGATAGCGCTCGGCGAGCTTTTTGCGCGCAGCGGCGTCGCCCACGTCCTTTACACCGGCACATACGTTATCGGCCACCGTCATGTTGGGAAACAACTGATAGTTTTGGAACAGCAGGGCGCATTTACGCTCTTGGGGCGACAGGTTAATACCTGCCGCCGAGTCAAAAAAGGTCACGCCGTTGACGACGATCTTGCCCTCGTCGGGCGTCTCCACACCGGCAATGCAGCGCAGCGTACAGCTCTTGCCACAACCCGAGGCACCGAGCAGCGCCACACGCTCCTCGCCGGCCTCGAGCTGCATGTCGAGGGTAAAGCCGGGATAGCGCTTTTTGATATCCAGAACGAGCGACATGGCTTATCGAGCTCCCTTCGAGACGGCGTCATCGCGCATGAGCTCGGCCAGCGCCTCGCGATCGATACGCAGGGCATCGCCACCCACCGGGTCGAGTGAATCGCCCTGTCCGGCGAGATCTTTGGCCTGCTTGCGCTCCGCGCGGGAAAGGCCCCGCTCGCGGTACTTTTGCGAGTGTGCCGTGTACATGTTGATGAATAGGATGACCAGGAAACTGAACGCAATTACGACCACGACCCAAAAGAGGGCCACCGACGTGTTGCCACCCATCCACTCAAAGTAGATGGCGATGGGGATGGTCTGGGTAATGCCGGCGTAGTTGCCCGCAAAGAACAGGGTGCAGCCAAACTCGCCCATGGCACGCGCGAAGGCGAGCACCGCGCCGGCGGCAATCGAGGGCCAGCCAAGCGGCATCATAAGCTTGGTAAAGATGCGACGCTCGGACCAGCCAAGCGTGCGCGCCGCATCGAGCATCTGCGTGTCGAGGCTCTCGAAGGCTCCGAGCGCCGTGCGGTAGACCAGCGGAAACGACACAACGACGGCCGAAATGACCGCCGCGGGCCAGGTAAAGACGATCGAGATGCCGTGCGCGATGAGCCACCGGCCCACCCCGGTCGAGCGGCCAAACAGCATGAGGAGCAAAAAGCCGCAGACCGTGGGCGGCAGCACCATAGGAATCGTAAAGACCAAATCGAGCAGGCCCTTGATGCGACTCGAGGTACCCATAGTCTTCCACGCGGCAAACAGGCCCAGTGCAAAGGCAATCACCAGGGCGAGGCCGCTCGTTTTGATAGACACCCAAAACGGGCGATAGTCGATGTCGCCCAAAAAGGAAGTCAGAGAGGTCAAGGGCCCCTGCTTATCCCGCAACACGACAGACGATGCCTCTACCATTTGAGCGCTATCAAGCCAACGCGCGCCGCCCTTGGCATCACCCGAGGCCGATGCAATCACCACATAGCGGTCCCCATCCGCACCGCGCTCGTCAAAGCCATAGGTATACCCGCCGGCGTCAAACGTTGTTTCCGCCGTGACATACCAAGGAAGATCCACGTCCCCTAGCTGCGCACCTCCCATGCAGTTTACGCTGTCGAGCTCACAGACGAGGGCCTTGAGACCCGATACGCACTCGTTGTCCTGCGGATCCAATCCATACTTCTCGACCGCCTTGGGCGATATCCACACCACAACGCGATCGGCAGCAGGCGCCACTACAAGGTCCACGTCCTCGTCAACGGGAAACCGGTAGCCCTCAGGCTGGCCCTCCATGGCACGAGCGGTCCCCTTGGCCAACCGCTCAAAACCCTCGATACCATAGGAAAGCCCATGAGCGGTCGCAGCAACCTGGGCCCCGTCCTCAACGTCCCCAGCAAACGCAAATCCCGGCACCCAGCAAAGCGCGAAGGTCAAAGCACAGGTGACAAGCATGCGGAATCTATTAAGCACGAAAAGCTCCAAGCGAATACAAGGACGGAGTGAAAAACAAAACGATGGAATTATCGCGCCAAGCCGCACTACTCGGAAAGCTCAAAGCCGTACTTAGCCCAAATCTTCTGGGCTTTCTTGTTGGTCAGGCAGAAGTCGATAAACGCCTTGGCCTCGTCGGCGTGCTCGGAGCTCTCGGCAACGGCACCCGGATACACGATGGGCTTGTGCGAATCCTCGGGGCACACGAAGGCCTCCTCGATGCCGTCGTAGCGGAAGATATCGGAGCTGTAGACAAAGCCAGCCACGCAGTCGCCTGTGGACACATAGGCGGCGGCGGTGCCCACCTTATCGGCCAGGGCTACCTTGTCGGCGATCTCGGGCGCATACTCGCCATCGTCGCCCTCGGTGCCAGTGTAGAGGCCCACGGAAGCCAGGGCCTGGTTGGCGTACGTGCCGGCGGGAACGGTCTTAGCGTCGCCAATGGCGATCTTACCGTCCAGATTCGCGACGTCGGCGATGGCCTCGACCATGATGTCGGAGCCCTCGGCGCGAATGATCACAAGGTCGTTGACGAACATATCCTCACGCGTGTCGGCATCGACGAGCTCGGCGGTCTCAGCGTCGTCCATAGTGCCCTTGGAGGCCGTGATGAGCACGTCGACCGTGGCGCCGGCACGCATCTGCTCGACGAGGTCGCCGGAGCCCTTAAACTGCGCGTCGGCAAAGGTGGTGCCGGTCTGGTCGGTGTAGAGCTCCTGAACCTCGGGCAGAGCCTTCTCGAGCGAATTGGCAGCAAAGACCTGCAGCTCAACAGCCTTCTTGGAAGATGCCTTAGCAGAACCGGCATCGGAACCAGCGGGCTCGGACGTCTTTTTGCCCGAGCAGCCAGCAAGGCCAAAGCCGGCGGCAGCGGCAGCAGAAAGCGAGACAAAACCGCGGCGTGAAACCATATCGAACATATTCAACCCTTTCGGACCTTGTGCCCGGGTACCCCACCGCAGGCTTTATTCTGTAATAAGATTATACTTCGGTGCGAATAATGTTTATGATAAATTTCTCTCGTCTGATAATTTTCTTTTACCAAAAACACGAGACGTCCCACACTGCCGCTGCATAAAAAGGGCGGAGCGACTCGCAAGGTCGCTCCGCCGCAGGTAAACCGCTTATTTGGCGTGCCCGCCGCCCGCCGTCATTTGGGCCGCATGCTCCAGCTGGTCGCTCACGGCCTCCCAGCTTTCGCGGGCCGCTTTCGTAGATCCCGGAAAGTTGATGACAAGTGTATACCCACGCTGCATGCACACGGCGCGCGAGAGCATAGCGCGGCGCGTCTTGGTCATGGAGTACGCACGGATTGCCTCTGCAATACCCGGCACATCGCGGTCGCAGACGGCACGCGTCGCCTCGGGCGTCACATCGCGCATCGAAAGCCCCGTACCGCCGCAAGTGAGCACGACATTGGCGTGGCACTCATCAGCGGCTTCCACAATGGCATCACCAATCTCGCTGGCGTCGTCGCGCACGACCACATGTGAGGCGACCGTCCAGCCCTGCGCCACGATGAGTTCCTCGAGCGCAGCACCCGCCTCGTCCTGAGCAAGATCGCGCGTATCCGAGCACGTCACGATCGAAATCTTCAACTCCACAGTCTTCCTCCTACAACACCGTTCCCTCGGGCAGGTCGACGCGAACAACGTCCACGACATCGCTCGCCGCAAGGTCGCACGGACCCTCGTTAATGCGCAGCAGGCAGTTGGCCCGCTGCATCGTGCCGAGCAGCGCCGAATTCTGCGTCTTGGCCTCGGTCACCAACAGCTCACCGGTCTCGGGGTCGCGCAAAACCGTCGCGCGATCGAAGAAGCGGCGATGCTGTCGCTTTTTCACGTCGTGTGTGAGCGTCGCCTGCTGCACGGGACGCGCACCCTCGGCAAAGCCGCGCATCTTGCGAATCGCCGGGCGGGCGAGCATCTCAAAGCCCACATACGCCGCGGCCGGATTGCCTGAAAGTCCCAGGTAGGGCTTACCCCCGAGCAAGCCAAACGTGATGGCCTTGCCCGGACGCATCGAGATGCGGTCAAACAGCACCTCGCCCTCGCGCCGGACGAGCGCCGTCACGAAATCGTAATCACCCGCCGAGGCGCCACCGCTCGTAATGACAAAATCGCACTCCTGCACGGCGCGATGCACAAGCTCGGCAATCGCCTGCTCATCATCGGGCGCAATGCCGTAGAACACGGGCTCGGCACCGGCATCGAGTGCCTCAGCCATCAGCGCCGAGGAGTTGGAATCGCGAATCTGACCGCGCGCCGGTACCTTGCTCGGTGCGACCAGTTCCGTGCCCAGCGAGATGATGCCCACACGTGGGGCAGCGTGCACCTTCACGCTCGCGTATCCGGCACTTGCCAGCAAGCCGGCGCCCGCCGGAGCCACAACCTCGCCAGCACGCATCACGACGTCGCCGGCATGGGCCTCCTCGGCGGCAGAGCGAACGTTCTCCCCCACCTTGGCCGGCGCCGAGAACCCCACACGCGAGCCCTCGTTGCCGTCACCGTCGAGCACATCGACGATCTCGTACTTCACCACGGCATCGGCACCCTCGGGTACCGGCGCGCCCGTCATGATGCGGACCGTCTCGCCCGCGCCGATTGCGCCCTCAAACACATGGCCCGCGGCCTCGTGTCCGATAACGTCGAGCGTCACCGGCGCCTCGCCAGATGCCTGCGCCAAGTCCGCCGAGCTCACGGCATATCCGTCCATAGCGCTGTTGGCAAACGGCGAGATGTCGATATCGGCCACCGCGTCCTCGGCCAAGGGAAAACCAGCCGCCTGCCACACGGGAATCTCGACGAGATCGGTCGGAGCAACGTGCGACAGGACAATCGACTGCGCGTCCTCCAACGGAATGAGCTTCTCTGCCATATGCACCTCTTAATGCCACGGCGCACAACAGGGGCGCCGATTCTTTATGCTTGTCTCAGTATAATCCCCCGACGCACGACCGCGACTCGGCCTGTACCCGCAAATACACCTGTCGGTTGCAGGCCGCGAAACAGAATGGAAACCAACCCACCGGCTCGTCGCGTTTACCGCGTTTTATAATGCTTGCGTTGCAACCTAAAAGAGGAACGTATGGCTCATAACGACAAAACCGAAAGCGCAAACGAAACGCAGGATCATTCCCAGCCGCTCGACGACGGCGGCTTTTTCTCCCTGAACGACGTCATCACGGCAGGCAGGCATCAACTTACCCGCTCCGAGCATCTCCTGGCTGCCGACACGCGCCGCAACGCCCGCAACCTACTCGCGAGCGCCAAGTTGCTCGCGCTCGTCGTCATTGTCTCGCTCGCCATGGGCGTTGCCGCTTGGGCGTTTTTGGCCTCGCTGAATATCGCCACCGACTATCGCGAGCACCATGCGTGGATTTACGCACTGCTTCCCGTTGTGGGCGTTGCCACCGCATGGGTGTACAAAAACCACGGTCTTGCCGCCAAACGCGGTAACAACCTGGTCATCGACTCCGCTCTGGGCACACGCCTCATCCATATGCGCATGGCCGTCCTCACCTTCGTCTGCTCCACGCTCACGCACCTAACGGGTGGATCGGCCGGTCGCGAGGGAGCCGCGGTTCAGATTGGCGGCACCATCGCCAGCAACATCTCGAGCCTCGCCCACCTTAAAAAGCATGACCACCACGACCTCATGCTCGCCGGCATCTCGTCGGCCTTTGGCGCCGTATTCGGTTCGCCCCTTGCCGGAGCTTTCTTTGGCATGGAGATGTGCTTTATCGGCAAGATCGACTACACCGCGGGCATCTACTGCCTGGTCGCCTCGTTTACCGGCTACTTTACATCACTCGCCCTGGGTACCGAGTACGAGGCGAATGTTATCGTCAGCGTTCCCAACATGACACCACGGACGGTTGTCATCGTTGTTATCAGCGCCATTATCTTCGGTCTGACGGCACGCCTCTTTGCCTGGTCAGTTCGAACCGTCAAGAGCCTGTACGGTCGCTTTATCACCAATTACCTCGTTCGCGCACTCATAGGCGCACTCGTGGTTTTGGCCGCCTATGCCCTTCTCGACGCCTGGGACTACGCCGGCCTTTCCACGTGGCTTTCCGGCGCCGGATTTGCCGGCAACACCACCCTGGCGGACGCAGCCATCAAGTTGGTCGTCACAGCGCTTACCCTGGGTGCGGGCTTCCAAGGCGGCGAGGTCACGCCCCTGTTTGGCATCGGTGCGGCGCTCGGCGGCTGGATCGGTTGCCTCGTCGGAATCGACCCCAGTTTTCTGGCGGCTCTCGGCATGCTCGGCGTGTTCTGTGCCGGCCTCAACGTGCCCATCACCACCTGCATGATGGCCATCGACCTGTTCCACGGCACGGCAGCCGGGTTCTTTGTCATCGTGGCCTTTATCAGCTACCTAACTGCCGGACACCGCGGCGTGTACCCCGCCCAGCGCATCATCTCGCCCAAGCGCCGTTCGCTTATTGTGGATGAGGGCGGTACGGTAGCGGATGCTATCGAGCGCCACAACGACCTGATAGAGTAGACGTAAGTATTCGACGTGCAGCCACAATCGGGGGCAATTCGACCTGAGCGCGACCGCACCGTCACGTCATACGCCGGGAGTCGCCCCATGCACGCAACTGATTTTGGCCGCACGCTCATCATCGCCAACCCAGCCGCCCAGTCGGGTGCGGCGCACGAAGTTGCCGAGCGCCTGCAACGCTTTTTGGACATGACTGCACGCGCATCCCAGTTTGACTTGGTGCTAACCGAGCGCATGGGACACGCCAAGGAGCTGGCCGCACAGGCCCAGGGCTATCGCACCGTTATCGCCCTTGGCGGCGACGGCGTGATTCACGAGGTCGTCAACGGGCTTATAACGCAAGAGGAGGACACCCGCCCCGCTCTTGCCATCCTACCCGTGGGCTCTGGCAACGATTTTGCCCAAACGCTCGGCATCGACGATTTCTCCGGTAAGGATTTTGGCGCGCTGCTCACCTGCGAGCTGCAGCGTCAGGACATCGGGCGCATTCGCTCGTGGAGCCCTGCGAGCGGCAGCGGCGAGGCTACCGTTGAGTACTACGACCAGACGCTCTCGGTCGGCATCGATGCCGCCATCGGCCTGGGCACCACCGAGCTGCGCAAAAAGACGGGCCTCGCCGGCGCTCCGCTCTACACCCTATCGGGACTTGAGCAGTTTGGCCTGCGCTATCGCAACTACCCCATGACCATCAGCTTTGATGGCGCGCCCGCCGAGCGCGTGCGGGCGATCATCATGGCAATTCAGCTGGGTCCTACCTATGGCTCGGGCTATCGCATCTGCCCCGATGCCGACCCCTGCGACGGCGTACTCGACGTCTGCTACGCCTGCGGCCCCGTCCCTCGCGCGGTAGCCCTGCCTATGTTCCTTTCGGCCAAGGACGGCCACCATACCAAGTTGCCGCCGGTTCGCATGCGCCGCTGCCGCCATGCGGAGCTCACCTTTGAGGAGCCAGACTACCCCATCCAGGCCGACGGCGAGCCCGTTGTCGCCTCGCGCATCGAGGTCGACGTCCTCGGCGTCGCCCTCCACGTCTGGCACCCCACCCGCTAACCACACCCAAGTTGCGGTGAAATAGGGACTGTTTATGCAGCTAAAGCCGCAAAACAGTCCCTATTTCACCGCAACTTATGAGGAGGCTATTCGTCGCTGCCCGGCTTGCGACGGTTAGCCTTTTTAATGGCGTTGAAGTGCTTGTCATTGAGCCTGCGCTGGCGAGAGCGCTGAGGCACCTTGGTCTTTACGCGTCGACGCGGTGGACGCCCGCGACGCTCAAGCTCAGCGCGCAGCTTACGCAGGCAGCTACTACGATTTTGAAACTGACTGCGGCTCTCGCGCGCCGTCACGGTAATTCCCGAAGGGATATGTTTCATGCGCACCGCCGAGTCCGTCGTGTTGACGCCTTGTCCGCCCGGACCCGTCGCGCGAAACACCTGCACCTCGCAATCGCGCGCCAACCCC
Organism: Collinsella sp.; assembly: GCA_048236535.1. GTDB lineage: Bacteria > Actinomycetota > Coriobacteriia > Coriobacteriales > Coriobacteriaceae > Collinsella. Next base: position 54,363 of record DBFAQQ010000021.1, on the reverse strand, counting down.
TCGGCCGACATCTCGGCATAGCGCGCATACTCGCGCCATCCCATCTTGTTCTCATCCATATCAACACCTCGCCTCATACAAAAAATGTGACAAAGGGAAAGTCCCTTTGTCACATCGCATACCAATCGCTTGTGTTGCGCGCTTAGGCGAAGGTGATCTCGCCGGTCTCGCAGTCCATATCGGCGATACGGGCCAAGCTCTCGACGCGGAAGCCGCGCTCGCGGAGCTTATCGCCGCCGCCCTGGAAGCCCTTCTCAACGGCGATGCCAATGCCGGCAACCTCGGCACCTGCAGCCTCGCAGATCTTGATAAGGCCTTCGAGCGCGCAGCCGTTGGCCAGGAAGTCGTCGATGATCAGGACCTTGTCGCCCTCGGACAGGAAACGCTTGCCAACGATGACCGGGTACTCCTTTTGCTTGGTAAAGGAGTAGATGGTCGTGGCATACTGCTCGCCGTCGAGGTTGATGGACTGCGCCTTCTTGGCAAAGACCACCGGTACGCCGCCAAAATGCTGGGCCGCGATGCAAGCCATGCCAATGCCCGAAGCCTCAATCGTCAGGATCTTGTTGATCTCGACGCCCTCGAACAGACGGGCCCACTCGGCACCCATGTGGTCAAACAGCTCAACGTCGCACTGGTGGTTGAGGAAGGCATCAACCTTAAGGACGTTACCGGCCTTTACGATGCCGTCATGGCGAATACGATCCTCAAGCTCCTGCATGGCGCAACCCCTTCTCGCGGCAACGATACCGCGCGATTAATAAACGTTGTTCGATAGTCTACCACGGACCGACCCCCGCCCGCCCCACAAGCCGCATCGCACCACAAACCAGTCTTTTTGGGACGGCGCGAATCGTGGCAGATAGCCTCCTAACACGCTAATGGCGGGCGCGCATCCTCACCAAACGCACCATGGCGAGCGCAAAGCCCACAGCGGCCACAGCCATGAGCACGTAGAACACCGAGCGAAAGCCGAATAGGAATACATCCGGACGGCCTGCAACAAAACTAGTCACGGCCTCGCCCATCGCCACGCTCATCTGCCCATACAGGATATTCGACGCCACCGTAATGCCGAGTGCCATACCCGCATAGCGCGCCAGGCTACCCAGGCTGCCCGCAAAGCCGAGCGCTTCGCGCGGAGCCGAGCCCATATACAGCGAGTTGTTGGGGCTCTGGAAAATCGACGTACCGCACGACATAAACGCGACGCAGCACACGATCACAGGGATAGAAGAGTGCTCGTCGAGCGTGCTTACCGCAAAGAGACCGCACACGTACACGCCCAGGCCAACCGCCGTAGGACCCTCGCAGCCAACACGGTCCGAAACCGTTCCCGAAAGCGGGCCGATAAAGGCATTCACCATCGGCAGCGCCAAAAAGAGTAATCCGGAAATGTCGGAACCAAAGCCGTGGGCGTCCTGAAAATAGAACGGCAGAATAAACTCGGATGCGCCAATGCCAACGAACACGATGAGCATGCAGGCAAGGTTGATGGTGAAGGCCGAATTTGCAAAGCAGCGACGCGCGGCCTCCGCCAGCGACATGGGGCGCTCGCCGGCCTCCGGCTTTACATGCGGCAGCGTGTAGAGCCCCACGATAAACGAGATGACGCCGATGGGCAGGTTGATGAGGAAGATGCTCTCCCAGGGAAAACTTGCCACCAGCATGCCGCCGAGCACGGGGCCACACATCATGCCGAGGGCCACAAAGGTCGCGAGAATACCCATGGCACGGCCTCGTTCGCGCGCCGGAAACGACTCGGTGATGATACCCATGTTGTTAGCCATGGCCGCCGCGCAACCGATGCCCTGAACAATGCGTGCCAGGATAAGAACCTCGAGCGAGGCCGAAAGGCCGCACAGCAGCGAACCGACCGAAAAGACGATGACGCCCAACTGGAACACATTCACCTTGCCGCGCACGTCGCCCAGACGGCCAAACGGCAACATAGCCACGCAAGTCGCAAGCAGATACACCGAGCTTACCAGCTGAATGCGGTCGAGGCCCACGCCCAGCTCCTTTTGCATCACGGGCAGCGCCACGGTCACGACGGTCGAATCCAGACACACCATAAACGTCATGATGAGCACGGTAAACAGAATCGCCCATTTGTTCTTGCCATGGGTGTCGCCCTCAAGGGCAATGTGCTCGCGGCGCAGCTGCTCTGCGGTTTTCTCCATATCCATCCTTTCGAGTGGCGCAACGCAAAAACGGGACCCCAATCGCCTGCAAACAATCGCGATTGGGATCCCGCCTACGGAATCGGAACGAAAGGTCGCCGAAGCTTTCTGCCAGCATCGGCGCCTTATGCGGACACTAGCCTAGCACTGCTCGAGTGCCTGCTCAAGGTCGGCAATCAGATCGGCCGTATCCTCGAGGCCGCACGACAGGCGCACCATGTCGGCAGAAATGCCACAGGCGATGAGCTCCTCATCGTTCATCTGGCGATGCGTGGCATTAGCGGGATGCAAGCAGCAGGTACGCGCATCGGCCACGTGCGTGGCGATCTGGGCGAGCTTAAGGCTCTTCATAAAGGTCTCGGCCGCCGCGCGACCACCGTTAAAGCCAAAGCTCACAACACCGCAGGTACCGTTGGGCATGTACTTCTGAGCCATGTCGTAGTACTTGTCGCCCTCCAGGCCCGGATAGCTCACGAAGCGTACCTTGGGATGGCTCTGCAGGAACTTGGCAACGGCCAGGCCGTTCTCGCAATGACGCGGCATGCGCACATGCAGGCTCTCGAGCGAGCTGTTCAAGAAGAAGGCCGCCTGAGGGTTCTGCATGGGGCCGAGGTCGCGCATGAGCTGAGCGGTTGCCTTGGTAATGAAGGCGCCCTCACGACCGAACTTCTCGGCATAGGTCACGCCGTGATAGCTCTCATCGGGCGTGGTAAGACCCGGGAACTTGTCCGCATGGGCCATCCAGTCAAACTGGCCGTGGTCGACGATCACGCCGCCCAGGTAGGCAGCATGTCCATCCATGTACTTGGTGGTGGAGTGCGTGACGATGTCGGCGCCCCACTCAAAGGGACGGCACATCACGGGTGTCGGGAAGGTGTTGTCGACCATCAGCGGTACACCGTGATCATGCGCGGCCTTGGCAAAGCGCTCAATATCGAACACGGCAAGGGCGGGGTTTGCGATCGTCTCGCCAAAGACGAGCTTGGTATTGGGCTCAAAGGCTGCCTCGAGCTCCTCATCGGTGCAGTCGGGGGCGACGAACGTGCAGGTCACGCCCATGCGGCCCATGGTGTGGGCGAGCAGGTTATACGTACCGCCGTAAATAGCAGAGCTCGCGACCACATGATCGCCGGCACCGGCCACGTTAAAGATCGCGAGGAAATTCGCCGCCATGCCCGAGCTCGTGAGCATCGCAGCGGTGCCGCCCTCCATCTCGCAGATCTTGGCGGCAACGAGATCGCACGTGGGGTTCTGCAAACGGCTGTAGAAGTAGCCCGACTCCTCTAGGTCAAACAGCTTGCCCATGTGCTCGGACGTGTCGTACTTCCACGTGGTGGACTGGTAGATGGGCACCTGGCGCGGCTCGGCATCTCCCGGGTGATAGCCGCCCTGAACACATGTAGTACCGATGGTCTGCTCGCTCATATCTAGCTCCCTTGCCTGGGTTTTAGTTTTATTCGGTTCACGATACCGCTACCCTGTACCCCTCTCAACCCATCCCCAAGGTAGGTTAAGGGACAAATTGATCAGGGGTATTTATCTCAAGCCTTGGGCATTTGCTCGATAGATAAAAATGAGGCATACATGAAGCTCTCGATGATTACATGCCCCGTCACGGGTACCATAGGCGGGTACACCGTGACCAAGGAGACAACGATGAAGCAAATCGATACGGCCCAGCTCGACATCACCGCCTGTCAGGTTCAAGCTGCCGAATATCACGCCCGTGGCTTCAACTGCGCACAGGCCGTCGCCTGCACGCTCGCGCCCGCCGTCGGGCTCGACCCCCAGACCGCCTTTACCCTCACCGAGGGCTTTGGCGCCGGCATGGGTGGCATGACCGAGACCTGCGGCGCCATCTCGGGCGCCGTGGCCATCATGGGCTTTGTGATGAGCGACGGCATGGAAAACCCCAAGACTAAGGGCCAGACCTACAAGCTGTCGCGCGAAATCGCCAAGCGTTTTGGCGAGAAGAACACGACGACCATCTGCGGCACGCTCAAAGGCATCGGATCGGACAAGGGTCCGCTCCGCAGCTGTCCCGGCTGCATCGACGATGCCGTCGAGATCGCCTGCGATGTGCTAAAGCAGCTCGCCGAGTAAACGGCAGCAACAGAAAAACGACGGCCGTCGCGCTTGGAATCCATCCAAAAGCACGCCGGCCGTCGTCGTTAGAACTCGGCAAACTCGGGAGCACCGACCTCAATCTCCTCGCGCCCCGCCATAAGCTCGCGCATCTTAGCGCAAAATGGCTCCTGCTCCCCCGCCTTAAACACCAAATGAAGTGTCACGGCATCCGCGTAATCGGCATCCGAAACCTTGGCACCCGAATCCTGCGCCAAATGAAGCACTTGCTCATACTGCGGATAGGCCACATGCACGTCAACAGGCACGACACTCGTCATCTCGACGATCTGCCCGGCCTCCTGAGCCGCGGCCACCGCCGTCTGCGTCGCCGCGGTATAGGCGCGCACCAAGCCACCGGGCCCTAACAGCGTGCCACCAAAATAGCGCGTCACCACGCAGCAAACATTTTTGAGCCCCGCGCCGCGCAGCACCTCGAGCGTCGGCATACCGCTCGTGCGGCTCGGCTCACCATCATCGCTCTGGCGCTCGCGTCCATCGACTAAAATCCACGCGGGAACATTGTGCCGAGCGTCGTAATGACGCTTGCGAACCATCTCGATAAAGGCATTCGCCTCGTCCTCGGACTCAATATGGACCAGCTGGGCAATAAACCGGCTCTTGCGGTCCACAAACTCGCCCGAAGCCTCAATATTCGATTGCAAAGTAAAATAGCTGTCCAACAAAGCCCCTCAACAGAATAAAGCGCAGCAACAAACAGCCTCAATAATACGGCAGAGACAGCACCGTTGCCCTCGCCAACAAGAACGGAAACGCCAATGATGCCGTCGCCAACAGCGAGAACCCGTCAGCGCGAGCAAGGTGCCTTGAAAGACGAGGGCATTGACCTTATGGTCATGCCCGAAGGCTTGAAAGGCAGATTGCCGCGCTGACGGGTTCGCAGCGTCAACATAGTTGCTAAGTGGGCCTATAAGCCGGGTTCTGTCGTGAACGGTCATTTATCTTGTCTGCACGTTACCGTGCAGCTCCACGCACGCTACCCGAACGCGGACCGGGCCGGCCCATAGCGTTCCTATTCGCGCTTGCTCCGGATGGGGCTTGCCAAGCCGCCGTGTTGCCACGACGCTGGTGGTCTCTTACACCACCGTTTCAGCTTTTCCCTTTACGCCTTGCGGCGCAGGTGGGAGTCTTCTTTTCTGCGGCGCTTTCCGTCGGATCACTCCGCCCGGCCGTTAGCCGGCATCCCGCCCTCTGGAGCCCGGACTTTCCTCACGCGTACTGCAAGCAGCACATCGCGCGACCGTCTGGCCCACTCAGCAGTGCAAGAGTGTAACACACCGTTGCCGCAGGCAATGGCACAACGCAAACGCTCGACACGATAAACCAAGAACCGCCATGCGTTACAATGGTCCTGTCGATGGGCAACGTCGTCAGTCGAGACGCGACCGCGCTCCGCACCCCTCCGTCTACTCGGTGTGTTCCCGCCTCCTCCCCGAGGCGGGATGTCGGCATTTTTTCATGCACCGACAACCCAATAGCCTGTGGACAGCACGGGCAGCATCGCGCATCTCGGTGCTAAATGCAAAAAGGGACCCGTCCATTGCGGACGGATCCCTTAAAACAAGTGATCGTCAAACCGATTTACTCGGCGTCGGTCTCCTCGTCCTTCTTCTCGGAAGGAAGCGGGGTAACCTCGATCTCGACGCCCAGAGTCTCAGCAGCGGACTTCATGGACAGGGAGATACGACGACGGTCGAGGTCGATCTCCATGACCTTGACCTGAACCTTGTCGCCCACGTGGGTGACCTGAGAAGGCTGGTCGACGTGCTTGTTGGCCATCTCGGAAATGTGCACCAGGCCCTCGATGCCCTCGCCCAGGTCGACGAAAGCGCCGAACGGGACAAGCTTGGTCACAGTGCCCTCGACGATAGCGCCGACGGGGTACTTCTTGACCAGTGCGCGCCACGGATCCTCGGTGGTCTGCTTGAGACCCAGGGAGATGCGCTCGCGGTTGAGATCGACGTCGAGAACCTCGACCTCGACCTCCTGGCCGACCTTGACAACCTCGGAAGGATGGTTGACGTGGTTCCAGGAGAGCTCGGAGATGTGGATGAGGCCGTCGATACCGCCGAGGTCGACGAAGGCGCCGAAGTCGACGATGGAGGAAACAGTGCCCTGGAGACGCATGCCAGACTTGAGCTTAGACAGAATCTCGGAGCGCTCGGCCTTACGGGACTCCTCGAGCACGACGCGACGGGAGAGGACGACGTTGTTGCGGTTGCGGTCCATCTCGATGACGCGGGCCTCGATGCGGGTGCCCATGTAGGAGGTGAGGTCCTTGACACGACGGAGGTCGACGAGGGAAGCGGGCAGGAAGCCACGCAGGCCGATGTCGAGGATCAGGCCGCCCTTGACAACCTCGATAACCTCGCCCTCGACGTTCTCGCCGGAGTTGAACTTCTCCTCGATGCGGTTCCAAGCACGCTCGTACTCGGCACGCTTCTTGGACAGGACCAGACGACCGTCCTTGTCCTCCTTCTGGAGAACCAGAGCCTCGATGGGGTCACCGAGTGCAACGATGTCTGCAGGGTTAGCGTCCTTGCGGATGGACAGCTCGCGGACCGGAATAACGCCCTCGGACTTGAATCCGATGTCAACGAGCACCTCGTCATGCTCGATCTTAACGACAGTGCCGTTAACGAGATCGCCCTCATCAAAGTCGGTAATCGTACCGTCGATGAGGTTGTTCATCTCCTCCTCATTGACATCGTCAAGAGAGAAAATGGACGAGTTCTGAATCTCACTCAAAGGTGGACCCCTTTCGAACTACGGGGCCCCGATTGCTAGGACCTACAGAAGGGTGCGACAAGCACACAACGTTTAGGAACACTCGGGAGCCGACAGATACTAATGTGACGCTTATGCAATCACGTTCGTATAGGTTACGGGGAAATGAGTTCGATTTCAAGCGTGAACTGCGATTTTTTACTCGTGTGGAGACTTTTTCGTAATCTTATGAACACACGTCTCCGCAACTTGACGATAACCAGCTAGGCATTCGGCTTTGGGGTAAAGTATCCGGAGCCAACGACTCTAGATCATATTTACGAGAAAGGTGCCCGCGTGCTCAAAGCAGTCGTTTTCGATATGGACGAGACGCTTCTCAGCATCAACCTCAACGCGTTCATCCTTCGCTATTTTAAGGATGTCTCATCGATGCTCGCGGATATCGGGCACCGCAGCCGCGGTGGCACGATGGCACGCCTCGGCACCATCCTGGTCGACCTCAACGCCAATCGCCGCAGCGGCACGGACAATCGCACCAATCTTGAGTTTTACCAAGAAGAGGTCGAGCGCCGATGCGGTATCTGCCTCTCCGACCCCATCATCTACGAGGCGTTTACCTACTACGACCGCGAAGTTCTTCCGTACAAGAACGACGATGTCATTAACGCCCACGCTATGCCGGGCGCGCACGCCGCGCTCCAGGCCGTACAGGACGCTGGACTACGCTGCGCGCTCTTTACCAACCCCAGCTTTCCCCAGGGGGCCATCGAGTGCCGCATGGGCTGGGGCGACCTGGCCGACGCCCCCTTTGAACTCGTGACGCACATGGGAAACGCCACCCGCTGCAAGCCCGATGCCACCTACTATCTAGAGCAGCTTCAGGTGATGGGGCTCGAGCCACACGAGGTCCTTATGGTGGGCAACGATCCCAAACGCGACTTCCCGTCCCCCGATTGCGGCATCCAAACCGCCTTTGTGGGCCAAGGCAAGCCCAGCCGAGCCACCTGGCGCGGAACCATGGAAGACTTCGCCCGCGACTTTAACGCCGTAATCGAGGCCTTCTACGAGCACCAAGTAGCCCACGAACTGTCGTAGGACCCCTCGCTCCAAACCAAATATCGCCGCAGGTTGAGCACAAGTCAGCGAAAATGCCCCTAAGCGAGCAATGTGCCTTGAAAGAGGAGGGCATAGGCCTTCTGGCCATGCCCGACGATTGAAAGGCAGATTGCCGCTTAGGGGCGTTTGCAGCGTCGACTGGTTACGCGGTTTGGTAAAACCGCGTAACTAGCACACTTGGGTTTTACCGATCATTATGTTGAGGATCTCGACGTCGGTGTCCTTCATGCCCACGCGGCCTACGTAGCCCATGCTGGCGATCGTCTGCTCAACAGTATCCTGGATCAGGCCCTCGCCGGCGCGGAAGCCGCGACCCTGCATGGCCATATCATGTCCCAGAATCGCCGCATCAACGGCAGCCGAAATCTTGGCGGCACAGCTCGCCTTGGCGCCGTCGCACACGATGCCGCCCACGTTGCCAAGCGTATTCGAGACCGTCGCGCCAATCTGCTCGCGCGTGCCACCGCACAGCCAGGTAATGGCTGCGCCGGCACCGCACGCGGCGCAAATAGCACCGCAAAACGCCGAGAGCGCACCAATATAGCTCTTGATATGCACGGCGATAAGATCGGACAGCATCACGGCGCGCACCAGGCGCTCGTGGTCGCAACGCAGGTACTCGGCATACTCCATGACGGGCAATGCGCAGGTAATGCCCTGATTGCCCGAGCCGCACACAATGGCGACCGGCAACGCGCAGCCGTTCATGCGGGCGTCGGACCCGGCGGCCGCACGGGCACGGGCACGGCAGGCGACGTCATCGGCACGAGCACCCAGCAGCGTACGGCCCACCTCGGCGCCCCAAGCATGCGCGAGGCCCTCGGCACTGATTGCGCCGTTCAGCTCAATCTGGCGCTCGACGGCAGCGCGGGCGTCCTCGATGTCGCCGTCCTCGATAAAGTCGATGATGGACTCAATCGACATAGGCGTGTCGGCGTTTTCTGCCGCCCGCTCGGCCACGACGCGCTCGGCGCAGGCGGCGCACTCCCCCGCCGACTTGCCGCACACCGGAATACCGTCGAGCGTATGGCACGTGACATTGGTGTGGTGATCGGTAATCTCGACGACCGCGGTATGGCCCCCGGCCGTGGCAGTCACCTTGATGTAGAGGTTGGGCACACCCTCGACAAGCGACACATCGCAGTAGCCGGCGTCAGCGAGGAGCTCGGTCACGCGAGCACGGTCTTCATCGTCAACGCTCTCGAGCACCTCGAGCGCGCTCTTGGCGTCACCGCCCACGGCACCCAGCACGGCCGCGGCCTCAATACCGTGCATACCGCCCGAGTTGGGCACGGTCACGCTCTTGACGTTCTTGATGATGTTGCCCGAGCAGGCAACGTCCATATGATCGGGTTCACAAGTGAGCGTCTGGCTCGCCAACGCCGCCGCATAGGCAACGGCAATGGGCTCGGTGCAGCCGAGTGCACAGACAAGCTCGCGGTTCAAAACATCGCAAAACGCAGCATCGCGAAGGGAATCGGTAGGCATAGGTATCTCCTGCTTGCATAACGGGCTTGGCTCTCGAAAATAATTAGTTCTTTTATTTGATAACAATGCATCAAAAACCGCAACCATAGTTCCGGCGGACGGCACTCAAGCACAAACTGACAGTATTCAATTCATGAGAAGCCGATCTTGTTGCATGCTAAAGCGTTTGACCAAAAAACGCCCGAGCGTTTATGCAAGAGTCGCGCTATCATGCAGTCGAACGCGGTAAACACCTTTAGCATTTGCGCCGCACAGACCAGAGAGGAACCATCCATGAAGATCGGTATCGGTAACGACCACGCCGCCGTCGAGCTCAAGAACATCATCTCCGAGCACCTGAAGGAGCGCGGCTGCGAGGTCGTGAACTTTGGCACCGACACCTCCGAGAGCTTTGACTACCCCATCGCCGGCTACAAGGTGGGTAAGGCCGTTGCCAACGGCGACGTCGACCTGGGCATCCTGATCTGCGGCACCGGCGTCGGTATCAGCCTGGCCGCTAACAAGGTCGAGGGCGTACGCGCCGTCGTGTGCTCCGAGCCCTTCAGCGCCAAGCTCTCCCGCATGCATAACAATACCAACGTGCTCGCCTTTGGCGCCCGCGTCGTGGGCTTCGAGCTCGCCAAGATGATTGTCGACGAATGGCTCGACGCCGAGTTTGAGGGCGGCCGTCACGAGCGTCGCGTTAACCTTCTCAACGAGATCGACCACACGCGCGGCCTCAAGGTCGTCGACGAGGCCTAAACTACTCGGTGCCACAAGCTAACAGCAGGGGCCCGCTCGGAACTCATGTCCGAGCGGGCCCCTTCATAGATTTTGGAATAAAAGGGCGCCGCGGATGGAGTTCCGCGGCGCCCAAGCCACACGCTAACAGCTTTAAGGAGTCAAAGCTAGTTTAGCCAAAGAAGCGCTTGATCTCGATCTCGGCGTTCTCCAGGCAGTCGGAGCCGTGAATCACGTTGGCGTTGACATCGACAGCGAAATCGCCGCGAATGGTGCCGGGGGCAGCGTCAAGCGGGTTGGTAGCGCCCATGAGGGTGCGCATCTTGGAGACAGCGGAGAGACCGGAAACGACCATCTTGACGACAGGACCGCTCGTCATAAAGTCACAGAGGCCGCCAAAGAAGGGCTTGTCGGCCAGATGGGCGTAGTGCTCCTCGACGGTAGCGCGCTCGAGCGTGGTCATCTCCATGCGCTCGATGACAAGGCCGCTGCGCTCAATGCGAGCAACAATCTCGCCGATCTTGCGGTCGCGCACGGCGTCGGGCTTAATCATGATGAAGGTCTTCTCGATAGCCATAAGGTAGCCTTTCAAGTAGGTTCGCGCGTGCCCAAGTCCCATTCCGGCACCCGCCTGGACTGCATCGTAACAGAGTTTTAGCTGCAGTTAAACAAAAAGCTGTTTATTGAAACGTTGTAATTTATTGAAGCGTTCCATATGTGTCACTTCTGTTTCGAAGCCCGATTAGAGTACCATCCGACTGCCCATCAACCGCATCGAGCAGAGCAGACGGTCGGTTGCCGCCCGCGAACGTACCCCCTTCACAACCTGCCCAAAGGTCCTACAGAAGTTCTCGACAAGCCCCTCCCCCATAGCAACAAAATACGGACGCCCACATCAGCAGGCGCCCGTAAAGCAAAAACGATTTGCCAATACATGGCCAAAACGGCTTCAGCCAAACCTCTACTTTGCCCCGTGACCCATCTCGACGACCTTGGTCAGCGACCCAAACACGCCCTCGTCGGCCACGAGCTGTGCCTCGGCGCGCTCAAGCTGCACGGCAACGGCGACGGGACCGGTGCCGCCCTCGGTCGTGCGCGCGGCGACAATCGAGGGGATGTCGAGTACCTCGGTAATATCGTGCTCAAAGAGCGGGCTTGCCTCCTGGAACACCTCAAACGGCAGGTCTTCAAGATTGCAGCCGCGCTTCTCGCACATCAGGACCAGATGGCCCACCACGGCATGCGCCTCACGGAACGGCAGGCCACGCTTGGCCAGGTAATCGGCAACATCGGTAGCGGCAAGGTGCCCCACGCCGCACTCGCGCGCCATGGCATCCTCGTTGACGGTCCAAGTCGAAATCATACCGGCCATAACCGACAGGCACTGCATGAGCGTGTGAGCTGTATCGAGCGCGCCCTCCTTGTCCTCCTGCAAGTCCTTGTTATAAGCAAGCGGCAGGCCCTTCATGGTCACGAGCAGCTGCACCAAGTTGCCATACACACGGCCGCTTTTGCCGCGGATAAGCTCGGCAAAGTCGGGATTCTTCTTCTGCGGCATGATGGACGAGCCGGTGGAGTACGAGTCGGAAAGCGTGATAAAGCCAAATTCTGAGCTCGACCACAACACGATCTCCTCGGAAAGACGCGACAGGTGCATGGCCATGACGGAGCCGGCGTAATGCAGATCGAGCAGGAAATCACGGTCGGAAACCGCATCGAGCGAGTTGGGAATCACACCCGCAAAGCCAAGTTCGGCAGCCGTCATCTGACGATCAAGCGGATAGCTCGTACCGGCAAGCGCGGCAGCGCCCAGCGGGCAGTTGTCGGCGGCATCAAAGGCGGCCTTCAGGCGTGTAAAGTCGCGCGCGAACATCCAGGAATACGCCAGCAGATGATGCGACAGCAGCACGGGCTGAGCATGCTGCATGTGCGTGTAGCCCGGCAGAATCACCTTGTCGTACTTCTTGGCCGCATCCACCAGCACGTGACGCAGCTCAAGATTGGCCTCCATGAGCTCCTTGGCCAGCGCCTTGACGCCCAGGCGCGTATCGGTCGCCACCTGGTCGTTGCGCGAACGCCCGGTATGCAAGCGCTTACCGGCCTCGCCGATGCGGCGCGTCAGCTCGCTCTCGATGGACATATGAATGTCCTCGTCGTTGATATCAAAGGTGAAGTTGCCGGCATCGATATCCTGCTCGATTCCGGTCAGGCCCTTGGCAATCGCCTGCTCGTCCTCGGCACTGATGATGCCCTGGGCCGCCAGCATCTTGGCATGTGCCTTAGAACCGGCGATATCCTGCTTATAGAGATGCTTGTCGACCGGCAGCGACGCGCCAAACTCCTGCGTGACCTCGGCCACGCCCGCCTCAAAACGACCGCCCCAAAGAGCCATGGATCGTCCCCTTTCTCCAAATACCAAAACAAGCGCCCAAAGCAATGCGCCATGTCGCTAAAGCGATTTTTCAACCGCTAGTTTTACATATTCCCCACCGTGCGCGGGGCCATATAGCTAATTTGCAAAGAAGTGACGCGCCATGCACTTGGCGCCCAATGTCTCCCTCCGAATGTTGCCCTGCGATCCATCGATCCAGGCTTTCAGGCTCATAGGAACGTCTTCGACCTTTGCAGCATTGAACTCGGGCGCAAGGGCAAGCAAGGCATGCGCGATAGCATTGAACATAATGGATACTCCTCATATATAGGCACGGAGCCGCCAAATTGATAGAAGGAGCCCCGCCGGACAACCCCGGCGGGGCTCGGACTCAGCCGCAGACGCGGCGGCATATATGCGGGCGGAACGTAGGGGCCACCGATGTTAAGAAGTGTCAGCAAGCATAACGAAAGGCAGGGGCCCCGTGCGCCCGTTATGTATCACGCGGATGGGCCGCGCGGATACCAAGGGAAGGAGGCGCTAGGCCTGGGCGGCAGCAGAGCTGGGACCCTGGACCTTAGCCCACGTCTTGAGCGACAGCGTATCGATCTCGATAAAGCCGGCGCTGGCCTTCTCATCAAACGTGGTGTCGCGGTCGTAGGTAGCCAGACCGTAGTCATACAGGCTAAAGGGGCTCTTGCGGCCGACGACATGGCAGTTGCCCTTAAAGAACTTCAGGCGGACGGTGCCGGTCACGAACTTCTGGGTATCGGCCATAAAGGCATCGAGCGCGTTCTTGAGCGGACTGTACCACTGGCCGTTGTACACGGCGGTGGCCCAATCCTGCTCGAGCTTGATCTTGGTCTTGAGCAGGTCGCCCTCGACGCAGATGTCCTCGAGCGCCTTGTGGGCGGTGATGAGCGTCAGGGCGCCGGGAACCTCGTAGCACTCGCGGCTCTTGAGGCCCACCAGACGATCCTCGACCAGATCGAGACGGCCAAAGCCGTTGTCGCCGGAGATCTTGTTGAGGGCGATGACGATCTCGGAGAGCTTCATCTTCTTACCGTCGACGGCGACGGGCTTGCCGGCCTCAAACTCAATCTCGGTGTAGGTCGGGGTGTCGGGCGTGTCCTCGGGGTTCTTGGTCATAACCCAAGCGTCGTCGAGCGGCTCGTTCCAGGGATCCTCCAGGTGGCCGCACTCGATGGCGCGACCCCACAGGTTGTCGTCGATGGAGTAGGGGTTGTCGTTGGCACCCTCGGGAACCGGCACGTTGTGAGCATGGGCGTAGGCGACCTCGTCGGGACGGCACTTAAGGTCCCACTCGCGAACCGGGGCGATAACCTTAAGCTCGGGGTCGAGGGCCTTGACGGCAGCCTCAAAACGAACCTGGTCGTTACCCTTGCCGGTGCAGCCGTGGGCGACGTAGGTCGCGTCAAACTCGTGAGCGACCTCAACAAGCTTCTTGGCAAGCAACGGACGGGAAAGAGCGGAGAGCAGCGGGTACTTGTTCTCGTACATGGAGTTTGCGGCGATGGCCTTAGTCAGGAACTCATCGGAGAACTCGTCGCGCAGGTCGAGCACCTGGCAATCGAGAACGCCCAGGTCGAGTGCCTTCTGCTTCTTGGCATCCAAGCCGGTCTCCTCCTGGCCCACGTTGCCGCAGACACAAACGACATCGAGATTCTTCTCGTCCTGGAGCCACTTGACACATACGGATGTATCAAGACCACCGGAATATGCGAGAACGACTTTTTCCTTGCTCATGGCTGTTTCCTTTCGCCCTTGGTAGCTAGTTAGAACATCGGTCAGTTGCAAGTCACCTTGAGGTCAAAAACCGTGCAATATCAGGTTAAATAGCAAAAATCAGCACATACATGCCCTAGAAACATGCAGCAATGTCGTGCCAAAACCCAACGACCTCAAAATGACTCTGTTGAGGCAATTCGCCCCATGCGGACAGAGACGATTGTTATCGTCGTCGGGAAATTGCGCGCTGGCGTCGGAGGGCATTATCAGCAGTGGTGATGATCTGTACGAACTGCATCTGCCTCTCCTTTCACGTATCGCCGGGCGCAATTCAAATATCGCAAACGGTACCTTTTCCTCGGTAAGCGGCTCTTTTGCCGTCGCCGTTTTCGATGGTCGCTATATTACGCTAAAGTGCCTGCTGCACAAGCGACAAATTCAATTTTCTGAAAAGTTTTTTCATTAGTTTGTGAAATGCAGTGCAAATACGCTCCGTTCCTGCGAAAATACGCCTGACTACGAGTTGATGGTTATAACGTCTGAAACAATTTCGAAACGAAAGGCTCGCTTTTATGCAAACTTACGAATCGGACGCCAATATCGGAAACATTAAGATTCTCGCCGTCGACATGGACAAGACGCTGCTCACCGACGAGCGCGTGTTACCGCAGGGTCTTGATGAGCGCCTGGACAAGCTCGCCGACGCCGGCATCGTATTCTGCCCCGCCAGCGGACGTCCCGCCCCCAAGCTCGAGGAGATGTTCGAGGGCATCAAGAACCGCCTCGCCTTTTGTCCTGACAACGGAGCGTGCGTGATCTATCGCGGCAGCTATATCTATAAGAGCAATATCGACGTGGAGCTGTACCAGCAGGTCTTGAGCCGCGCCTCGGAGGATCCTCGCGCCGTCCCCGTCCTGTGCTGCTTCGACGAGTTTTACGTGCTTGCCCGCGACCATCAGTACCACGACGAGATCAGCGTCTACTACAACACGATCAACTACGTCGATAGCTTTGAGGGCCTTGATATCGAGTCCAACAAGATCTCGATCTTCTTCCCCGCCTACGATGCCGAGCCAGCGTTTCGCGAGGACTACAGCCCCGAGTTCTCGGACAAGCTCTACGTCACCAACGCCGGGCGCGAGTGGATCGACTTTATGAACCTGGGCGTCGACAAGGGCGCCGGCGTCGCGCATCTTTGCGAGCACCTGGGCATCGACATCGCCGATGCCGCCGCCGTGGGCGACACCTACAACGACATCCCCATGCTGGAGCGCGTCGGCCACAGCTTTATCGTGGACAACGCCGAGGAGCATATGAATGCGCACGCCAAGTGGCGCATTCCGAGCAACAACGACGGGGGCGTACTGACGCTCATCGACGCCATCTTGGCGGCTCGGTAGTCGTCCCATCGGGCCTGGCCGGGCGAGGCGGGTAAGTTTTTCGTTCGGTCAGGTCCTGGGCTCGCTCGAAGGCCACATTAAGTGGCCTTCGGCTCGTGCGGAATCTACGAAAAACTTACCCGCCTCGCCCGGCCAGGTCCTAGGTTTACTTGCTTGCCGCCGAGATGGCGTCTTGAGTGCCTAGATACTTGGCTGAATTTATTTGATCAGAGGGGAGCCCCTTGTTGGAAGGGGCTCCCCTCTGTTTTGGTTACTTTGGAACTGTGGTTGCTTTCCTATTTCGCGTCTGCCCAGGTTATACCGGTGCTGGCTTCGGCGATCAACGGTACGCGGAGGTCTACTACGCGCTCCATGACGTCGCGGACCATGGCGGTGAGGCGCTCGACTTCGTCGACGGGGCACTCAAAGTCCAGTTCGTCGTGTACCTGCAAAATCATGTGGGCGGCAAAGCCCTCTTCTTCCAGGCGGCGGCTTACGCGGGCCATGGCGATCTTGATGATGTCGGCCGCGGTGCCCTGCATGGGGTGGTTCATGGCCGTGCGCTCACCAAAGCCGCGGAGTTGTGGATTTTTGGCCTTGAGCTCGGGAATATGGCGTCTGCGGCCATACATGGTCTCGGCGTAGCCCGTCTGCTTGGCGCGCGCCACCACGTTGTCGAGGAACGTGCGCACGCCCGGGTAGGCCTCGTAGTAGCGATCGATCATATCGCGCGCCTCGGCCATCGAGATATGCAGCGACTGCGACAGACCGTAGGCCTGCTGGCCGTACACGATGCCAAAGTTCACGGCCTTGGCGCGGCTACGCAAGTCGGGAGTCACCTCGGACACTGGCACGCCAAATACACGCGCGGCCGTCTCGGCATGGAAGTCCTCTCCTTCGTTAAAGGCGCGCACCAGGTGCTCATCACCCGAAAGATGCGCGAGCAGGCGCAGCTCGATCTGCGAGTAGTCCACCGCCAAAAAGACGCTTCCCTCGCCTGCCGAAAACGCCGTCTTGACGGTACGACCCAGCTCCGAGCGCGTCGGGATGTTCTGCAGGTTCGGGTCGCTCGAGGACAGACGCCCCGTCGCGGTGATGGTCTGGTTGTACGTGGTGTGCACGCGACCGTCACCACGGCGCAGCGGGCCCAGTGTATCCAGATAGGTGGACTTGATCTTGGACTTCTCACGCCAGTCCAAGATCAGACGCACGATCTCGTGGTCGCGGGCAAGATCGCTCAGCACTTTGGCGTTGGTCGAATAGTAGCCGCGCTTGGTCTTTTTGAGGCCCTTGGTCGGAAGCCCCATAACGTCAAACAGCACATGCGAGAGCTGCATGGGACTGCCGATATTGAACGTCTCGTCGCCGGCCAGATCGCGAATGCTTCGCTCGACCTCGGTGATCTGCGTCGCCAGGCCCTCGGACAGGCTGCGCAGGCGCTCGGGGTCCACAAGCATGCCCGCGCGCTCCATCTTGGCAAGTACCGGAACGAGCGGCATCTCGATACCATCGAACACGTTGGCGGCGTTCTCGCGGGCCATGCGGTCACGCAACGGCGCGATCAGCGCCAGCGTCAAGGCCGCCGTGCGAGCGGCGGGCGAAGGAGCGTCCTCACCAGCACCCTCTGCGCCGCGCGCCGCAGGCAGCGTCATTTGCAGATACGTATCGGCAAGATATGCCTCATCGAACTCGGAGCGATCGGAATCCAGCAGATAGGCAGCGACCACGGTATCGAAGATACGCGTGGAATCGGCAGCGAGCGGATCCATGAGCTCGGGCTCAGAGGAATCGATGGGCGAAAGCTCGTGCAACAGCGCCTTCATATCTGGGCTCGCCACACGGCCCTCCATAAACAGACGCGCGAGCACGCCGGCAATCACGCCGTGGACGAAGTTGAAGCCCTCAACCTCAGCCGCCGCACCACCGTCGCCCTCCTCGAGCGCGAACAGACCCTTGGACGTCGCCAGCCACAGCGTGCGCGTCAGTCCAAAGAGAGCGCCCTCTTCCTTGTCGTCGTCCACCACGGCGGCGACCCACTCGCCGGCATCAATCGCGCGGGAAATCTCAGCCGCAACGGCACCAAGCGCGTCAGCATCGCCCGCGGCTGCGCGAACCATCGCAGGCATCTCAAACACACTGGGGGCAGCAGCAGCCCCGCCCTCACCGCCGATCAGCGCCAAGAAACGGTTCTGCATGGCGGTGATACCAAGCGTACCCAGCGCCGCAGAAACTTCATCGGCAGAAAACGCCGGGAAGGACGTCGTCTCAAAATCGAGCTCAACGGGCGCATCGGTACGGATGGTCGCCACCTTACGGCTCAGCAGCGCGTCGTCGATGTGTGCGCGCAGGTTTTCGCCCATCTTGCCCTTGACCTCGTCGGCGTGTGCGATGACCTCGTCCAGGCTACCGTACTGCGCAATGAGCGCGCTCGCCTTTTTGGGGCCGATGCCCGGCACGCCGGGGATGTTATCGGACGTGTCGCCCTTCAGACCGTAAAAGTCGGGCACGAGCGCCGGTGTGATGCCGTGATACAGATCGTCCACGCTCTCGGGTGTCATGATCGCCACGTCGGACAGGCCCTTGCGGGTCGAGACCACGTTGACGTGCTCGGTCACGAGTTGATACATGTCGCGGTCGCCGGTCACCAGTAGCATGTCGCAGCCGGCCTCCTCACCCAGGCGCGCCATGGTTCCCAGGATATCGTCGCCTTCCCAGCCCTCGGACTGCAAAATCGGCACGTTGAGCGCGACGAGCAGCTCCTTAATCATGGGAAACTGCGCGTGCAGATCGGGGTCCATGGGCGGACGCTGAGCCTTGTACTGCGGCAGCATCTCCATGCGCACGCGCGGCTTGCCCTTGTCAAACGCCACAACAACGCCGTCGGGATTAAAGGCGTCAATCATCTTGAGGAACATATTCAAAAAGCCAAAAATCGCGTTGGTGGGACGACCGTCCGGCGCGTTCATGGTGGGCGGCACGGCGTGGAAGGCGCGGTGCATGAGCGAGTTGCCGTCGATGACGGCAAAGGTGCGGCGCTTGTCAGACATATTGAATACCTCGCTTTGGGCTGGGCACGGTTTGCTCACACCAGTTTACACGCTCCCCGCCCCACGGCCACCGCACATCAAGCTCCCCCGCCACCGTGAGCCCGCGCGTGATACGATGGCTCACGGTACATCAACCAGCACGATCGATCCGAAAGGAGCCTGCGTCATGGAGCGTCCCTGCGCATGGAAAAAGTACACGCCACAGCAAGTCGAGGAGCTCGAGGAGCTTTGCCGCGGCTATAAGCAGTTTTTGAGTGAGAACAAGACCGAGCGCCTGTGCGTCAAGACCGGTATCAAGATGGCCGAGGAGGCGGGCTACGTCAATCTGGAGACCGTGATCTCCGAGGGCCGCGCGCTCAAGGCCGGCGACAAGGTGTACGCCGCCAATCACGGCAAGGACCTCATGCTCGTCAACCTGGGCACCGCTCCGCTCGAGCAGGGCTTTAACATCCTGGGCGCCCACGTGGACTCGCCGCGCCTGGACCTTAAGCAGAACCCCGCCTTCGAGGCCGGCGACATGGCCTACCTCGACACGCACTACTATGGCGGCGTCAAGAGCTACCACTGGGTCGCTTCCCCGCTCGCGCTCGTAGGCGTCATCTGCAAAAAGGACGGCACCACCGTCGACATCAACATCGGTGACAAGGCCGACGATCCGGTCTTTACCATCTCCGACCTGCTGATCCACCTCTCGAGCGAGCAGATGGCCAAGCCCGCCAAGGACGCCGTCGACGCCGAGATCCTCGACGTGATCGTGGGCGGCCGCCCCGTCAAGTTTGACGAGGACGACAAGGACGCCCCCAAGGAACCCGTCAAGCAGATGTTCCTGGACATCCTCAAGGAGCAGTACGACGTCGAGGAGGAGGACTTCCTCTCCGCCGAGATCGAGGTCGTGCCCGCCGGCCCGGCCCGCGACATGGGCCTCGACCGCTCCATGATTCTGGGCTATGGCCACGACGATCGCGTCTGCGCCTATCCGTCCATGCTCGCCCAGATCAACGTCGCCAACGTGGAGCGCACGAGCATCACGCTCATCGTCGACAAGGAGGAGATCGGTTCCGTAGGCGCCACCGGCATGACGAGCCGCTTCTTCGAGAACACCGTCGCCGAGATCATGACGCTCGCCGGCGAGGATAGCCCGCTGGCCCTGCGCCGCGCGCTCGCCCGCAGCCGTATGCTCTCCTCTGACGTGTCCGCCGGCTTCGACCCGGGCTACGCCGGCAAGTTCGAAACCAAGAACGCAGCCTTTATGGGTCGTGGCCTGTGCTTTAACAAGTACACGGGCAGCCGCGGCAAGGGTGGCTCCAACGACGCCGACGCCGAGTACGTGGCCCTCGTCCGCGACATCATGGACGAGGCCGGCGTGGACTTCCAGACCTGCGAGCTCGGTCGCGTCAACGCGGGCGGCGGCGGCACCATCGCCTACATCATGGCCAAGTACGGCATGAACGTCATCGACTCCGGTGTTGCAGTCCTGTCCATGCATGCCCTGTGGGAGGTCGCCAACAAGGCCGATATCTACGAGGCCTATCGCGGCTACAAGGCCTTCATCGAGCGCGCCTAACCAACCCTTCATCAGTTGCGGTGAAATACGGACTAAACTGGCCCATAAACGGCCAAAACAGACCGTATTCCACCGCAACTTCTTTTTTGGCAGAGGAGAGTCCATGCTGCAGGTCATCATTTCGCCCGCCAAACAGATGCGCGCGGCCCAAGATGCTTTTGAAGTCCTGGGCATTCCACCTTTTGTGCACGAGACGGCTCGCCTCCACCGCGCACTGCTAGATATCGAGCGGGATGAAGGCAGCGGCGGCCTGCAGGCGCTGTGGAACGTGAGCGACAGGCTGCTTACAACGTGCCTGGATACGCTTCACGAATTTATGCCCGTCCTGAGCGATGCCGACCTCGCCGATCCCGATATCGCGCGTCACCTCTCCCCTGCCGTCATGTCCTATCACGGCATTCAATACCAGAGCATGGCGCCCGAGGTGATGGATTCCGCGCAGCTCGCATGGCTGCAAGACCATCTATGGATACTCTCGGGACTCTACGAATGCGTGCGCCCCTTTCATGCCGTTGAACCATATCGGCTGGAGATGGGCACAAAGCTTGCCGTCGACGGTGCCCGAGACCTCTACTCGTTTTGGGGCGACAAGCTCGCACGGGCTATCGCTCCGGCGGGCTCCAACACTACGATCGTTAACCCTGCCAGCGCGGAATACGCCAAAGCCGTTCTACCCTGCCTCACCACCGACGCCACGGTCGTCACATGTCTCTTTGGCGAAGGCGTCCGCAACGACAAGCCCATCCAGCGCTCGACCGCCAGCAAAAAGGCGCGCGGCTCCATGGTGCGCTGGATGGCAGAAAACAAGCTCGAGGATGTAAGCGAACTCACCGCGTTCGACGTTGGTTATCGTCACTTTCCCGAGCTTTCAAATAAAAACACTTTGGTCTTCCTGAACGAACAGGCCTTGTAGGACCACCGCTACTTTTGAATGTGCTGCCTAGGCACGGCGTCTATTCCGCCAAGCCGTCGGCTTTGGCAATTTCATTTGTCGAGCCATCCTGATAGGTAATTTTGACATGCTCCACCTCGGACACCTTGATGCCCGACGGGGGCTCCAGGCGCCATTCCGTCAGCGCGATATCCATCGTCGTGGGCACATCCCCTTGATCTTTGAGTTTAACCGTAAGTGTTTTGAGCGCCGCATCAAACGTCACGCGTTCGATTTCCTCGCCAGGAATAGACCCGCCGCTCAGCTGCAGTTGCATAAACTCATCGCGCGGATACCAATAGTCGCCCGGCGCGGCAACGGTATTGCCGCCCGCGACCTTCACCGTCATGATCGGCAGGGCCTCGTCGGCCTCAAACTCCCAGGCAGCGCCGCCGCGACCGCCAAACGTCCAAATACAAAAGGCAATCACCAGCACGGCAAGCACCGCAAAGCCAATCGCGACCAACCCATGGTGCGCACGGCCCTCCTCGGCCGATACGTCCCATTGTGTCTCTCGATATAGATGCTTGTCTTCCATGTTCGCCTCCCCACAGGCACGCTCGTTGGCCCAATCGTACCCATTCAGGCTATACTTGAGCCCATTACATAAACGGGGAGCTTGCAGGACGGGACGGCAGGCTGAGATTGGGCGCGCCCGCCCTGACCCGCAAACCTGATATGGGTAATGCCAACGAAGGGAGCCGTGCCAATGAGCACACTGACCGAGCCCAAGCTCGTCACGCAAATCGACTTCGCCCGCGCCGGGCAGATCACGCCGCAGATGAAGGAAGTCGCCGAGCGCGAGCATCGCGACCCCGAGTACATCCGCGAGCGTGTGGCCGACGGCCGCATCGCCATTCCCGCCAACATCGTGCATATCAAAAAGGGCATGCGCGCCTTTGGTGTCGGTGAGGGCCTGTCCACCAAGGTCAACGTGAACTTGGGCATCTCGGGCGACAAGGCCGATGCCGCCGAGGAATGGAAGAAGGTCAAGATCGCCGAGGACTTTGGCGCCGACGCCATCATGGACCTCTCCAACTCGGGCAAGACACGCCAGTTCCGCCAGCAGCTCATCGACGAGACGCCGCTCATGGTGGGCACCGTCCCCATGTACGACGCCATCGGCTACATGGAAAAGCCTCTGGTCAAGCTTACCAAGGACGATCTGCTCGAGGTCGTGCGCGCGCACGCCGAGGACGGCGTGGACTTTATGACCATCCACTGCGGCATCAATAAATCGGTCATCAAAACCTTCAAGGAGACCGGCCGCCTTATGAACATCGTCAGCCGCGGCGGCTCGCTGCTGTTTGGATGGATGGAGGTCACCGGCAACGAGAATCCGTTCTACGAGTTCTACGACGAGGTGCTCGAAATCTGCCACGAGTACGACGTGACCATCTCGCTCGGCGACTCCTGCCGCCCGGGCTGTCTCTACGATTCCAACGACGCCACCGAGACCGCCGAGATGATCGAGCTGGGCAAGCTGTGCAAGCGCGCATGGGCCGCCGGCGTCCAGGTTATGGTCGAGGGACCGGGCCACATGGCGCTCGACGAGATCGCCGCCAACATGAAGCTGCAGAAGCGCCTGTGCCACAACGCCCCGTTCTATGTGCTGGGGCCGCTGGTAACCGATATCGGCGTGGGTTACGACCACATCACCGCCGCCATCGGCGGCGCCATCTCCGCCAGTTCCGGCGCCGACTTCCTGTGCTACGTGACGCCGGCAGAGCACCTATGCCTGCCTAACGCCCAGGATGTGCTCGACGGCCTCATGGCCACTAAGATTGCCGCGCACGCCGCTGATATCGCCAAGAAGGTGCCGCACGCCCGCGACATGGACGACAAGATGGGCCAGGCACGCCGCAAACTCGACTGGGATGCCATGTGGAAGTGTGCTCTCGACCCGGTCACCGGCAAGAAGCGCTACGAGGAATCCCCTGCCGCCACCGAGGGCACCTGCACCATGTGCGGCAAGATGTGCGCCGTCCGCACCGTCAACAAGGTGTTCGAGGGCACGACGATCGACCTCGGCATGGAGGACTAGCCTTTACGAGGCAATCGCCCGCAAGCCTGCTGCGGGGCCCGTCAATTGTTGACGTGTGAACATTTGCTAACATTTGCGTAAAGATTGCACCACCAGCCCGGGATCGGCATACAGCCGGCCCGGGCAACTTTATAATGCAGGTAGAAGACCCATTTGAATCCAACCGAACAAGGGAGCGAACATGGATCGTAGCAAGGTACCTGCCGTTCTATCCATCGCAGGATCCGATTCCAGCGGTGGCGCCGGCATTCAGGCAGACATTAAGACCATCACGGCGCACCGTCTGTATGCCGAGACGGCCATCACCGCCATCACCGCACAAAACACGCTCGGTGTCACCGCTGTGCAGAATATCTCCCCCGATATCGTCGCTGCGCAAATTGACGCCGTCTTTGACGACATTCGCCCCAACGCAGTCAAAATCGGCATGGTTTCGTCCACCGAGATTATCGAAGTTATCGCCGATCGCCTGAGCGCATGGAACGCAACCAACGTGGTCGTCGACCCCGTTATGGTCGCCACGTCGGGCGCTCGCCTCATTGCCGAGGATGCCGCCGAGGCGCTCACGCGTCGCCTGTTCCCGCTGGCGACCGTCATCACGCCCAACATTCCCGAGGCCATGGCGCTGCTCGATTACGAGGTCGATTCCGAGCGCACGCAGCAAAATGCCGCCATGCTTCTCACCCGCCGCTATGGCTGCGCGTCTCTCGTTAAGGGCGGGCATTTTGTCAACGAGGCGAACGATGTGCTAGCAGAGCCCGCGCCGCTCGATGACGAGGGTAACCACCTGGGCGATCCACTCACCACGTGGTTCCGCCACAAGCGCATCGAGACCGGCAACACGCATGGCACTGGCTGCACGCTTTCGTCCGCCATCGCCTGCACGCTGGCTCAGGGCATGGATCTTGCCGACGCCGTCAACGCGGGCAAGGCATACCTGACAGGCGCTCTGGCCGCCGGCCTAGACATGGGCAAAGGCTCCGGCCCCGTCAATCACATGTGGCAGTATTAAGATTCGCAGCCCAAACCACCGCAAAGGGGACAGACACCTTTGCGGTGGTTTGGGGTCGCGCCACTCTCCGAGCATCTCTTGGAGTTTGACTGCCACGGCGTGACCCAGGCTCTCATGGCTTTCGGGCATCATATGCAGATAGTCGATATCGCCCGGCTCGGCAAACTCGGCGGCATTCAAAAAGTCGCAGCCAAACTGCTCGGCCACATGCGCATAGTACTCGCCAAAATGCTCAGATGCCTCAACGGAATGCTCGTCAAAGTCGGTCATATACACATCGGCGATCTGCGGCTTGATCTTGATAGGAGCCATCAGCAGAATGCGCGGACAGGGCGCAGCTTCGGTCCACGGAAACGCGCGGACGGCGCGAATCAGCGCCATGGCACCACGGGCGATATCGGAAGCTGTCACGTTAAAGACCGTCTTACAGTCGTTGGTGCCCAGCATGATCACAATGGCGTCCAGCGGCTTATGGGCCTCGAGCAGCATCGGAAGCGCGCGAATGCCGTTGAGGTTGGTGTCCAGATGGCACATATCGTCGCGCACCGTCGTGCGGCCGTTAAGCCCCTCCTCAATCACATGCCAGCCCTCGCCCAGGTCACGCTGCGCCACGCCGCACCAGCGCACATCCTGCGCATAGCGCACCGCGGTGCCATCGCGCATACCAGCCGGATCATAGCCATAGGTATTGCTGTCACCAAAGCACAGAACGTTTTTCATCGTAAGCCCTTCCTTTAGTAAAAAGCCGACGGGAGCAGTCTCTCCCGTCGGCTCGGCCTATCTGTCAGCACGTACCGATTACAGGTACTTGCGCCAATCGTCCTCGTCCTCATCATCCTCGGTAGCAGCCTGGGCCTGCTCGGCGGCGCGAGCAGCCGCAGCGCGTGCGGCAACCTGGGCATAGGACTCCTCGTTGCGCTCGGGGAAGTTTGCCAGCACGTGCTCGAACTTGGAGAAATCCTCATCCCAGCGCGTAGAAGGCACGGCAAAGAACACCTGCTTGACCTTAAAGTCGCCCGATGCGAGCTCCTCGCGGAAGAGCTCTGCCACGGCCTCGGCGTCAAAGCCGTTGTTGTCGCAGCCCCAAGCACCCAGCACGAGCTTCTCGCGACCCAGCTCATCGCAGATGGCAAGGACAAAGCGGATACGGTCGCGCAGGGCATCCAACAGGGCGTCGTCGCTCACGCGGTACTCCTGGCGGGCACGCCTGACGTTGGGTGCGGCGGCAACGATTACATCGGCGTATGCGTGCACGTGGTTGCGGTCGAAGCGCACGGCGGGCACCACCAGCGCACGATTGCGGTACAGCTCGCAGTTGATGTTGCGGCGACGGTTCTCGCCGTACCACTTGCGCTGCTTGTCGAGCACGTTGTACAGGTACGAATCGGCGCAGAGCGTCGCCTCCTGGCCCAGGTAGCCCTGGATATAGCCGCCGCCCGGATTGGTAAACGAGGCAAAGGCAAGCACGGCCATATCGCAGAACTGCGCATAGCCGCGGCCGTTATCGAGGATTGCCTGCGTGGCGGAGGCATCAAGCACAGTGACCTCGGGCAGGACCGGAGCAGCCTCCTCCGCGGGCGCGGACTCAGCCTCGTCGGCCGACTCGGTGGACTCGGGTGCCGCCTCGGGCTCGACCGCAGTCTCCACCTCGGCAGTCTCAACCTCGGCAGCGTCAGCAACCTCGACGTCCTCGGCAGCTTGCTCCTCAGCAGCCGCCGCCTTCTGGGCCTTGGCCTTCATCGCCGCGATAAAACCGGCAGGCATACCATCGAACTCGCGCACGCCGGCAAGCGAACGCTCGATATCCTTGGCGCACGCTTCGGACACAGTTGCCACGTGACGCTCGGCGGCCTTGGCACGGGCCTCGCGCTTGGGATTGGGCTGACCCGCTCGGTTGGACCTGCGGTTACGGTTCCTGTTGTCGACGTCTGCCATACGTGGCCACCTTTCCTATCGCTGCCGCTATCGGCTTTTCCCATCCATGATACCCCGCCGCGTACAAAAAAGACGGCCCCGAAGGACCGCCTTTCGCATCGATTTGCACGCACGGCAAGCACCGCCGTAATTCGCCACTAGTCGCGACGGCCAAGGATGTTCAGGATGCGCAAGAACACGTTGATAATGTCCACGAACAGATTGGACGCCATGAGCACGGCGTTGGGCAGCGTAGGCGGCACCGTCGTGGCAACATAGGTGTCGTAGCCAATAAAGCCGGCGAACACCACGATCACGATCAGGTCGGTGATGGTCTGCGAGACGCCCATGAACATCAGCACGATCTCAACCAGAATAGTGGCGAGCAGAATGCCAAAACCGATGCCATATACGCGCTGAAAAAACTTGGGGAACGTCACGCCCAAGGCGCCAAAGACAAAGGTGATGGCGGCCGTGGCGATAAAGGCAGTGTTGATGGTGGGCAGGTCGTAGTTGGCAAGGCCAAACGACGCGGTCAGGCCAAAGGTACTCGCAAAGATTACGTAGCCCACAAGGGACAGGCCCACGGACTGCTTGCTGGCGGCGGCCGACATCATGACCATGCCGACGATGGTCAAAATAAACGAGCCAAAGACCAGTGGCAGGGCGGCGCCGCTCATCATCATGCGGGCAAACGCCATGGTGCTCGTAAAGTAAGCACCAGCGCCCATGGCACAAAAGCCCAAAAAGATCAGGGCAGACATGACAAGGTTGTACGCGCGCGGCGACATCTCCTTGGCACGGCTTGCACCGGTCTCGATGGGGCCGTTCTGATAGCCCTGGATATCGTTCATACTTCGTCCTTTCAAAAAGCGCACGACAGCGCCGTAGGTAACAAGATTCCTGCCATTGTACCCGAATGCCGCACGTCCTTACCTACGGCGCTCGCCCTCGAGCGTGCGATCAAAGGCCCAGACCCACCAACGCATCACGTGTGCCTGCGAGCCGTCCGCCCGCTCGCGCGTCTGGTCCTCCAGATACAACTCGGTCGCGTGCCCGCCAAAACGCACCTTATAGGTCGCCGTACGGATGCCGTGGATCGTCAGGCCAAACCCGGTGGTCGAGATAATTTCATCGATTGTAAAACAACGTCCGTCGACCCAGCAGACGGTGACCGGCACGATTTGTCCGCCCGCGAGGATGCGAGCCACGACGTCCACATACTGCTTGTGTACGCGCCGAGTTTTGCCGTCTGTCTGTCGATATTCCATGCCCCCTATTATCGAACGCATGTTTGCATGTTGTAAAGCGAACAGACTGTGGTTTTGGAGTGTCGTAGTAATCGCACGTGTCCGCATGGCGTGTTAGCAAAAAGAACACCCGCGGTCAACAGGGCTAATATTCGATTTTAGTGCCAAAAAGTTCACTTCTCCCATCAGAACTCGGTAAAGAGACCCGCAGGAGGTGATACGATTTATCATGTTTTTGTAACGTGTCTGCAAACTTCGAGAAAGCCCATATATGGACGTAACGTTCTCAACCTTCCTCGGCCAAATTGTGTCGAACCCAGTCCTTGCCGTCACCGTGATCCTCGCGTTGGGCGCCATCTTCGTCAATGGATGGACCGACGCGCCCAACGCCATCGCGACCTGCGTCACTACGCGTTGCATGCCCGCCCGCGCCGCCATTCTCATGAGCGCCGCATTCAACTTCCTCGGCGTGCTCATCATGACGCACTTTAACGCGAGCGTCGCCAACACCATCTCACATATCGTCGACTTTGGCGGAAACAGCACCATGGCGCTCGCCTGCCTATGCGCGGCGCTGTTCTCCATCGTCGTCTACGGCGCCACAGCGTCGCGTTTTGGCATCCCCACCTCGCAAAGCCACAGCCTTATCGCCGGCCTGACCGGTGCCGCCATCGCCCTCGGCGGTGCGAGCAGCGTCAACGTCCACGAGTGGA
Source organism: Collinsella sp. (assembly GCA_048236535.1). GTDB lineage: Bacteria > Actinomycetota > Coriobacteriia > Coriobacteriales > Coriobacteriaceae > Collinsella. Next base: position 26,010 of record DBFAQQ010000021.1, on the reverse strand, counting down.
TGAAGGTCATCTACGGCCTGGCACTCTCCATCGGCCTGGGCTTTGTCATGGGCTGGGTCCTGTGCAAGCTCGTCTCGATCCTTTTCGCCGCCGCCAACAGGCGACGTGCCAATGTCTTCTTTAAATACGCTCAGATCGCGAGCGCTGCGGCCATGAGCTTTATGCACGGCGCGCAGGATGGACAGAAGTTCATCGGCGTGCTCTTTTTAGGCGTGGCCTTTGCCAGCGGCCAGACGAGCGTCGGCGATGCAGGCATCCCCATCTGGATTATGCTGCTGTGCTCGGCCACCATGGGTATCGGCACCAGCGTGGGCGGCGAGCGCATCATCAAGTCCGTCGGCCAGAGCATGGTTAAGCTCGAGAAGTATCAGGGCTTCTCCGCCGACCTCGCGGGCGCCGCGAACCTGCTACTTGCCACCCTTACCGGCATCCCCGTGTCCTCCACGCACATCAAAACCTGCGCCATTATGGGTGTCGGTGCCGTCAAGCGCCTTTCGGCCATCAACTTTGGCGTCGTCAAGGACATGATGTTCACCTGGTTCTTCACCTTCCCTGCCTGCGGACTCATCAGCTTTGTCATGGCCAAGCTGTTCATGATGTTCCTCTAATCAAACCGAGCGTCCATCCGGACCGCAACACTTCGCCCACCCGTCTTCGCCTCGAAAGGACCCACCCATGGCAAAGAAACCCGATTCGTTCTACTTTGACAACTACGTCGCTTGCGCCGACCTCGCCGTCCAGGCCGCAGAGCTGCTCACCAAGATTTTTGAGAACTTTGACCCCGCGCAGATCCACGACATGCTCGATAAGATGCATGCGATTGAGCATGCGGCGGACAAGAAGCACCACGAACTCGAAGACGCCTTGCTCACCGCCTTTATCACCCCGCTTGAGCGCGAGGATCTGGACCTGATGAGCTGCTCGCTCGACACCGTGCTCGACCGCATCGAAGGCGTCGTGCAGCGCGTCTACTTCACCAACATTCAAAGCATCCATCCCGACGCCATCGTCATCGCCCACAAGGTGACTGACGCCTGCCGCGCCATGAAAGACCTGATGGTCGAGCTGCCTAACTACCGCAAGTCCAAGACGCTGCGCGAGCTCGTCATCCAGATCAACACCATCGAGTCCGAGGCCGACGAGCTCTATATCAACGCCATGCGCAACCTGCACGTTAACGGCAAGGACCCGCTCGAGGTCATCGCTTGGCGTGACGTCTACGCATTCCTGGAGTACTGCGCCGACTGCTGCGAGAATGTGGCCGATGTCGTGGATTCGATTGTCATGAAGAACAGTTAATTGGGGGGTACATGTCCCACCGGTCGCGGGCCCGACCACTGATAACCTTTTTTCACTCCGGCTGCAAGCAGAGTCGTTCAAAAGGTTATCAGTGGTCGGGCCCGCTCCCTTATGTACCACCATTGGGAACTTTGGCTGATGGCTATAGTGCAATGGGGGTTTGGCTGAAGGGACCTTTAGTACCCAATTGAACACTTTGGCATTCGGTAGGCGTTTGGCTGAATGGGGCTTTGGGTACCCTTTTGCTTAGTTTTAGGTTGTTTTATTAGCTTTGGAGGGCTTGTATGTCTTATTTGGATCTGGCTCGTGGTCGGTATTCTTGTCGTTCGTTTGAGGACCGTCCTGTTGAGCAGGCTGTGGTGGATGCCATTGTTGAAGCTGGGCGTATTGCTCCTTCTGCTTGTAATAATCATCCAACCCGTGTGATGGTGTTGGATACGCCTGAGCTTCTGGAGAAGGCTGCTGCTTGTCAGCCTCGGTTTGCTCGTGATGGGTCTATCTTTGGCGCTCCGCTTATCTTCCTTATTTGCAGCGTTACCGATGATGCTTGGGTGCGCCCGTATGATCAGATGAACTCGAGTGCCATCGATACTTCGATCGTCTGCGATCAGATGATGATGGAGGCCACCGAGCATGGCCTGGGAACGTGCTGGGTATGCCATTTTAAGCCTGAGGTGGCACAGGAGCAGTTCAATCTGCCCAAGGGCGTCTATCCCTATCACATGCTCGTCTGTGGCTATCCTGCCGACCACATAGCCGATCCCGAGCATCGCGAGGCCCGCACCATTCCCCTCTCCGACTTCCTCCTCAAGTAGATTATTGGGACATGCTTTAAAACCTGCCCTTGACCGCTCACCCGTTCGCCGAGTTCTGCGCCTCCATGTGCAGGGCTCGGTTTTTTATGTTGCGCGCCCCGGTACAGTCATAAAAAAGGACCCGCAAGCTGCGGGTCCTTTCTAGGCACTAAATTGTAGGCCGAATGTTAGTCCAGGTCGTCAGCGGCAAAGTTGTCGATCGGGGCGAAGGGATCGGCCACAGGGACAACAGGGTCAGCGACGGGCAGCGGCTCGGCGGGAACAGTCACCGCAGGAGAAGCGGCGGAACCGACCGGCGTGGAGGCCATCAGATCGGCCGGGAAGGAATTCTGGGCATCGTCCATGAAGTGCTGGATGAGCTTGAGATACTCTGCCTTGAACTCCTCACGGGAAGCCTTGAGACGATCGATCTCCTCGAGCTCGGCCTGCTTTTCGGTCAGAGCCTGGCGGATAACCTCGCGAGCCTTGGCGTCAGCCTCGTTGCGGATGCGCTCAGCGTTCTCATTGGCATCGTTGACGATGGTCTCAGCGGTCTGCTGGGCAGCGATCAGGGCAGCGGAAATCTGGCGCTCCTGAGCGGAGAAGTCAGGGGCGGGAGCAGCCACGGGGGCGGCAGGAACGGCCTGGTCGGCGGTATCCTGAGCCTGGGCAAGCTGAGCCTGCGCATCGGCAAGCTGCTGCTCGGTAGCAGTCAGACGACCCTTAAGGTCAACGATCTTAGCGAGCATAGCGTCAACCTCGGAAGACAGCGTCTCCAAGAAGACGTCGACCTCGGCAGGATCGTAGCCACGCTTGGCCTCAGAGAAAGTCTGAGCCTGGATGTCTGCAGGGGTAATAGCCATAACAAGTCTCCTTTTTCATCGCCTCGGCGCTACACGCCCGACGTAAGTTACTAAGTCAGTTCTACACGAGTATACCTATAAGAAGCTGCAGAACCAGCCTCTGCACCAACTGCAACGCAATAATCGCAACGACCGGCGAAAAATCGATACCGCCCATCGGCGGGATGAAACGACGGAACAGGTTAAGCCACGGACCGCACACGCTATCAAGCACCGCGGCAATATCCTGAAGCAAACCACCCTGCTTCATGGGAATCCACGTCATAAAGCAGTAGACGATAATGAGCGTGGAATAGAAGTTGAACAGCGTGTTGACCAGCTGGACGATAGTGTAGATGTTGATGGGAATCTCCTCGTCTTGTCTTTACTTGAGGTAGCCGTCGGCACGAAGCTTCTTGAGATCGGAATCTTTGACCTCGCAACCGGCGGGCAGCACCATGAACACGCGGTCGCCCACCTCCTTGACCGTGGCACCCAGACCGCAGGCAAAGCCGTAAGAGAAGTCCAAGACGCGCTTGGCAACTTCGGTGCGAACGCCCACAAAAATCAGTGCGACAGGCTGCTTGGTGCGAACGCGGCGCACCACGGTCTCCACGTCGTCATAGCTCTCGGGGCGCAGGACATAGGCCGGCAGCTGCGGCGTGGCGTTGATGATATTGCTCGCATAGGCCGAGGCATCGCTCGGTGCAGGCGCGGGCGCAGCGGCGGCACGGGCGCGGGTGTTCTCGGCGTAGCTCGACGGCGTATCATAGGCACCAGGACGATAACCGCTCGCAACACTGTCCTGCGAGCGCGAAGGCGGGTTATACGTCGTGGCATGGCGGGAGTCATCGCCGACCAGCTGACCGGAGCGCGTATACACGGCAACCGACTCAGCTTCACCGCGACGCGTCTGGCCCAGCAGGCCGTTGCTCGGCTCGTCTTGGGTGTAGAAGCCCTCGCCCGAAGCACCGCTGTAGCCGTTGTTCTGATAGCCATCGTCGTAGCCGTCATCGTAGCCGTAGTCGTCGTCTTGGCCATAACCCTGGTCGTAACCCTGCTGGCCGCCCAGGTGCATCTTATTTTTAATCTCGTCAAGGAAGCCCATGGTTGTGTCCTCTCGCGGTTTAGTGCAGGCGCCCCGATAATCAGTGCGCACTTCAGAGCCTTATTTTACTGCAAACTCCGGGCTAAATACTACCCTGCCCAGGCGAACGAGCGTAGAGCCCTCCTCAAGGGCAGGCTCAAAGTCCTCGCTCATGCCGCAGGAAAGCTCAGGCAGGTTCAAATCGGGATGCGCTGTCTCCAGCTCATCCCTCAGCTCACGAAGCCCCGCAAAGGTGCGGCGTGCCACATCCTTATTCCCCCGGGGCGCCATAGTCATAAGCCCCTGCACGCAAATTCCCTCAAGTTCCGCAAGCTCACCCGCGGCGGCGCGAATCTCATCGGGCGAAAAGCCTCCCTTCGACTCCTCACCACTCACATTGACCTCAATGAGCACACGTTGGGGGCCGGCGAGCTCACCTGCCTCAATCTTGCGGACAGCACGGCTCGAGATCGCCTGCGCCAGATGCAGCGAACCCACCGAGTGAATCAGCTCGGCTGAGCCCAGCACCGCATTGATCTTATTGGTCTGCAGGTTGCCGATCATATCAAAGCGAACCTCGGGCAGCTCCGGATGCTCCGCCAGACCCGTGAGCTTGCGAACCAGCTCCTGCGGGCGGTTCTCGGCAAAATGGCGATACCCCGCCTGGATGGCGGCAACGGTCTCATCGACACCAACGGTCTTGGACACGGCAATGAGGCGCGCGGCGTCGTGGGGGCGGCCCGCGCGATCGAGCGCCGCATAAAAACGTTCCAGAATCTGCTCGCGGCGAGCGCGCATCAAGTCCAAATAGTTATCCATTGCTAATCGCCTCCGCTGAATGCCAAACAAGTAGTCCCATGCTAACGCAAGAGCGCGGCCCCGCATGTGCAAGGCCGCGCTCACTTAGGTATTTACAATCTTTCGACGAACGGGGTTGCTTACTCCTCGTCGTCCTCGCCATCGTCCTCGTCCTCAAGATGATCGAGCAGGTAGCGAAGACCCTCGCTGACCTCGTTAACGGGCACCTTGGCAACGTAGTGCGCGTCGACGGCGGGCCTCATGATAACACCCTCGCCCGAAGGCACGCGCATGCTCTCGAGCTCATCCTCATCAGTGCGGGCGATATCGCCGGCATTCATACGCTGACCAGTCAACAGGAAGGTCAGACGGCAGGCGGCATCGATGGAAATCGAAGCGATGCGATCGAGGTAGCGCGAAACCATGATGGCGCGGCGCAGATCGTCATAGTTGCTGTCGTCGTCCATAAAGTCGCCCGTATCCATACGGTTAAAGGTGCGGAAGAACTTCTCGTAGGCGGCGTGCACTGGCTCGTCCTCGACGGCAAGGTTGCAGATGATGGACATGTCATTGGTGACGAGCGCAGAAAGCGACGAACCCAGCACCTGGTAAACAGCTTCGGCTTCGGCCTCAACCGTACCGACGAGCTCCTGGGGCAGCGAGATGTCAGCCTTGATCATATGACGCGTGGCGCGGCAGATCTGGCGAACCTTATCGGTCATGCGCTGCAGGTTAAAGTCGACGTAGATGATCGTCTGCAGCAAGCGGAAGTCGGAGGCGACCGGCGACTGCGTGGCGATCAGGTTGTAGCACACGGCCTCCAAGTTAGCGCAGCGCGCGTCGATTGAAAGCGTGCGCTTCTTGGTCTTGGTGGCGAGCTTGCGGTCGTCGGTCACATAGGCCTTCACGGCATCGTGGAGGGCCAGATCGACGGCCTCGTAAATGCTCAGCATCTCGTGGCGGGCCTCGATGAGCTGACGGGAAAACAGTTTGCGCATGGTTCACTCCAATCAGTTGGGTGCGGTCATGCCGCCCGCACAGTGAATACGCACCGGACCAGGTCCGATCGGCTTGGGACTAGTCGCGCCGATCAGCCAAAGCGGCCGGTGATATAGTCTTCCGTCCGCGAGTCCACCGGGCTGGTGAAGATCGCGTCGGTTTGACCATACTCGATGAGCGTGGCGGGCTCGCCGGCAACTTCCTGCAAGAAGAATGCGGTGTAGTCACTGATACGAGCTGCCTGCTGCATTGAATGCGTGACGATGATGATCGTCATCTCGGGCGCTAGCTCGGCCATCAGATCCTCGACCTTAGAGACGGACGTGGGGTCGATGGCGGAGCAGGGCTCGTCCATCAGAAGGACATCGGGTTGCACCGCAAGCACGCGCGCGATGCACAGACGCTGCTGCTGACCGCCCGAGAGCGCCAAACCATCCTTGTTGAGCTGATTGGATACCTCTTTCCAGAGGTTGGCGCGCTTGAGCGATTCTTCCACGATGTCATCGAGGTCGCTTTTGCTAGTCACGCCCTGCAGACGAGGGCCAAAGGCGACATTCTCGTAGATGGATTTAGGAAACGGGTTGGGCTGCTGAAAGATCATACCCACGCGACGACGGAGGTCGACCGGGTCGACACCCTCGGCATAGATATCGTTGCCGTCGAGCGTCATGGTGCCCTCGACGCGCGTACCCTCGATCAGGTCATTCATGCGGTTGATGCAGCGCAAAAACGTCGACTTTCCGCAACCCGAAGGGCCAATGAAGGAGGTGATGGCGTTTTTGGCGATGTTGAGGTCAAGCCCCGTCAGCGCATGAAAGTCACCGTACCAAAAGTTGAAATCCTTGGCCGTAATGGCCGCTTGCTCCAACGTGGGAGCGGACTGATAAACGGACATGGGACTCCTTAACTAGCGACGCTTGCGCGACAGGAAGCGCGCAAACAGGTTGAAGGCCAAAATGATCACCATCAGCAAGAGCGCGGTGCCGTAGGCTGCGTTCATGTTGATGCCGTCGTTGGCAAGCAGGTACAGGTGAACGGTCATGGGACGACCGGAATCGAGCGGCGAAATAGGTAGATTGATGGCCTGGCCCATGGTGTAGAGCACCACAGCGGTCTCGCCGATGGCACGGCCGATGGCAAGGACGATGCCCGTGGCAATGCGGCCAAAGGCCGAAGGAAGCACGATCTTGGAGACGACCTGCCACTTGGTAGCGCCCAGGCCATATGCGCCCCAACGGATATAGCGCGGAACGGCGCGGATTGCCTCCTCGGTGGTGCGCATGACGATGGGCAGCATCAAAAGTGCCAGCGCCAGAGCGGCAGAGACCATCGAAAGGCCCAAGCCCATGGCCTCGACAAACAAGGCGTAGCCAAACAGGCCCATAACGATGGAGGGCACCGAGGCCAAAGCATCGGCAGCGTAACGGATGAGCTCGACGACCTTGCCCTGTTTGGCGTACTCGGCCAGATAGACGGCCGCTAGCACGGCGATAGGCGTGCAGATGAGCATGGCGAGCGCCGTCACGTAGATGGTCGAGACGATCGTGGGCCAAATTCCGCCCTCGGCGTTGACGCCCTGGGGCCAACCGAAGATAAAGTCGAGCGAGATATGCGGCAGGCCGTTAATGACCACGTAGGCGATGATAGCGACCAGCACCAGCGTGGTGATGTAGGCAGCGGCACGAAACACGCCAAGCATGAGCTTGTTGGACAGGTCCTTGTTGATGCGGCCCTTCTTGCCGTGGGAAAGGGCACGCTTAATGCGCTCGCGCGACGAGGTCGTATCGACCGTCGTGTCAACGGAATCGGACATAGCCTACCCCCTCTTCTTCTTGGAAATCAGACGGACGATGCCCACCAGCGTGGCGGAGATGATAAACAGGACCACACCCATGCCGAACAGCGCCGAGCGATGCAGACCCGAGGAATAGCTCATGTCGAGCGCAATCTGGCTCGTGAGCGTCGAGATAGGGCTCGCAATGCTGTCGGGAATAACCGGGGCGTTACCCACGACCATGAGCACGGCCATGGTCTCTCCGATAGCACGGCCCATACCCAGCACGATGGCATCCACGATACCCAGCTTAGCGGCAGGTAGCACGACCTTATAGATGGTCTGCCACTTAGTAGCACCCATGGCATACGATGCCTCGCGAATGCCCATGGGAATGGAATTGAGGGCATCGATGGTAAGCGTCGTGATGGTAGGGACGATCATGATGGCGAGCACGAACCACGCTGTCAGCGCACCAAAACCAAGACCACCGGTCAGTTGCGCGATAAACGGACGGATAATGATCATGCCAAAGAAACCATAGATGATAGAAGGGATGCCGGCCAACAGGTCAACGGCAGGGCTGATGAGCTTGCGCACGCGCTTGCCGGCGATCTCGACCAGGTACACGGCCGTGCCCACACCTAGCGGCACGCCCATGGCGAGCGCACCGACGGTCACCAGACCTGAGCCGGCAAGCAGCGACACGATGCCGTAGTGGCCCTCAGAGGGCGCCCACGTAAAGCTAAAGAAGTCCGGCAGACCGATGTCGGTAAAGACGGGCAGCGCCGAGTACGTGGTAAAGACAAAAATCAGGATGACGGTAACGACCGCCAAGAAAGCGCAGGCAAAGAAGATCCACTGCAGCGCCTTCTCCTTGATATAGGTACTGCGCGATACGAGCGCCAGCTCGCGCTTCTTGGGCGTCTGAACATTCCGCTCAGTCTGGGAGTTTTCCTGTGCTTCCATGCTACTCACTCCCCTTCTCGTCGTTGGTGACGGGGATAAAGCCCGCCTCGCGAATCTGCTTGTCCATCTTTTCGGACGTCACGTAGTCGATGTAATCCTGCGCCTGCTGCGAAGGCGCACCCTTCACAAAGAAGTAAAGGTCGCGCGAGATGGGATAGCCGCCGCTCGCGACCGTCTTCTCGGATGCCTCGACATGATTGACCGAGACGGCCTTGACCGAGGTCTTGGCGTTGAGACTATCGACGAAGCCCAGCGAAATGTAGCCAATGGCACCGCGCGAACGAGATACCACGTCGCGCACCTGGCCCGTGCCCGAGAGAACGGCCGAGCGGCGATCGAAGGGGGTGCCGTCCATCACGATGGTACGGAAGGCCTCGCGCGTACCGGACGCCTCGTCTCGGTTGATGACCTGAATCCTCAGGTCCTCGCCACCGACCTCTTTCCAATTGGTAATCTTGCCGGCGTAGATATCGCGGAGCTGCTCGGTCGAGAGGTTATCGACGGGGTTGTCGTCGTTCACGATGACCGCAATACCGTCGTGGGCAATGACGATGGGAGTCAGGCCCAGATCCTGTTCGTCGGCATTGAGCCCACGGGAGGAGCTGGCGATATCGGCCGTGCCGGCGCTGACGGCCTCGATGCCAGCGGAAGAACCCAAACCGGAAACGAGCACGTCGATGCCGGTCTCCTCCTTAAAGCCCTCGGCCGCAATCTCGGCGATAGGAAGGCAGGTCGTGGAGCCGGCCACGGTAATGGAAGAGGTAGAAGATCCCGAAGAACAAGCGCACAGCGTAAGCGTAAGCACAGCGGCGCTCAGGACCGATACGATTTTTCTCATAGCATCACGCCGATCGCAGCATGGCGCCCACAGGTGCCGTCCTCATTACGGTAGGAATAAAAGCGGTCGTTCTGACGCACAGTCGAAAGCTGGGTATCCACGATATCATCCGCGTCGACACCGACATCTACCAGCGCCTCGCGAATGGCAGCGGAAAGATCGAGCATGCGAGAGGTACTCGCATCGATGCAAGAGAACTCGGCGGCAAAGCGATCCATGAGTTCCTGGGATACCTCATATTCGTCACCCAAGATATGGGGGCCGATGTAGGCGGAAACGTCGCTCGCATCGCAGCCGGCAGCATCGCAAAGCGCCTGGCACGCCTTGGCAGAAATACGTGCAATCGTGCCCTTCCAACCGGAGTGCACCACGGCAAATCCGCTGGGGGCCACCAGCACCACGGGAACGCAGTCGGCAAAGCAGAGCAGCACGGGTACGTTATGCGCCGTACAGACGATGGCATCGCAGCCCTCGGCAATCTGCTCGCGAACGTCCTCAAGGTCATCGGCGCCGTTCGAGGTCACCGCAACGATATGGTCACCATGGACCTGATTGGGAACGAGCAGGTTGTGCTCGCACTCGGCGGCACCCATAGCCTCGAGCGCGCGACGACGATTCTCTTGAACAGCAAAGGGGTCATCGCCAACATGCGAGCCCAAGTTGAGTGAGGAGTACGCATCTTCGGAAACACCACCGGCGCGCTCGGTAAAGGCAAAGCGAACATCGGATGTCGCGCCTTCCACCAACGTAACTCCATCATGGTCGACACGCGAAACTTTGTCCGCACGTGCTGCCATACTAAAGCCTCCTAATAACACAAGTACCGCGGCATCGCCGCTACAGCCCGCGTTTATACGGCTGCCATACTTCTCTAAAAGGATACCTGCTGCGCTGGAGGCAATCGTAAAGGGAACGTAAAGAGATTGGAGGTTCTAGTTTACAAAGTCGAAATAAAAAGGGCGCGTCCATACGGACACGCCCCTGTGCACAACAATGCAAAGAACGACTTAGAAGCTACCGCGCTTCAGGAAGTCGGGAAGCTCGAACTGATCGTTGCCGAAGTTAGGAAGCTCGGTGCCACCGACGTTGCGGGTCGGAGCGGCCTGAGCCGGGCTGGTGGCCGGAACGGTGCGCTGCGGCTCAGCGGAGGCAGCGGCCTTGCTCTGAGACTGCTGAGCAGCAAAGAGCTCGTCCTGACGGTTGACGTTGGAGTCGGAGAAGCCCGTAGCGATGACGGTGATACGCACCTGATCGCCCAGGGACTCGTCGACAACGGTACCGAAGATGATGTTGGCCTCGGGGTCGACGGCGTTGGCGACAACGTCGGCGGCATCGCTGATCTCCTGGATGCCCAGGTCCTTGGAACCGGCGATGGAGAGCAGCACGCGTGTGGCACCATCGATGGAGCTCTCGAGCAGCGGGCTGGAGATGGCCTGCTGGGCTGCGTCGACGGCACGGGTATCCCCAGAAGAGGTACCGATACCCATCATGGCGGTACCGGCCTGCTTCATGATGGTCTTAACATCGGCGAAGTCCAGGTTGATGATACCGGGGACGGTGATGAGGTCGGTGATGCCCTGGGTGCCCTGGGAAAGAACGCCATCGGCAATCGCGAAGGCCTCGAGCATGGTGGTCTTCTTCTCGGCGATGTCGAGCAGCTTATCGTTAGGGATGACGATCATGGTGTCAACGCAATCGGAGAGGGTCTTGATGCCCTCCTCGGCGCTCTTCTTGCGCTTGCGGCCCTCAAAGGTGAAGGGCTTGGTCACGACGGCAACGGTCAGTGCGCCGACCTCGTTCATCGCGATATCGGCAACGATGGGAGCGGCGCCGGTACCGGTGCCACCGCCCTCGCCGCAGGTGATGAACACCATGTCGGCGCCAGCGAGCGCCTCGGCAATGTCGTCGCGGGACTCATCGGCAGCCTTGCGGCCAACCTCGGGGTTGGCGCCGGCGCCCAGGCCGCGGGTAAGGTCGGTGCCGATGTGCACCTTGATATCGGCATCAGAGATCGCGAGTGCCTGAGCATCGGTGTTGATGGCAACAAACTCGACGCCGCGGATGCCCTCTTCGATCATTCGATTGACCGCGTTGGTACCGCCGCCGCCGACGCCGACCACCTTAATGACGGCAAGGTAGTTGTTGATCTCTGTCTCGTGCATGTCGGTCCTCCGAACAAAGGTTATAGCCATAGCATGGGTCGACCCCTGCGCACATTAACCTTCAGGTTGAAAGTAAATGCAAAGGTAAACCGTATTATGGTTGCACATTATGAACGTATCAGTCAAATAATTGACCGTGAAAACCAAACAAACCAGATAAACGGCGTGGTATGGCCCCTCAACAAAGCATCAACCAGCGCTACGAGGTCGGAGCGTTTCTAAATGTATAGTTACCCGGAGAGCGCACATTGATATACGTTACGCCCTCTACCTGCGAAAGCAGCTTGGTGACTACGCGCTCCTTCTTGACGATATCGTTCGAATCGCCCAGCGACACCTCAATGCCGTTATTGAGGTTTGCCGAGATGGCTTCGACCGAAGGCGTGGAAATATCCTTGACTTGTCCCAAGAACTCGCTCGAAAAACCACGCACATAATCCAAGCCAGCCTTAACGGCCTTGGAGCTCACCGCCTGGCCGGAAACCGGAGCGACATCCGCCGAGACATCAGTCAACAACACCGCGCCATAGTGCTTAGCGAGCGCCAGCGCGGCATCAATGCCGGTCAGGGTATTTGAGCCCTGCCCCGTCGTGATGACGTTGCCCTGGTCATCCACTTCGACCGACGTCGACAGCGGGGCGATCCAGGTGTCATCATCCCCGATGGCCCAGGCAAGGTCATCGGAGCTGATATAGGCAATTGCGATGACCTTGCGCTCCATCGGCGTAATAATGAGCGTATGCGGGAACTGACGCTGGACATCCACGCCCGAGACCCACGGGTTCTGCTTGAGGTCCTCGGTAATCTGGTCGGGATCGACGTTAAAAAGCGACGTTCCCTCGGGCAAATCGATCAGCTGGATAGCATCGTGCTTCGTCACATGCTCGCTGCCTTGAATCTGAATATCAGTGGCGGTAAACAATCCAGAGTTGATCACCACGATGGCAACGACGACGAGCACGGCCAAGACGGCCAGAACGCCGCCCACGATTTTGCCTTTGCCTGCAACGACTGAAGCGGCGTCTGATGTTTTATTTGCCATCGCCCCAAGTGAAGACAACGGGTTGACACCTTTTTTACTCGAAGGCTTCTTGGCGGTAGCCGGCACCGATGTCAGCGAGCGCGGTTTCGATGCGCCCAGCGTGCGACCCGGACGCGCCGCATTAGTTCCCGTCGAGGGCTTAGGAGTTGCCATGAGGCGGGCAGGCTTGGCGCCCATAACAGGCTTTGACGTCACCGAGGGACGCGAGGACTTTTTTGCGACCGGACGATTACCGAGCTGCGAGCCGACGACCGGACGACTGGTCTGTCGAGCATGTCCGACAGGCTTAGAGCGCGCGACGGTATTGCGTTGAGGTTTGGCAGGCGCGCCGGAACGCCCTCCGGCGCGGCGGAAGGTGGGTTTCGATGCTCTAGAAGCCGAGGAATTTAACTTCCGGTCTGAGCTCGATGCCATACGCCTCCCTCACCTTTCCGTGCACATGTCTGATAACCGCGGCAACGTCATCGGCCGAGGCAGTTCCGTTATTAACGATAAAATTAGCGTGAACGGGCGAAACTTCCGCGCCGCCAATCGAAAAACCCTTTAATCCACAATCCTCGATAAGCTTGCCCACACTCGCATCGGGCGGGTTGCGAAAGACCGAACCGCAGGATGCGCGACCCATGGGCTGCGTACGCTTGCGCCTCGTCAGGTACCGCTCCATGCGCTCGCGAATGTCGGCCTTGGGCGCAGGTTTAAGCTTGAGCACGCACTCGAGGATGATCTCATTGCGGGGAAGGCTACATTCGCGGTAGCCCCAAGTGATCTCGGACCCCGCATAATGCTTGATACCGGATGCCGGGTCAAACGTTACGACATCCTCAACCAGCGAGCCAATCCACTCGGTCCGTGTGCCGGCATTCATAGATATCGCACCGCCGACCGAACCAGGGATGCCAACGGCAAACTCAAGGCCCGAGAGGCTACGCGACAGGGCATCGTTGACCAGGCGCGCAAACATCACGCCCGCACCGACCGTCAGCGTACAACCGTCATCGGCAACAACCGTGCGCTGAAACTCACGTCCGAGCGAAATGACGGCACCGCGATAACCGCCATCGGCAACCAGCAGATTGGAGCCCTTGCCGATGATGACCCACGGCACCTGCTCGCGATCGAGCACCGCCACGGCGCGGCGGAGGGCATGATAGCTATGGCACGTCACAAAGAGGTCGGCCTTGCCGCCGATACGATAGCTCGTATGACGCGCAAGGCGCTCGTCCTCGATCACATCCGTGTCGATCATGCCCGAGAGCGCCATGACGGCGTTAAACAGACCCATTAGACTTAAGCGTCTTTCTTGGCAGTCAGATACTCAATGAACTCGGGACCGACGGTCGTAACGTCACCGGCACCCATAGTGAGCAGCAGGTCGCCCTCGCCCACCATCTGCTCGAGCTCCTGATTGAGCTCAAGACGGCTGGAGCAGTACACGACCTCCTTGCCAGGATGCTTGGCGCGCACGGTATCGGCGAGCATCTTAGAGGTGACACCCGGAATGGGCATCTCGCCAGCCGAGAACACATCAATCAGCAGCAGTTTATCGGCATTGGCAAATGCATCGGCAAAGTCGTCGCACAGGGCCTGCAGGCGCGAATAGCGGTGCGGCTGGAACACGACGTCGACATGCTTGTAGCCCAGCGACGAAGCGGCAGCAAGCGTCGCCTTGATCTCGGTGGGGTGATGGCCGTAATCATCGACCACGGTGATGCCATCGATATCGCCCACGTGAGTAAAGCGACGGCGGACGCCCTCAAAGCTCGAGAGCGCCTTGGCGGCCGCGTCGATGTCAAGGCCCAGGACATGGGCGACGGTGAGCACCGCCGTGGCGTTGAGCATGTTGTGGCGACCGGGATTGCTCTTGATCTCCACGGCATGCTCGGTTCCGTCCTCAAAGCGAACGATGAAGTCACTCTGGATGCCCTTAACATCCGGGTGCATGCAGACGATGTCGTTGCTCTCGGCAAAGCCGTAGGAAAGCACGTGACGGCCCGTCGACTTGGCGAGCTCGACCAGATGCGGGTCCTCACCGCAGACGATGACGGTGCCGTCCTCGCCCACCAGGCTCATGAATTTGGCGAAAGTTGCCTCGATCTCCTCGATACCCGAGTAGTGATCAAGGTGATCGGCCTCGACGTTGGTCACAATGACCACGTTGGGGTTCAGGAACAGGAAGGAGCTGTCGGACTCGTCGGCCTCGGCGACAAAGTAGTCGCCCGAGCCGTTCTTGCCGTTCGTGTCATAGCCCTCGACGATGCCACCGATCAGGAAGCTCGGATCCAGACCCATGCGGTCGAGCATGGTGGCGCACATCGAAGACGTGGTGGTCTTGCCATGCGTGCCGGCAACAGCGACGGTGGTGTAGCCGTGGCCCAAAGCAGAGAGCATCTTGGCACGGGGCCACACGGGAATACCAAGCTCGCGAGCGCGCACGAGTTCAGGGTTGGACTCCGGAATAGCGGTGGAGACAACAACCACGTCGGGCTTGACCTCGTCGATCGTGGCGGCCTCATGGCCCACATGCACCTTCACACCAGCGCGGGTAAGCTGGCGGATATAACGTGACGTCTTAAGGTCGGAGCCGGTAACGGCATAACCGCGCTCGTGCAGAACGAGGGCGATGCCGCTCATGCCGGCGCCGCCGATACCGATAAAGTGGGCGCTCTTAAACTCGGGCGCGGAGGTTGCAGTCTGGGAATCAGCCATGTGCTCGTGTACTCCTTGCGTAAACACTGCCTGTAACCCGTTAACTGTACCGCACCTACCGCATCAGCGCGAGGGCGACCGACGATATCCCGTCTAACTAACGCAAACCCTCTACCGCATCCGCCAGAAGAGCGGCGGCCCTATCCTGAGCCAGACCACGCGCCGCCTGACGCATGGCGTCGCGCGCCGCCGCGTCATCGACCAGGTGCAGCAGTTCATCGGCAAAGGCAGAACCGTCGATATCGGCATCGGCGCAGAGCACGCCGGCCCCGGCGTCGACCAGATAACGGGCATTGGTGGTTTGGTGGTCGGCCGTCGCATGCGGATACGGCACGAGCACCGAAGGCACGGCGAGCGCAGCGATCTCGGCCACGCTCGATGCGCCCGAACGCGAGAGCACCAAATCGGCAGCAGCCAGCATATCGCCCATGTTGTCGATGTAAGGCTGGACGCGGTAACGCTTCGCCTCCTCGGGCGTCAGCGCCAAAGCGCGCTCGGTCTCCTCAAAGCCGTCGGCACCCGTCGAATGCAACACATAGAGGTTCTTGCGCGAAAGCAGCTCGTTTTTGAGCGAAACCACGCGCTCGTTGAGGTGCTGGGCGCCAAGTGAACCGCCAAAGACGAGCAGCAGCGTAGCGTCCTCGGGAACGCCAAGTGCCTTGCGGCCGCAAGCGCGATCGCCCTCGATCACCGAGCGACGTACGGGGTTGCCGGTCATGAGCACGTGGTCAGGGTCACCTTCGCGCTCAAAGACCGAACGCGCTGCCGGCACCGAGATGCACACGCGGGCGGCGTGGGAGTTCATCATCTTGTTGGCCAGGCCCGGAACAGAGTTCTGCTCATGCAGCAGATACGGAACGCCCGCGCCCTTGCACCACCCCAGCAGCGGAACCTCGACATAGGCACCAAAACCAATGGCGGCATCGGGCTTGCCGACCTTTGAGAAATGACTGGCGAGCGCACGCTTGGCTTTGTTGACACGCCACAGCGAGGTCAGCGCTGTCCAAGGACGGGAGCGGTCGAAGCCCGTGACCGTAATGGGCACAAAATCAAACCCAGCCTCGGGGACCAGACGACCCTCGAGCTTGCGCGACTGGCCCACGAACACAACGTGGTGGCCACGGTCACGCAGCTCTTCGGCCAAGGCGAGCGCGGGGTTGATGTGCCCTGCCGTGCCGCCGGCTGCAATAGCAACGGTCATTTTATCGGTCATGGTAGTCCCTTCGTACACGCGGTCCCTGGTCGTCGGTACGCAGACGTGCCGACGGGTCCGAGTTCAAATCGATTCGATTATATCCGCCGCCCGCATTGCGAGGAGTGGGGCGCTGAGGACGACCTTGCGGCGCCGTTCGCTGACGCGGGCGGGCTGCCGGCTCGGTCGCAGAGCCATCCAGGACGGTAAAGCCGCTACGCGAAGGTCGTTCGCCGCGCACGTGGGGCACGCCGGCGGTGCTCTCATCCATAACGGCAAAGCTCTCGCGGCGACGGTCGTACTCATCGCGACGGGCGCTCTCGTACGAAACGCGCAGGATCAACCCGGCAAGCATAAGCGACACAATAATCGACGAACCGCCGTAGCTAATAAACGGCAACGGTTTGCCCGTCATGGGAAACACGTTGAGGATGCCCAACGCGTTTATCAAAAACTGCACCGCGAGAATGACCGCGGAGCCAGACGCCATAAGCGCGCCCCGACGATCGGTCGCCTGCTCGGCAATGCGAAACGCCGAGTAGATCAGCATCGCAAACACCAAGAAGAACAGCACGGTTCCGACAAAACCGACTTCCTCGCCAATGATGGCCAGGATGTAGTCGTTGTGCGCCTCGGGCAGATACGAGTACTTCATGGTTGAGTTGCCGATGCCACGGCCGAACAGACCGCCCGAGGCAAAGGCCATGATGGCAAGTGTGGCCTGATAGCCGTCACCATACTCGTCGGCCCAAGGGTTCAAGGCAACCTGAATACGCACCATACGGTACGGCTCTGCGACAAGTGCAATCACGATCACGAGAATGCCGAAGATTAGCACGCCGATGATAAATCTGGGGTCGAGACCCGCAAACAACGCCATGCACATGAGGGTCAACAGGATGATCAGGACAGTACCAAAATCGGGCTGGATAAAGATCAGAAAGAGCGAAATGCCCAGGTAGATGCCCATCTTGCGAAGGAATTCGTTGATGTCGCCACCGGGCGAAAAGAAGCGATCAAGCAGGATGGCCGAATACGCAATGGCAAATGGCTTTAAAAACTCGGAAGGCTGGAACTGAATACCGGCGATGTTGAGCCAGCGCGTGGCGCCACGACTGCCGCTGCCCACCAAGAACACCAGAAGCAGTAGCCCCATCATGCCGATAAGGAAGATCCTGAGCACATCCTCCCCAAACCAGCTGTCCGGCAAAACGCGCACGATGGCAATCAGCGCCAGAACACCGACCACGGCAAACGCGGCCTGTCGACCCAGAAAAAACGTCGCCGAGCCATTCTCGTGCAGCGCCTCGACCGAAGACGCCGAGTACACCATCAGCAGGCCAAAGCACACCAAGGTAAACAGGCAGGCCATGAATATCAGACGCGGGCGCATGATACGGGCGGGAACACCGGCAATATAGCGTTCGCTAAACGACTGCCCGCCGCGGCTGGAACGCGGTGTGATGCGACGTGAGGAAGCACGGTCCGAGTCGGGCCTCCTCATACCTTGTCGGGGGCTCTCCTCTCTCACCGCAACCCCTATTCCATTTGTGATTTCGCTGTAGCGGCAAGCTGAGCCACGTAGTCCTTAAACACGCGGCCGCGCTCCTCATAGCCCGAGAACTCATCGAACGAAGAGCAGGCAGGAGAAAGTAAGATCACGTCACCACGACTCGAAAGCGAACGGGCAACGTCCACGGCGTCGCGCAGGTCATCCGCCTGGGCGATATCCACATCGCCATCGACATCGGCCTCGTCCATAGCGGCGGTGAAGCGCTCGCGCGCATCGCCAAAGCAGACGACCGAGCGCACGTTGTCCATAACGACGCGCGCGAAGTCCGTGAGCGGCGTGCCCTTATCGTGGCCGCCGAGCAGCAAGATCACGTCGTCATCGGGAAATGCCGTCAGTGCCTTCTCGACCGCATCGGTGTTGGTCGCCTTGGAATCGTTGACGTAGCGCACGCCGTCAATCTCGCCACACGGCTCCACGCGGTGCTCGAGCGGCTGGAACGAGGCAAGACCGCGGCAGACACCGTCGACATCGGCACCGACCGCCAAGGCAGCCGTGGCAGCGCACAGGGCATTGATAACATTGTGATGGCCCGAGATCTTAAGCTCGGATATAGCGATGAGCGGGGTCTCGACACCCTTTAGACGCACGATCATCTTGCCATCGCGCACAAAGGCGGCATCCTCGCCCTCAGGCTCGTCAAAGGCAACCTTGCAGATGCGACGACCCGGCGTGTAGATGTACTCATCGAACTCGTGAATGCCGGCGTCTTCGACGTCGACAACCACCAGATCGTCATCGACCATATTGTCAAACAGTTTGATCTTGGCAAGCGCATAGTTCTTATGGCTCTTATGCCAGCCCAAGTGGTCGGGAGTGATGTTGAGCAGCACCGCCACGCGGGGGTGGAGCTCGGTTGTCGTAGCAATCTGATAGCTCGAGAGCTCAGCCACAAACCACTCGTTGTGGGCTCGGCCGTCAATCTCGTTGACCGGCGGCTCGCCGATGTTGCCGACAGCAACGCTGGCCTCGCCGGCAGCCTTGAGCAGATAATCAGTCAGCGACGTGGTGGTCGTCTTGCCGTTGGTGCCCGTGATGGCAATCCAGTTATCGGGCGACAGGCGATAGGCAAACTCGGGCTCACCCATAATCTGGGCGGCATGCTCGCGCCCGGCCTTAAAGAAGCCCGAGAACTCCGAGATGCCCGGGCACGTCACGCATACGTCATAGGCGCCCTCGACCTGTTCGGTCCCATAGACAAACGACGCACCAGCAGCCTCGAGCGCACGCGTGGCGTCATTGGGCTCAGAGGTGCCGCCGCCATACACGGTAACGGCGCTTACGCGCTCGGGATGTGCCAGCGCCCAGCGGGCGACATCGAGACCGGATTTGCCCTGACCCAAAACGAGCAGGCTAAAGACATCAGCAAGAGGCATGAAAGACCACTATCCCAACTGGAAGAACAGGGCAAGGCCAACGGCACCAAAGGCCGCAGCGATAATCCAAAAACGGATGACGACCTTGGTCTCGGCCCAGCCCTTCTTTTCGAAATGATGATGGATGGGCGCCATAAGGAAGACGCGCTTGTGCGTAAAGTGGAAGTAGACAACCTGAATCATGACCGACAGGGTCTCAACGATAAACAGGCCGCCGATGATAAGGGAGACGACCTCGGTGTTGGTCATGATGGACGTGCAGGCAAACGCGGCGCCCAGGGCAAGCGAGCCGGTATCGCCCATAAAGATGCTCGCCGGATAGCAGTTGAACCACAGAAAGCCCAAGCAGGCACCGGCACACGCGGTGCAGAAGATGGACAGGTTCACGTCTCCGTGCAAAAACGCCATGGCAGCCATGGCGAGCATGGCAATCATAGAGGTGCCGCCAGCAAGACCATCAAGGCCATCGGTCAGGTTCACGGCATTAGAAAGACCGGCGATCATCAGCCAGCAAAAGACAACGTAGAGCCACGGGAACGAAAGGCCGCAGATGGTGGTCGAAAGAACACCGAGGTCAATCGTCAGCCCGCCGGGAAAACGAATCTCGGGGGCGACGCCGCACCAGTTAACGGCAAGTACCGTAAAGGTGACACAGATAATGGTTAGGCCGATCATCTTGGCATGAGGCGTCAGACCGAGCGAGCGCCCATGCGTAACGGAGGTCAGGTCGTCGATCAGGCCCAGCACGCCGGTCGCCAGCGTGGCGAGCAGCACGAGCACGAGCTCGGTGGTGAGCTTGCCCATCAGCAGGCAGGTCAGCGAGATCGCGACGAGGATGACAACGCCACCCATGGTGGGCGTTCCCTGCTTAACCAAATGACGCTTGGGGCCGTCGGCACGAACCTGCTGGCCGATACCCTCGACCTTGAGCAGCTTGATCCACCACGGCATGAGCAGCAGCGCAATGGCGGCGGCGATGCCAAGCCCCAAAAAAGCCTGATACGTTGGATATGAGGGATTGCCGAACATGGGCTAGCACACACCTTCCACAAAGCGGTCGAGCTCAACAAAGCGGGAACCCTTGACCAGTACAACATCATGTTTTTCAAGCGCGCCGCCCATACGGTCGAGCACCTGCTGATAATCGGAGAACACCTGGATGCGGTCCTCGTCCATACCCATCATGCGCGCGGCATCGGCCATAAGCTGGGCCAGCTCACCACCCACGCACGCCAGCATATCGAGCTTCTTGGCGGCGGCATAGGCACCCACGAGCTCATGCATGCGAGGAGCCTCATCGCCCATCTCGCCCATCTCGCCCAGGATCGCCATGCGAGACCCCGTGCACGAAAGCGAGCATAGCAGATCGAGGCCAGCAGCCATGGATTCGGCGCTGGCGTTATAGGAATCGTCGATGACGCGGGCACCGCTCTTGGCGCGCTTGATCTCCTGGCGGTGACCGGTGATCGTGAGGCCCCTAAAGGCAGCATCGATCTGCTCGGGCGTCACGCCCAGGCGATAGGCAACCGCGGCGGCCTTAACGGCATTTGGGACGGACTGCACGCCGGGGATGGCAAGCATGGTATCGATTGTCTCGCCCTGACCAAAATCGAGCGTAAAGACCGGACGGCCCTCGTCATCAACACGAATGTCGCGGGCGCGGACCTCATCATCGTCCGAGACGCCGGCCAGCATCACATCGATACCAGCAGGCTGGGCGAACGTATCGCGAATGAACGGCGTAAAGTCGTCCTCACCGCCCAAAACCAGCAGCGGCAAGAAGTCGCCGGCGGCGCACATACCCTGGACAATCTCGGCCTTAGCGCGGGCGATGTTCTCGCGGCTGCCCAAAATGCCGATGTGAGAGGTACCAATCTTGCTCACGATGGCAAGGTTGGGATTGGCGGACTGGGACAGGCGCTCAATCTCGTGGAAATGGTTCATGCCCATCTCGAGCACCAGGACCTCGGTATCGGCCGGAGCGGAAAGCACCGTGAGCGGCATGCCGATCAGGTTATTGAAATTGCCCTTGGTGGCCCAGACATGATAGCGCTTGGCGAGCACGGCGGCGAGCACGTCCTTGGTCGTCGTCTTGCCGATGGAACCGGTAATACCAACGACCAGGCAGCCAAGCTCCAGGCGATACGTGTGCGCCAAACGCAGCAGAAACTCCTCGGGATCATCGGTCAGCAGGATGGCGCATCCCTTGTCCTGCGCCAGCGAGACCAGCTCGGCCTCGGGCTCACGCGTCATCACGACGGCGCCGGCACCCGACTGGACGGCACGGGAAGCAAAATCATTGCCGTCGACATTTTCACCGGGAAAGGCGACGAAAATCGTCCCTTCCTCGACCTGGCGCGAGTCGATAACGCACCCGCGGCATACCCGATCGGCTTCTCCCGTCACGGTTCGGGCCCCTGTTGCGGCCGCGAGGTTGTTGACGGCGATCTCTATCATTGCAGCTCCCCTATAAACCTAATAATGCTATCGGCGTATTGTATCCCAGCGCCGCGCATGCGTGGTGCAGGGCATGTGAACACCCCTCATATGGGACAACAAACCACGCCCGAAAGATTGTAACCCCCTACTTCGTGTGCGGGATACCCAGCACGTCGAGCGCGTTGGCCATAATGGACTGGAACGGCACCGCAGCGGCATCTGAGCCGCTCGGCGTTCCGTCGAGCGTGATATAGCACAGCACCTTGGGCGATTGTGCCGGTGCAAAGCCCATAAAGGACGACATGTAGTTCTCCTTGAGGTAGCCGCCGTTCTCGTCAGCACGTTCGGCCGTACCGGTCTTACCCGCCACGTCATAGCCGTCAACCGCGCCGCCAACGCCCATTCCCTCGGACACGACCGTCTGCATGCACGATGTCACCTGGGATGCGGCATCCTCCGAAATCGCACGCTCGCCTTCGCCCCAGTCCTTCTCGTCGCCTTTGCTGGACTTATAGAAGTGCGGTGTCATCATCACGCCGCCGTTGGCGATGCCGCCCACGGCACGTGCGATCTCAATCGGCGAGACGGACAGTGCCTGTCCAAAGCTCATCGAGCCCAGCGTGGCACCGTCATACTGGTCACGCTCCTTGACGATACCCAGGCTCTCGCCCGGAAAATCGACACCCGAGCTGTGACCGATGCCCCACTTGTCCACATAGGCGGCAAAGTCGTCGGCACCGATCTTGCGCCCCACTAGGACAAAGCCCACGTTGGACGAACGGCGCATCATCTCGCGCACATCCATGGTCATGGCATAGTCGCGCTTGTCGGCATCGGTGACGGTATCGTCGCCCACCTTGATGCTCGCCGGCACCTCAAACGACGTACTCGATCGCACGACGCCCAAGTCGAAGCCGGCGCCCGCCACGAGCGTCTTAAAGACCGAGCCGGGCTCGTAGGCGTCGGTGACCAGGCGCAAGTTCATATCCTCGGTCTTGGCGTTTTCCAGATCGGTCTGGTCGTAAGTCGGATACGAGCAGGCTGCCAAGATCTCGCCTGTCGTAGGATCGGTGACCAGCGCCGAGCCGTTCTTGGCCTTAGTCTTCTCAACTGCCTCTGCCAGGGCATCCTCGGCCGCACGCTGGATATTGACGTCGAGCGTCGTCACGATATCAACGCCGTCGACCGCAGCCACCTTTTTATAGGCACCGCCCGCGATATAGCTGCCGTCCCTCGCGCGCTCGCGTACGAGAGAACCGTTCGTGCCGGTCAGAAGCTTGTTGTATTGCTTTTCGAGACCCGTCAAGCCGTCGTTGTCTACATTCACTACACCCAGCACCTGCGATGCCAGATTGCCGTATGGATATACGCGCTTCATGGCCTGCTCAAAAAGCACGCCGGGCAGGTTCTTCTTCTCCAGCGCCGCAACATCGTCTTCGTCCACCTGGCGCTTGATATACACCCAGGTTCCATCGGACTCAACGAGCTTGCGGCAGGTCTTTTTATCGATTCCAGTTGCCTTGACCAACGCCGACACCGTCTTGTCAACATCCTCGACAAGCTGCGGGTTCACGGCGATGTTGCGACATTCGACCGACGACGCCAACACGTTGCCGTTGCGGTCGTAGATGGTGCCGCGTTTGGCATAGAGGGTCTGCGCAAGCAGGCGGCGCGCATCGGCACGCTCGCGCAGTTTATCGGCTTCGACAATTTGATAGTCGGCAAGGCGAAAGACGCCCAAGCCCAAGCCAAGCCCGATGAAGCCCATGACGGCTTTGCGGCGAGGCAGAGGCGCGCCTGTGAGCCATTCGGTCGACGAACTCTTGCGCGACCTGGTGTTATGCACTTGAGGGCCGCCCGAGCCGCGAAGTCGCGACGCCGGGTCGTTGCCACGGGACTGCCCGGCGTTGTAAGATTGCCGACCCGTTCCTTGATAACCAGAACGTCCCCGCGACGAGGGGCGTCCAGAACCGCGGCCCCCATCGGAACCGCGGCGATAGTCATTTGTCATACTCAGCTACCGTCTTGCTACTGAGCGGTCGCGGTCGCGTTGGCGCCCGCGGCTGCATCCTGCGAAAAGTCAAGTGTAACGCTCTCGCTGGGCTCCACCATGCCATAAGCGCCCGCAAGGTCGCGAATGCGCGTGTCGGCGCCATAGACCGAATGCATGACCTCCAGGTCGGAGCTCTCATCGGTCGCCTTTTCGAGCGTGCTGGTAAGCTCGGCGTTGCTGTTGAGCACCTGGGCCGTAACGCCGGCGAGCGCCACGCGGGCGACGCCGATCGTCATGAAGATGGCCGCAATGATGCAAAACGTTTTAAGAACGCTCATGAAAACCGGGCTTACCGCCTGGTTTGCCTGACGGCCCGCGCCCGTGTAGACATCAAAGCGCGGCGCGCGCTGCTCACGGGGAGCAACGGGGGCCTGCGGCGCCTCACGATAGGCGGGCATGGCGTTCATATCATAGGCGAGTGCTGCGCTTGAAGTGTTGTAGCCCATGATATGCCGCCTCCCATCCCGAGTACGTTGGTAGTGTGTTTAAGCTTCGTTTATGGTGCGAGCGGGAGGTCCAATATCGCGCGGTCGCGTCTACAGACGCTGCGCCACGCGGATCTTGGCTGATCTCGCCCGAGGGTTGCGCGCAACCTCATCGGGTTGGGCAACCAGGGGTTTGCGGGTGATGACCTTGAGTATCGGCACGTTGCCGCACACGCACACCGGAATCTCCGGCGGACACGTGCACCCCTGGCTCATCTCCTTAAAGTGGTTCTTTACGATACGGTCCTCGAGCGAGTGATACGAGATGACGCAGATGCGTCCGCCCGGGTTGAGCCACCTTGTGGCGGCGTCAAGCCCTCGCTCGAGCACATCGAGTTCGTGATTGACCTCGATGCGAATGGCCTGGAAACTCTTCTTGGCTGGGTGTCCGCCATGCCGACGAGCGGCAGCGGGGATACCAGCCTTGATGATCTCGACAAACTGGCCGGTGGTTTCGATCGGCTCATGCTCGCGGCGGCGCACGATCTCACGTGCAATCTGCGAGGCGAACTTCTCTTCGCCATAGACGCGTAGAATCCGGGCGAGGTCGTGTTCGTTATAGGTGTTGATGACCTCAGCTGCGTTTAAGGTGTTGTTACCCGGATCCATCCGCATGTCCAATGGGGCGTCCTCGTTGTACGAAAAGCCCCTGCCAGGGATATCGAGTTGCGGCGACGAAACGCCCAAGTCGAACAGGAAGCCATCGACCCCGGGCACCTCGGCCGAGCAAAGCAGCTCGTCCAAGTCGCCGAAGTTGCCCTTCAGCAGCTGGTGTGGTACG
Source organism: Collinsella sp. (assembly GCA_048236535.1). Classification (GTDB taxonomy): domain Bacteria; phylum Actinomycetota; class Coriobacteriia; order Coriobacteriales; family Coriobacteriaceae; genus Collinsella. Next base: position 804 of record DBFAQQ010000021.1, on the reverse strand, counting down.
CCGGGAACCTCGCGGTCCAGACGAGCGCCAGCGGCCTCAAGGGCCATGTCGTCCTGATCGACGCCGAGCAAAAGGCCGGTCTCCCCCACCTGCGCGGCCATCTTTACCGAATGGCCGGCACCGCCAAGGGTGCAGTCGCAGACGACGGAGCCGCTCTTTAGCTGCAGCGACTCAAGCACTTCGCCGAGCATGACAGGTTCATGCCGATATTCTTGTGTCAAGATCCCACGCTCCATCCGTTACTCGTGCCTTGCCCTTACGAGAAGAAGAGGTCCAGCAGGGCCTCGTCGTCATCGTCCTCATCGGCCGTAGCGCGGTCCCAAACCTCAAGGTGGTCGTAGTTGCCCACAACCGTGACCTCGCGGTCGAGGTTCGCCTGCTTGCGGAGAGACTCAGAAAGACCGATACGACCCGCGCTGTCCACATCCATCGACGTGGTGCGCTTGTTGATCGCCCTCATGAGCTTCTGGTCGTTGATGTCACGCGGGTTAAAACCCTCGTGGCCCTCACGACCCGCGAAGAGTCCTTCGACCCACTTATCGAAGGCCTCGGCAGAGAACACGTACAGAGCATCGACATCCAGGGCTTTGAACACGCGAACGTGCTCTCCAAGCTCCTCACGAAGGGGTGCAGGCAGGGATAGACGACCTTTTGCATCGAGATTGCGCTCGTATGCACCCGTCATTCCCATGTGCGCCCTCCCCTCGGTTACTCAGATGGCACGTACGCGGGGAACCACCCCGCCTGTCGACGTCATCAATAATATGGGGAACCGCCCCATTTTTCAACACCTTTCCCCACCCC
>DBFAQQ010000020.1:0-108795 GCA_048236535.1 Collinsella sp. | reverse complement strand
GCGCATAGCGCACCAACCCGTCAAAGACCAGGTGGCCTCCGCGCTGCTAGATCCGCGCGTGGTCGCCTTGGAGCACCGCCTGATAGACGCGCAGGGCGATGTGGGCCTGGGGCTGGGCAGCGAGCCGAACCAGATATGCGCGGTGGCACACCCCAACCGCATCGACCACTACGTGACCGAGATGCTGCGCCCCGAGGCGTACGGGCGGTACATGGACGACTTCTACCTCATACACGAGAGCAAGGAGTACCTGCAGGTGTGCCTGCTGCTGATAGGGCGCAAGTGCGCCGAGCTGGGCATAGAGCTGAACCCGCGCAAGACCCGCATGGTGAAGCTGTCGCGCGGCTTCACGTGGCTGAAGAAGCGCATCTTCTACACGGAGACGGGCTGCATAGTCGTGAAGCCGTGCCGAGACTCCATAACGCGGGAGCGCCGCAAGCTCAAGAAGATGGCCCGCATGGTCGCCGATGGCGTCATGACCCCCGAGCAGGTGGAGCAGAGCTACCAGAGCTGGCGCGGCGGCATGAAACGGCTGGACGCGCACCGCAGCGTGCGGGCCATGGACGCGCTGTACCGCAGCCTGTTCGGAGATCTCGCGCAGGGGGGGGGTGCTCAATGCAGGCCAACCAGAGGGACGATTCAAGCGGAAGCAAGCCCTCGCAATAGCGGAGAACCGGCAACTCAAAGCAGCGGCCTAAGCGAAGCGGCTGCGAAATAACAGAAGCATCGAAGGCGTGCTGCGGCGCGCCTTCTTCCTTTGCGCCCATCAAAGCAGCTCGGCAATCTCACGGCGCTAATACGATGGCGGCACATTCCCCGACAAGAGAGGAGTCCGCATGGACACTGAGGAAGACACGTCGCGCCCCAACGAGCTTCAAGATGGCACCATGGCCGAGGTCAACGCCCTGCGCGATCTGCTGTCGCAGATCGGCGACCCCGACGCGGCGCACGACGCGGGCGTTATCGACGATGACGAGTACGCTGAACGGAAGGCACGAAAGCTCGCCTACACCGCGGCGCTCGCCGCCTACGACAGCGGCGAGACGCTCGACGTGTCGGCGCTGCTCGACCAGATGCGCGAGCGGGCGTCGCAGCCGACGCAGACCGAGCAGAACACGGCAAACATCGACTACCTGCTCATGACGGTCGGAGGTGACCAGTAATGCCGACGAAGAAGACCGAGGGGCACTCCAAGCACTTCGCGCTCGTCAAGAAGTACTACGACCGACCTCTTTGGAGCAAGGCGCGAGTACACAAGGCCGTCGAGTGCAAGTGGATCACCGCCGACGAGTACAAGGAGATCACCGGCGAGGAGTACACGGCCGAATAGGCGGAAGGAGGGCGCTCAGGATGGAAGTGCTCAAACTTTTTGCGCCTTACGGACCGGCTTGGCTTGGAGGCGTGCTCCTGACGCTCGTTGCGTTCTACTTCGGGAGACAGTTTCTCGAGGAGTACAAATGCCAAAACCAGCGGAAAGGCGAGCTCGACCTGAAGCGCGAGGAGCGCAAGCAGGCCGAAGTCGACGAGAGGGCGCAGCGCGACCGCGAGCGGTCCCAGATGGAGGGGCGCATCGCCGCCCAGATGGAGCGCAGCAACACCCTGATCGAAGGAATGAAAACGCTCATGGAGTCGGTCGTCGCGTCAAATGACGTCCTCCACGCGGATTTGGTCCACAGCCAGGCGAGAAGCCAGGGAATGGCGGAGAAGGTCGACCACATCTGCGACCGCGTCGACCTGATCTACAGCAAGGAATCCGACAGATAGGAGCAATCGAATGACAGAGATCCAGGCGGGCCTCACGGTATGCACGGTGCTGGTCGTGCCGTACATCGTGCAGGCCATCAAGACGAAGGCGATGACGGGCAATGTCGCCCGCTGGACGGCCATCGCCGTCTCGGCAGGATGCGGCGCCCTCACGGCCATGTCGGGCGGCGTACCGACCGAACCCTCGGCATGGGTTACGTCCATCTTCGCCGCGGTAGGCGGCGTGCAGGTGGCCTATGCGGCCTTCAAATCGGTCGGCATCACGGACAAATGGCTGGACGCCCTGCTGGCGCTCGGCGACATCAAGGAGGACTAATGGCAGACTTCGCAAACGTCCAACCGGACGAGTACAAGCTTCTGGGGCGCAACTTCTCCGCAGGCCGCCCGTTCGGCATCAAGGGCGTGACCATCCACCACATGGCCGGCGACCTCAACGCCGGCCAGTGCAACGGCATCTGGGGCGCCAACGGCTGCTCGGCGCACTACTCGGTCGACCGCAACGGCTACATCGTGCAGCACGTCAACGACACCGACCGCGCCTACGCCTGCGGCGACGGAATCGGCACTGGACGCGGCAACGATACGACCATCTCCATCGAGCACGCCAACAGCGGCAGCAACCCGTGGACGGTCCACGAGAAGGCAATCGAGAGCGGCGCACACCTTGTCGCGGCCCTGTGCCTGTACTACGGCCTGGGTCGCCCCGAGTGGTGCAAGAACGTGTTCCCGCACCGCTACTGGAGCGCCACGGCTTGCCCCGGCGAGCTTGCGGGCTCCCAGCGCGACCATTACATGCAGCGCGCCCAGGCGTGGTACGACGCGATGAAGGGCGGCAAGGCGCCCGCCCCCTCCGCCGCCGCTAAGCCTGCCGCGGCAAAGCCCTCTCAGGCGGCATCCGGCGGCTTCACGAAGGCATCTGGCAAGCGCATCCCCGTCCACTACTCCCTCCACCTCAAGGGCGGCGGCTGGCTGGACGAGGTGACCGACTTCGGCGCCGGGGACAACGGCTTCGCGGGCTACCCGTGCCGACAGCACGACCTCCTTTGCGCCCGAGTCGATCGCGGCACGCTCAAGTATCAGGTCCACACCATCGAGGACGGCTGGCTTGACTATGTTTCCAAGGGCGACCGCAACGATACCGTGAACGGTTGCGCCGGCATCGCCGGCCACACCATCGACGGTGTACGCATGTACTACGTGACCCCGGGCGGCGAGGAGTACAAGCAGGCGTGGTATCGCTCGCAGACCACCGCGCGCGCCGGATGGCTCGACACCGTGTGCGACGACGGCTCCACCTACGGCGGCGACGACTACGCCGGTTTCTACGGCGAGCCGCTCGACCGACTCCAAGTCTGCGTCACCGACGGCAACCCGTACTAGCATGATCGCGCTGGCTTTCGTCCTCGGCGCGCTCTTCGGCGGCACCGTGGCGACAATCGGCCTGTGCCTCGTGAGCATCAACGGGCGCTAGTCGCGGCCCGCTCGGGTTATCCCGGGCGGGTTTTTTCTCGAGAAAAGGTGTTGCTACGCCGCCCGTGGTATCCTGAGCAGCACGACGGTCCCAACGGCGCAGATCTCGGTTCTAGAATCTAGGCAGACGGGGCACCATCGAACGTAAGACCGTCCGAACCTCGCATGGTCCGGGCGGTCTTCTTATACCGACGCGACGTGATGGGACGTGGTATGGCAGCAACGGATATCGAGCGCGGACTCTCAACCGCCGAGGTCGAGGAGCGTATCGCCGCCGGTAAAATCAACCGCAACATGGAACTCAAGACCAAGTCGGTCAAAGAGCTCATCATCGAGAACCTCTGCACGCTGTTCAATTTGATCAACGTGATCTTGGCTTTCCTGGTCATTTTGACCGGTTCGTTTAAGAATCTGACGTTCCTGTTCGTGGTGTTCTTGAACACCGCTATTGGCGTCATTCAGTCCATGCGTTCCAAGAAGATGGTCGATAAGCTCACGCTGCTGACCTCCAAGAAGGCCATCGCGGTGCGCGATGGCGCCGAGGTGGAGCTCGACCTGGACCAGATCGTGCTCGACGACATCATCCGCCTGGGGCGCGGCGACCAGATTCCCGCTGACGCCGTGGTGGTTTCGGGCGAGGCGCTCGTGAACGAGAGCCTGCTGACGGGCGAGAGCGACCTTATTAAGAAACAGCCCGGTTCCGAGCTCATGAGCGGCAGCTTTATCGACTCGGGCCTGCTGCGCGCCCGCGTGATCCATGTCGGCGCCGACAACTACGTGGCCAAAATTAATAACGAGGCCAAGTACGTCAAAAAGGTCAATTCCGAGATCATGAACGCGGCTAACGCCATCGTGCGCTTTGCGAGCATCATCATGATTCCGCTTGGCCTGGCTCTGTTCGCCTCGAGTGTAAGTGGGCTGTGGGATGCCGCGGGAACCCCGGGCGATAGCGCGCTTTCGTGGTGCTTCTCCGAGCTGTTGGCTGGTCATGTGCCTTCGTCGGCGCTGCTGTCCACGGTGGGCGCCCTGCTGGGCATGATCCCGCAAGGCCTGGTGCTGCTGACCTCGTCGGTGCTCGCCATCGCCACGGTGCGCCTGGCCCGCCGCAAGGTGCTGGCGCAGCAGCTCTACTGCATCGAGACGCTCGCGCGCGTCGACGTGCTGTGCCTGGACAAGACGGGCACCATCACGTCGGGTCGTATGGAGGTCGAGGGCACCTACCCGCTGCCTGTTGAGGGTGTTGGCTTTGGCGTGGACTCGGAGGAGGCGGCTGTTCCCGTCGATACCACAGTGCTCGATTTTGCGCTGGCTAACGTCGCGCGTGCGACTTCGGCCGATGCCAACGAGACCTGCCAGGCGCTGCTCAACTATTACGCCGATCGCCCGGTCGAGGTGTCTGAGCCGCTGTCGGTCATTCCGTTCTCGTCGTCTAAAAAATGGAGTGGCGCTTCTTTTGCGCAGGGCTCCTATGTGATGGGTGCCGCGCAGTTTGTGCTCTCTGATCGTGCGTTTGCCCAGGTCGAGAACCGTGTCGCCGAGCTTGCCGATACCTGCCGCGTGCTCGTGGTGGCGCGCGTGGACGGCTTTACGCCCGATGGGGATATGGTGGGCGAGGCCGAGCCCGTGGGCTTTGTGACCATCCGCGACGAGATTCGTACCTCGGCGGCCGAGACCATCGGCTACTTTAACGAGCAGGGCGTGACCCTCAACGTGATCAGTGGCGACGACCCGCGTACGGTGTCGTCGATCGCGCGCGTGGTGGGCGTGCCGGGGGCGGACGCTTATGTGGACGCCACGACGCTCGATACACCGGCCAAGCTTGATGCCGCAGTGGACCGCTACCATGTCTTTGGTCGTGTGACCCCGCAGCAGAAGCGCGAGCTCGTGCAGGCGCTCAAGCGCCGCGAGCACACCGTGGCCATGACGGGCGACGGCGTCAACGACGTGCTGGCGCTCAAGGAGGCCGACTGCTCCGTGGCCATGGCGGCCGGCTCCGATGCCGCGCGTAACGTGGCCGAGATCGTACTCGTCGACAACGACTTTGCCTCGATGCCCGCCGTGGTGGCCGAGGGCCGTCGCTCCATCAACAACCTGCAGCGTTCGGCCTCACTGTTCCTGACCAAGACGCTGTTCTCGATGGGCCTGGCGGCGCTGTGTATCGCGCTGCCGCCGTACCCCTTCGAGCCCATCCAGATGACGCTCATTAACTTCTTCTGCATCGGCGCGCCGGGCTTTGTGTTGGGCCTGGAGCCCAACAATGCTCGTGTGAAGGGTGCGTTTTTGAGCAACGTACTCAAGCGTGCACTGCCGGCGTCGATTGCGGTCATTTTGGCTGCGGCGCTCGATATCTTTGTGGCGCGCGTGTTTGGCTTTAGCCAGCTCACGCTGTCTACGATGTGCCTGCTTACGTCGTGCGCGGCGAGCGTCAGCCTAATCTGGCGCATCTCGCAGCCTCTCACGCCCTTACGTGTGGTGCTCTTTGTGTTTGTAGTCGCCGGCATCCTGGTGGGCGTTATCGGATTCCCGGAGCTGCTGTCTATTGCCAACCTGTCGATGGGCCAGATGGTTATCTTGGCTGTTATCGTGGTCTTTACCTGCTCGGTGTTCTTTAAGCTCGCCACGATGATGGATTCGCTCAAGCCGCGTCGTCGTCATGCCGCAACTGGTTTTGGCCGCGGTGTGCGCGTCCGCCTGGGTCGCGGTGGCGGCAAGGTGAGCTCGACGGGCTCGACGGCCGAACGTTTTGCCAAGCGCGTCGTCGCCGACATGGCGCAGCGCCGCGAAGATCGCACCGCTCGCGAGGCCGAGGCCCGCGCACTCGAGGGCGTGGCCCAGGCCCAGCCCAAGAAAAAGAAGAGTACCGGAGCTAAGCGCTCTCGTGTGACCAAGTCCGCCCAAGGCATCAAAGTCTCGATGCCAAGCAAAAAGAAGAAGTAGCTACGCGCCCTGGCGATGTTGAATTGGTGCCTTGTTCCTGTGGGGCCGTGGCGATGTTATGCTCTAACCTCGATTGTTTGAATTGCTTCGAAAAGAGGATGCCGTGATCTGCCCGCATTGCCTTAAGACTATCGAGGACGGCGCCTCGTTCTGCCCCTACTGCAACGCCTATGTGGGTCCGGGCGATGGTCCCGAGCACACCGAGTTCGTGTTCTGTGAGGGCTGCGGTGCCCGTCTTTCTCCGCATGATCGCACGTGCCCAAAATGCGGACGCCCTGCTCCGGGTATCCTCTCCGAGGACGCGGCCGCATCCGACCTGGCAGCGGGCCGCACGGCGGGCTTTCCGCGCCTAACGCAAGAGCAGATCGATACCGAGGTGCCTCATGCGCCCGCCTCGGCTGCCGCGGTTCTTTCGGACGCCGCCGATCCTAACGAGACCTGCGTGCTGCCGGCTTTCGATAAGGATTTCGGTATCCCCAAGGTCGATATTCACACGCCCGTTTCCCTGCATGACGATGCTCAAAAACCCAAGCGCAAGGTGCATCCCGACGAGGACGCCTATCACAAGCACAAGCGTCATATCCCCAAGCCGCTCATCGTCATCGCGGTCCTTGCCGTCGTTTGCGGCGGTGCCTATTGGTTCGTGACGGCCGATCCCATGGGTGTCATGCCTGCCTTCTACGACCAGTTTGGCCAGGCTGCGCAGACGACCTTCCCCACGCGCCAAAAGGGCGAGGCGACTGAGGACGATACCAAGCAGGACGATTCTGCCGAGGTGGTCCAGGAAGAAACCGTGCTCACCGATGATCAGCTCTATACCAGACTCGACGGTCTGTATCAGACCATCGTGTCCTACGGTGATGAGGACCAGATCGGCGAGGTCATCGATTCCTTTAACAACGGCTATCTCCGAACGCCGCTGTCCACCCGCCAGGAGCTGTCGCAGAGTGCCTACGCCCTGCGTGACCAGATCAAAAAGACGCAAGATGAGCTTAACAACCTTAAGTATCAGGACGATACGGTCTATGCGGACGACATCGCCCACTTAAAGCAGCTTGCCGAGTGGATGTACGAGCGTGTCGACGTGATCTGTCAGAGCTGGGACATCTCGCTGGCCATTCCCGATGGTGAGTCGATGAGTTCCCACCAAAGCGATATCCTGGCGCCCATCGCGCAGGGCGGCAACAGCGCACTGAACCAGTACGACGCCAATGTGGGTTCCTGGAAGCCGCGGCAGCGTTCCTAAAATTAGTTCGCCATAGTCGGCATAACCTACGTGCGCAATTGATGTAAGCGCATGCTTATTGCTACAATTCGTACAAATATGCTTTAAACGCACGAGGAAGGAACCACATGTTTGGTTTTAAGAAAGAGCTCTACACGCCCGAGTATCAGCTTGCCGGCGACGAGTGCGCCGTTATCGAGACGTCGAAGGGTACCATCAAGGTCAAGTTTGACGGCGAGGGCGCTCCCATTCATGTCGCGAACTTCTGTGAGCTTTCCACGATGGGTTTCTATGATGGCCTTAAGTTCCATCGCTATGTGCCCGGCTTTGTCATTCAGGGCGGCGACCCCAATACCCGCGATATGTCCGGCGCCGACGTCGCTGCCGGTCTTGAGGGCCCCGACGGCATGCCCGGTACCGGTGGCCCCGGCTACTGCATCAAGGGCGAGTTTGCCACCAATCCGCGCAACAGCCATGTCGATGGTGCCCTTGCCATGGCACGCTCCATGGACCCCGATTCCGCGGGTTCGCAGTTCTACTTCTGCCTGGGCGCCCAGCATAACCTCGATTCCGGTTACACCGTCTTTGGTACCACGGTCGAGGGTCTCGATGTGATTTCGCAGCTGCGTGCCGGCGACGAGATCGTCCATGTCGAGATCGTTCACGAGTAAAGGGGACTTCCTTGAATAGCCAGCTGATCCAACAGGGCCGCGCCGCTTACCGCGCGGGTGATTTTTCCGCTGCAGCCCAGATGCTTGGGGCGGCAAAGACTCCCGATGAGATTATGGGCGAGGCCGATCACCTTCGTGGCAACGCCTTGATGCACCTGGGCATGTATGCCGAGGCCGCCGAGGCTTATGCTGCCGCCCTCAACGACGGCACCTACGGCAAGCGCGGCGCGCTGCTCACCAACCGCGGCAAGGCGCTCGCCGCCGTGGGCGACTACACGACGGCCGCCCAGGCGTTCTCTGCTGCTACGCAGGATGCTTCCTATGCCACGCCGTTCAAGGCCTATCTGGGCCTGGGCAATGCGCTGTTCCAGTCGGGCGATTATGCCAACGCAGGTACTGCCTTCCGTCAGGCTGCCATCGACGGCGCCAATCCGGCTCCTGCCGCCGCACTCGGCGAGCTCGGTCGTTGCTTCATTAAGCTCGGCCGTCCTGCGGATGCCGTGGAGACCTACCGTACGGCTATCGACTTTGCCGGTCCCCGTGACGACACGCGCGCGCTCAACGCCGGCATGGGTCAGGCGCTTTCTGCCGCCGGCCGTCCCTCCGACGCACTCGACGCCTTTAACGCCGCTACTGCCGATGGCATCTACCAGCTTACCTCCGAGCAGGCCGATGAGCTTGCCCGCGTGCACGATTCGCTTGCCGCGCTGTCTGCCCAGACGGCTATGGCCACGGCTCCGGCGCCTGCGATGGACGCTCCTGCCGTCGATCCGCTCGATCCTACGGGCGCGACCGGTCAGTTTATGCCCGATCCCTCGGACACCGGCTTCTTTACACTGTCAGAGTCCGAGATGGTCCAGCAGGACCGTCAGGATCGTAAGCAGGCCAAGGTCCGTCGTCGCCATCGCCACACGGGTCTCAAAGTCTTCATCGTGCTGCTTCTGCTCATTTTGATTGCTGCGGGCGGTCTGGGCTTTGCCTACACGCGCGGCTTTGGCTTCCCCTCGCAGGAGTCGGTTATCACCGATCTGTTCCAGGCTGCCGGCGACGGTGACACCGCAAAGGCCGAGTCTTGCCTGGCCTCGAGCCTGTCCGAGGACGCCAAGTCGATGATCATCTCCTCGATTCCGCAGGGCGCCACCGTGTCCGTCGAGGGCATGGATCAGTCCATGACCGAGACGACTGCCAAGGTCAAGGCTTCGCTGTCCAAGGGCGGCGAGCAGGAGTACACCGTCAAATTCGTGCGCTCCGACAATCATATCGGCTGGGCCGTTTCCTCGCTCGATATGGATTTCTCGGCTGCTGACAACCAGTAGTGACCTTATGGGATTTAGCTTTGCCCGGCGCTTCACCGCAAGTGAGGTGCCGGGCTTGCGCTAGTATCATGAGCTAGTAGTTTTCCAGCAATCATCCAACACATCAGGAGTTGCGTTGTTTTCTTTGATGGATATGTTCTTCGGTAGCTATGCGGGCGATCTTGCCATCGACCTCGGCACCGCAAATACGCTTGTCTCCGTGCGCGGCAAGGGCATTGTCATTCGCGAGCCCTCTGTTGTCGCCATCGACAAGAACGACGAGCGCATCCTGGCGGTCGGTATCGAGGCAAAGCGCATGCTCGGCCGTACGCCCGGCAACATCGTGGCCGTTCGTCCCCTGAAGGACGGTGTCATCGCCGACTTCGATGTTACCGAGGCCATGCTTCGCTACTTTATCGACAAGGCTTCCGAGAAGCGCTATCCGTGGACCCCGCGTCCGCGCGTTGTCGTTTGCGTTCCCTCCGGCGTCACGTCGGTCGAGAAGCGTGCCGTCTTTGAGGCTACGATCCAGGCCGGCGCTCGCCAGGCCTACCTGATCGAGGAGCCCATGGCTGCTGCTATCGGCGCCGACCTGCCTGTCGAGGAGCCCACCGGCTCCATGGTCATCGACATCGGTGGCGGTACCACCGAGGTTGCCGTTATCGCTATGGGCGGCATCGTCGTCTCGCAGTCCATCCGTATTGCCGGCGACGAGTTCGATCAGGCCATCCTCACGCACGTTCGCGATGCCTACAACCTTGCCATCGGCGAGCGTACGGCAGAGGACATCAAGATCAAGGTCGGTTCCGCCGTGCCGCTCAAGGACGAGCTCGACGTCGAGGTCAACGGCCGCGACGTGATCACCGGTCTGCCCAAGACCGTGCGCATCGAGAGCGAGGAGATTCGTCGCGCGCTCAACAAGCCGCTCGACGAGATGGCCAAGGCCGTCAAGGACGCACTCGACGCTACGCCTCCCGATCTTGCCTCGGACCTTATGTACTACGGCATTTTGCTGACTGGTGGCGGCGCGCTGCTGCGCGGTCTCGACGTGCGCCTGCGCGATGAGACCGGTGTTTCGGTCAACGTCAGCCCCACGGCGCTCGATAACGTCGTTAACGGCTGTGCCCGCGTGCTCGAGGCCAATGCGTTTGATGGCGGCTTCGTCCAGACCAATGCTTAATTTCCAAAAGGTGGATTCCATTTGGCACGATCTTCGGGTTTCTCCACAAATCTGAATACCAAGCGACAATCAACGGGTATGCGCCCGTTGATTGTTTTCAGCCTGATTTCGGTGTTGCTGCTCACGTTTTACATCCGCGAGGGCGAGGCAGGGCCGATTCATGCCGTGCGTTCGGGCGTAACGACGATTACCTCTCCGGTGCGCTTTGTGGGCTCGGCTGTGGCGGCTCCCTTCAATGCGATTGGCAACGTGTTCTCTAACCTAACCGCGTCGCAGGACACGCTCGACGAGCTCAAGAAGCAAAATGAGGAGCTGACCTCTAAGGTTGCCGAGCTCTCCGAGGCTCAAAAGACCGCTGAGCGTCTGGAGGGACTGGTCGGCCTTCAGTCGACCTACAACCTTAAATCGACCGCAGCTCGTATCGTTGGTGCCTCGGGCGATGCTTGGACCTCGACCGTCACGATCGATAAGGGTTCTGCCGACGGGCTTACCATCAACATGCCTGTGACGAGTTCGGCCGGTGTTATCGGCCAGATCATCGAGGTTTCGGCCAAGACGTCGACCGTGCGCCTGATTGGCGACGAGAACTCGGGTGTGTCCGCCATGGTACAGGACACGCGCGCCCAGGGTATGCTGCAGGGTCAGGCTGACGGCACGCTGCGTCTTGAGTACGTGAGCGTTGACTCCGACGTTAAGGTTGGCGACATCATCGTGACCTCGGGCATCGGCGGTGTGTTCCCCAAGGGCCTTCCGCTTGGCACTGTCTCGTCGGTTGAGAAATCGGCAAACGACGTGTACTACACCATTGTGGTGCGCGCCCAGACGACGGCCGAGAACAACGAGGAAGTGCTGGTCATTACCTCGCTGACCGACGAACAGTCGGCCTCGGATGAGGACGTGAGCACCGCTAATAGCACGCCGCAGGGAACGTCGCGCGATGCTGCGACCAAGACGAAGAACGAGAGTTCGGATGACAGTTCCGACACGTCCGAGACGACCGATTCCAGCTCGAGCGAATAGGGGGCATGTCCATGGATCTACACGAGCAGGGGATGAGCTCCCGCACGTTTGTGATCGCCGCCATTGTGTGCGTGCTGCTGCAGGCAGGCCTGGCACCGCAGATCTCCATTGCGGGAGGTCGCGTCAACTTCATGATTATCCTGGTGTGCCTAAGCGTGTTCTCGGGCGACCCGACCCGTGCCGTCGTGTGCGGTTTTTGCAGCGGCTTGTTCTATGACCTGTCCGCTGCCGTGCCGGTGGGCGTTATGTCGCTCCTGCTGACCGTGGGTTCTTTTGCCCTGGTGCACAGCGCCGTCGGTCAGACGGGCGGTACCCCGAGTGCGCGCGGCGTCACTGTGGGTGCCTTCGCGCTCGTCATTAATGTGATCTACAGCATCATCTTGCTGTTTATGGGTTTGGAGACGAGCTTTGTTGTGGCGATCTTCGGCCATGCGCTGCCGTCCTCGATCCTGACGGGTCTGGTTGCCATTCCGTTTTTGATGTCCGGTGTCGTGCCGCAGTCCGGCTATGGATTCTCCGCACGTGGCGGACGCCAGACGGGTATGCGCTTTAAGCCCAAGACCCGTAAGCTCAAATAGGGGAGGCCCGTAGATGTCTTCCCAGTTGACGGTTATTATCGCCGGTATCGTGCTGGTTGTGGCTATCGTGGTCGCGCTGGTCATCATGCGTCGGGGCGATTCCCGTTTTACCTACGATACGCAGCATGGAACGGCCCCGCGCGCCACCGAGGGCGAGGGCAATACCGCGGCGACCGCCTTTAAGGGCCGCTTTTCCATCCTCACCGCGGGTGTGGGCGCGATGTTTGCGGCGCTTGCCGTCAAGCTGTGGGGCATGCAGATGGTCTCGTCGGACTATTACGAGAAGCAGGCCAATAGTAATCAGACTCGCACCGTTACCACTCCTGCTGTGCGCGGCCGCATCCTCGACCGCAATGGCGTGGCGCTTGTCCAGAACCGTCCCTCACTTGCTGTCGTGGCCTACCGCGACCTTGCCGAGGATGAGGTTCTGGTTCGCCATCTTGCCAACGTGCTTGGAATGCCTTACGTGGCGGTCCTTCGCAATATTCAGGACAATACAGAGGGCGCCCAGAGCCTGCATACCATCGCGACGGATGTCCGTCGCTCCACGGTTGCCTACATTCAGGAGCATGCCGGCGAGTTCCCGGGCGTCAAGATTGCCGAGCGTACCGAGCGCCAGTATCCATATGGCGAGACGGCATGCCATATCTTGGGCTATACCGGCACCATTACGTCCGAGCAGCTCGAGGCCCAGAATAAGAAAACCTCTGGCGATGATGATGCTTCTGCTGGCAAGATTACGTACCAGTCGGGCGATATCGTGGGCCAGGCGGGCGTTGAGAGCTACTACGAAAACCTGCTGCAGGGTATTCGTGGCGAGCAGACCGTCAAGGTCGATGCCTCGGGCAATGTGACCGGTCAGGCCGGCGCCGTGCCCGCGAAGGCCGGCTCCGACATTAAGCTCACGCTCGACCTTAAGATCCAACAGGCCTGTGAGACGGCACTGGCGAGCGCTATCGAGCTTGCCAAGACCACTGGCTACAGCAATGCCGGTAACGGCGCTGTGGTGTGTCTCGATCCCAACAATGGCGAGATCCTGGGCATGGCGAGCGAGCCCAAGTTCGATCCGTCTGTCTTTATCGGTGGTGTCTCAAATGACGTGTGGACCGAGCTCAATGATGACAAGGGTTCGCACCCGCTGCTCAACCGCGCCATTAGCGGACAGTACATGTCGGCCTCGACCATCAAGCCGCTCTCGGCACTGGCCGGTCTTGAGTTTGGAACCTACACGTCGGGGCAGACGACCAACTGCACGGGTTATTGGACGGGTCTGGGCAAGTCGTGGGGCAAGTACTGCTGGCTGCATTCCGGCCACGGCACCATGACGCTGCAGTCGGGTATCGCCAACTCGTGCGACCCCGTCTTCTACGACATGGGTAAGGCATTCTTTTATGACGAGCAACATCCCGAGGGCCTGCAGGAGGTCTTTCGTCGCTGGGGCCTAGGCAAGACCTGCGGTATCGATCTGCCGAGTGAGGGCGCGGGTCGTATTCCCGATGCCGAGTGGAAAGAGTCATACTTCACCGACGCCTCTGCCGAGGACCGCAAGTGGAATGCCGGCGACATGACCAACATTGCCATCGGCCAGGGCGACATCCTGGTGACGCCCCTGCAGATGGCGTGCGCCTATATGGGTCTTGCCAACGGCGGCAAACAGTACGTGCCTCACGTGTTTTTGTCTGCCGTGTCGCGCGATGGCGACGGCGATGCCTATAAGTACAACGGCAAGGGCAAGAAGAAGCGCCTAGAGGCCAAGATCAACAGCGATTCGGATTTGGCTCTTGTCCGCAACGGCATGCACGACGTGATTTACACGGCATCGACGTCCTTGGCGGCTCACTTTGGCACCCTGACGCCGCAGGTATACGGCAAGTCGGGCACGGGCGAGAAAAGCGGCGAGGACGAATACGCGTGGTTCTGCGCCTATGCACCGGCCGATGATCCCAAGTATGTCATCGCTACTGTCCTGGAGCAGGGCGGCGGTGGCTCAGATACCGCGATGCATGTCGTGCGCGACGTGCTCGGCGTGATTTATGACGAGCCCGATACCTCTTCGGCCTCGGGCGATTCTTCGGTTCGATAGGAGGTTGCGATGGATTTTTCTCCGGCGGATCTGTTCCGTTCAACCAAGACTGGCTCTCGCAGCAGCCTGGACCGCGTCAACAAGCAACTTTCGGCCTCGCGCGGCACGTTTCGCCAAAAGGTGCATATCGGTGTGCTCGTGGCTACTGTAGCGCTCGTCGCCTACGGTGCCATCATTATCTGGTCGGCTTCGCAGTTTAAGGCCGATGCCTCGTTCTCACGCCATCTGCTGGGAATTGGCATCGGAGCGGTGCTGGCGGTGCTGGTCTGGCGTACCGACCTGCGCGGTATTTCCAATTTCTCGACGGCGTTGCTTGTCATCGACCTGATCGTGATTTTCTCGCCCAAGATTCCGGGTCTGTCCTATACGGGCGGTCTGGGCATGACGGGCTGGATCAAGATTCCCGGTATCGACTTGACATTCCAGCCGGTTGAGCTTGCCAAGCTCATCACCATCTTCTTTATTGCTACGCTTGGCTCGCAGTATAACGGTCGCATCGATACCGTTCGCGACTACGTCAAGCTCTGCGGCATGCTGTCCATTCCGTTTTTGGCCGTCGTTGCCATGGGCGACCTGGGCTCGGGCCTAGTCGTGCTGGTTTCGGGCGCCATCGTCATTTGTATGAGCGGTGCACGCCGCGAATGGGTGCTGTCGACCTTGGCCCTGCTCGTGGGCCTGGTGGCCCTCGTCCTGGCGCTCGATTCGGTCTTTGATTCGTTGCTCGGACATGATGTGCTCATCAAGCAGTATCAGATGAACCGTCTGACGGTCTTTATCGACCCCGATAATGCCGATTCGGACGATGCCTACAACCTGCAGCAGTCGCTTATCGCCGTTGGCTCGGGCGGCTTCTTTGGTAAGGGCTTGGGCCATGCGACGCAGTCGGCCGGCGGCTTTCTGCCTGAGTTCCACACCGACTTCGTCTTCGCCTTCCTGTCCGAGACCTTTGGCTTTTGCGGTTCCTTTTTGCTCCTGTGCCTCTACGTGCTGCTGATCTTTTCGACGATTCGCGTGGCCTTTAAGTGTGAGTCACTGTTTTTGCGTCTTTCGTGTGTGGGCATCGTTGGCATGTGGGCGTTCCAGACCTTCGAAAACATCGGCATGTGCATCGGCATGATGCCGATTACCGGTATTCCGCTCCCATTTATTAGCTTCGGTTCGTCTTCGATGATGATTCAGCTGCTGACGGTGGGTATCGTACAATCCATATGGCGGCATCGTTCGGGCGCCGCGTAACCGCTGGAGGGGTTTGCCATGAAAATTCCCGTAGATAAGCTGACCCGCGCTTTTAAGATGGGCGCGTCCGTTAAGAAGGAATCCGATACGCCGGTGCGCGTCTCGGTCTATCTGGATTCGTCCGCCTCGCGCTTTCTGGCCGAGACGGTGCGTGACGCCTTTGTGCCGCAGACGACCTCGGGCATTGTGCGCGTCGAGCGTCTGGGGGAGGAGCGAATTGCTCCAAAGACCGATACCGATGTGGTGTTGGTGCTCTCGTGTGGTTCCGACCGCTTGGAGAGTGCCGTGCAGGAGCTCGTGATCGCCGGCGCGCCCGTGTGCGTGCTCGCCGAGTCTGCTGTGGAGGTGCCGTTTATAGAGGAGTCCACGCCCATGCTCGGCGTGGTAGCGGCAACCGATAAGACGTATCTGCTCGAGACGCTTGCCCGCTGGATTCTCGATCGCACCGACAAGGAAACGGCTTTTGCGGCGAACTTTGCCTTCATGCGCATCGCGGCGGCCAATCGTATCATCACCTCGTGCGCGCTCACCAATATGGCGACCGGTGCGCTGGTGTTTTTGCCGGGCGCCGATTATCCCGTTATGGCGCTGGCGCAGGTGGGCATGCTCTTTGAGCTCGCTGCCGTCTTTGGACGCGGCATTAAGCCTGAGCGCGGCTATGAGGTCGCGGGCGTGCTTGCCGGCGGTCTTGTGATCCGCGCGGTCACCCGCGCGCTCGTCAAGCAGACGCCGCATATCGGGTTTGCCGTCAAGGCGCTCACTGCTGCCGCGGGCACCTATGGCATGGGCCGTGCGCTTGTTTCGCTCTACGAGCGCGATGTCGACTACAGCCGTGCCAACGAGGTGGTCACTGCCACGTTCTCCCGCGTTCGCGATCTGGTGACCACGGTCGCGGGCGCTACCCGTCCTATGGCGTCCTATCAGGACGCATCAGATCTCGCTGCTTAGGGGTTTTCCGTTGCGCGTTGCATACCAAGACTGTTTTCATCTAATTGAGCCGCTGCTCGCCAAGGTCGAGAAGCCGAGCCGCTATATCGATCACGAGTGGGGCACGCTTTCCAAGGCCGATGCCGATTACCGTTGTTGTCTGATCTATCCTGACGTATACGAGGTCGGTCTGCCCAACCAGGGTATCGCCATCCTCTACAACATCCTTAACCAGGCTGAGGGCATCTCCTGCGAGCGTGGCTATGTGCCGTGGCCCGATATGGGTGACGCCATGCGCGAGGCGGGTATTCCGCTGCTCTCGCTCGAGGGTGCAGCGCCGGTCGCTTCGTTTGATATCGTCGGCCTGCATGTGCCGCACGAGATGGCGGTGACGAACTTCCTTGAGGCTCTCGACCTTGCTGGCATTCCGCTGTTAGCCGCCGACCGAGGCGAAGACGACCCCATTATCATCGCCGGCGGCCCCTCGGTGTACAACCCCGAGCCGTACGCGGCCTTCTTCGATGCCATCCTCATCGGCGAGGGCGAGGAATCGCTGCTCGAGACCTGCCAGCTGCATCGCCGCCTGCGTGACGAAGGAGTCCCGCGCGCTCAGATTGTTGAGCAGCTCGCATCCATTGCCGGCAACTACGTGCCGTCGCTCTATGAGGTTTGTCACGACGAGCCCTGCTCGCCGCATGGCTACACCGTGCCGCGTGAGGGCAAGGATGCGCCGCCTGTGGTCTACAAGCGCGTCGTCGAGGATTTCGGCGCCACGAATCCGCTGTCGCAGTCGTGCGTGCCCTATGCGCAGCTGGTCCACGACCGCCTGTCTATCGAGATCCTGCGCGGCTGCGCCCGCGGCTGTCGTTTTTGCCAGGCCGGCATGACGTATCGCCCGGTGCGCGAGCGCTCGGCCGACCAGATCGTCTCGTCGGTGATTCAGGGTCTGGAAAAGACCGGCTATGACGAGGTGTCGCTGACCTCGCTCTCCACGACCGACCACTCCTGCATTCGCGACGTGCTCGGCAGACTCAACCGTCGCCTGGAGGATACGGGTATTCGCGTGTCTATTCCGTCGCAGCGCCTGGATTCGTTTGGCGTGGATATGGCCGAGTCGGTCGCCGGCGAAAAGAAGGGCGGCCTGACGTTCGCGCCCGAGGCCGGCAGCCAGCGCATGCGCGACATCATTAACAAGAACGTGACCGAGGAGGACCTGGACCGTGCGGCCAAGGCGGCCTTCGAGGCCGGCTGGAACCGCATGAAGCTCTACTTTATGATGGGCCTTCCCGGCGAGCGCGACGAGGACATCGTGGCCATCGCCAATCTGGCCGATCACGTGCTGGAGCTCGGTCGTTCCGTGGTGCCCAAGGCTCGTCGCGGCTCGATCTCGGTGTCCATCTCGGTTTCGGTCTTTATCCCCAAGGCCGCCACGCCGTTCCAGTGGTGCCCGCAGCTCGACTACGACGACGTCAAGCGTCGCCAGAAACTGCTTATCACGAGCGTTCGCAACCGTTCCGTCCGCGTGCATTACCACGATGCCGAGACCTCGCTCATCGAGGCCGCGCTGTCCCGCGCCGGTCGTGACATGACGCCCGTCATCATCGACGCTTGGCGCTCGGGCTCTCGCTTTGACGCCTGGGTAGAGCATTTCTCGCTCGATAACTGGAAGGAGGCTGCTGCCAAAAACGGCATCGACCTCAATGAGCTTGTGCACCTGCCCTACGAGTTGGACTGGCGCCTGCCGTGGGAGCATGTGAGTCCCGGCTGCACGCGCGGCTTCCTCGAGCGCGAGTACCGTCGCTCGCTCGAGGGTGTCACGACTCCCGACTGCACCCGCACGTCGTGCACCGGCTGCGGGATCTGCCCCACGCTCCACGCCAAGAATGTATTGATGGGTGATCGCGCATGAGTGAGCGCCTGACCGACAACCCCTCGCTCTTTAGACTTCGTGTTCGCTATGGCAAGCGCGATCGCCTTAAGTACCTGGGCCATCTCGAAGTGATCCATACCATTGAGCGCATCGTGCGCCGTGCGGGACTTCCCTATGCCGTCACGCAGGGCTTCTCCCCGCACATGCGCGTGGGCTTCTCTTCGGCGCTACCGGTTGGTACGTCGTCGACCTGCGAGTGGTATGACCTGTTTATGACCGAGTTCGTGGCGCTCGACGAGGCGTTTGGGCGCCTGTCTGTGGCGTCTCCGGCCGATCTGGCGCCTATCGAGGCGGCGTACATCGACGTGCGCACGCCGGCGTTGACGGCGCAGCTCACGCGCCTGTCGTATCGCATCGACCTGCATCTGGACCCCGAGGCGCCCGTAAGCGTCGACGAGGTGCGTCGTGCGATCGACACGCTGCGCGCGGACCATGGCATCGACTACGCGCGCGGAAAAAAGAGCAAGCGCTTGGATTTGGATCACACGCTCGTTGGCTATGAGCTCACGGCGGGGGAGCGCCCGGACCATTTGGTGCTCATGCTCGACACCCATGCCGACAACGAGGGCTCCATGCGTCCGGAAATTTTGCTTTCCGCTGCTGATGTTTTGTTGCAGGGCTTGACCCCGGGCGTGGATGCACCTATTGTTTCCACCGGTATGCAAGACCTCGTGACCATCTGCTCCTACGATGTCGAGCGTCAGAATCAAGCATGCGAGGACGACGAGGGCCGACTCGTCAGCCCCATACCTGTGCGAACTTGTGGATTTGCTCCACATACTCGTTGACGGGGGTATTTTCGCCTGCTACTATATTCGGCTGTTGCACTAACTGATGCATGAAGGGCAAGTAAACATGTACGCAATCGTTAACACGGGCGGCAAGCAGTACAAGGTCGCCACCGACGATGTCATCACCGTCGAGAAGATCGAGGGCAATGAGGGCGACAAGGTCACCCTGCCGGTTATCTTCCTCAATGATGGTAAGAAGATCGTCACCGATCCCGACAAGCTGGCCAAGGCCAAGGTTACCGCTCAGATCGTTGAGCAGTTCAAGGGCGAGAAGCAGCTGGTCTTCAAGTTCCACAAGCGCAAGCGCTATCGTCGTCTGAAGGGTCACCGTCAGCAGCTCACCAAGCTGAAGATCGTGAAGGTTCAGGCTACCTCCCGCGCCAAGAAGGCTGTCAAGGCAGAGGCTGAGGCTGTTGCCGAGGCTCCCGTCGCCGAGTAGATTACACTCGTAACGAAAGAGTAGGTATACACAATGGCACACAAAAAAGGACTCGGTTCCTCCCGTAATGGCCGTGACTCCCGCGGTCAGCGCCTTGGCACGAAGCGCTATGCCGGCCAGACGGTAACCACGGGCACGATTCTCGTCCGTCAGCACGGCACGCACATCCACCCGGGTGAGAACGTTGGCCGTGGTAAGGACGACACGCTGTTCGCGCTGGTCGACGGTACCGTTGAGTTCCACAAGGGTATCAAGCACAGGGTCAGCGTACGCCCGCTCGCGAACGCGTAATTCACCCTTCATAGAGCACATATGTGGGAGGCACTTGAGTTTTAGGATTCAAGGGTCTCCCTCTTTTTTGTAGGAGGCGATTCTGTTGTCACAGTTCACCGATATCAGCCGCATTAACGTGTGCGGCGGCGACGGCGGAGCCGGATGCATGTCGTTTAGGCGCGAGGCATTTGTCCCCAAGGGCGGCCCCGATGGCGGCGACGGCGGTCGTGGCGGCAATGTCGTCATCCAGGCCGATGCTCAGCTGTCTTCACTGATCGATTACCGCTTTAAGCATCACTTCCGCGCCGAGCGCGGCACGCACGGGCAGGGTGCCCGTCGTAACGGTAAGAGCGGCGAGGACCTGATTCTCAAGGTCCCTATGGGTACCGTGGTACGCGAGCTCGACCCCGAGACGCAGACCCCGATGTTCGAGATTGCCGACCTTGTGCACGACGGCGAGCGCGTCGTCGTGGCGCCCGGTGGCGCCGGCGGTCTGGGCAATACCCACTTTGTGACGTCGGTGCGCCGCGCGCCCGCGTTCGCTCAGCTGGGCGAGCCGGCCGAGGAGCGCTGGATCGAGCTCGAGATGAAGCTTATGGCCGATGCCGCGCTCGTGGGCTTTCCATCGGTGGGTAAGTCATCGCTCATCGCGCGCATGAGTGCCGCCCGTCCCAAGATTGCCGACTACCCGTTTACCACGCTCGTGCCGAACCTCGGCATGGTGCGTGCTGGCGAATATTCTTACGTCGTTGCCGACGTCCCCGGTCTCATCGAGGGCGCGAGCGAGGGCAAGGGCCTGGGTCACCAGTTCCTGCGCCACATTGAGCGTACGGCCCTGATCATGCATGTCGTCGACATGACGGGCGGTTTTGAGGATCGCGATCCGGTTGAGGACTATCGCATCATCAACCGCGAGCTCGAGCAGTATGGCGCCGAGCTTTCGGAGCGCCCGCAGATCGTCGTTGCCAACAAGTGCGACGCGCCGGGCACGGCCGACAAGATTGCCGACCTCAAGCGCGCAGCGCTCGACGATGGACATATGTTCTTTGCCGTGTCTGCTGTTACGGGCGCCGGCCTCAACACGCTGATGCTTGCCGTGGGCGAGCAGGTGGCTAAGCTGCGCGCCGAGTTGGCTGTCTCCGATGAGCCGGTCGATCTGCGCGACGATGAGTGGGAGCGCCGTCGCCTGCAGCGTGAGAAGCGTTTCCGCATTGTCCAGGAAGAGCCCGGTGCCTTCCGCGTGGTCGGTCGTGCCATCGAGCGCATGGTCATTCAGACCGACTGGGAAAATGAGGAGGCCGTCATTTACCTGCAGCATAAGTTTGCGCGTATGGGTGTTGACGACGCGCTCGAAAAGGCCGGTTGCCGTGCGGGCGACGAGGTCCGCATTTGCCAGCGCGCCTTTGACTTTGAGGGCGCTGAGGACTTCTCGGAGTACGAGGAGCTCGAGGATGCTGGCGAGGACGTTGCCGTTGAGGCCATTGACGTGACCGATGCTGCGGATGAGGGCGTCGAGGTTGTCGATGCGGTGGATGCCGCGGACGATGTCGAGACCCCGGAGGGCGAGTAAGCCATGTCGCTGCGCGGTGGAATCGGTTTGCCCGAGCTTCCTCTAGAGGACGGGCAGGAGTTTAGGCTCGGCATTATGGGTGGCACCTTTGATCCCATCCATTACGGGCACCTGGTGACCGCCGAGCAGGCGCGCGAGTCGCTCGACTTGGACGCTGTGCTCTTTATGCCGGCGGGCTCTCCTGCCTTTAAGCTTGACAAGCCGGTGACGCCTGCTGAGGACCGTTATGCCATGACGGTCCTCGCCACCGCCGCGAACCCGGCCTTTTTGGCGAGTCGGTTCGAGATCGACCGTCCGGGCGTAACCTACACGGCCGATACGCTTCATGCCCTTCGCGACTTTTATCCGCCGCAGGTAAAGCTCTACTTTATTACGGGCGCCGACGCGATTATCGATATCGTGACCTGGCATGATGCCGAACGAATCGCTGAGCTTGCTACCTTTATTGCGGCGACGCGACCGGGCTTTGATATCGATACGGCGCGTGTCCGAATCAAAGAGTCGGGGCTGCCGTTCGACGTGCGCTATATTCAGATTCCTGCGCTGGCGATCAGCTCGACGAACATTCGTAAGCGAGTTGCCCGCGGCATGAGCGTGCGCTATCTTACGAGCGAGTCTGTGCTCGGCTACATTCGCAAGCGCGGTTTGTATGTCGATCTGGGCCAAGAAGATTTTGAGTGATGGGGGTCTACGTTGTCGGTAGAGGATCAGTTTGAGGGCGATGAGCGCGCGCTGCTCAAGCGCATTCAAGAGCTGCTCGATGTTCGCATGAAGGATAAGCGCAAGCGCTATGTGCATTCGCTGGGTGTTGCCGAGACCGCACTTCATCTGGCCGAGGTCTACGGCGTTGACCGCTTTGATGCCGCTGCCGCCGGCCTGATCCATGACTGGGACAAAGTGCTCTCCGACGACGAGCTGGTTACGCGCGCTCTGCATTACGGCATTAAGATTGCCGGCTCTCCTTCCGCCGCGACGCCGCTTTTGCATGGTCCTGTTGCCGCCTATGAGCTTCCGCAGCTTTTCCCCGAGTTGTCGCCGGCCGTTTTCCAGGCTGTCGACCGTCACACCGTGGGTGCCTGCGACATGACGCCGCTCGATATGGTGGTCTTTGTGGCCGATGCCATCGAGCCCAATCGCCACGGCGACTATGCGCATGCGCTGCGCAAGATGGTGGGGGAGTCGACGCTCGATGAGTTGTTCTTCTCCTGTTTTGCGCAGGGTCTGGTCTATGTGATCCAGTCCGGGCGCTATCTTTATCCCACGGCTATTACGATTTACAACCATTACGCCCAGCTGCGCTAGCTCGGGCTGTCTAGAAAGAGGTATTCCATGGCCGACGAGACCATGACCGACGAGCAGATTCTTGAAGGTGTGGAGCACAAGAGCTTCGCTGCCACGTCCGACCGCACTGCCGCCTCGCTGTCCGCGAGCGGTGTCGCCGCCGAGGATGTCGCCCGCGCCGCCGCGCAGGCCGCCTACGACAAGAAGGGCGAGGACGTTCAGGTGCTCGACCTGACCGAGCTTTCCGACGTATGCGACTACTTTGTGCTTGCCACCGGTGCCAACAACCGCCAGGTCGATTCGATCGTCGACGAGATCGAGGAGAAGGTCGCCGAGGCTTGCGGCGAGCATCCGTTCTCCATCGAGGGCCGCGAGCAGAAGACCTGGATGCTCATGGACTACGGTTCGGTTGTCGTCCACGTCTTCACTCCCGAAGCCCGCGACTTCTACCGCCTCGAGAAACTCTGGGGAGACGCCCCCCAGCTCCCCCTCAACCTCCTCTAGTAGCTCATTTGAGACGGGGTTTAGCTATCCTCACGCATATCGCCGGGCAGTTGCGGTTTTCCGCACCTGCCCGGCTTTCTTTTTGCCCAAAAGTAGCTAATTTGGGACGGGGCTTTTTTAGCTACTACCTACCGTTCGCCGATAGAAGCGAGTTGCGGTTCATTGCGTGATATTTAGCTTTCCGACTCGGGTAACGTATTTGTTATCTGTAGAGGAGGAGATGCGTATGACTCGGACCGCGCGGGAAATCTCTGTTTACGGCTATTACCATGTCGTCCAAAAGGGCTGTGGTGGTCAGCTGATATTTGAGGATGCTGACGATCGACTCTATCTGATTCGACTGATAGCTTCGAAATGCCAGAAGTTCAAAGTGGATGTCATCGCATGGTGCCTTATGGATAATCACATTCACTTGTTGCTAGATGACGGGCATGCTCACCTGAGCGATTGCATGCATTCGATTACGACGGCGTATGCCATGTATTTCAATTCTAAGACAGGCAGGAGAGGTCCTGTTTTCCAGGATCGATTTAAGAGTGTGCCGATTCTCGATGATGATCAGCTGCTCAACTGCGTTCGTTACATTCACGATAACCCTGCGAAAGCCAGAGTTGGCACTGCTTCGCTCTATCGCTGGAGCAGCTTTAGCGAGTATATGGGCTATCCGGGAATTTGTAAGACTGATTGCGTGCTCGGGTTGCTCGGGAATTCCCAGAGATTTTTTGCATTTAGCACCTCGGGCGAGCCCAATGGCTATTGCTTCCGTTATGGCGCTCATGTGAGTGATACTGACGCGCTTGAGTTTGCGCAGGCGTTGCTCAAACCATACGAGCCTCACCATCTCAACGCTCTGCCCAAGGGCGTGCGTGATGACTGTATCCGTAAGCTCAAAAGCGAGGGCTTTTCGATCAAGCAGATCGTGCGCCTCACGGGTATCGGCCATTGCACGATTCAAAAAGTTAAAGTTGAAAAGTAGCTCATTTTAGGCGGGATAATTTTGCTGCGGCCGCCAAACCGGACATCCGGGGTAGTCAATTTGGGACGGGGCTATTTTAGCTACCCTTTGGCTGACGGTGAATGAATTAGGCCGAATGAATCTCAACCGATATATAGGGGTAGCTAAAATAGCCCCGTCCCAAATTGACTACCAATGCCGTGTCGGACGGAAGGCAGCAACCCCCCGTCCAAAAAAGACTAGTTATTGAAGCGGGATTGGCGGCCGAAGGAAAGGGCGGTGTCACCGAATTTGTCTCGGACGGCGTCGATGGCGACGGAGAGGTCGCGTCGGTCGCTGGATTGGGCTCCGCGGTCATCGATCTCGCAGAACAGGTCGGTCTGGATGCCGCCTTGGTGATCGAAGTCGCTCATGCCGATGCCTGCTAAGCGAACATGCATGCCTTCCTGCCAGATGTTGTCGAGCAGTTCGAGCGCAACCGCCACGAAGATGTTCTCATCGTCGGTCGGATGAGGCAGCCGGCGCTGTGCCGTACGCCCGCTGCCATACGAATACTTGAGCTTGAGCGTTACCGTGGCACCCGTCAGCCCCTGACGGCGCAGACGGCGTCCCACTGACTCTCCCAACAGCGCAATCGCCGCCTCAATATCCCCACGCTCAGTCAAATCTTTAGCAAAGGTGCGTTCATTGCTGACCGACTTGACCTCGCGCTCTTCATCGAGACTCGTGACTTCGGAGATTTCGAGTCCTAGCGCACGCTGGCGCATACGTTCGCCGTTGACGCCAAAAATAGAGGCCAAGGTGGATTCCGGTGCACGTGATAGCTCTCCGAGGGTGTAGATGCGCATGCGGCGCAGTCGCTCCTCGGCCGAGCGACCGATGCCGCTCATGGCAGATACCGGCAGCGCGGCCAAAAAGCGCTGCTCGGTTCCGGGGCGCACGATGGTCAGCCCAAACGGCTTATCCCGCTCGCTTGCGATCTTTGCGACCGTCTTGTTGCAGCCCACGCCGATGGAGCACGTCACTCCCAGCGCTGCCACGCGGTCGCTTATACGCCGCGCAACTAGCAGCGGGTCTTCGGGCGCAAAGCGGCCCGGTGTGATATCGATAAAGGCTTCGTCGATGGATACGCGCTCCACGCGCGGCGTCTCCTCTGCAAGAATCGCCATGACCTGCGCGCTGACCTCACGATAGCGATCAAAATGCCCATGCGTCCAAATGGCCTGCGGGCACAGGCGCCGTGCCTCGGCCGAGGGCATGGCAGAGTGCACGCCAAAGCGACGCGCCTCATACGAACACGTGGACACGACGCCACGCGAATCGGCGTCTCCGCCCACGATGAGCGGCTTGCCGCGCCACTCGGGATGATCGAGCATCTCCACGCTCGCAAAAAACGCATCGAGGTCCATCAGACCCACCGCCGGGCCCGTCCAGGGAGGCGGTGTGACGCCCATGGCATCCTCATAACCGTATGTATGTTCGCGTCTTTCCATGTCATGAGTATACCGCGCAGCTCATGTGGGGTGCATGTATGTGCTTGCAAATCCCGAATTCTTGTCTAAGATATGGATTTGCCCTCGACTACACCGAAGAAGTTGGTCTCACGGACTTCACCTGCCCGCGTCGATGGCGTATTATGTTCAACTGTTTGTTTGTAGTTGCAGCCTAAAGCTGCTTGGTTGGAGGAGTTTCCTTTGGCAGTCAAGATTCGCCTTGCTCGTCACGGCGCTAAGAAGCGTCCGTACTACCGTGTCGTCGTCGCCGATTCCCGCGCCCCGCGTGACGGTCGTATCATCGAGGAGGTTGGCCGCTACAACCCGATGACCGCCCCCAAGACCATCAACCTCGATCTCGAGAAGATTGCCGACTGGCAGTCCAAGGGCGCTCAGCTCACCGACGCCGTCGCCGCTCTGGTCAAGGCCGCCAACGAGGGCGAGAAGACCGAGACCGTCGTCAAGAAGTCCAAGAAGCAGCTCGCCAAAGAGGCCGAGGCCGCTAAGGCTGCCGCTGAGGCCGCTGAGGGCGCCGAGGAGTAAATCGTGCCTGAGGTTGACGCTGCACAGCTCGAGGGTGAGGCAATGCTCTCAGATCGCATCGCCGATCTCGTCGAATATCTCGTTGTTCAGATCGTCGACGACCCGGATTCCGTGAGCCTCGAGGTCATCGATGGCGACGACGCTTCTACGATTGAGGTTTCGGTTGCCGAGGATGACGTCGCTAAGGTCATCGGCCGTCGTGGCCGTACCATCAAGGCCATCCGCACGCTCGCCCGTGCATTGGCCGCTCGCCTCGACACCGCTGTCGAGGTAGAGGTTCTGGGCTAGGACTTTGAGGTCCCAGTACAAAAACATCGCCCGTGTGGTCAAGCCGCACGGAAGGAAGGGGGAGGTCCTCGCGCAGCCGCTGCGGGGGCTTCCTTCTGTATTGGAGCCGGGTATGCGCGTCGCCCTGACGCCGCCGGCGCTCAAGCGCGACCGTTTTTGCACGGTCGTATCCGTCACCGATACGGGCGATGGCGATCTGGTCTCGTTTGAGGGCATTGACGACTTGACGGCCGCCGAGGGCATCACCGGATGCTACGTGCTGGCAAATCGTGACGACTTTGAGCTCGATTCGCTCGACGCCGCCTATACCGACCTGATGGGTCGCGAGGTGGTCGACGAACGCTTTGGCTCGCTCGGCACGATTGTCGAGATCATGTCGACGCCCGCCAACGATGTTTGGGTTGTCGAGGGCGATCGGTACGGCGAGGTGCTGATTCCCGTGATCGAGCAGGTTGTGCTCGATCTTCCCGACACAGGAACAATTTCCGTCCACGTTATGGACGGCTTGATCGATATGGACAAGTAGGGAGGTCAACATGCTAATCGAGACCCTTTCGGTCTTTCCCGAGATGTTTGAGCCCGTTATGTCCACGTCGATTTTGGGCCGTGCCCGCAAGGCCGGCCTTTTTGATTTTAAGGCCTATAACCTGCGCGACTGGACGCACGACCGTCATCGCACCGTCGATGACGAGCCGTACGGCGGCGGGCAGGGCATGCTCATGAAGGTCGAGCCTATTGCCGAGGCCATCGAGGCTATTAGCTCCGAGGGTCCCAAGCCCACCGTGGTGTTCTTCACCCCCTGTGGCGAGCCCTTTACGCAGCATGTGGCCGAGCGCCTGCTCAAAAGCGAGCGTCTTCTGTTTGTCTGCAGCCGCTACGAAGGCGTCGACGAGCGCGCGTATGCGTATGCCGACGAGCGTCTGTCGATCGGCGACTACGTGCTTACGGGTGGCGAGCTACCCGCCATGGTCGTTGCCGATGCTGTCGTACGCCTCATTCCCGGCGCCCTGGGCGACGAGATGAGCAACGTTGACGAGTCGTTCTCGACCGCCGAGGACGGTGGCCTGCTCGAGTACGCGCAGTACACCCGCCCCGCCGAGTTCAATGGCGAAGGTGTGCCTCCGGTGCTCGTGAGCGGCGATCACGCTAAGGTCGATGCCTGGCGTCGCAAGAACGCCATCGAGCGCACCTGCCGTTGGCGTCCCGATCTGATCGAGACGGCGCGCCTTACGCCACAGGAGCGCGCGTACGCGCAGGAGATTCTGGACGCTTCGTATTCGCAGAGCGAGGAGTGAGAATGGTTCCATCGCAGCATTCTGCCCTGAGGGGCGCCTTTGAGTGGATTGCGGTCGTCGTCATCGCGCTCGCCGCCACCTTCCTGATCCGCACCTTTGTGATCGAACCCTTTGTGGTGCCCACCGGCTCCATGGAGTCCACGATCGAGATTGGCGACCAGATCCTGGCGCAAAAGGTGAGCCTCGAGCTCGGCCAGCCTGTCACCCAGGGCGATATCGTGGTGTTTCACAACCCCGATGGCACCTCCGAGCATGATGTGCTGGTGAAACGCGTCATTGCCACGGCCGGCCAGACCGTTGACCTGCAGGACGGTAAGGTCGTCGTCGACGGCCAGGCTCTCGACGAGGACTATACGACCGGCATGAGCTGGCCGCTTTCGGTCCAGGCGCCCGCCGCCCAGGTGAGCTATCCCTACACCGTCCCCGACGACTGCGTGTGGGTGATGGGCGACAACCGCGAGAATTCAGCCGACTCACGCTACTTTGGCCCGGTCGACCGTTCGGACCTGATCGCCGTAGCGCTCGTGCGTTACTGGCCGCTCAACCGTCTGGGCGCTATCGACTAAAAACCGCTATAGTACAGTTCCTAACCGTGTAATCGTTTCGACGAGGGGATATTAGAGGCATGAACGCTTCATCGCTTTCCTTCCAAGACATCATCCTGCGCCTCCAGCAATACTGGGGCGAGCAGGGCTGCGTCATCATGCAGCCCTATGACTCCGAGGTCGGTGCCGGTACCTTCCATACCGCGACCACGCTGCGCTCGCTCGGTCCCGCCGAGTGGCGCACCTGCTATGCGCAGCCTTGCCGCCGTCCCGCTGACGGCCGCTACGGCGAGAACCCCAACCGCATGCAGCACTACTATCAGTTCCAGGTGCTCATCAAGCCCTCTCCGGTCAACGCCCAGGAGATCTACCTTGGTTCGCTGGCCGCCATTGGCTTGGACCCCAACGACCATGACGTCCGCTTTGTCGAGGACGACTGGGAGAGCCCGACGCTCGGCGCCTGGGGCCTTGGCTGGGAGGTCTGGCTCAACGGCATGGAGGTTACGCAGTTCACGTACTTCCAACAGGTGGGCGGTATCGAGGTCGACCCCGTGCCCGTCGAGATCACCTATGGCCTGGAGCGTATCGCCATGTACGCCCAGGGCGTAAACTCCGTTTATGACCTGGTGTGGAGCTATCTGCCCGACGGCACGCCCATGACCTATGGCGACGTGTTCTTGGAGAACGAGCGCGAGTTTAGCGCCTACAACTTTGAGGTCGCCAACGTCGAGATGATGCGTCAGAAGTTTGACGACTACGAGGCCGAGTGCCACTCCTGCCTGGAGCGCAAGCTGCCGCTGCCCGCTTACGACTGCGTCATGAAGTGCAGCCACTCCTTCAACCTGCTCGACGCCCGTGGCGCCCTGTCCGCGGTCGAGCGCGCCAACTACATCCTGCGCGTCCGCGCCGTCGCCAAGGCGTGCTGCGAGGCCTACATGGCCGAGGTCGCCGGAGTCAACGAGAATGCCGATCAGGAAGGCGAGGTGGCGTAAGCCATGGCAGACGCTAAGGATTTCCTGTTTGAGATCGGTACGGAGGAGATGCCCTCCGCGCCGCTGAACAATGCCGTCAAGCAGCTTGGCACCATGATCGCCAAGGGTTTGGACGATGCCGGCCTGGCCCACGGCGAGGTCCGTGTGATCTCGAGCCCGCGTCGCCTGGCTGCACTCGTGGCCAATGTCGCCACTGCGACCGACGAGGTCCACGAGGTTAAGCGCGGCCCCGCGGCAAATATCGCGTTCGACGCTGACGGTAACGCCACCAAGGCCGCCCAGGGCTTTGCCCGCAAGTGCGGTGTGGCTGCCGAGGATCTGATCCGTCGCGAGGACACCGACGGCCGCGAGTACGTCTTTGCCGAGAAGAATATTCCTTCCGCACCGGCTACGCCGATTTTGACCGCTCTGTGCGAGAAGACCATCGCCGGCCTGCAGTGGCCCAACTACCGCTCTCAGCGCTGGGGCCACGAGCACGCGACCTTTGTTCGTCCGGTCCGTTGGATCTGCTGCCTTCTGGGCGAGGACGTTGTGCCCGTGTCGTTTGCCGACGTGACGAGTGGCAACACCACGCGTGGTCATCGCGTGCTCGGCCCCGGTGACCATGTGGTCGCCAGCCCTGCTGTTTACGAGCAGGTGCTCGAGGACGCCGGCGTGCTTTCTGCCGAGCGTCGTCGTGAGGCCATCCTTGCCGGTATCGCCGAGGTCGAGGCTGCGCGCCCCGGCTGCCACGTCGATACGCCCAAGAAGGTCTTTGAGGAAGTCATCAACCTCTGTGAGTGGCCGACGGTGCTCGTCGGTACCTTCGATGAGGAGTTCCTCAAGGTCCCGCACGAGATCATCTGCGAGTCCATGCTCACCAATCAGCGCTACTTCCCGATCTATGACGGCGAAGGCAAGCTGACGCGTGAGTTCGTGATCGTTTCTAACAGCAAGCCCGAGAACGCCGAGCGCGTGATCGACGGCAACGAGCGCGTCGTGCGTGCCCGTCTGGACGACGCCAAGTTCTTCTACGAGGAGGACCTGAAGATCTCCCTCGACGAGTTCCGTGAGCGCCTGGCCAAGGTCGCCTTCCAGGAGAAGCTCGGCAGCGTGCTTGCCAAGTCCGAGCGCATTGAGCAGCTTGCGCTTGCGATTGCCCGCGAGGCACACCTGGGTGCTCACCTGGCAGCCGACGCCGGCCGTGCCGCGCACCTGTGCAAGGCCGACCTGGTGTCTAACGCCGTCGTCGAGTTTACAAGCCAGCAGGGCGTGATGGGCGGTTATTACGCGACCGCGATGGGGGAGAACGACGAGGTCGCCCATGCCATCCGCGATCACTATCGCCCCCGCTTTGCCGGTGACGAGTTGCCCGAGGGCACCGCTGGCTGCATCGTGGCCTGCGCCGACAAGCTCGATACCATCGCCGGTATCTTTGCCATCGGAGAGCCTCCGACCGGCTCTTCGGACCCCTACGCGCTGCGTCGTGCCGCCATCGGCATCATCAACATCCTGCGCGACCGTCTGCCGATCGACCCCACGTCGCTCATCGACTTCGCCCTTGAGCTCTATAGCGAGCAGGGCATCGAGTTCGACGCCGCCGAGGTCGCCCAGCAGGTTCGCGACTTCTTCCACGGCCGTCTGGTGAGCATGGCCCGTGATGAGAAGATCCCGGCGGATACTGTTGCCGCCGTCTCCGCGGTGCACATCATCGCGCCGTCGGTCTTCTTCGCCCGCTGCGCCGCCCTCGACGAGGCCCGCAAGAACGACGCCGAGACCTTTGACAACCTGGCCACCGCCTATGCTCGTGCCGCGCATATCTCCAAGCCCGAGCTGGGCGCGGAGTACGACCGCAGCCTGATGGGCGAGGCCGAGCTCGCGCTCGCCGACGCCTCCGAGGCTGCCCAGACCGCTGTCGATGCCGCCCTTGCTGCCGAGGACTACCCGGCCGCATTTGCCGCGCTCGCCGCTCTGCGCGCGCCCATCGACCGCTTCTTCGACGAGGTTATGGTCATGGACAAGGACGAGCAGCTTCGCGATAATCGCCTTAAGCTGCTCAACCGCTTCGAGGCCGTGTTCTCCGGCATCGCCAACATCGGTGAGCTTGCCCGCAAAAAGTAAGCTAGCCTGCGCATAAGCGCAAAAGGAGCCCCGCATGGATTGCCCGGTCACCGCTCGTCCCACCCTTATCGTTATCTCCGACTCACTCGGTGATACCGCTTGTGAGGTGGTGCTTGCGGCGTCCGGGCAATTTGATGAAGGGGCTTTTCGTGTTTTACGTCTGCCTAAGGTGACCTCGGTGGAGCAGGTTAAGTCGTTTGTGGGCCCGCGCGTCGATGCCGACCATCGCGATATCGCCGTGTTCCATACCATCGTCGACCCGGCGCTGCGCGCTCGCGTGCTCGATTACCTGGGCATGCTGCATATCCGCTCGGTCGACTTGATCGGCCCGACGCTCGCCGTGTTGTCATCGCTTATCGGCGTAGCGCCCAAGGGCGTTGCTGGTGTGATTCACAGGACCGATGACCGGTATTTCCATCGCATCGAGGCCATGGAGTATTTTGTTGAGCACGATGACGGGCGCGGGTGCGATGATCTGTCGGGTGCCGATATCGTGCTGTTGGGCGTATCGCGCACGTCCAAGACGCCACTGTCGATGTATTTGGCCTATCAGGGCTACAAAGTCGCCAATGTTCCGCTGGCGCATGGTGTGGAGCCGCCGAAATCGATTTACGAGGTCGACCCGATGCGGTTGTTCGGCCTGATTTCGACCGTTGACGTGATTTCCGAGATCCGCGATAGCCGCCTGGGCGATGATTACGCCCGTGCCGTTGCCGGTTCCTATGCCGAGCCCGAGAGCGTGCGCAGCGAGCTCGAGGAGGCTCGTGCCCTCATGAAGCGCCTGGGCTGCTTTGTGGTGCGCACCGACGGCAAGGCCATCGAGGAGAGCGCCTCCGAGATCATCAGCCACTTGGAGGAAATCCGAGAAGCCCGTGCCCGCCGCGCCGCCCGTCGAGCCCAACAAAAGTAGCTAATTTGGGACGGGGCTTTTTTAGCTACCCCGGCTGAGGTCGCGATCTTTTTGGTCGATTGCCTGCGGGGGCAGCTAAAAAAGCCCCGTCCCAAATTAGCTACTTATGGTAAAGCGATTTAGCAAGAAACTTGCATCTGACCTGCAAGCTTCTTGCATTGGTATCTTCATAAGGTAACCACCTTTACCTACCGTTTACCGCCATATTTACCACGTTTACCAACCCCCGCGCCCTCTACGCAAGCCCGCTCAATGCCCGCCGTATAGTACCCTCACGGCCCGCATCCGGCGGGTCGATTCGTCACCACGGTCGTGCGCGAGAGCGCATGGAAGGGGAAGTATCGTGAGCGATTGCAAGAGGGTTTACCGTTTTGGAACCGACGCCCAGGGCACCTGTGTCACCGAGGGCGACAAGTCCATGAACTTCGTGCTTGGCGGCAAGGGCGCAAACCTTGCCGAGATGAGCCGCATCGGCCTGCCGGTTCCCGGTGGGTTTACTATTACCTGCCAGACTTGTGTCGAGTACTCCGGTGCCGGCAACGTCTGGCCCGAAGGCGCACTCGATGAGATTGTTGCCGCCGAGGCGGACCTCGAGGCCCGCTGCGGCAAGAAGCTCGGTGACGCCTCCGATCCGCTGCTCGTGTCGGTTCGCTCGGGCGCTCCGTTTTCCATGCCCGGCATGATGGACACGGTCCTCAACTTGGGCCTCAACGACGACTCCGTTCAGGGTCTCATCGCCCAGACGCAGAACCCGCGCTTTGCCTGGGATAGCTACCGTCGCTTTATCCAGATGTTCTCCAACGTTGTCATGGGCGTTGACGCCGACCTATTCGAGAATGCCCTGACCCAGGCCCGTCTGGTCGCTGGAGTCCGCGTCGACTCCGAGCTTTCGGCCGAGGATCTGCAGGAGCTCGTAGAGACCTTCAAGGGCATCTTCTCCGAGAACGTCGAGGCCGCCCTGTATCCCGAGCTCGAGGTCGCCGACGGCAAGCCCGTCTTCCCGCACGATCCTGAGCTTCAGCTGCGTCTTGCCATCCAGGCCGTCTTTGGCAGCTGGATGAACGAGCGCGCCTGCATCTACCGCAAACAGCACGGTATCTCCGACGAGCTCGGCACCGCCGTCAACGTCCAGGCCATGGCCTTTGGCAACAAGGGCGAGACTTCTGCGACCGGTGTTGCCTTTACGCGCAACCCGGCCGACGGCACCAAAGAGTTCTACGGCGACTTTTTGGTAAACGCCCAGGGCGAGGACGTTGTCGCCGGTATCCGTAACACCGAGCCCATCGCCGACCTCAAGACCACTCCGGGTCTTGAGTCCGCGGGCGAGGAGCTTGAGCGCGTCTTCCTGACGCTCGAGGATCACTATCGCGATATGTGCGACATCGAGTTCACCATCGAGCAAGGTAAGCTCTGGATGCTCCAGACCCGCGTGGGCAAGCGCACTGCTACCGCCGCCCTGCGCATCGCCATCGAAATGGTCGAGGAGGGTCTGATTACTCGCGAGGAGGCCGTGAGCCGCATCGATCCTGCGCAGCTCGACCAGCTCCTTCACCCGCAGTTCGACGCCTCCAAGAAGTACGAGGCTCTGGCCAGCGGTCTGAACGCCAGCCCCGGTGCCGCCGTGGGCGAGGTCGTGTTCTCGAGCGATGACGCCGTCGCGCGCGCCAACGAGGGTCACAAGGTTATCCTGGTCCGCTGGGAGACCAATCCCGATGACCTGAAAGGCATGGTCGCCGCCGAGGGCATTCTGACAAGCCACGGTGGCAAGACGAGCCATGCCGCCGTTATCGCTCGCGGTATGGGCACACCCTGCGTCTGCGGCGTCGAGCGCTTCCACATTGACGCGGCTGAGAAGGTCGTACGCATCGAAGGCAGCGATCGTGTGCTGCACGAGGGCGATGTCATCTCCATCGACGGCACCCAGGGTATCGTCGTCGACGGCGCCGTTGATCTGGTTTCGGCCGAGCTCACCGGCGACCTGGACACCATTCTGTCCTGGGCCGACGAGATTCGTCTGGACGAGACCTGTGGCCACGCCAACCATGTGCGCGTCAACGCCGACAACCCCGAGGATGCCGCGCTCGCCCTCGAGTTTGGCGCCGAGGCCATCGGCCTGTGCCGTACTGAGCATATGTTCCTTGGCGACCGTAAGAACATCATCCAGAGCTTTATCCTGTCTGACGATGAGGTCGTGAAGCGGCAGGCCCTGGCCGACCTGCTCAAGGTTCAGACCGAGGACTTCCTGGCGATGTTCAAGACCATGTCCGGTCGCGATGTGGTCGTTCGCCTGCTCGATCCGCCGCTTCATGAGTTCCTGGATAATCCGCGTGAGCTCGAGGTCTTCATCATCAAGAAGGAGGCCGCCGGCGCCAGCGAGGAAGAGCTCGCCGCCCTGCGTGCCCGCCTGCGCCGTATCGACGGTATGGTCGAGTCCAATCCGATGCTCGGCCTGCGCGGTGTGCGCCTGTCTGTCGTTTTTAGCGATCTGCCGTTCATGCAGGTTCGCGCCGTGGCCACGGCTGCTGCACGTCTTATCAAGGAGGGCGTCGACCCGCGCCCCGAGATCATGGTTCCGCTCGTTTCCATCACG
The DNA here is from genome assembly GCA_048236535.1 of Collinsella sp. Classification (GTDB taxonomy): domain Bacteria; phylum Actinomycetota; class Coriobacteriia; order Coriobacteriales; family Coriobacteriaceae; genus Collinsella. Next base: position 73,910 of record DBFAQQ010000020.1, on the reverse strand, counting down.
GCCGAGCATGTCCAGACCCGCGAGGTTATCGAGCGCGTAATCGCCGAGGTTTCCGACGAAGAGGGCGTCGAGCTCAATATTCCCGTGGGCACGATGCTCGAGCTGCCGCGCGCCTGTATGGTCGCCGACGAGATCGCCCATCACGCAGACTTCTTCTGCTTTGGCACCAACGACCTCACCCAGACGACCTTTGGCTTCTCTCGTGACGATGCCGAGGCCAAGTTCATCCCGCTGTACATGCACAAGAAGATCTTGAAGGACAATCCCTTCGAGACCATCGATACGGCAGTACTCGAGCTGGTGCGCATGGCTGTCGAGAAGGGCCGCGCCACCAATCCCGACATGCACTTTGGCGTGTGCGGCGAGCACGGCGGCGACCCCAAGTCCATCAAGGGCCTGTTTAACGTGGCCGACGTGGACTACGTGTCTTGCTCGCCCTACCGTGTGCCGCTCGCACGTCTTGCTGCCGCCCAGGCCAAGCTCGAGGCGAAGCGCCCCGCGTAACGTTTTGGGTTTAGACGCCTAGCGTAGCCCCCTTCATGCCGCCCGTCTCATTCGTGAGGCGGGCGGTTATCATGTGCGGGTTTTGTCTTTTTGTCTGCGTAAAAAATTGTTCTTGCAGCAGAAACCCGCGCGTGTATACTCGAATACGTTTGTTCAACTACGTGCCGGCCAAGGTGGTACGGCACCTCTAGAAGAGTAAGGAATTGCACATGGATTACATCCGCGCAATCGAGCGTCAGCAGATCCGCGAGGACATTCCTCAGGTTCGCGTCGCCGACAACGTCAAGGTTCACTACCGCATTAAGGAAGGCGACCGCGAGCGCATCCAGGTCTTCCAGGGCGACGTCATCCGCATGGCCGGCGCCGGTGCCCGCGAGACCTTCACCGTCCGCAAGATGTCCTTCGGTGTCGGTGTTGAGCGTACCTTCCCGCTTCATAGCCCCAAGATCGCCAAGCTCGAGGTCGTTCGTCATGGTCGCGTCCGTCGCGCCAAGCTGTACTACCTCCGCGACAAGGTGGGCAAGGCTGCTCGCATCCCCGAGAAGCGCTAAGAAGATTGCAGCGTCTGTCCACTCGTTTGGACACAAGGGTCACCTTCGGGTGGCCCTTCTTTTTATCTGATTTGCATGCAAGGAGGGCCTGGTATGGCCAATATGACGAGCTCGGTTTCGGCATCGCAGGTTGCCGGTGAGTTGGCGAGCGCTACGTTTGAGGAGATTCCCGCCCTCGTGGAGCATTATCGCGAGGACCCGCGCCAGCAGGTGATCAAGGCTTGCGAGCGTGCCCTCAAACGCCATGCCAAAGAGCTTGCCGAGCGCGAGCGCGTCAATGACATGTACGAGCTTATGCATGAGCTTGGCGGCGATGGGGTGGTCGTTGGTGTCGATGAGGTAGGTCGCGGATCGGTGGCCGGTCCTTTGACGGTATGCGCCGTGTGCCTTCCCATGGAGCCGCGCGTCTGGGGTATCAACGATTCCAAAAAGCTTACGCCGGCGCGCCGCGAGTTGCTCTCAGTGAAGATTGCCGAGGTGGCGACGGCGATCGGTTTTTGCCATATCGCGCCTAAGGATATCGATGAGATGGGTATGGCCCGCGCCATCCGCGTTGCCGTCGCGGGCGCCGTGGCCGATACGGGGCTCGAGCCCGACTGCGTCCTCATGGACGGCAACCCCTTGGGCGCCGTTCCCAATGAGCGCGACGTGGTGAAGGGCGATGCCAAGATCGCCTGTATCGCCGCGGCGTCCATCATGGCCAAGGTCACGCGTGACGAGATGATGGTCGAGTACGACGCCGAGTATCCCGAGTACCATCTGGCCGAGTCGAAGGGCTATGCGAGCCCCGAGCACATCGAGGCCATTCGCAAACATGGACTTTGCCCGCTGCATCGTGTGAGCTTTTGCGGAAACTTTCTGCAGACTGAGCGCCTTTTCTAGGTCAATTGTGGAGACAGGGACCTCTGGCGTTTTATAAACCTGCTGGTAGCGGGCCGTATGCAGCACCATTGCTGCGTACGGCCCGTTTTTTGACGGTATTTGGTCAGCTTTTGGTTTGCTTCCGGTACTTACCCGCATGAAAGGTGCCCTCATCATCGGGGCACTGCAGCGTGCGGGAAAGGAGACCCCATGAGTGCCGCAAGCAAAAAGAGCAAGACGCAGCAGCTTAAGGAGCGTTGGGAAAACGGCGAGCTCGACTGCGGGGCGATGACGCCCGAGTTTATCAAGGGACTCAGTCCCCGCGAGCTGGGCATGCTGGGCGAGCTTATCGCAATCGACTACTTTAACGAGCGCGGCTACACCTTGCTGGAGCAGGGTTATCGTTGCACCGAGGGCGAGGCCGACCTGGTGCTGCTCGATGAGCTCGACGATGTCGTGGTGATGGCCGAGGTCAAGACCAGACGTGTCGCACTGGATTGCAACACGCGGGTCTTTCCCGAGGAGGCTGTGGACGCCCAAAAGCAACGCCGCTACCGCCGCATCGCAAGTTGCTATCTCATGGAGCATTATCCTCTCAAGGCGATTCGCTTCGATGCCGTGGGTGTCACCATTCGCGGCGGGCATATCGCCGAGATCGAGCATCAGTACAACGCGTTCGATTGGCAGGTATCGTGATGGCGTTCGAGACGTTTGCCGTTCACGCGGCCTGCATCCGCGGCGTCGAGGCGATTCCCGTCACGGTCGAGGTCTCGCTTGCCGGCGGCGTTCCGGGCATCCAGATGCTCGGCATCCCGAGTATGGAGGTGATGGAGTCACGTGGTCGTATTCGCTGTGCGATGCGCTCCGCCGGGTTCGAGATCCCACGTTCGGGCATTACGGTCAATCTGGCGCCCGGCGATATCCGAAAGACCGGTAGCGGTTTTGACCTGCCGATAGCCATTGCGGTGCTTGCAGCCGACGGGCAGATTCCCCGCGACAATCTCGATCGTTGTCTTATCGCTGGTGAGCTCGGCTTGGACGGTACGGTGCTTCCTGTCAAGGGCGAGGTAGCGTTTCAGCTATTGGCGCGTGATATGGGGCTGTCTTTTATCGCCGGCAGGTCCGACCAGCATGTGCCGCTCGCGGGCGTGGATTGCGGATTCATCGATCATTTGTCTCAGCTTGCTCATGGTATGGGCGATGCCGCGCGACACTACTTGGATTCCGAGGGTGTCGAGGCGACCTTTGAGCCCGAGTTCGACTATGCCGACGTGCTGGGGCAGGAAGTCGCTAAACGCGGCATGGCGCTTGCGGCGGCAGGAGAACTCGGCTTGCTCATGATCGGGTCCCCGGGATCGGGCAAGACGATGCTCGCATGCCGTATGACCGGCATCCTGCCCGAGCTTTCCGTTGAGGATCAACAGGAGGCGCTGTGCATCCATTCGGTTTTGGGTGAGAACATTGATGGCTTGTTGGCGGGGCACCGGCCCTTCCGCAGTCCCCACCACAGCATTTCAACGGCTGGCCTCATTGGCGGCGGGCGCCCGGTGCATCCGGGTGAGATCAGCCTTGCTCATGGCGGTGTTCTCTTTTTGGACGAGCTTGCCGAGTTTCCCACGGGTGTGCTGCAGACGCTGCGTCAGCCCATCGAGCGCGGCTATGTGAGGATCGTACGCGTCGACGGGGCTTTTACCTTTCCGTCGCGCTTTCAGCTGCTCGCTGCGAGCAATCCCTGCCCCTGCGGCTTTTTGGGCGATCGCGAGGTGCCGTGTCGCTGCTCGGCGGCGATGGTCGAGCGCTATCGGTCTAAACTGCGCGGTCCTTTGGCCGACCGTATCGACATGATGATCGATGTGACCCGTCCCGACCCCCAAGTGATTATCGAGGGTGCGGAGGGTATGTCGTCGGCCGAGTTACGTGACTACGTTGTGCGCGGTCGCGCTTTTCGCGCCTGGCGCGAGTCCCGTATGGACGATGCGGATGCCGAGGCCGAGGATGACGAGACACGGTCCATTGACGGCGTCGTTTCGACCTTTGAGCTCGATGATGCTGCCGAGAAATGCGTACTCGGTCTGTCCAAACGCACACATCTCACAGGACGTGGCATCGTGCGCCTGGTTCGCATTGCGCGCACGATTGCAGATGTCGCTGAGAGCGAGCAGGTGACGCAGGACCACGTACTTGAGGCGGCGATGTACCAGGGAAGGAGGGACCAATGATGGCTGAGGGGACCTTCGAGCTGCATCCGGGTGACGCGTTGTATCCCGAGACCGTTTTGGAGCTTTCTGATGTACCTCAGACGCTCTATGTGCGCGGCAACCCCGAGGCGCTTTCAACGCCCGCGCTCTCCATCATCGGCGCGCGAAAGGCCTCGCCGTATGGTCTTGCCGTGGCAGAGCTTGCGGCGAAGGTGGCGGTTGAGGCGGGAGTGACGGTAGTTTCGGGCGGTGCGGTCGGTTGTGACCAGGCCTCGGGTTGGGCTGCGGTCAACGCCGGCGGCAAACACGTTGTGGTGCTGGGGACGGGCGCCGACGTGGTCTACCCGCGTTCGAGCGCGGGGCTGATTACGCGCACGCTTGATACGGGTGGCGCGGTCGTGTCGATCTCTCCGTGGGGCATGGGTCCGCGCAAGTTCGCCTTTCCGCGCCGCAATCGCGTGATCGCGGCCCTGTCGCAAGCCCTCTTTGTATCCGAGGCGGGTATGCCTTCTGGGACGTTTTCCACAGCCGAGGCTGCTATGGATTTGGGGCGCGAACTTCTTGCCGTGCCGGGGTCGATCCTATCGCCCGAGTCGCGTGGCACGAATTACCTCATTGCGAACGGTGCCTGCTGCATCGTCGACGAGGAATCTATCGAGATGGCTATCTCACGCATCTACGGAACCCTGCGCTACTCGCGCCCCGATGCTCCCGGCATTGCCGACCTGGATCCAACGCAGCAGACCGTGATGCATGCGCTCATCGCCTCTCCGCTCAAGGTCGACGACATCGCGGCGCTCGTCTCGCTCGATGCTGTCGGCGTACTCAAACTCTTGGGTTCGCTTGAACTCGAGGGCCTTATCGAGCGCATGATGGATGGAAGGTATGCGCCCTCCAAGTTTGCCCTTCACGCCCAGACGCCCTTCGGTCACAATGGAAAACGTGTCAATTAGAAAGGTGTTTACAGATGCAGTTCGATCAGGTGACGGTTATCGGTGGCGGTCTGGCGGGTTCGGAATGCGCGATCCAGCTGGCAGACCGCGGGTTTGCCGTAAAGCTGTGCGAGATGCGCCCCCAGGTGAGCTCCCCGGCTCACCATACCGATCACCTGGCAGAGCTCGTCTGCTCCAATTCGTTTAAGTCGACCCGTTCGGATTCCGCGGCTGGTTTGCTGAAGGCCGAGCTTGAGCGCATGGGTTCAGTCCTGCTCGATTGCGCCCATCGCGCGGCTGTTCCCGCCGGCGGCGCCCTGGCGGTCGACCGCGTCAAGTTTTCCGAGCTTGTCGAGGCCGAGGTTGCCGCCCGCCCCAATATCGAGGTCGTGCACGGCGAGGTCACGCAGATTCCCGAGGGCCACGTGGTCATTGCCGCGGGCCCGCTATGTTCACCGGCGCTGAGCGAAGAGGTCATGAAGCTCGTCGGTGGCGACGCCCTTGCGTTCTTTGATGCGGCGGCGCCGATCGTCGATGCCTCCACGCTCGATATGGACGTACTGTTCTCGCAGTCGCGCTACGAGGAGCAGGGGAGCGGCGACTATCTCAACGCTCCGCTCAACAAGGAGGAGTACGAGGCCTTTATCGAGGCGCTTACCACGGCCGACCGCGTGGTGCTCAAGGACTTTGAGGGCGGCGATTTGTTCCAGGCCTGCCAGCCTGCCGAGGAAGTTGCGCGCACCGGCAAGGACGCCATTCGCTTTGGCGCCATGAAACCCGTCGGCCTGACTGACCCTCGTACCGGACGTCGCCCCTGGGCGGCGATTCAGCTGCGCGCCGAGAACAAGGAGAAGACCGCCTATAACCTGGTGGGCTTCCAGACCAATCTGACCTTCGGCGAGCAGAAGCGCGTCTTCCATATGGTGCCGGGCCTGGAGGACGCTGAGTTCTTCCGCTACGGTGTCATGCATCGCAATACCTTTGTCGACGCCCCGCACGTGCTCGATGGCACCTTTGCCGTGCCCGGTACCGGCGTGCGCCTGGCCGGTCAGATCACCGGCACCGAGGGGTACATGGAAGCCGTGGCGACCGGTCTGCTCGCGGCGGTCAACACCTATGCCGAGGCTATCGGTGCCGCGGGCGTCGAGTTGCCGCGCGTGGGCGCCCTGGGTGCGCTCGTGGGCTATGCGACCGATCCTGCCACCGTGGGCTATCAGCCTATGCATGTCAACTTTGGTCTGGTGCCGCCACTCGAGGACGGTAAGCGCCGCAGCAAGCGCGACCGCTACCAGGCCTATGCGGACCGTGCGCTCGAGGCCCTTGATGCCTATCTGGCCACTCGCCCCGATTTGTTTGGAGGCGACCGGTCATAGCCTGTGACCTGTACGACACCGTCGACTCGTTTATCGCCTATATCGCACGTGTCGAGGGACTTTCTCCCAACACGGTGACGGCCTATGGCTCGAGGCTGGAGCGCTTTGCTGCCTGGTGTGAGCGCGAGGATATCGATGCCTTCGCTGCCGACGTGCGCACCATTCGTCGCTATCTTGCCGAGCTTTCGCGTGAACAGGTGGCTCCCCGAACGCTTGCGGCGCATCTGTCTGCCATTCGCTCGCTCTATCGGTGGATGGCTGCCGAGGGGATTGTCGAGGGTGATGCGGTCTCGGCGATCGCATCGCCCAAGCTGCCGCGCGACCTGCCGGGCGTCCTTACGACCCAGCAGGTCGAGGCGCTGCTCAAGACGCCTGATACCTCGACGCCCGTGGGACTGCGCGATGCGGCGATGCTCGAGTTGCTCTATGCCTCGGGTGCCCGCATCTCAGAGCTTGCGGCGCTCAATGTGGAATCCATCTCATGGTCCGAGCGCACGCTGCGCCTGTGGGGCAAGGGGAGCAAGGAGCGCATCGTTCCTCTGTATCGTCGCGCACTCGAGGCGACGCGTCTCTATATTGAGGAGGGGAGGCCGGAGTTGCTCGCTCAGGCAAAGCGCCGCGACCTCGCTACCGGGCCGCATCCGCTGCTTATATCGGCGCGCGGCAATCGCATGAGCGCCGCCATGCTCCGGCGGCGGTTCCATACGCTGGCGACGCTCGCCGGCATTCCGGCCGACATCGCCCCGCATGCGATGCGCCATACCTTTGCGACCGACTTGCTCGAGGGCGGTGCGGATCTGCGCTCGGTTCAAGAGCTGCTGGGTCATGCGAGCCTGTCCACGACGCAGATTTACACGCATCTCACGCCCGATCGGCTCAAACGTGCCGTGGCTCAAGCCCATCCCCGCGGCGAATAGTGGCTGGGACGTCCCGCGCCGCACTCAGGTGTGTGGTTTTGATTGCGGGTTGGCAGGAAGATGCATTCCTGCTATCATTCATCGGGTTGCTTCACGGCAACAGGTTTTTATCACGCACGCGCGGCTACTTCATACCGTGGTGCCCGGGCTTTGGTAGCACATGTCCGGGTTGGTTTTGGAGGATGACCCCGCGCGGAGGCAAACCACAGGAGGTTTAACATGGCTACCAAGATTAATATCCGCACCCTGCTCGAGGCCGGCTGCCACTTCGGTCACCAGACCCGTCGCTGGAACCCCAAGATGAAGCCGTTCATCTTCGGTGAGCGCAACGGCATCTACATCCTCGACCTCAAGCAGACCATCCTCGACGCCGACCAGGCCTACACCTTCGTCAAGAACGTCGCCAAGGGTGGCAACGTGCTGTTCGTCGGCACCAAGAAGCAGGCTCAGGAGGCCGTCAAGAACGCTGCTGAGCGCGCCAACATGCCTTACATCAACCAGCGTTGGCTCGGCGGTATGCTGACCAACTTCGTCACCATCCGCTCCCGCATCAACCGCATGGAGGAGCTCGAGGCCATGGTCGAGGACGGCCGCATGGCAGTGCTCCCCAAGAAGGAGCAGGCTGTGCTCGGCAAGGAGCTCACCAAGCTCCAGACCAACCTCGGTGGCGCCCGCGACATGAAGGGTCTGCCCCAGGCTCTCTTCGTCATCGACACCAAGCGCGAGGAGAACGCCATCAAGGAGGCTCAGCGCCTGAACATCCCCGTCGTCGCTCTGATCGACACCAACTCCGATCCCGACGAGGTCGAGTACGGCATCCCCTGCAACGATGACGCTATCTCCGCTGTCACCCTTATGTGCGAGCTCATGGCTGACGCCTGCCTCGCTGGCTCCGGCAAGGAGCAGGTCTCCGAGGCCGAGATGGCCGCTGAGCCCAAGGCCGAGTAAATCAGTCTTAGTTAATTCTTTTTCATCTCTTTGAAAGGAACCACAATGGCCCAGATTACCGCCGCTATGGTCAAGCAGCTCCGCGAGATGACCGACTCCCCGATGATGGAGTGCAAGAAGGCTCTCGTCGAGGCTGACGGCGACATGGACGCCGCTGTCGACGTTCTGCGTAAGAACGGCCTTGCCAAGGCTGCCAAGAAGGCTGGCCGTGAGACCAACGAGGGCGCTGTCGCCGCGTTCGTCTCCGAGGATGGCAAGACCGGCGCTCTGCTCGAGCTCTCCTGCGAGACCGACTTCGTTGGCTCTAACGCCAAGTTCACCGGCTTTGCTTCCAAGGTCGCTGAGGTTGTCGCTACCACCGAGCCTGCTGACGTCGACGCTCTGCTCGAGAAGCCGATGGGCGAGGAGACCGTTTCCTCCGAGCTCACCGAGATGATTCACATCATGGGCGAGAACATGAAGATCTCCCGCTTCGCTGCCCGCAAGGCTGAGAACGGCGCGCTCGCTTCTTACATCCACATGGGTGGTAAGATCGGTGTCCTCGTCGAGTTCGCCTTCGAGAAGGCCGAGACCGCTCAGGCTGAGTCCTTTAAGACCTTCGCTCACGACGTTGCCCTTCAGGTTGCCGCCGTCGCCCCGATCTGCGCTACCCGCGATCAGGTTCCGGCCGCGACCGTCGAGCACGAGAAGCAGATCTACATGGCCCAGGCTGCCGAGTCCAGCAAGCCCGAGGCCATTCAGGAGAAGATGGCTGTCGGCCGTCTGGAGAAGTTCTACAAGCAGTCCGTGCTCACCGAGCAGGAGTTCATCAAGGACAGCTCCCTCAGCATCAAGAAGTACGCCGAGCAGGTCTCCAAGGAGCTTGGCGACACCATTACCGTCGTTGCCTTTGACCGTCTGGTCCGTGGCGAGTAAATAAGCTCTTGTAGCTGGTAATGAGCAGGCTGTGGGTTTTACTCACAGCCTGCTTTTTCATGGCTCTTCTTAGAGCCTTTGATAGAATGTTGAGAGTTCAATCTAAAGGAGGATCGCTTTGTCCGACATCCGATATAAACGCGTGCTTCTTAAGCTTTCCGGCGAAGCGCTGATGGGCGACGGCCAATATGGCATCGACCCCAAGGTTACCGACCATCTTGCTAAGCAGGTCAAGGAGCTGCTCGCCGTTGGCCATGAGGTCGGCGTCGTTGTCGGCGGCGGCAATATTTTCCGCGGCATGGCCGGCGCTGCCGGTGGCATGGAGCGTGCTCAGGCCGATTATATGGGCATGCTGGCAACCGTTATGAACGCGCTCGCCCTGCAGGATGCCTTCGAGCATAACGATGTTCCCTGCCGCGTGATGAGCGCTATCCAGATGAACGAGATCTGCGAGCCCTATATTCGCCGTCGCGCCATCAACCACCTTTCCAAGGGCAACGTCGTTATCTTTGCCGCCGGTTCGGGCAATCCGTACTTTACGACCGACACCGCCGCGGCTCTTCGTGCGTGCGAGATCGGCGCCGAGATTCTGATTAAAGCCACCAAGGTTGACGGCATCTACGACAAGGATCCCGTCAAGTGCGCCGATGCCGTCCGTTTTGACAAGATTACCTATCACGAGGTTCTCGTCCGCGGTCTGCAGGTTATGGATTCCACGGCTACGGCACTGTGCCAGGACAACCGTATGCCGATTTTGGTCCTCAACATCGATGGCGAGGACACCGTCAAGCGCGCGCTTTCGGGTGAGCCCGTCGGCACGCTCGTCTATCAGGAGGATTAAGCATGGCAGAGAACATCACCGCCCACATGGACAAGTCGCTCGAGTCCCTCAAGCATAACTTCTCCAAGGTTCGTACCGGCCGCGCCAATGCCAACATTCTTTCCGACATCACCGTCGATTATTACGGTGTTCCCACGCCGGTCACGCAGGTTGCCGCCGTCAAGACCCCCGAGGCCCACATGCTGCTCATCGAGCCGTGGGACAAGGCACTCATCAATGCTATCGTCAAGGCCATCGGCGCTTCCGATCTGGGTATTACCCCCAACTCCGATGGCACCGTCGTTCGTCTGCCGTTCCCGGCCCCCACCGAGGAGCGCCGTCGCGAGCTCGTCAAGGAGTGCCGCGAGTACGCCGAACAGGCCAAGGTGTCTATCCGTAACATCCGTCGCGACTTCAACAACAAGCTCGAGCGCGATGAGGAGCTCACCGAGGACGATGTCCGTCGCGAGCAGGCCAAGGTCCAGAAGCACACCGATGAGTATGTCGCCAAGGTCGAGGAGCTTCTGAAGGAAAAAGAAGCCGAGGTCATGGAGATCTAAGGTGCAATACGACGAGCATAAACTGGTCGAGTACTTTGCCGACGCCCCTGCGGGCGTCGGTTTTTCCGACCTTGACCTCAATAACATTCCGCACCATATCTCGTGCATCATGGATGGCAACGGTCGTTGGGCCACGTCGCGCGGTCTTGCGCGCACTGAGGGCCACAAGGCGGGTATCGTCTCCCTTCGCGAGATTATTACCGCCTGCGTGCGTCTGGGCGTCGACGTGCTTTCTGCCTATGCGTTTTCTACCGAGAACTGGAATCGTCCGCAGCATGAGGTCAACGTCTTGATGCACCTGTTTGCCAAGACGTTTATCGACGAGCTGCCGCTTCTGAAGCGCGAAAACGTGCGCGTTGTCTTTTTGGGAGACATTTCCGCGCTGCCCAAGAAGACCCGCGACGTTTTTGAACGCGGTCTTGCCGAGTGCGCCGATCACACCGGCATGACGCTGGCGCTTGCCGTCAACTACGGCGCGCGTGCCGAGATTACCCGCGCTGTCCGTCAGATCGCACTCGACGCTGCCGCCGGTAAGATCGATCCTGGCGCAATTGATGACGACATGGTGGCTTCCCACCTCTATACCGCCGGCCTTCCCGATCCTGAGCTTGTGATTCGCACTTCTGGTGAGCTGCGCCTTTCGAACTATCTGCTGTGGCAGGTGGCTTATTCCGAATTCTACGTCACCGATACCTATTGGCCCGACTTTGATCGTTGGGGCCTTGTCGACGCCATTTTGGCCTATCAGGGCCGTGACCGTAGGTTTGGTGGTCTGAGCAAGACCGAGGAGGCTTAATCGTGTCCGATCGTCCCAAGGCAACTGCTCCCAAGACATCTGAGCGCAAGGCTGTCGCTGCGGGAGCGCCCGCAGCGAAGAATGGCACCGGTTCGTGGCTTGCGGGCTTTATTACCCGTGCCGCCGCCGGTATCGTTTATGCCGTTGTCTTTATCCTGTGCCTGGTTTTGGGTATCGTGCCCACGGCCATCTTTGTTTCTGTCATGAGCGGTCTGTGCTGCTATGAGTTTTTCCGTATGACAAGGCTCGATGGCAAGATGGCTAACGAGCGCATGGGTATCGCTGCCGCCATACTCTTTCCGCTGTCGGCGTTGGGCGATTCGATGTTGCTGAATGCCCTGCTTTTTGCCCTGATGCTCGCTGTGGGCATTTGGTATGTCTGGTCGCCGCGTACCCGCATTTCTGATGTGGCCGTGACGCTCATGGGTCCCATCTACACTGGCTTTATGCTGTCGGCTATCGTGCTGCTGCGCGATGCCGTGCCCGGTTTTGCCGGCGCCCTGCTTTCGGTGGGCGTTTGCGCGTCCCTTTGGGTCTCCGATTCGTTTGCCTACATCGTGGGTAGCCGTATCGGCAAACACAAGATGGTTCCCAAGATCTCTCCCAAAAAGAGCTGGGAGGGGTTTGTTGGCGGCATTCTGGGCTCGGTTTTGATTTGGCTCATCCTGTGGGCGACGCACTTCTACAAGCTCAGCCTGCCCTATGCGCTGTTGTGCGGCGTGGTCGTGTCCATTTTGGGCGTTATCGGCGACCTTATCGAGTCGCGCATCAAGCGCGGTGTGGGCGTTAAGGATTCCGGTAACCTTATCCCGGGCCACGGCGGCATGCTCGATCGTAGCGATTCGCTTATCTTCGGCTGCATCACCGCGCAGCTGCTTTTGATGATCGGAGGCGTGCTGTAATGTCATTCCAGACGACGTATGGCCCCGATGGACGCCTCCGTGTTGCCATCCTGGGTTGTACGGGCTCCATCGGCACCCAGGCACTCGATGTGTGCCGCCAGCATGCCGATCGCCTGCAGGTGACGGCGCTGTCCGTTAACTCCAGTACCTCCGAGCTCGTTGCCGCTGCCCGCGAGTTCTCGGTTTCGGCGGTTGCCGTGGCCGATGTCGCTCATGGCGATGACGCCGTGCTGCAGGAGTTGCCCGAGGGAACGAAGCTCGGCGTTGGCGCGCAGGCGGTTTGCGAGCTCGCGCGTCGCGACGATGTCGACTGCGTGCTCGTCGCTATTGTGGGTGCCGCCGGTCTCGAGGCGAGCCATGCTGCCTTGACCTCGAATAAGCGCCTTGCCCTTGCCAACAAGGAGTCCCTCGTCGTCGGTGGCGACTTGCTTATGCCGTTGGCGCAACCGGGCCAGCTTATTCCAGTCGACTCTGAACACTCCGCCATCTACCAGTGCTATCTGGGGGAGAACCCGCGCGAGGCTCATTGTATTTGGCTCACCTGCTCGGGCGGTCCGTTCTTTGGCCGCACGCGCGACGAGCTCAATCGCGTGACGCGTGCCGATGCCCTCGCACATCCCACGTGGGCCATGGGTGCCAAGATCACCATCGACTCCGCCACCCTCATGAACAAGGGCCTGGAGCGTATTGAGGCCATGCATCTGTTTAACTGCGACCTTGATTTCATTAACGTGGTCGTGCAGCGTCAGTCCAAGATTCACTCTATGGTCGAGTTTGCCGACGGCTCCGTGATGGCACATCTCGGTGCTTCCGACATGCGTATTCCCATCCAGTTCGCGTTCTCGTATCCCGAGCGTTGGGATACCCCGGCGCCTCGTATCGATTTTCGTGAGCTGGGACAGCTCACGTTTGATGCTGCCGACATGGATACCTTCCGCTGTCTGGCACTGGCCGAGCGTGCCGGCAAGACGGGTGGCACCATGCCGTGCGTGCTCAATGCCGCCAACGAGGTCGCCGTTGATGCCTTCCTGCACGATGGCTGCAGCTTTACCGATATCGATCGCATTGTGGAATCTTGCATGGATGCCCACGATATGCAGACGGTCGATTCGTTTGAGCAGCTTCGCGACATCGATGCGTGGGCGCGTGAAAAGGCTGCGCAGGTGCTCACCGCAACCCGTTCCTAACCCATAAGGATTGCTTTTTCGTTTTATGGATACTGTTCTGAGCGTTCTCTCATCGGTCTTTTGGGGCCTGCTGATGCTTTCCGTCCTCGTGTTTTTGCACGAGGGCGGCCACTTTTTGGCGGCGCGTGCCTGCGGCGTCCGCGTGACCGAGTTCTTTTTGGGCTTGCCGTGTCGCTTTGACATCCATTGCACGTCGCGTCGCATTGGAACCAAGTTTGGCGTGACCCCGCTTCTGCTGGGTGGCTACGCTGCCATCTGCGGTATGGATCCGACCGACGTCTCGTGTGCCGATCGCGTGCTCGCGGCTATCTATCGTCATGGTCGCGTGACCGTGGCCGACCTTGCTGTCGAGCTTGAGCTTTCCGAGGAGGATGTGCTCGAGGCATGCGCCTTGTTGCTGGGCTGGGGTTCCATCGCACCCTGGTATGAGGAAGGGGAGAAGCCCTCGCCGAGCTACTATCCCACCAAGTATCAGACGCTGCCGCGAGATGCGGCGGGTTACACCACCTTTGACGGCCGCCGTTTCGATCGCGAACATTCAACTGCCGAGGGCGATGTGTGGGAGCTGCCGTGCGGCGAGGCCGAGTTCCTTGCACAAGAGCGTTCGCACACCTATCTTGGCCAGGGCTTTCTCAAGCGCGCCTTTATGCTCCTCGCGGGCATTATTGTCAATATCTTGACGGGCTTTTTGCTCCTTATGAGTATCTATTCCATTGCGGGTGTCACCGTGCCGATGGATACCAACGTGATCGGTCAGGTTGACGAGGGGTCTATTGCCGCCAAGGCAGGTATTGAGGGCGGCGACGCGATCCTTTCGGTTGACGGAGTATCGTGCTCCACCTGGATGGACGTTTACGATGCCATCGGCAAGGCTGCCGGTAAGGACGATATCGCCATCGAGTACGAGCGTGACGGCAAGAAGCATTCGACCACGGTTGCGCTCAAAGAGGACGAGCGCCTAGGTGTGTATGCCTCTACGCAGGTGGTCCGTTTAGACCCCATCACGTCGGCTCGACTGTCGTTCTCCTATGTCGTGCAGACAGCGGAGGGCGTGATGCGCCTGCTCCAGCCGCAGCATACGATGGAGATTCTTGATCAGTCTTCTTCGATCGTGGGTATTAGCGTTATGTCCTCACAGGCTGCTGCTGCCGGCCCTGCCACGTTCCTTTCGTTTGCCGCCCTCATTTCGTTCTCGCTTGGCTTTATGAACCTGCTGCCCATCCCACCACTCGATGGCGGCAAGCTGGTCATCGAGATCATTCAAAAGATTGCGGGCCGCGAGCTTCCGCTCAAGGTCCAGACGATTGTGAGCTATGTGGGCATCGCGCTCTTTGCGCTGCTGTTTGTCTATATGCTTCGTTCCGACATCCTTCGATTTATTCTGTAGGGGAGTGTTTGGATTGTCTTTATCCCATCCTTTGCCTCGCGAGTTGACGCGCCCCGTGCATGTGGGCGGCGTGCAGATCGGTGGCGGCGCGCCGGTGGTGGTCCAATCCATGACCTGCACCGATACCGCTGATGCCCAGGCAACGCTTGCGCAAGTATGTGCGTTGGCGCAGGCTGGCTGCGATATCGTGCGCGTGAGCGTGCCCACGGAGGCCGCGCTTGAGGGTTTCCGCACCATCTGTGACGAGTCTCCGGTGCCGATTGTCGCCGATATCCACTTTAACCATAAGCTCGCCATTGGTGCCGTTGAGGCTGGTGCTGCCAAGCTGCGCATCAATCCCGGCAATATCGGCGATTGGGCCAAGGTTGACGCGGTGATCGATGCTGCGGGTGCTGCTGGCTGTGCGATTCGTATCGGAGTCAATGCCGGTTCGCTTGAGCAGGATATCGCCGAGCGCGACGACCTCACGCAGCCCGAAAAGCTCGTGATGTCGAGCGAGCGTTTCGTCAAGCATTTTGAGGACCGCGGGTTTACGAACATTGTGCTTTCGGCTAAGGCCCATAGCGTGCAAACGACGCTCGATACCTATCGAGCCCTGTCGCGTGAGATTCCCCACGTTCCGCTTCACCTGGGCGTGACGGAGGCGGGGACCAAGCTCCAGGGCACCATCAAGAGCTCTGTAGGCTTGGGTATCTTGCTTTCCGAAGGCATTGGCGACACCATGCGTGTGTCGCTCACGGCTGATCCGGTTGAGGAGCCGCCGGTTGCCTGGGGTATTCTGCAGTCGCTGGGCCTGCGTCGCCGTGGCCCCGAGATTGTCTCGTGCCCCACGTGCGCCCGCTGCCAGGTTAACCTCATTCCCATCGCCGAGGAGGTCACTGAGCGGCTTAAGAACTATTCCGCGCCGCTTTCGATCGCCGTTATGGGATGCGCGGTCAATGGCCCCGGCGAGGCCTCTGACGCCGACTTGGGCGTTGCCTGCGGACGAGGTCAGGGCCTGCTCTTTTCGCATGGCCAGATCATTGGTAAAGTAGCTGAGGATCAAATTGTCGACGCGCTTATGGCAGAGGTCGACAAACTTATTGAGGAGAAGTAAATGACTCGAGCAATGTATATGTCTAAGCTCTATGCGCCGACGCTTAAAGAGGATCCGGCGGACGCTGAGCTCGCCAGCCACCGCCTGCTGCTCCGTGCCGGCATGATTCGCAAGGAGGCCGCCGGCCTGTATTCCTACCTGCCGCTTGCTTGGCGCTCGATCCACAAGATCGAGAACATCGTGCGCGACGAGATGGACGCTGCCGGCGCCCAGGAGCTTATGATGCCTATCATGGTCGACGCCGAGTTGTGGCGCGAGTCCGGCCGCATCGACGCCTATGGCAAGGAACTCGTGCGCTTTGATGACCGCCACGGCCGCGAGTTCGTGCTGGGCCCCACGCACGAGGAGACCGTGACCGCCCTGGTTCGCAATGAGCTGCGTTCCTATAAGCAGCTGCCCGTCAACCTTTACCACATTCAGGACAAGTTCCGCGACGAGTTCCGTCCCCGCTTTGGCTTGATGCGCGGCCGCGAGTTCATCATGAAGGACGCCTACAGCTTCTCCGCCACGCAGGAGAGCCTGCAGGAGGAGTACGACAAGATGAAGCAGGCCTATGCCAACATTTGCGAGCGCTGCTACATCAAGGCCCTGCCCGTTGTCGCTGACTCCGGCGAGATCGGTGGCGACACTTCCGTCGAGTACATGGCTTTGGCCGACGCCGGCGAGGCTTCGCTCGTCTACTGCGACGATTGCGGCTTCGCTGCCGACGATGAGGCCGCAAGCACCAAGGTCGTTGTGACCGAGGGTCCTGGCGACGGTACACTCACCAAGGTCGAGACTCCGGGCATGGGCACCATCGAGGCCGTTGCAAAGTTCTTCGGCTTCCCCGAGAACGGCACGCGCAAGTCCTTGGCTCTCATCGATGCCGAGGGCAAGCCAGTCGTGGCCATTGTTCCGGGCGATCATGAGCTCAATGACTGCAAGGCCGAGCATGTCTTTGGCAAGGGTTATCGCATGATGACCGATGAGGAGCTCCAGACCTACGGTCTGCATAAGGGCTTTATCGGACCGGTTAACTTGCCCGAGGGCATTCGTCTGGTCTGCGACGAGAGTCTGCGCGAGTCCAAGCAGTGGGCCTGCGGTGCCAACGAGGTCGATTATCACTTTACCGGTGCCTGCCCCGAGCGCGACTTTACCGTCGACGAGTGGGCCGACCTGGTAACCGTCGTTGCCGGCGATCCCTGCCCGCACTGCGGCAAGCCGCTCTCTGCTGCTCGCGGCATCGAGGTCTCCCAGGTCTTCCAGCTGGGCACTAAGTATTCCGAGGCCATGGGTGCCACCTTTATGGATGAGGACGGCAAGGAGAAGCCGCTCATCATGGGTTGCTACGGCGTCGGTGTGTCCCGCTCGCTCGCTGCCGTCGTGGAGCAGCACAACGACGAGCACGGTATCGTCTGGCCGGTCCCCGTTGCCCCGTACGAGGTCGCGGTGATTCCGCTCGATCCCAAGAAGGAGGAGTGCGCTACCGTCTGCGAGCAGATCGTCGAGGGCCTGTGCGCTGAGGGTATCGAGGTTGTCGTCGATGACCGCGACGAGCGCCCCGGCTTTAAGTTTGCCGACAACGACCTTATGGGCTTCCCGTATCAGGTTGTTCTGGGTAAGCGTGGCCTTAAGAATGGCACGGTGGAGCTCAAGGATCGTGCCACGGGCGAGCGCGAGGACGTGGCGATCGATGAGGTTGTCGCCAAGGTTGCCGAGCTTGTTAAGGCGGCCCGCCGTTAATCGACGATTTCGCTTGTAGTTCGATATACGGGACGGCCCCGCATTTCTCCAGATCGGGGAGATGTGGGGCCGTCCTTTTATCTTGTAGCATCCTCGATATCTAAAAGGAAAACCCCACAGCCCATGCGAACTGCGGGGTTTTCCATTGTGCCTCCGATGCGAAATAAATCGCTCAGATATTACTGATAATCGACGACGTCGATCCAGTTCTTCAGGAACTCATCGTTCACGTTGCGCTTACGAGCGAGCTCGGAAGCGGCGACGATGCTCGTCCACTGACGCACGACCTGCATGGGCATGTCGGCGCGGTCGCAGTAGAGCTCCAGGTAGGCCTCGGCCTGGTCCTTGCTGTTGAGGGCGAAGAGCAGGTAGGTGGTGGCAACGTCGGCAGCAGGGGAGCCCTGGGTGGCGTGTGCCCAGTCGCACACATAGAGCTGGCCGTCGTCGCCGACGATGACGTTGGAGGGGTTGAAGTCGCCGTGGCAGACCTTGAACTCCTTGGTCATGCCGTCCAGACGCTCCTGAAGGTTGTAGCGCGTGGTGGCATTGAGCTGATCAAGGCTGTCGATCATGCGGGCGAACTTGTCGCGCTGACGGTTGAGCAGCGGGGAGGTGTAGCCGTGGATCTCGATCTGGAGGTCGACGAACATCTCGAGGTACTCACCAAAGCGCTGGGGCTCGGCAGTCATCTTCTCGGCAAGGGTGGTGCCCGGAACCTTCTCGGTCACGAGCGCCCAGCCGTTGGCGTTCTCGAGCTGAGAAACCTCGAGAGCCTTGGGGCTGCGGATGCCGCACTCATTGATGCGGGCAAGATTCAAAGCCTCGTTGAACACGTCGGAGACAGGCTTGGTCTCGTTAAAGACCTTGACGATCTTGTCGCCCAGGTCGTAAACGACCTTGTTGCCACGGCGGACGAGCTCGGTCTTGGAATCGGGTAGCAGCATGGTTGCATCCTTTCAACGATGCGATAGAAGCGACGGCGGGGGTGTGTGAAACACCCGTGCACCCCCGCCGTTAAAAACCGTGCTAAAACTAGCAGACGGCGTAATCCTGGGGCTCGCGGCCGTAGTAGGCGTCCAGGTAGAGCTCCTTGATCTCGCTCATGAGCGGGTAGCGCGGGTTGGCGCCGGTGCACTGGTCGTTGAATGCCTGCTCGGTCATCTCGTCGAGGGTGTCGAGGAAGTACTGCTCGTCAACACCGTAGTCGGCGATGGTCTTCTTGACGCCGATGAAGTCCTTGAGCTCCTCGAGCTTCGTGATGAAGTTCTCGAAGACCTCCTTGTCGTCCTTGCCCTCGATGCCGCAGTACTTGGCCATCTCGGCGTAGTTGTGCAGCGCGTTGGGGTAAGGATACTGGGAGAAAGTACCCATCTTGACGGGAGCCTCGGCGGCGTTGTAGCGCATGACGCGGGTCAGGATGACAGCGTTTGCGAGGCCGTGGGGCAGGTGATGGAAAGCGCCGAGCTTGTGGGCCATGGAGTGGTTGAGGCCCAGGAAGGCGTTGGCGAAGGCCATACCGGCCATGCAGGAGGCGTTGTGCATCTCCTCGCGGGCGTGCGGGTCCTTGGCGCCGTTCGTGAAGCTGGAGGGCAGGTTCTCGAAGACGAGCTTGGCAGCGCGCTCGGAGAGGCCCTTGGTGTAGTCGGAAGCCATGATGGAGACGTAGGACTCGATGGCGTGGGTCATGACGTCGATGCCGGATGCAGCGGTCAGGCCGCGCGGGGCGGTCATGCAGTTGTCGGCGTCGACGATAGCCATGTTGGGGAGCAGCGCGTAGTCGGCGAGCGGCCACTTGATGCCGGTCTCCTTGTCGGTGATGATGGCGAACGGCGTGCACTCGGAGCCGGTACCCGAAGAGGTCGGGACGGCGACGAAGTAGGCCTTCTTGCCCATCTCGGGGAAGGTGAAGATACGCTTGCGGATGTCCATGAAGTCCATGGCCATGTCCTCAAACTTGCACTCGGGGTGCTCGTACATCATCCACATGATCTTGCCGGCGTCCATAGCGGAGCCACCGCCGACGGCGATGATGACGTCCGGCTCAAAGAGAGCCATCTGCTTGGCGCCGCGACGTGCGCACTGCAGCGACGGATCGGGCTCGACGTCGTAGAAGCAGTCGTGGGCGATGCCCATCTCGTCGAGCTTGGCCTCGATGGCGCGGGTGTTGCCATTCTTGAAGAGGAACTGGTCGGTGACGATGAAGGCGCGCTTCTTGCCCATGACGTTGCCCAGCTCGTCGAGGGCGACGGGCGTGGAACCCTTCTTGAAGTAGACCTTCTCGGGAGCGCGGAACCACAGCATGTTCTCACGGCGCTCGGCCACAGTCTTAACGTTGATCAAGTGCTTCACCCCAACGTTCTCGGAGACGGAGTTGCCGCCCCAGGAGCCGCAGCCCAGGGTCAGAGACGGCTTCATGCCAAAGTTGTACAGGTCACCGATGCCACCGTGCGAGGACGGGGTGTTGATGACGATACGGCAGGCCTTCATGACGTGCTCGAACAGGCTGATCTTCTCGGCCTGGGCGGGGTGCACGTACAGAGAGGCGGTGTGGCCCGGGCCACCGGCGAGCACCAGGTGCTCGGCCTTGTCGACGGCCTCCTGGAAGTCCTTGGCGTGGTACATGGCCAGGACCGGGGAGAGCTTCTCGTGGGAGAACTCCTCCTTGGCGGGGTCGGTGGAGGTGACCTCGGCGATCAGGATCTTGGTCTTGGCGGGAACCTCGATGCCGGCGAGCTCGGCGATCTTGGCGGCGGCCATGCCGGGGATGCGGTGATCGAGAGCGCCGTTCTTGAACATGGCGGCACGCAGGGCCTCCATCTCGGCACCCTGCTTGACGAAGTAGCAGCCGCGCTTCTGGAACTCGGCCTTGACCTGGTCATAGATGGTGTCGATGACGGTCACGGACTGCTCGGAAGCGCAGATCATGCCGTTGTCGAAGGTCTTGGAGTGGATGATGGAGTTGACGGCGAGCAGCACGTCGGCGGTGTCGTCGATGACGACCGGGGTGTTACCGGCGCCAACGCCCAGGGCGGGCTTGCCCGAGGAGTAAGCGGCCTTGACCATGCCCGGGCCACCGGTGGCGAGGATGATGTCGACGTCGCGCATGACCATGTTGGTCAGCTCGATGGAGGGGACATCGACCCAGCCGATGATGCCCTCGGGGGCGCCGGCCTTGACGGCAGCGTCAAGCACGAGCTTGGCGGCGGCGATGGTGCACTTGGCGGCTGCCGGGTGCGGGGAGATGATGATGGCGTTGCGGGTCTTCAGGCAGATCAGCGTCTTGAAGATCGCGGTGGAGGTGGGGTTGGTCGTCGGGATGACGGCGCCCACGATGCCGATGGGCTCGGCGATCTTGGTGATGCCGTAAGCCTCGTCGCGCTCCAGGACACCACAGGTCTTGGTGTTCTTGTAAGCGTTGTAGATGTACTCTGCGGCGTAGTGGTTCTTGATGACCTTGTCCTCAAGAACGCCGCGGCCGGTCTCCTCGATGGCCAACTTCGCCAACGGGATACGAGCCTTGTTGGCGGCCATGGCGGCCTCATAGAAGATCTTGTCGACCTGCTCCTGCGTGTACGTAGCAAAAAGCGCCTGGGCCTCTCGCATCTGAGCGAGCTTAGCCTCAAGCGCCTCTACGTTGTCCACAATTGCGGGAGTAGTGTTTTCCGGTGACTTTTTCACCATTTGTGTCTCCTTGCGATCGGAGATTTACCCTACGCCTTGCATGATAGCAAGAAATTATTCGGCGAACGGCAAGATTCCCGTAAAAGGCACACTAAAACGCTTCAACATAATGAAGCGTTTTAACTAAAACTATCTGCCTGCTGCATCGCCCCGCTCATTGGGGACAGACTTACATGAGTGCTTTCACTCATTTGGGACAGACATCGTTTTGCCATTTTGCCGTTCTGGGCCTGTTTTTGCCGTTCATTGGATATATATAGATCACAGGCTCAGCATTTCGCGTTCCTTCTCTCCTTTTAGGTGTTGCCTGTTCAGTTTTTGAAAGGAGAGATTATGCCTCGATGTGCCCGCGCCGTTTCGCTCACCGGTTATTACCACGTCTTTGACCGTGGTAACTCTAAACAGATTATTTTTGAAGATGACTCTGACCGATATCGTTTCTTATCGGACATCTCGGACAGGTTCGCGCGCCATAAAGTGGCGGTGTTGGCTTGGTGCCTTATGGACAACCACTTCCATTTGATGGTTGATGACCCATTTGACAATCTTTCAAAGGCGATGCATTGTGCGCTGACGGCGTATGCCAAGTATTTCAATGGGAAAACGGGGAGAACAGGCCATCTGTTTGACAATCGCTATTCACGGGTCGCGGTTGAGTCGGACACGCAGGCGGTACAGCTGCTCGATTATATCCATCTCAATCCCGTGAAAGGTGCGCTCGACTCGCTCGAGGCGTACCGCTGGTCAAGCTACAAGGCATATCAGCTGGGCTATGATCCCTTTGACATCTGTGACGCGGCTCCTATGCTCGATATCGTCGGAGGCTCCCGTTGCTATTGCGAGCATCTCGAGGAAGTTGCCGGGCGCACTTGGTCAGTGGAGGTTCTTCCACGCCGGCGGATCCCTGATGAGGAGGCCCTTTCCATTGCGCACGAAGTCCTGCCGAGCATAGATCCTGCGCTGCTCAAGGTCCTGCCGCGCCCGGAACGCGATGCCTGTCTGCTGAGGCTCAGGCGGGCACATCTCACGGTCAAGCAAATTGCCCGTATCACCGGCATCGGCGCTACAAGCGTAACCAAGGCCACCGCGGGCTGGAACGAGGTGGCGTGAGGCACGTACTGGTGACGATCGAAGCGCCGTGAGTTCGTCGATGCACTGTGAGCTTTGGAAAGCACTCATCTAAGTCTGTCCCCAATGCGTAAAAACACTCATGTAAGTCTGTCCCCAATGAGTGCAAAAAGGCGCCCTCCGTAGGGGAGGGCGCCTTTGGTAAGTTCTATATGAACGCGAGGTCTTTGACCCGGAGAGTCCGAGGTACTTGTTGGTAAGACCTTATTTAGGAGCGCGCAACCTTGCCGGACTTGAGGCAGGTGGAGCAAACGTTCATCTTGCGACGGTGACCATCGACGACGACGTAGACGCGCTGGATGTTGGGGCGGAACTTACGGTTGGTGACGCGGTGAGAGTGGCTGATGGAGCGACCGGCAACGGGGTGCTTACCGCAAACTTCGCAAACTTTGGACATAACTGACCCTCCTTGGGCGACAAACGAACATGTCGCGTTAACAAACAAGCCTGAACTATAGCACAGAAGCAGCTCCCTGTGCGTAATCTACACAGAGATATTCCTCTTTTGGCGATAGTGCTCACGCCACGGCCCTGGACGTAGATCCGATTTGCGTGCAGCAGAGGGGATTATGCCAGCTCGTGCGTGCGTTTTCAAGCTCGTACCACAAATAATATATAGGTTTATGGAGCATTGGGCTCCGTTTACGGATTGCTCTGTATTTATGCTCGCAATTAAGCTCGAGGTTGGCTACACTATCCTTTGACCATTAAAGGGGTACGAGATACCCACATGGAATTACATAGCTGCCAAAGAGCAGCCCTTCCTTGTGGGTGTCTGGTCCGCTTTGAGCGGTCGGGCATCTATTTTTTTGACTGTGTCAGCAGTCAAGACATGTGAGGAAGGAGATCGATGGGCACGACTTCCCCCAAGGCGGTCATCATGGACGAGACCGCCGTCAATCGAGCGATGACCCGCATCGCGCACGAGATTCTCGAGCGCAACGAGGGCTGTGAAGACCTCGCTCTGGTCGGCATCGTCACGCGCGGCGACCTTCTGGCAAAGAAGCTCGCCGAGGAGATCAAGGAGATCGAGGGCGTCGACGTTCCGCTCGGCAGCCTCGACATCAGCTTCTATCGCGATGACTATGCGACCAATTTCGCTCCCGCGATCCACGCTACCAACATTCCCTTCAGCGTCGATGGCAAGCGCGTCGTGCTGGTGGACGACATCCTGTATACGGGCCGTACCATCCGCGCCGCTCTGGACGCCGTCATGGACTTGGGCCGTCCGAGCCGTATTGAGCTGGCAGTTCTCGTTGACCGCGGTCACCGCGAGCTCCCCATCTCGCCGGACTTTGTCGGCAAGAATGTTCCCTCGTCGCATGAGGAGAACGTGCACCTATATATGAAGGAAGTCGACGGCCACACCGCCGTCGAGATTAACGACGTCGCGCCGGGTTCCCATGTGGGCTCCGCGCCGCTGGGAGGTGAGTAGTACCGTGGCGTTCAACCATAAACACCTGATCGACATTACCGAGTACTCCGAAGAGGACATCAAGCTCATCCTCGAGACCGCCAAGGCGTTCTCCGAGGTCAACGAGCGTGCGATCAAGAAGGTCCCCACGCTCAAGGGCAAGACCATCGTCAACATGTTCAACGAGCCCTCGACGCGCACCCGCAGCTCCTTCGAGCTCGCCGAGAAGCGTCTTTCGGCCGACAGCCTTAACTTTGGCGGCTCCTCGACCTCCACGGTCAAGGGCGAGAGCCTCGTCGACACCGTCGAGACCCTCAACGCCTATAAGATCGACTGCATCGTCGTGCGCGACAAGCACGCCGGCGCTCCCTACATCGTCACGCAGAATTCGCCCGCGAGTGTCATCTGCGCCGGTGACGGTAAGCACAACCACCCCACGCAGGCCCTGCTCGACCTGTACACCATCTGGGAGCACAAGGGTGACTTCCACGGTCTGAAGGTCGCCGTCGTCGGCGACATCTCCCACTCCCGCGTTTGCGGCTCGCTGATCCCCGCCCTTAAGATCATGGGCTGTGAGACCTACGCCGTCGCCCCCGGCACGCTGCTGCCGCCGGCGCCCGAGGTCCTGGGCTGCGACCACGTGACGAGCGACCTCGATTCCGTCCTGCCCGAGCTGGACGTCGTCTACATGCTGCGCGTGCAGCAGGAGCGCCTCGAGGGTGCCCCGTTCCCGACCATTCGCGAGTACCACAAGCTCTTCGGCCTGACCAAGGACCGCGAGAAGCTCATGAAGCCCGACGCGATCATCTGCCACCCGGGCCCCATCAACCGCGGCGTCGAGTTCGACTCCTATATGGCCGACCACCCGCAACGCTCCGTCATCCTGGAGCAGGTCTACGCCGGTATCTGCGTGCGTATGGCTATCCTGTATCTGCTGCTTGGAGGTGCCGATAATGGCCTTGCTTCTTAAGAATGCCCACGTCGTCGACCCGTCCGTCGAGCTTGACGGTGTCGTTGACGTCCTGATTGACGGCGACAAGATCGCCGAGGTCGGCGAGAATCTCGCCGTCGAGGGAGCCGAGGTCCGCGACCTTTCCGGCAAGTATCTCGTCCCCGGCCTGGTGGATATGCACGTTCACCTTCGCGAGCCCGGCTACGAGGTCAAAGAGGACATCGAGAGCGGCACCCGCGCAGCTGCAAAGGGCGGCTTTACCGGCGTGTGCTCCATGCCCAACACCGATCCCGTTACCGATAACGGTACCGTCGTGGAGTTCGTTAAGTCCCGTGCTGCCAAGGTCGGTCACTGCCGCGTCTATCCGTCGGGCGCTATGACCCGCGGTCTTAAGGGCGAGGCCATGTCCGAGATGGGCGATATGGTCGCCCACGGCGCCGTCGCCTTCACCGACGATGGTCGCGGCGTGCAGGGCGCGGGCATGCTCCGTCGCTGCATGGACTACGGCAAGATGTTCGGCAAGGTCTTTATGAGCCACTGCCAGGACGAGGATCTGGTCGGCCACGGCCAGATCAACGAGGGCAAGGTCTCGACCCGTCTGGCCCTCGAGGGCTGGTCGGCCGCCGGCGAGGAGCTTCAGATCGCCCGCGACATCGAGATCGCCAAGCTGACCGGTGCCAAGCTGCACATCCAGCACATCTCCACCGCTCACGGTCTCGAGCTCGTGCGTGCCGGTAAGGCCGCCGGTGTCCAGGTGACCTGCGAGGCCACCCCGCACCACATGTTCCTGACCGAGAACGACTTGGACGAGACCTACAACACCTCGCTCAAGGTCAATCCGCCGCTGCGCACCGACGAGGACGCCGAGGCCATTCGTCAGGGCGTCATCGACGGTACCGTCGACGTGATCGTTACCGATCACGCTCCGCACACCCCGTGGGAGAAGGCCCGCGAGTTCGAGCTGGCGCCCTTTGGCATGATCGGCCTCGAGACCTCGCTGTCGCTCGTGCTCACCGAGCTGGTCAACACGGGCAAGATGAGCATGGGCCGCATGGTCGAGCTCATGGCCATCAAACCGCGTGAGATCCTGGGTCTCGACCAGGTTCAGGTCAAGGCGGGATCCGTTGCCGACCTGACCGTGTTCGACCCCTCCGCAACCTGGACGGTTGGCGAGGACGGTTACGAGTCGCGCGCCGAGAACTCCGGTTTTGCCGGCCGCACGCTCACCGGTCGTGCCACCGATGTATTTGTCGGCGGTAAACAGACGCTTGCCGACGGCTGCATCTGCTAGCATAGCCTTATCGCTTTTGTGCGCGGCGCCCTTGCGGTGCCGCGCTTTCTATTCGTTTGGACCATGCAACCGCATGGGGGATTGGAGCGTTTATGCCCACACCTTCCACTGCACGCATGCATGACTTCGAGGTCGTCTCGAACCGGGAGATTGCCGACGGCGTCTTCTCGCTCGTCATCTCGGCCCCCAAGCTTGCAAGTGCGCTCAAGCCCGGTCAGTTTGTGAACATCGCCGTACCCGGTGATGCGTCCTCGCTGCTTCGCGTGCCCCTGAGCTACTACCGCGCCGACGCCGAGGCCGGCACCGTCGATCTGTGGTACGCCGTCGTGGGCGACGATACCCGTCGTTTGTCCCAGATGGGCCCTGGCTCCTCCTCTAACCTGCTGGGCCCCGGTGGCCGTGGCTGGATGGTACCCGAGGGCACCAGGAAGGCCCTGCTCGTCGCCGGTGGCATCGGCGTTCCGCCTGTGCTGTGTCTTGCCGGTATGCTTGCCGAGCAGAGTGTTGATGTGGACGTGTGCCTGGGCTTTGGCACCGCTTCCAAGGCCGTGGGCATCGACGAGTTCCGCGCGCTGGGCGCCACGGTTAACGTGTGCACCGACGATGGCACGCTGGGCACGCACGGTTTTTGCACCGACCCGGCAGCCGAGCTGCTCGGCGAGGGCGGCTACGACTACGTCGCCAGCTGCGGTCCCGCCGTCATGATGAAGAAAGTCGCCACCGCTGCCGCCGAGGCCGGTGCGTACTGCGAGGTGTCGCTCGAGCGCATGATGAGCTGTGGCTTTGGCGCCTGCAACACCTGCAATGTCGAGACGGTCGACGGTATGAAGGGTGCTTGCATGTGCGGCCCCGTGTTCGATGCTTCCAAGGTGGTGGTCTTCTAGTGGGTACCGTGAACATGGCCGTCGATTTCGGCGGCGTCAAGATGCAGAACCCCATCAACACCGCAGCCGGTACCTTTGGCTACGGTTGGCAGTTCCAGAACTTCTTTGATGTTTCCCAGCTGGGCGCCATCACCACCAAGGGTTGCGCTGCCGAGCCCTGGCCCGGCAACCCCGCGCCCCGCATGGCCGAGATCCCCGGCGGTATGATCAACTCCGTGGGCCTTCAGAACCCCGGCGTGGCCGCCTTTGCTCGCGAGTCCGGTCCGTGGCTCGAACAGCTGTCCAAGGACGGCTGCCAGGTCATCTGTCAGGTTGCCGGCCACTCCGTTGACGAGTTTGTCCGCGCACTCGAGATGTATGTCGAGCTGTGCCCCTGGGCTGCAGGCTACGAGATCAACGTGAGCTGCCCCAATATCGCCGCCGGTGGTGCCGCCATGGGCTCCACGCCCGAGGGCGCCTCTTCCGTTATGGCTGCCTGCCGCAAGGTGACCGATAAGCCGCTGTTCGTGAAGATGGCGCCGGTCAACGTCGCCGAGATCGCCAAGGCCCTCGAGGCTGCCGGCGCCGACGGCCTTTCTGTCATCAACTCCATTCAGGGCATGGCTATCGACGTCCATACCCGCAAGTCCCGCGTGGCCAAGCCCAAGGGCGGCCTTTCGGGCCCGCTGTGCCACCACATCGCCGTGCGCATGGTCTGGGAGGTTGCCCAGGCCGTCGATATCCCCATCAACGGTGTCGGCGGTGTCATGACCGGCGAGGATGCGGCTGAGTTTATCCTGGCCGGTGCCACCTGCGTGTCGGTCGGCATGGCCAACTTCGTCGATCCGTGCGCTTCGCTCAAGATCGCGCATGAGCTCGAGGCCTGGGCCGAGTCCCAGGGCGTAAAGGACATCAACGAGCTGGTAGGTGCTTTCGAATGCTAGAGACCGATGCCCGCGACCGCGTAATCGTCGCCCTCGACTGCGATCGTGAGCGTGCGCTCGAGCTCGCCCACGAGCTTTCGGGCCATGCCGCCTGGCTCAAGGTTGGCATGACGCTCTATTACGCTGAGGGCCCCGAGATCGTCAAGACCTTTAAGGACCTGGGCTTTAAGGTCTTCCTTGACCTTAAGTTCCATGATATTCCGCATCAGGTTCGCGGTGCCGCCCGCTCGGCCTCGCTTGCCGGTGCCGACCTGCTCTCGGTTCACGGCTTGGGTTCGGGCGCCATGCTCGCTGCCTGCCACGAGGGTGCCGAGGAAGCGCGCGAGGACCGCGCCAAGCTCGTCGCCATCACGGTGCTCACGAGCATGAATCAGGATGCCTTGAGCGAGATTGGCGTCGAATCGCCGGTGGCCGAGGAGGCCGCCCGCCTGGCAAAGCTCGCTCAGGCCAACGGCATCGATGGCATCGTGTGCTCGCCGATGGAGGCTCACGACATGCGTGAGCTGCTGGGTCCTGATGCCCTGATCGTGACTCCGGGTGTGCGTCCGGTGGGTGCCGCCTTAGGCGACCAATCCCGCGTGGCGACGCCTTCCCAGGCTATCGAGCGTGGCGCAAGCCACATTGTGGTGGGCCGTCCCATCACCGGTGCCGACGATCCGGTTGCCGCCTTTGACGCCATCGTCGCCGAGCTGGTCGAAAACGTCGCGTAAAAGATTCCCCTAAGTCACCACTTTTGGGTCTCATTAGCACAAAATAGCCCCTGTGCCTGCGTAAACTTTCCCATCCTTTGTGTGGAATCGCAGGTCAGGGGCTTAACTTTGGGCGCAGTATATTGCACTTTTTGCGGGTATCGTCTAACCTATGGAGCCGCGATTGGGCATTTTGTACGTTCTACGTGCTAAAATGCCAATTATTGAATCAGATATAACCCAACTTTTTGGAGGTACGAATGGCACTCCCTCAGCTTACCGATGAGCAGCGCAAGCAGGCTCTTGAGAAGGCTGCTGCCGCACGTCACGCCCGCGCTGAGCTTCGCGAGCAGATCAAGAAGGGCGAGAAGTCCCTCGAGTCCGTGCTCAACTCCGATGACCCTATTGCTTCCCGCATGAAGGTTTCCACCCTCATCGAGTCTCTCCCTGGTTATGGCAAGGCCAAGGCCGCCAAGATCATGGAGGAGCTCGGTATCTCCGCTACCCGTCGCGTCCAGGGCCTCGGCGTCCGTCAGCGCGAGCAGCTCCTCGAGCAGCTGACCAAATAAGTGAGCGCTCAGGATTCCAAGCTCTTTGTGATTTCTGGACCGTCAGGCGCAGGCAAGGGTACGCTCGTCACTCGTGTGCGCGAGCGCCGCTCGAACCTGGGCCTGACGGTTTCGGCTACCACGCGAGCACCACGCAAAGGTGAGGTCGACGGCGTCAACTACTTTTTTCTGACGCGCGAGGAGTTCGACCGCCGCGTGGCAAACGGTGAGTTTGTTGAGTGGGCCGAGGTCCACGGTAACTGCTACGGCACGTTGGTGAGCGAGGTTACATCCAAGCTTGCCTCGGGCTCGTCTCTGATTTTGGAGATCGATGTCCAGGGCGCCCTGCAGGTGAAGGAGCGTTTCCCCGAGGCCGTGCTGATCTTTATCAAGCCGCCTTCGCTTGAGGTGCTCCACGAGCGTCTAGTCGGTCGCGGTACCGAGACGCCCGAGACGATTGAGCTGCGTATGGCAAACGCCGCCGATGAGCTTGCCCTTGCCGACCACTACGACGACGTCGTGGTTAATGACGATCTCGACCGCGCGACCGATGAGCTCGTTCGCGTTCTCGATATGCATGAAAGGATCTGAGGTCCGTGTCCGTTGTAAAGCCTTGCATTGACGATCTTCTGGAGAAGACCGATCACAACCGCTTCCTGCTCGCTTCGCTTGCCTCCAAGCGCGCCTGCGACATCAATAGCATGCTGCGTGGCCAGCACAACCGCGTGCTTGCCGTCCAGGATGTTGATGACATCACCATCGGGCTTTCCGGTGCCGATACCATCTCGATGGCTATGGATGAGATTGTCGACGGCGACATCTCTTACGACGAGGCCCGTTACGAGAAGGCGCTCGGCCACAAGGTTGCTGAAGCCTAAATGGCGGCTCGCGTCTGCCTGGTCCACTATCACGAGGTTGGACTGAAGGGTAAGAACCGCGCACATTTTGAGCATATCCTCATGGATAACATCAAGGCGGCCCTGGCCGCCTTTTCCGTGAATGCCGTGTCTCGAATTTCCGGTTATATCCTCGTGACCTTTAACGAGCATCAGGCCGACGAGGCGGCGCGTGTCATTCGCACCGTTCCCGGCGTTGCTCGTGTGTCTTTGGCGTATCACACCAACCGCGACCCGCAGGAGTACTGCGCCGCCGCCGTGAAGGCGCTGCGCGAGTTTGGTTCCTTCGATTCGTTTAAGGTGCACGCCAAGCGCTCCAATACTGACTATGAGCTCACCTCGATTGACATCAATCGTCAGGTGGGCGAGGTGCTGTGCGAGGCGTTTCCTGATAAAAAGGTTCAGATGCACGATCCTGACGCTATGGTGCACGTACTGGTGGTCCAGGGTAGCGTCTACGTGTATGCGCGCTCCGAGCGCGGTGTGGGCGGTCTGCCGGTGGGTTCTGCCGGCAAGGTCGTGACGCTGCTGTCGTCGGGTATCGATTCTCCGGTGGCGACCTGGATGCTCGCGCGTCGCGGCGCGGTGTGCGTGCCGGTACATTTCTCCGGTCGTCCTCAGACGCCCGATACGAGCGAGTATTTGGTGCAGGACATCATCCGTGCGCTTGAGCCGGGTGTCCAGATCGGCCGCCTGTACGTGGTGCCGTTTGGCGACTGCCAGCGTGAGATTTCGGTCACCTGTCCCAGCAACCTGCGCGTGATTATGTATCGCCGCATTATGTATTCGGTTGCCGAGCGCATTGCACACATCGAGGGCGCCAAGGCCATCGTGACGGGCGAATCGCTTGGACAGGTTGCCTCCCAAACGCTTGAGAATATCATGGCCGTCAACGAGGCCGTGAAGATCCCCGTGTTCCGCCCCCTCATCGGTTCGGACAAGCAGGAGATCATCGCGCGCGCCGAGGAGATCGGTACGTTCGATATCTCGACTGAGGCCGCTCCCGACTGCTGCACGTTGTTTATGCCGCGCCGTCCCGAGACGCACGCTAAACTCGATGCCGTGCATGAGGCCTGGGAGTTGTTCGATCACGAGGAGATGATCGAGCGCCTGCTCAAGCAGACTGAGTACATCGACTTTGAGAGCAACACGTATAAGGCCCCTAAGACCTTAAAACGCAAACATTCGGAGCTTGCTCCGCGTGAGATTTACCAAGATCACGAGTAAATTTGTGCATAGACCGACGGTGCGCCTGCATCGTCGGTCTTTTGCTATCTGGGCATTTTGCGGCTAAGTGTTCATTTGCTGACGCGTGCCTGAATAAATGGACAGATTTGTGCAAGGTTTTGGTCAGCTTTTGGTTTGACCGCAAAAACCGGTTTTGGGGCGTGGCTGTTGCGGAACTCCTTTCCTGACACGATGGTGTTGGGAGGTTTTGCTATGGCGCAGCGCGAACAACACGAACGGGTCAAAAAGATGGACCGCTTGGCGGGCAAGCTGCTCGGTCATAAGGCAGTGGTGATGGCGATACTGGTCGTCATTGCGATGGCGAGCGGCTTGGCGATGGCGAATCTTGGCGGCGGTACCGGCGGCGTGTCGTTTGAGCGCACTGATGGTTCGGGCTCGTTGGTGGAGCCGGGATCCGGCGATGCCTCGAGCGGAAAGACATCCGATGGCTCTTCGCCTAAGGCGTCTGCCGCGGCAGAGGTTTATGTCGATGTCGATGGCGCCGTTGTGTCGCCCGGCGTATATCGTCTCAAGGACGGCGCGCGGGTCGCTCAGGCGATTGATGCCGCAGGCGGGCTGGCGCCCGAGGCAGACGTTACGGGGCTCAATCGGGCATCCAAGATCGTCGATGGACAGAAGATTCACGTTCCAACGGTAGGGGAGCAGCAGGCGTCCATTGCGGAAGCCGGTGTTGATGGTGGGGCTTCCGCGTCATCGGGCGTGAGTGGCGCAACAGGCCTAGTAAACATCAATACGGCAAGCGCGGCAGAGCTGCAGACGCTCTCGGGCATCGGCCCCTCCATGGCCCAGTCGATTATCGACGAGCGGACAAAGAACGGTGCTTTTGCCTCGGTTGACGATCTGATGCGTGTGTCGGGAATTGGCGAGAAGAAGCTTGCCAAAATCAAAGATTGCGTCTGCGTATGAGTTCGGCCGAGCGCGAGCATGTGATGCCTCCGCGGCCCCTGATACCGTGGACGATGGCCCTGTGTGCAGGCATGTGCATGAGCTGCGCCTTGGTGCTCAACGTGGCTGCTGATGCGCTGCTGAGGGAGCAGGCGCCGGCGGTCGGGCCGCTATGGGCCATCCCCGTTGCGGCGGCGGTATTCGTTGTGCTGGCTCAATCTTGTGCGCGACTTGCCCCTTTGAAGCGGTGGCTGTATGCCGCGTCCGTCGGTCTCGTGGCGGGAGCGGTCGTCTCGGCGTGGTGGGCTGTGGGTGCGCTAAGCGCCTCGAAGGCGCTCGACGGTCGAGCGGCAAGCAGCCTCGAGTTTGTCGTGCAGGGTGATCCATCCATAAACGACGACGTGTATTCCTATACCTGCGAGGCACGCGCGGACGGTAAGAACTTGGCAACGGTTCGCCTATCGTGTGACCGCGAGCTCAAGGTAGGGGCGCACGCGCGTGTTATCGGTCGCGTTTCACGTTTTGAGAACGATGCGTATGGACGATCGCGCGTGCTCCGGGGCGAGGTGCGCAAGGTTAAAGCCGTTCGAGTTGTGTCGGTCGATGAGGGCTCTCCGGGGCCGCTGCTTCGGCTGCGAAATGTGCTGCTTGCGTCCATCGCGCCTGCGACCGACCCGGCGCGTGCACTCATAGCCGGTGTCGTCTGCGGTCGTTCGGCCGAGCTGAGCGCCCAACCGGCGGGCGACTGGTTTTCGGTGACGGGAACGGCGCATCTTATCGCCGTCTCGGGCAGCCATTTGGCTATCGTGGGGTTTGTAATCGAGGGTGTATTGCAAAAGACTCGGTGCTCACGTGGTCTTCAGCGGGCGATATTGGCGATAACGCTTGTGGGCTACGCTGCTTTTACGGGCGCGTCTCCCTCGGCCGTGCGCGCGTGCCGCATGGTGTTCACGACGCTTGTCGTAAACGGCGCGGGGCGTCGCCGGCACGGCGCATCGGCACTCTTCGCAACCATGTCCATCTTTGTGCTACTGCGACCGACGGTGCTGTTCGAGATGGGCTTTCAGCTTTCATGTGCCAGCGTCTTTGCCATCCTGTGCTTTTGCCCGTACGCCACCTACGCTTTGGGTGAGCTAGGTGTGCCATCGGGCATTGCCAGTATGCTTTCCGTCACACTGTGCTCGCAGTTGGCGACGCTCCCCATTACCATTCCTGCCTTCGGTACGTTCTCGCTCATTGCTCCGCTGGCAAATGCGGTCATCGGTCCGGTGGTGAGCGTACTGCTTGCTGTGTCGATCGTGCTGGTTCCCTTTTCGCTTGTGGCACCGTTGCGGACTTGGGCGCTCGTTGTGCCCATGATTGCCGCCCGTTGCGCGCTGTTCTTTGAGCAGCTGTTTGCCGCCGTGCCGGGTGCATCCGTGAGCGTGCCGCCAGATAGCTTGTGGATTTACCTAGTGCCGTGTTTGCTGGCGGTTCTGCTGGTCTGGTGGCCGCGTCCCCGTGCACGTCCTATGGCGGTGGGGCTTGCATGCCTGGTGCTCATGGCTGCGATTCCGTACGTCTACTGGGATCGATTCGCTCCAACTTCGGTGACGGTGCTCGATGTGGGCCAGGCCGATGCGATTCTTATCCGCCAGGGCGGCGCAGTGGCACTCGTCGACTGCGGTCTCGACGAGCGCGCGGTGGCGGCGTTGGTTCGCAATAACGTGCACCATATCGATGCCGTCTTTGTGACGCATTGGGATGAGGACCACTGGGGTGGTCTGCCTGCCGTGCTCGAACAGTTTTCGGTCGGAACGATTGCCGTGGCGGCGGATGCGCTGGAGGATGCTCCTGCCGAGGTATTGAACCGACCTGGCGTGGAGTATCGGCAGGTGCGCCGTGGGGATACGGTCGACATCGGCTCATTTTGCGCCCGCGTGATGTGGCCATTCGAGTCCGTGGATGGCGAGGGAAATGAGGACTCGCTTGTCCTGCTGCTCTCTTATGTTCAGGAAGGCAAGGGCCTGCGCATACTTCTCACCGGTGATGCCGAGCTCGACCAAGAACGGGAATTCGTGCAGGAGGTGGGGGATATCGATGTCCTTAAACTTGGCCATCACGGCTCCAAGGTTTCAGTCGATGATGAGTTGCTGGACGTTCTGAAGCCCGAGCTTTCCCTCGCGAGCGCGGGCGAGGGGAATCGATACGGCCATCCGTCCGATGCCTGCATCGATGCCGTTAAGGAAGCGGGCGGCGCGTTCGCATGCACGATCGAGCACGGCGACATTACCGTCACGCCGAGTGCGAATGGCTTTGCGATGCGATGCCAGCGACCGTGATGACATCGTTGGCGCGCGGTGGGCCCCTGGGCTAAAATGGCACGGTACGAATTCGAGAGTCTGCGGGAGGGGAGCGCAATGTCCGAAACCGGTCTGCTGCCGGCATATCTGATCGTCGGTACCGACGGAGTCAAGCGCGATCACGCCGTCTCGCGTATGAAAGCGCGTCTGGAAAAGACGGGCATGGTCGAGTTCAACCTCGACGAGCGCGATATGACCAAAGACCCCGATATCGAGTCGATTATCGGATCGCTCAACACCTTTCCGATGGGCAGTGAGTTTCGCCTGGTAATCCTTGACGGCTGCTCAAAACTCGCCAAAGCGATCTCCGAGCCGCTTGTCGACTATCTGGCGAGTCCCAGCCCCACGACGGTTTGCCTCATCATCGCCGACTCGCTTGCCAAGAACACGCGCCTGTATAAGGCGATCGCCAAGATCGACAAGAAGGCCGTGATCGATTGCTCCGGCACCAAGCGCTGGGAGCTTCCGCGCCGCGTGCAGCAGATGGCGACGCAGCACGGCAAGTCGATCTCGACGGCGGCCGCCGAGGAGCTCGTTTCGCGCTCGGGCGAGAACACCCGCATGCTCGATAACGACTTGGCCAAGCTCGCCCAGATGGTCGAGGCACCGCAAATTGAGCTTTCCGATGTGGAACGCTGGATCGTGCGCACGGCCGAAGTCCAGCCTTGGGACTTCCTCAACGCCGTCTCGGCTCGCGATATGCGGCGTTCGCTTGAGCTCTTTAAGCTTCTGCCCTCCAAGAGCTACGTGTGGACCTACACGCTGCTATGTGGTCGCATCCGTGAGCTGATCGTCGCCAAGGCGCTCGATGCGCGCGGACAGGGTCGTGAGCTGGCCGCAACACTTAAGCTCCAGTCCTGGCAGGTCAAGAATCACCTGACCTGGGCACGTCGCTTTTCGATGGCAGAGCTCGTCGCAGCGCTCGAGGGTGCAGTCGATGTGGAGCTCGCGCTCAAGGGTTCGGCCGATTCTCAGACCGCGCTTTTGCTCTGGATTACGAACATCTTGAGAAAATCGTGATGATACCTGCCTATTTGGCAAATTCGTTCTATCCCTTTGAGGGGGAGCGTGCTATAGTAGGCGCTTGCATGACCTCACCGTGTCTCAGAGGTGTCATACATTTTTTGCAAGGAACTCGAAAGGAACTCCAGAAGTGGCAAACATCAAGTCTCAGAAGAAGCGTATCCGCACCAATGAGGCAGCTCGCATGCGTAACAAGGCTGTCAAGTCCGAGCTCAAGACGCTGACCAAGCACGTCCAGTCCGCCGTCGCCGAGGGCGACGCCGAGAAGGCCCAGGCTGCCCTCAAGACCGTCACCAAGCGTCTCGACATGGCTGCCGCCAAGCATGTTATCCACAAGAACCAGGCTTCCAACCGCAAGTCCGGTCTTGCCAAGCTCGTGAACAGCATCAACGCCTAAGTTGTAAATTTCACACCACACAGATTACGCGCATAAATGGAGCCTGTTTTATGGAACAGGCTCCATTTTTTGTATCGCTCGGGTAAGATAGTCCGCATGAATACTTCAATTGACATTTCCCACATCCGCAACTTCTCAATTGTTGCGCACATCGACCATGGCAAGTCCACGATCAGCGATCGCATCCTCGAGCTCACCCATACCGTCGACGAACGCGACATGGAGTCGCAGCTGCTCGACACCATGGATATCGAGCGCGAGCGCGGCATTACGATCAAGTCCAATGCCGTTCGCGTGTCCTATGACGCCGATGATGGCGAGACGTATCAGTTCAACCTGATCGATACGCCGGGCCACGTGGACTTTACCTATGAGGTCTCGCGCTCGCTGGCAGCCTGTGAGGGCGCGGTGCTCGTTGTCGACGCCACGCAGGGCGTCGAGGCGCAGACCGTCTCCAATGCGACGCTCGCCATGAACGCCAATCTGGACATTGTGCCGGCCATCAACAAGATCGACCTGCCCTCGGCCCATCCCGATGAGGTCAAGACCGAGATCGAGGATGACCTGGCGATTCCTGCCGATGATGCCGTGTGCGTCTCGGGCAAGACCGGCGAGGGCATCCACGATCTGCTGGAGTCCATTGTCTTTTTGATCTCTCCGCCCAAGGGCGATGCGAACGCGCCGCTCAAGGCACTCATCCTGGATTCGTACTTCGACGAGTATCGTGGCGTCGTCGCCACGGTGCGCATCTTTGACGGTTCCATCAAAAAGGGCGATACCCTGCGCATGATGCAGGCAAAGGGCGACTTTTTGGTCGATGGCGTGGGCGTCAAGCGTCCCGCCGAGACCCCGGTCGACTCGCTGACGGTCGGCGAGGTCGGATATGTGGTCACGGGCCTGAAGGACCCCGAAGCCGTTCGCGTGGGCGATACCCTCACGTGGGCGTCGAATCCCTGCCCCGAGCCGCTTCCCGGCTACCGCGAGGCCAAGCCCATGGTCTATACGGGCCTGTTCCCGATCGATAACAAGGACTACGAGAACCTGCGCGACGCGCTCGATAAGCTGCACGTCAACGACCCCTCGTTGGTGTGGGAGCCCGAGACCTCGGTGGCGCTCGGCTTTGGCTTCCGCGTTGGCTTCCTGGGCCTGCTGCACATGGAAGTCGTCAAGGAACGTCTGGAGCGCGAGTTCAACTTGGACCTCATTGCCACGAGTCCCTCGGTCGACTATCACGTCTACAAGACCGACGGCGAAATGATCGATGTCCGCAGCCCGCAGGACCTGCCCGAGGCCACGCGCATCGAGCGTATCGAGGAACCCTACCTCAAGGCAAAGATCATCTGCCCGCCTGAGTACACGGGCGCCGTCATGCAGCTCGCCATCGATCACCGCGGCGTCACGACCGACATGATCCACCTGACGAGCAAATCGGTCGAGATGCGCTTCGATATGCCGCTTGCCGAGCTCATCTTGGACTTCTTTGACCAGCTCAAGAGTCGCACCAAGGGCTATGCCTCGCTCGACTACGAGTTCAATGAGTATCGTCCATCCGAGCTTGTGAAGCTCGACATCTTGCTTTCGGGCGACGAGGTGGACGCGCTGTCGTTTATCGTCCATAAGGACAAGGCCTATGGTCTGGCCCGTGGCCTATGCGACAAGCTTAAGGAGATCATCCCGCGTCAGCTGTTCGAGGTGCCCATCCAGGGTGCTATCGGCAACAAGATCATTGCCCGCTCCACCGTCAAGGCGCGTCGCAAGGATGTGCTTGCCAAGTGCTACGGCGGCGATATCTCGCGTAAGCGCAAGCTGCTCGAGAAGCAGAAAGAGGGCAAGAAGCGCATGAAGGCCATCGGATCGGTCGAGGTCCCGCAGGAGGCCTTTATGGCGATCCTCAAGGTGGACGAGTAGGTCTATGGCGCTTTCTGAATACAGCAAGCGGCTGCTGGGCGCCTATGCCGAGCAGCCGTTCCTTATGGCTCCCATGGCGGGCGTGACCGACCCTGCCTACCGCATCATGTGCCGTCGCCGCGGTGCCAACCTTGCCTACAGCGAGATGGTGAGCGTGGCGGGCCTTGCCTATGCCAGCAACAAGACCTGGCGCCTGGTGCTACCGGCCGACGAAGAGCAGCAGATTTGCGTGCAGCTCTTTGGCTCCAAGCCCGATCAGTTTGCGAGTGCCGTCGCCGCCGTCGAGGAGCGTGTGGGCGATCGCCTGTCGCTCATCGATATCAACATGGCCTGTCCTGCCCGCAAGGTTGTCACCAAAGGCGAGGGCTCGGCGCTCATGCGCACGCCCGACCTGGCGGAGAAGATCGTCGAGGCCACGGTGGGCGCGGCGCACGTGCCCGTGACCGTAAAGATCCGCAAGGGCTTTTACGCCGAGGACCGTAATGCCGCGACGTTTGCCCAGATGCTCGAAGGCGCCGGTGCCGCCGCGGTGGCGGTGCATGGTCGTTGCGCCACGCAGCTCTACACAGGGCAGGCCGATTGGTCGGTCGTCGATGAGGTGGCCGACGCCGTCGAGATTCCCGTGATCGGTTCGGGCGATGTGTTCTCGGCCGAGGACGCTGCTGAGCATCTGCAAGGCTCGGGTGCCAGCGCGGTGTTTATCGCGCGCGGCATCTACGGCAATCCGTGGGTGTTCGGTGATGCTCGCGCCCTTGCGCTCGATGGTACGTCGGTGCCGGCGCGCAGCTCCGTCGAGCGCCTGGACGCCCTGCGTGAGCACCTAACGCTGACGCATGAGCTCCTGCCGCTCATGTCGCGTGCCCGCACGTACGCAAGCTGGTACTTAAAAGGCATGCCCCATGCCGCCGCTTGGCGTGCCCATGTGGTGCGCTGTTCCAGTTACGAGGAGTTTATGGCGCTGGTCGATGAGATCGAGCATGATGTGGTGGCCTGCGAGGCTGCCCTTGCCGCCGGCGAATCGGTGCCTCCTCATCCGCTGGAGGCTTAAGGGTGGCCGTTACCGCGCTGTACGTGCACGTGCCGTTCTGTGCCCAAAAGTGCCGCTACTGCGACTTCGACTCGCGCAGCTTTGCTTCGTGTGATTTGGATGCCGCGCTCGATTCCTATTTTGAGCAGTTGTACGCGCGCCTCGATGCTTTTGGCAAGGCTGGGGCCCTTGACCAGATCCGCACCGTCTATGTTGGCGGCGGTACGCCGTCGCTGGCGGGGGAGCGCCTGGTGGAGCTGGCGCGGCGTATTCGTGCGTGGTGCGCCCCCGTTGAGTTTACCTGCGAGGCCAATCCCGAGTCGCTGACCGCCGAGCTTGCCGCTGCGCTTGCCGAGGTTGGTGTCACACGCGTCTCTCTGGGCGTGCAAACGCTCGATAACGCCGAACTTACCGCCATCGGCCGCATTCACGATGCCGATCGGGCGCTCGCTGCCATCACGACGGTTAAGGACGCTGGGCTCGATGTGTCGTGCGACCTTATGTGCGGACTTCCCGGGCAGACCGCAGCGAGTTGGAAGCGCACGCTCGATGGCGTGCTGGCGGCGGCTCCGCATCATGTGTCGGTCTACCCGCTCACGCTCGAGGAGGGGACGCCCCTTTATCGCATGGCGTGCCGTGACGAGTCGCTCGAGCCTGATGAGGATTTTCAGGCCGCATGCATGGACGTGGCACGCGAGCTCCTGGGTGCCGCCGGCTATCACCCGTATGAGGTGGCGAGCTACGCGCTCGACGGCCATGAGTGCGCCCATAACATTGCCTACTGGACCGGACGGGGCTACCTGGGCCTGGGTCGTTCTGCCGCGGGCATGCTCGACGCCGAGGATTTCGACCGTCTTGCAGGTTTGTTCCCCGGCGTGTCTTCTCGAGGCGATGCGTACCGCGTGCGTCTGGTGCAACGTGACGATGGCGCGACGGCGTTCGAGGCCGAATATCTGTCGCAGCGCGAGGCCGCGGCCGAAGACCTGATGCTCGCTTGTCGCATGACGCGCGGTGTCGCGTCCGACCTGTTGGTTCGCGCGGTTCGTGTCATCCCAACGGGCGAGCTGGCAGCTGCCTGCGATCGCGCGCTCGAATTGGGTCTTGCCACTTGGGTGCCCGAGACGCTCGGAGTCCATGAGGGACCCTTCACTTCGGCAGATGTCGTCGCGGGCCATGTTCGAGCTCGTCTGGCGCCGACCCACCTGGGCTGGCTCGATGGAAATGTTCTGTTCGAGCTGTTTTGGGATCTAGCTTAGGCCGCTCGGGTAGAATTACCGGAATATATACGCTGCTGTGAGCAGGAGGTTGCCGCGCATGGCGACGATGAATGAAAAAGATTACTACGAGATTCTGGGTGTCTCCAAGGACGCCACCTCGCGTGATATTCAAAAGGCCTTTCAGCAAAAGGCCCGCAAGCTCCATCCGGACGTCAACAAAGAGCCGGATGCCGAGGAAAAGTTTAAAGAGGTTTCCGAGGCCTACGCCGTGCTTTCGGATGAGCAAAAACGTGCGCGCTATGACGCCATGCGTTCTGGCAATCCCTTTGCCGGTGCTCCTACAGCTTCGCCCTATGGTGGCGGCTACGCCGGCAACACGGGCTATGGCAATCCCTTTGAGGGCGGCTTTCCCTTTGGTGGCGCCTGGGGCCAGCAGCGTCGCGGCCAGGCTGCCTACAATCCCGAGAACGGCGCCAACGTGGTCGTCGATATCAAACTCGACGCCAAGGAGGCCAAGGGCGGTGCCCGCAAGACCGTCCGCTACACGCGCTTCGATACGTGCGGACATTGCGGCGGCTCGGGTTCTGTCTCCTCCGAGCATGCCCATACCTGCCCAAGCTGTGGCGGCCGCGGCCACATCGACGTCGACCTGTCCTTTCTGTTTGGTGCGGGCACGTTCCAGTCGGTCTGCCCCGAGTGCGGTGGTTCCGGTAAGGTCGTAGCCGACCCCTGCCCTGATTGTGGTGGCAGCGGTCGTACTCGCGTAACCTCCGAGCAGACGATTGAGTTTCCTGCCGGCACGCACGATGGCGACGAGGTCCGCATTAGCGGCATGGGTCATGCTGGCACCAACGGTGCCGCGGGCGGCGACCTGGTCGGTCGCGCCCATGTTGAAGCCGAGCGCTTGGAAGGCAAAGCTCGTACCGGTTTTTACCTGATGGGCATCGTGGCGCCGTTTTTGGTACTCTCGGCCATCTCGGGCGTGTTCTCAGCCTTTGCCGTGATGTGCTTTATTCCGTTTACCATGGGCCTGTTCATGGTGCTTTCGGACGGCGTGCTTCATCGCAGTCTGCTGTGGTGGAAGCGCGGTGCGATGCAGTTTGCCAACGGTTTTGCCAATGGCTTCATGTTCGCGCTCGTGTCGGTTTGGTTCGCGAGCTGCTCGCAACGGGCCATGCTTTCGCCGTACCAAATGCAATAACATCAAACCCTCTGTTTGCGGTCGGCCCAGCTTGGGTATAGGACGCACTGTGACAATAATGAAAGTCGGAAGGATTCGGTCGTGTCGGAAAATAGGGATTACTACGAGGTGCTTGGCGTCGACAAGGATGCCGACGCGCGGACGATTAAGCGTGCGTTTCTAAAGAAGGCCCGTACCGTACATCCGGATGTTTCGGACGACCCCGAGGCCGAGGCCAAGTTCAAGGAGCTCAACGAGGCTTATTCCGTTCTTTCCGATGAGCAGAAGCGTGCTAACTACGACCGTTACGGCACTGCCGACGGCCCTGGTGGTT
This sequence comes from Collinsella sp., assembly GCA_048236535.1. GTDB lineage: Bacteria > Actinomycetota > Coriobacteriia > Coriobacteriales > Coriobacteriaceae > Collinsella. Next base: position 32,274 of record DBFAQQ010000020.1, on the reverse strand, counting down.
CGGGCTACGTCGATATCAACGATATCTTTGGTGGCATGGGCATGGACGACTTGTTCTCGTCGTTCTTTGGCGGCGGTGCCGGCGGTGGCGCCCGCAGCCGTCGTGAGCGTCGTCGCGGACGTGACATGGCCATCTCGCTTTCGGTGACGCTCGAGGAGGCGGCGCTCGGCTGCAAAAAGACGATCAGCTATGACCGCCTTGCTCCTTGCGAGGACTGCAATGGCACCGGTAGGGCAGAGGGCGCACAGGAAAAGCAGTGCGGCCGCTGCCACGGCACGGGCTATGTCACGACGGTTCAGCGTTCGTTCCTGGGCCAGGTTCAGTCCTCTTCGCCTTGCCCCGACTGCCATGGCGAGGGCACGGTCATCGACCATCCCTGCGAGACCTGCGACGGTCAGGGCCGCACGCCTTCGCACGAAAAGATCGACATCGATATTCCCGCCGGCGTTTCGACCGGTCGCCAGCTGCGTGTGAGCGGCTTTGGCGAGGCCGGCCTTCGCGGCGAGCCCTCGGGTGACCTGATTGTCAACGTGCGCGTTGCCGACCATGAGCGCTTTAAGCGCAACGGTGACGACCTGTACCTGGTGAGCGATATCTCGATTGCGCAGGCTGCGCTCGGCTGCGAGATCGAGGTCGAGGGCATTATGCCCGACGAGGTCGTTAAGGTGACGGTTCCCGCCGGCGCCCAGTACGGCGACACCGTGAGCGTCAATAATTACGGCATGCCGCGCATTGGCGGTGGCGGTTCGCGTGGCCGCCTGATAGTACAACTGCGCGTGGTCGTTCCCACCAATCTTTCCAATAAGCAACGCGAGCTGCTCCGTGCTTTTGCCGATGAGATGGGCGATGACGTCGCTTCCGGTAAGAAGTCGGTGACCGACCGTATCAAGAGTGCCCTCGACGATATCCTCGATTAAGGAGCCCGCGTGCTCGCACCCCATATTTCCGTCGTCAACCTCGGCTGTCGTGTCAACCGGGTTGAGTCTGACCGTATCACTGCCGATCTTATGCGCCTGGGCTTTGCTATTGTGGAGCCCCAGGATGCCGATCTGATCGTCATTAACACCTGTGCCGTTACGGGCGAGGCCGAGGCCAAGACCCGTAAGGCCGTCCGTCATGCGCTGGCCCATCCAAACGAGCCCTATGTGGTCGTGACCGGATGCGTGGTCAATTTGCATCCCGAGGAGCTGATGGAGCTTTCGGATCGCGTGATCGCCGAGCCGTCCAAGATCGATGTCGCCGAACGTGTCTGCGAGGTGCTGGGCGTTGAGTCCGATAGCGTTCCCGCCTGCAGCGATGGCGAGGTGGTCGATACGCTCGGTCGCTCTCGCCTGGGCGTGAAGATTCAGGACGGTTGCAACCATCGCTGCACCTATTGCATTGTGTGGAAGGCGCGCGGCCCCGAGCGCTCCGTGCCCGTCGAGTCCGTGCTCGAGCAAGTTCGCGAGGCCCAGGAGGCCGGCGTGCCCGAGGTGGTGCTGACCGGTGTGAACCTGGGTGCCTACGATGGCAAGAGCGCGACCGACGAGCATGTCGAAATCGATGAGCTGCTCGAGGCCATCATGGAGCGCACGTCTATTCCGCATGTGCGCATTTCCTCGGTCGAGCCCATGGATATCTCCGAGCGCCTGCTTAAGGTTATGGCGCGTTATCCGCAGCGTATCGCCCCGTTTTTGCACCTGCCCGTGCAGTCCGGCTGCACAGCGACTCTGCATCGCATGGGCCGTCCCTATAGCGCCGAGGCCTTTGAGGACACGGTGCGTATGATTCGCGCCAACTTGCCCCAGGCGTCTCTTTCGTGCGATGTCATCGTCGGTTTTCCTGGTGAGACGGACGAGGAGTTCGAGGAGTCGCTGGCGCTGTGCCGTCGTGTGGGTTTCTCGCGTATGCACGTGTTCCGCTATAGCAAACGTCCCGGTACCCTTGCTGCCGATATGCCCGACCAGGTGCCGCCCGAGGTTATGGCCGAGCGCAGCCGTCGTATGCGAGCCGCGGCGCAGGAACTCGCCATTGCCGACGCTCGTCGTCGCATGGGCACCGTCGAGCGTGCCGTCCTCGAGTACGGCGATAACCTGACGCTCGGCTCGTTCCATCATGCCCGTCTTGACGATACCTGTGGACTCACAGTCCCGTGCCTGCTCGATGTTGCTATCATCGGAGTCGATGATTCCGGCTTGGTCCATGCGCGCAGGGAGGTTCATGGAAGCCTCGAAGATTAGACTTACCGTTCCCGAGGGTATCGACCCCTCGCGCGTTTTGGGCGCCGGCGACGGCGTCCTTCGTGCACTCGAGAACTTGGTTCGCGCCCATGTGGTCGCCCGTGGCGATAGCATCGCCGTGAGCGGTGACCCGGATGAGGTCGAACTCGTGGCGCGTTTTTTCGAACATGCCTTTCGTGAGGCTGCTGCCGGGCGCACGCTTTCTGCCGACGATGTCTCGCGCTGTCTGGCCGTTCTGCGCGACGGTGAGCACGAGGCTACGTCGCTTCGCGATGACGTGCTGCTTTCGTATCGCGGTCGTGCCATTCGCCCCAAAACGCTCGGCCAAAAGCGCTATGTGGATGCCATTCGCTCGCATACCATCACGTTTGGCCTGGGTCCTGCCGGCACCGGTAAGACTTATCTGGCCATGGCGCTCGCCGTTGCCGCGCTCAAGCGCCACGAGGTGGGCCGTCTGATCTTGACGCGTCCGGTTGTCGAGGCGGGGGAGAACCTGGGCTTTTTGCCCGGTACCCTCGAGGAAAAGATCGATCCCTACATGCGTCCGCTCTACGACGCCCTTTTTGACATGATGGATCGCGAGCGCACCGATGAGCTTATGGAGCGCGGCGTGATCGAGATCGCCCCGCTTGCCTATATGCGCGGCCGCACGCTGAGCGATGCCTTCGTGGTGCTCGACGAGGCGCAAAATACCACGCTCGAGCAGATGAAGATGTTCCTGACGCGCTTGGGCTTCAACTCCAAGTTTGTGATTACCGGCGACCTGAGTCAGCGAGACCTGGTGGGTCGTCGCGGCGGTCTTGCCGACGTTGAGCAGATTTTGGGTCGTGTCGACGATGTCGCATTTTCGCACCTCGAGCGTGCTGACGTAGTGCGCCATGCCTTGGTGGGTCGTATCGTCGAGGCATATGATACTTATGATGATGCGCGCGAGAAACGCGTACGTGACCGAAAGGAGTCCCGTTGAGTGTATTGATCAGCAATGATGCCGAGCTCGATACGCTGCTCGACGCGCAGGAGGTGGAGCACATCTGCGAGGTCGTGCTTGCCGCCGAGGGCGTTGAACGTGAAGTCGAGATTTCCCTTTCGTATGTCGACGAGGACGAGATGCACGAGCTCAACCACGAGTGGCGCGGTATCGACCGCACCACCGATGTGCTCTCGTTTGAGTGCGATTCGGCCTTTGACGATGACATTCCCGCCGATGAGACGCTCGAGCTCGGCGATATCATCTTGGCCCCGCAGGTTATTTCCCGTCAGGCCCCTGGTTTTGGCAATAGCCCCGCTGACGAGTGTCGTCTGATGCTCGTTCACGGCATGCTGCACCTGCTGGGCTATGACCACATCGAGGACGACGAGGCCGAGGTCATGGAGGCCCGCGAGGACGCCATCCTGCGCGATTTGGCGCTCGAGCGCGGCGAGGACCCCAAGCTGGTCCACGTCGGCCCCATCACCAACCACGCCCACGACTAGGAGCCGTCTATGATTCCCGGATCGAACAAGGACCATCCGTCCTTCTTAAAGTCGTTTTCTTACGCTATGGAGGGCTTCGTCACCGCCGTCAAGACCGAGCGCAACATTAAGGTCATGCTCGTGGCGGGCGTGTGCACCGTCATTGCAGGCTGCATCGTGGGGCTCGACATTGCCGAGTGGGCCACGATTATCATCTGTTGCGGCCTGGTGATCCACGGCGAGCTTTGCAATACCGCCATGGAGGCCATCGTCGACCTGGCGACCCAGGAGCTCCATCCGCTGGCCAAGCGTGCGAAGGACATCGCCGCCGCCTCCGTATACGTTCTTTCCATCACCGCCGCGATTGTGGGCTTGCTGGTATTTGCCCACGCGCTCGGCTTTATTTAGAAAGGGATTCCCATGTCCGACAATATGCAGCCTGCCGATGAAGTTTTGGATGACGAGGTCCTGGACGCGGTGGATGCCGAGGAGCTCGAGGATGTCGAGGAGTTCGACCCGTTTGAGGGTATGAGCGACGAGGAACTCGACGCCCTGTGCGACGAGGACGACAACCTCGCGGGCTTTGGTGGCGTTGAGCCCGGTTTCCGCAGCGGCTTTGTGGCCCTGGTCGGTCGTCCCAACGCTGGCAAGTCTACGCTGCTTAATGCCTGCTATGGCAAAAAGGTCGCCATCACCTCGCCGGTGGCCCAGACGACCCGCCGCCGCATGCGCGCCGTCGTCAACCGCCCCGGCTACCAGCTAGTCTTTGTCGATACCCCCGGTATTCATAAGCCCAAGGACGGCTTGGGATCCGAGCTCAACAAGAGCGCGTTGTTCGAGCTGAACGATGTTGATGTTGTCGCGTTTTTGATTGATGCCACCAAACCGATCGGCAGGGGAGACGCCTGGGTTGCCGAGCGTGTCAGATGCGCTCGTTGCAAGAAGGTCCTGGTGCTCACCAAGGCCGATGAGGCCGACCCCGCACAGGTCATGGAGCAGCTTAAGGCTGCCCACGAGCTTATGGAATATGACGACGAGATTGTGACGTCGTCGGTCAAGAACTTCAACGTCGATGCCTTTATAGAGACCGTTGCGCACTTTTTGCCCGAGGGTCCGCGTTGGTTCCCCGAGGACATGGGTACCGACGCTTCCGACGAGACGCTCGTTGCCGAGTTTGTGCGCGAGAAGGTCTTGCGCCGCACGCGTGATGAGATCCCGCACTCCGTTGGCGTGATCTGCGATGCGCTCGAGCAGACCAAGAAGGTGCTGCGCGTGCACGCCACCATTTACGTCGAGCGCGAGGGCCAAAAGGGCATCATCATCGGCAAGGGCGGCGAGATGATCAAGCATATCGGTATCGACGCCCGTCGCGATCTTGAGCGCATCTTTGGCACGCAGGTCTTTTTGGAGCTGGACGTGAAGGTCAAGGCCGGCTGGCGTGACGACGAGGCCCAGATTCGCCGCTTTGGCTACAACGCCGAAGACTAAGGACGCGCGGCGCGCATGGCAGGATCCCGGACATATCGCACGAAAGTGCTCGTGCTCGATAAGACGAAGCTCAAAGAGACCGACCTGATCTTGACGATGCTTGACGAGCAGGGTCGGCAGGTTCGTGCCGTGGCAAAGGGCGCCCGCAAACCCGGTGGGCGCCTGGCTGCGCGCTGCGAGCTGTTCTGTACCGTTGATATGCTGCTCGCGCATGGACGGTCGCTCGACGTGGTTTCCCAGGCCGAGCTTATGGAGGCGCCTCTCGGCGCTGCGCCCGATTACGAGACGACCTGCGCCGCAAGCGCGATCGCCGAGGTCGCGCGCGTGTGCTCGTTCGAGGACGCCGAGGACCCGTTTACCTTTGCCATAACGCAGCGAGCGCTTGCCCTGGTGGGCAGCGGGCTTGACACGGCACATATGGACCTACTTGTGGCGGCATATGTCTTTAAGCTGCTGTCGCACGTTGGCTATCGACCCGATTTTTCGGCCTGCGTGCTGTGCGGAGACCCCATGCTGTCGTATTTTTCACCCCAGGCGGGCGGTCTCATGTGCGGGTCGTGCGCGTCGAGCGTTCCAGGTGCCGAACTGGTGTCGACCGGTGAGACCGCATGGCTGCGCGCCCTCATGTCCATGACCTTCGATGCGCTCATGGCCGAGCGAATCGACCCGCATACGGCGGCATTCCTGCTCGGGCTTTCGCATGTTTGGGCTGCGACGCACACCGATCAACGCCTCCGTGCGATGGAATTCATGTTGGGTCGGTGATGATGCGCAGGCGCGGGCTGCTTGTGGTATCATGCCGACCTGTTGGTACCTCGACCTTGGTTGCTCGCTCCACCGGCGGCTTCCCAGTCCGAGGCGAATCGAGTCGCCCGCGGGCGACGTAAAACGAAAGGTGAAACAATGACTGTTTCCAAAGAGCGCAAGGCGGAGCTGACTGCCCAGTTCGGTAACACCCCGGTCGACACCGGCAACCCCAAGGTTCAGGTCGCCATCCTGTCCGAGCGCATCAAGGAGCTGACCGAGCACATGAAGTCCCACCAGAAGGACTTCCACACCCGTCGTGGCCTGCTCATGCTCGTCGGCCGTCGTCGTCGTCTTCTCTCCTACATCAAGAAGAACGACATCGTCGAGTACCGTGAGCTCATCAAGGCTCTGGGCATCCGCGACAACATCCAGTAAGGATTTGTACATGCTAAGAGCGTCCTGCGCAGCGGGGCGCTCTTTTTGTGTAAGGGCATGAATAATCACGCTCTGAAGCGTGGCGGGGGCAGGGGGCCCGCGTCACATGAGAAGCCCGCAGGCAAGGGGCCTGTGGGGTAAAGGAGAACAATGACACTCGTATCCAAGACCTTTGAGCTGTACGGCAAGACCTACACCTTTGAGTCCGGCGAGCTTGCCAAGCAGGCCACCGGCGCTTGTCTGGTCAAGCAGGGCGACACCACGATGCTCGACACCGTGGTCGTCTCCAAGGAGCGCAAGAACTACGACTTCTTCCCGCTGACCGTCGACTTCAACGAGAAGATGTACGCTGCCGGCCGCATCCCGGGTGGTTACCTCAAGCGTGAGGGCCGTCCCAGCGAGAAGGCCACGCTCACCGCGCGCATGATCGACCGTCCGATCCGACCGAGCTTCCCGGACGGCTTCCGCAACGAGGTGCACATCGTCGCTACCTCGCTCGTCGCCGACCAGGTCAACCCCTTCGACGTCATTAACGTCATGGGCGCGTCCCTGGCCATGACGCTTGGCGGCGTGCCCTTCGAGGGCCCGCTTGCCTGCGTGCGCATCGGCCGCAACGTGGAGACCGGCGAGTTTATCGTCAACCCCACCTATGAGGAGCGCGAGAACTCCGATCTGGACCTGGAGCTGGGCGGCTCTGCCGACTTCATCTCGATGGTCGAGGCCGGCGCCGAGGAGATCTCCGAGGACGACATGCTCGCCGCCATGAAGTTTGGCCAGGAGGCTCTCGCTGCCTTCTGCCAGGCCCAGGACGAGTTCGTTGCCGAGTGGGAGCAGGTCAACGGCGCCATCGTCAAGAAGGAGTACCCGCTCGACCAGCCCGTCGAGGAGGTCCAGGAGCGCATTTTCGCCCACTACGACGAGATGGCTGCCGCCCTTCGCGACGCCGACAAGCTCTCCCGCATCGGCAAGGTCGAGGCTCTGAAGGAGTCCATCCGCGCCGAGTTCACCGAGGAGGAGCAGGCTGCTTGGGAGCGCGAGATCCCCGTGGCGCTCAAGAAGCTCGAGAAGAAGGCTATGCGCACCATGGTCGTCGAGACCGGTGAGCGCGTCGATGGCCGTGCCGCCGATGAGATTCGCCCCATCATGGTGAAGGACAACTACCTGCCGCTCGTTCACGGCTCCGGCCTGTTCCAGCGTGGCCAGACCCAGGTGCTCTCCGTCCTGTCGCTCGGCATGCTCAACGAGGGCCAGCGTCTGGATACCATCGAGCCCACCGAGGGCAAGCGCTACATGCACCACTACAACTTCCCGCCGTTCTGCACCGGCGAGACCGGCCGCATGGGCAGCCCCAAGCGCCGCGAGATCGGTCACGGCAACCTGGCAGAGCGCGCTCTGCTTCCGGTGCTCCCCGACGAGAACGAGTTCCCCTACGCCATCCGCGTCGTCTCCGAGGTCATGGAGTCTAACGGCTCCTCTTCGATGGCTTCGACCTGCGGCTCCACGCTCGCCCTTATGGACGGCGGCGTGCCCATTAAGCGCCCGGTCTCCGGTATCGCCATGGGCCTGATCCAGGAGGAGGGCAAGACCGTGGTCCTGTCCGACATCCAGGGTCTCGAGGACTTCCTGGGCGACATGGACTTTAAGGTCACCGGCACCACCGAGGGCATCACCGCCCTGCAGATGGACAACAAGGCCACCGGCCTCACCTTCGACATCCTGGCCCGCGCCCTGCAGCAGGCCAAGGAGGGTCGCGCCTTCATCCTGCAGAAGATGCTCGATGTGATTCCCGAGCCGCGCCACACCACACGCAGCACCGCCCCGCGTATCGTCTCCATCCAGGTTCCGACCGACAAGATCCGCGACGTCATCGGTTCCGGCGGTAAGGTTATCCGCGGCATCCAGGACGAGACCGGCGCTTCGGTCGACATCCAGGAGGACGGCACCGTCTTTGTCGGCGGCACCGGCGAGTCCGTGGACCAGGCCGTCGAGCGCATCAAGCTCATCATCAAGGTTCCCGAGCCGGGCGAGGAGTACACCGGTCGCGTGGTCTCCATCCAGCCCTTCGGCGCCTTCGTCAACCTGCTGCCCGGTAAGGACGGCCTGCTGCACATCTCCCGCGTCGCCAAGGGCCGCGTGGAGAAGGTCGAGGACGTCCTCAATGTGGGCGACGAGGTCAAGGTCGTCGTCATCGAAGTCGATGACCGCGGCAAGATTTCGCTCGATCGTCTGGATAAGCCCGAGGCCCCGGCTCGCGCCGAGGGTGCCTCAGAGGGCGACGGCGAGCACTTCCAGCGCCGTGAGCGTCCGCGTCGCGAGCGCTCCGAGCGCAGCGACCGTCCGCGCCGTCCCGGCGACAACGGAGGCCGCAAGCCCCGCCGCCACCACGACGCCGAGTAACAGCTAAACATAATCAGCTCAACAAGGGCGGCTCCTGATAGGGGCCGCCCTTTTGCTATTCCCGGCGGGGTCCGCGGATAAAGTTTCCTGCTCTACAGTCCTGCTCACGACGGAGGCCACATTAAGTGGCCTCCTGTTCGTGCGGAACTCGCGATAAACTTTACCCGCGGACCCCGCCGGGAATAGCAAAAGGGCTGGTTGGCGCGGGTTACTATTTTGTCAGATAGTCTATTCAGTTATCTGAATTAAGATCTTTAGATAATCGCATGCGCGGCATTGCCCCGGATAAAACCGACCAAAATAAACCTGACCCTTTTTGGCAGGTCTGGTCTCAGCGGGCCCGGCACGGGCTAAGTTTATCGCGAGTTCCGCACGCAAAGGAAAGCACTTAATGTGCTTTCCGTCTTGCGCAGGACTGTAGAGCAGCAAACTTCGCCCGTGCCGGGACCGCTGAGACCAGACCGGCGGGATGGACCAGTTCAGATGGGGCTTTGATGCATGGGTGGTCTGTTGTTGTGCAAATGGGTATCATACTGTGGTTATTGCATCGACTCTGTGATGCTTGTTGTACGTTCCCGGCGGTCGGTTTGCCAGAAGCGCCCCGTCGGTTGTTCCAGACCCGTTTCGAAGAAAGGAAACCACACTAACCTATGGCAGCTAAAAAATCATCTCCCTTGAAGATCATTCCGCTCGGTGGCCTTGACGGCATCGGCAAGAACATGACGGTCTTCGAGTGCGGCGACGACATGGTGCTCGTCGACGCCGGTCTCATGTTCCCCGACGACTCCCAGCCCGGTATCGACCTGGTGCTTCCCGACTACACCTATGTTCTGGAGAACGAGGAGAAGCTCCGCGGTATCGTCGTCACCCACGGCCACGAGGACCACACCGGTTCGCTTCCGTACCTGCTGCAGGACCTCAACAACAAGGTGCCCATCTTTTCGAGCAAGCTGACGCTTGGCTTTATCGAGGGCAAACTTTCTGAGTTTCGCATCCGCGCACCCAAGTTCCGCGAGGTCAAGGGCGGCAGCCATGTCAACCTCGGCGGCATCTCGCTCGACTTCTTCTCGATGACGCACTCCATCCCCGGCGCTCTGGGCGTGTTCATCCGCACCAACCAGGGCACCGTTATGCACACCGGCGACTTTAAGCTCGACCAGACGCCCATCGATGGTGTCACGCCCGACTATGCCGCTATCAGCCGCTTTGCCAAGCAGGGCATCGACCTGCTGCTTTCCGACTCCACCAACGCCACGGTTCCTGGCTTTACCAAGTCCGAGGCCGAGGTTGGTCCCAATCTGCTGCACGCCATCAAGAACGCCCCGGGTCGCGTGTTCGTCGCGTCGTTCTCGAGCCACATTCATCGCCTGCAGCAGATCTGCGATGCCGCCCGTAAGTGCGGCCGTAAGGTCGTTGTGACCGGTCGCTCCATGCTCACCAACACCCGCGTCGCGCGCGAGCTGGGCTACCTCAACATCGACGATGCCGATATCATCGATGCCTTCGATATCGATAACCTGCCCGACGACAAGATCGTCGTCATGTGCACCGGTTCGCAGGGCGAGCCGCTGTCGGCCCTGTCCCGCATGGCCAATGGCGAGCACAAGACGCTCTCCATCCACGAGGGCGATACCGTTATCCTCTCGGCAACGCCGGTCCCCGGCAATGAGAAAGCCGTCCAGCAGGTCGTCAACAGCCTGGCCAAGCTAGGCTGCGACGTGTGGGATAAGAACCGCGCTCTCGTCCACGTCTCGGGTCACGGCAGCCAGGAGGAGCTCAAGCTCCTGATGGCCATGGCCAAGCCCACGTACTTTATGCCGGTTCACGGTGAGGCCGTGCATCTGCGCGCCCATGCCCAGCTGGCCCGCAAGATGGGCATCAAGGACGATCATATCTTTATCCTCGATAACGGCGACACGCTCGAGATGCGCGGCGGTATCGTCAAGCGCGGTACGCCCGTCGAGTCCGGCGTCGTCTACGTCGACGGCCTGCGTATCGGCGATACCGACCCCATCGTCCTGCGCGATCGTCAGAAGCTCGCCAACGACGGTATGGTTACCGCTGTTGCCATCGTCTCGCTCAAGCACAAGAAGATCGAGGCCATCGAGTTCTCGGGCCGCGGCGTCTCGTTTGCCATCGACGACCAGTTCTCCGAGGATGCCTCCGCGTCCATTATGAAGACGATCGAGAAGGGCAAGTTCAGCTTTACGAGCAGCGGCTCCGATGCCATTCGCAAGGCCGTGCGCGATTCGCTCTCTAACTTTATCTGGAGCCGTACGCGCACCCGTCCGATGATCATCCCGGTCGTCATGGAGGTTTAGTTTGGCGCGCGGATCTGCACAAAACGCCAAAGGCAATAAGGCCAATAACCAACCGGCATCTGCTAAGGGTGCCGGTTCCCATCTGCGTGCCAATAAGGGCCACGAGGCGGACTTTGACGATTTTGAGCCCCTGGTCGAGCCTTCGGCCAACCGCGATATCGCCGGCGTGGTCATCGCCGTTTTGGCGATTGCGTCCTTCATTGCCGTGATTTCGCCGGCGACCGCACCCGTTACGGCTGCGGTTGCCGGTTTCTACCACCTGGGCTTTGGTCTGGGCGCCTACGTGCTGCCGATCGTCATTTTGCTGTTTGCCGCCACGCTCTTTTTAGGCGAGGACTCGCCGCTCAACGTGCGCTCTGTTGCGGGCGGCGCCGTGGTCTTTATCGCCGTAGTCTCCATTCTTTCGCTGATGGTGCCGGGTACAAGCGACTCGTGTGACCTTATGTTCACGCCGCAAAATCTGTCCGCCTCGGGTGGCTACATCGGTGCGTTTATTGCGAGTGCGCTGCAGAATGCCCTGGGTAAGCCTATCGCGATGGTAGTCCTGTTGGGCCTTGTCGTCGTGGGCTTGGTCATCATCGGCTTTTCGGTTGGCGGCGTTTTGCGCTCTGCTCGCGACCGTGCGGCCGATTTTGCCGAGCGCCGTCGTGCCGATGTCAACGCCAGCCCGTGGGGTGACGACGAAGCCCTGTCGGTGCCCGGCGTTGCCCGTCCGCACCTGAGCATTCTTCGTCAAAAGGGCTCCGATGCTGCCGTGACCACGGTCATGGGCAACGATGTGGACCCGGTTTTGGACAATGACGACGAGGACGAGGATCCGTTTGTCGACGTATCTGATGCCGTGGAGGCCGAGCGCGCTAAGACGACGCTGCTGCCGCGCCGTCATGCCAAGAAGGGCAAAGCCGCGCCTAAGCTCAATACGAGTGAGCCCGACCCGTCTTGGTCCGAGAGCGAGATTGAGCTCACCGAGGGCGATGACGAGGACGACGAGGCTCCGATTGAGACCGCAAAGACAACTTTGCTGCCGCGCCGCCATGCAACGCGCGACCAGGTAACCGGTCAGCTTTCGATGGAAGACGACCCCGATAAGATCGACGAGTCCGAGCCGCCGTTTGCCGTGAATCCTGTCTCGGCAGCACCTCAGATTCCCGACTTCTTGAAGCATCCCAAGGTTGCCGATGCGCCTGCCTCGAGTGCTGTCGAATCGGCTTCGGCTAGCGATGGGGGAGCGGACGGCGGCGCCGCAGATAAAGAGGGTGAAGAAGGGGATGGCCTCAAGCTTCCGCCGCTCGAGATCCTGCATGCCAACCCGCAGTCGGCGTCTGCCGCGTCTTCGGACAAGGAGCTTGAGCAGACTGCCGAGTCGCTTCAGTCCACGTTGCTTGAGTTTGGCCGCAGTGCCCGCGTGGTCGGCTGGATCGCCGGCCCCACGGTGACGACCTTTAAGCTGCAACCTGGCGAGGGCGAGCGCGTGAGTAAGATTTCGAGCCTCGAGGACGATATCGCGCTTTCGCTCGCTGCCCAGTCGGTGCGTATCTTTGCCCCGATCCCCGGCACCTCGCTCGTTGGTATCGAGATCCCCAATCGCAAGCGCCAGAACGTCAACCTGGGCGACGTGCTGCCCTATGTGAAGGGCGGTCCGCTCGAGCTGGCCATCGGTCGCGATGCCGAGGGTACGCCGGTCGTCGCCGACCTCGCCAAGATGCCCCACCTGCTGATCGCCGGTACCACGGGTTCCGGTAAGTCGGTGATGATCAACTCCATCATCACGACTCTGCTCATGCGCGCGCTTCCCGAAGACGTTCGCCTAATCATGGTCGACCCCAAGCGCGTCGAGCTCGCGGGCTATAACGGCCTGCCGCATCTTTACGTACCGGTCGTTACCGAACCCAAGCAGGCCGCGAGCGCTCTGCAATGGGCCGTGTCCGAGATGGAGCGTCGCCTGAAGGTCTTCGAGCGTCTCAACGTGCGTAAGATCTCGACCTACAACGAAAAGCAGGCCGCCGGCGAGTTTGAGCATTACGACAATCCGCCGCAAAAGATGCCCTACCTGGTCATCATCATTGACGAGCTTTCGGACTTGATGATGGTCGCCGGTAAGGATGTCGAGGCCTCGATCGTGCGTATTGCTCAGCTGGGCCGTGCCGCCGGTATCCACCTTATCGTGGCCACGCAGCGCCCGAGCTCCAACGTGGTGACGGGCCTCATCAAGGCCAACATCACCAACCGCATCGCCTTTAACGTCGCCACGGGCATCGACTCGCGCGTCATCATCGACCAGATGGGTGCCGAAAAGCTCACCGGTTTGGGCGACATGCTGTTCTCTAAGGTCGACTGGGGCAAGCCCCGCCGTATCCAGGGCTGCTTTGTCTCGGACGACGAAATCAACGAGATTGTCGAGTTCGTCAAGTCGCAGAGTGAGCCTGACTACCACGAGGAGATTCTGTCTGCCGTGGCGCCCGCTTCCATGTCCATGGCGGGTGGCGGCGGCATTGTCCGCACCGGAGTCGCCGAGCCGCAAGACGATGATCCGCTCATTTGGGAAGCCGCCCATATTGTGGTGGAATCGCAGCTGGGCTCCACATCTGGCCTGCAACGCCGCCTCAAGGTTGGCTATGCGCGCGCCGGGCGTATTATGGACATGCTGGAAGAAAAGGGTGTCGTCGGCCCGCCCGACGGTTCCAAGCCGCGCGAGGTCCTATTGGACGAGGAGGGGCTTGCCGCGCTGGAATCTGTCGACGCCGAGATGGCACGTGAAGATCGTGAGTTTGGAGGATTCTGATGGCTGCACGCTTTGGTGACATGCTGCTCGAGCAGCGTCGCCGAATGGGCCTTTCCATTCAGCAGGTCGCCAACACCATCAAAATCAGGCCGCAGATCATTGAGTTTTTCGAGACCGGTAACTTTGCTTCGATGCCGCCGCGCGGCTATGCACAGGGCATGATTTCGAGCTATGCTCGCTTTTTGGGCCTCAATCCGCGCGATGTCGTCAATGCCTACTTTGACGACCTGATGGCATACGAACGCGAGACGTCGCAGCAGGGCGGTCGTTTTCAGGACGCCGCCGGCTACGTCAATTCGCGCTCCTCGGTCGATAACGGGCGCTTCCTGATGGTTCAGGGCGGTCGTTCGACCCGCTATGGACAGCGTCCTCAGCAGGCCGGTTATATTACCGAGACGGGTTCGGGCGAGGAAATTCGCTCACAGCGTGACCGGTTCCGCAGTACGCCGATGCCCGAGGACCGTGCGCTTCCCGCTGCTCGCGGCGTGGCGCGTGACCCTCGTGCCGGCTACGGCGACGGCGGCTATTCCGATCGCGGTTACCGTGGTGCCTCTACGGGACGCTCTCGCGGTGGCTATGCGGATGCCGATACCACGCAGGTGACGCCGCGTCTTCGCTCTCAATCACAGCCGTATGGCCAGCGCTCTTCGGCTCCGCGTTCGGGCCAGCGTGGCTATCAAGGCCGCGGTGAACTTGCGCCCCGTTCGGGTCAGCGCAGCCTTCAGGGCCACGATTGCTATCGCGGCCGTTCCGATAGCAATCGTGGTCGTATGCCTCAGGGAGGCGGCCGCAACAGTTCCAGTCGTGGACGCGGCGGATCACGTACTCCTCAAAACAACGGGCTCGATCCGCGTATCGTCTACGCCGGCATCGGTGCCGTGGTGTTGCTGCTGATTGTGCTCATCGTGGTGCTTCTGCGCGGCTGCGCATCTTCGGCGCCCGAGAACACGCCCGAGACGCCCGCTGCTACCAAGACGACGACCAAGAAGTCTTCTAAGAAGACCGAAACGGTCGACGAGGACGAAGACACCGATGAGGCTACGGATGAGTCGACTGATTCGGACGCTACCAAGACGACGGCCAAGAAGGAAGAGAACGAGGTCACGAAGGTCAAAGTCTCCGTTGCCAAGGGAAAGACCGCGTGGATTGAGGTCAAGGTCGACGGCAAGTCGGTCTATGGCGCCCAGGCGACTGGCCCCTTTGAGCAGGAGTACACGCCCGAGTCCTCGATCGAGATCACCACATCCAAGCCTTCCGACGTCACCGTTACCAAGAACGGTGAAAAGGTCCGCTACGACACCAAGACCTCGGGCGTGGCGCGTGTGACGATCACCGTTCCCAAGAAGGAGACGACTGATTCCGAGAATGGTGAAAGTTCTGATGGTACCGACACCACCGATGGTACCGATGCCACCGATGGTACCGATGCCCAGTCCACGGATGGCGCCGATACCTCAACTGACGGTCAGACGCCCACCGATTCTACCGACTATTCGTACGATAGCTACTAGCCGCTCGTACGCGAAAGGAAACATCATGGCTAAAGATTCCAGCTTCGACGTCGTGTCCGAGGTCAACATGCAAGAGGTCGACAACGCCTTCCAGCAGACCACGCGCGAGATTTCCCAGCGCTATGACCTTAAGGATTCCGGCGCCACGATCGAGCTTTCGAAGGGCGACAAGCTCTTTACGATCAACGCCCCGGCCGACTTTGTCTCCAAGCAGATTATCGACTTGCTGAGCTCCAAGCTCATCAAGCGCGGCATCGACCTCAAGGCTGTCTCGTGGGATGCTCCGCAGGCGGCATCGGGCGGCACCGTGCGCGTGCTCGCCCATATCGTCGAGGGTATCGACCAGGCGACCGCCAAGAAGATCAACAAGGACATCAAGGACCAAAAGCTCAAGGTCAAGGTGACCATCGAGGCCGATAAGCTGCGTGTTTCCTCTGCTTCGAAGGACGCGTTGCAGACTGTGATCCAGTTCCTGCGCGACCAGGACTACGGCCAGCCGCTTCAGTTCACCAACTACCGCTAATATCATTCGAAAGGACCGCTTTCCAACATGGATACACCGTTGGGCTCCGTGCTCTACATCACCCTCGGGTGCGCTAAGAACGAGGTTGACACCGACCGCATGCGTTCTCTTTTGACCGCCGCAGGCTACGAGGAAGCATTCGACCCGCAGGATGCCGATATCGCCATCGTCAATACATGCTCGTTCCTCGCCTCCGCAACGTCCGAGAGCATCGAGACCACGCTCGAGCTCGCCAACGAGGTTCAGGACGGCGTTCGTTCTTGCCCCATCGTCATGTGCGGCTGCGTGCCGTCGCGCTATGGCGACGACCTGCCTGACGAGCTGCCCGAGGTCGCTGCCTTTGTGAAGGCCGACGAGGAGGACGGCATCGTGGCGGTCATCGATGGCGTGTTGGGTTTCGAGCGTGAGATCGCAGCCTATATTCCGCAGGTCAAGCGTACCGTCGAGGGTGCCGTTGCCTACGTCAAGATTTCTGATGGCTGCAACCGCTTCTGCAGCTTCTGCATGATCCCTTACATTCGCGGTCGCTATCATTCGCGTAATGCCGAGAGCATTATCTCCGAGGTGCGCGACCTGGTTGCCGGCGGTGTGCGCGAGATCGTGCTGATCGGCCAGGACACGGGTATTTGGGGCACCGACTTTGCCGACGAGGACGTCGCCGAGGGCTCGCCGCGCAATCTGGCGCAGCTGCTGCGTGCCGTCGCCGAGGCCGTGCGCCCGCACAACGTCTGGGTCCGTGTGCTCTACTTACAGCCCGAGGGCATGACTGACGAGCTCATTGAGACCATTCGTGATACGCCCGAGGTGCTGCCCTATATCGATATCCCCGTGCAGCACTGCGACGCTCGCATCCTCAAGGCCATGCGTCGCTCCGGTTCGCGCCAGGAGCTCGAGGATCTGTTCCGCGACCTTCGTGAGCGTATCCCCGGCATCGTGATCCGTTCCACGGCCATGGTCGGCTTCCCGACCGAGACCGACGACGAGTTCCGCGACCTTATCGACTTTATGGACACCGTCGGCTTTGACTACACGAGCGTCTTTGCCTACTCGCGTGAGGAAGGTAGCCTGGCCGCCAAGATGGAGGGCCAGGTCGATGAGGAGGTCAAGCTTGAGCGCGCCCAGGAGGCCATGGATCTGGCCGAGTCGCTCGGTTTTGCCGCTACCGCCGCACATGTGGGCGAGCGCGCCCAGGTGATCGTCGACGGTATCGAAGAGACCGAGGATGGCGCCGAGCTGATCGGCCATGCCTGGTTCCAGGCGCCCGATTCCGATGGCGCGGTGCACTTGGACGCCAGCGAGGCATCCGTGGGCGATATTCTGACTGTCGAGTTTACCGATAGCTTCTGCTATGAGCTTATCGGCCATGTTGTGGAGTAGGAGAGCGTCGTGGCAAACGAGAGAAATAAGGAACTGACGAGTGTCTGGACGCCCGCCAACATCGTGACGTGCGTGCGCATCGTCCTTATCCCGGTGTTCATGATCGTGTCGGCGCTTTCTCACACGAGCGTTGCCGGTACGGATTGGAGCACCTTCGACGGCCCGCTCGCCGCCGCTGCCTTCATTCTGTATGTGATCCTGTCGTGCACCGATAAGGTCGACGGTTATCTGGCGCGTTCGCGCAACGAGATCACCGACTTCGGTAAATTCTTGGACCCCATCGCCGATAAGCTGCTCGTGTTCTCTGCCCTGCTGCTGTTCTTGGATTTTGGCGCGGTGACTGTGTGGTCCGTGTTTATTATCCTTTTCCGCGAGCTGCTGGTAAGCGCCCTGCGCATGGTTGCGAGTGCCGCCGGCGTGGTCGTTGCGGCCGATAAGCTCGGCAAGTACAAGACGGCAACCACGATGGTCTCCATCTGCGGTTACCTGTGCGTTTTTGCGATGGCCGGCTTGCACCTTGGCCCGGTGGCACTGACGCTCGGCATCTACTCGGTGTCGCGCTTCCTGTACGCCGTTGCCGTTGTCTTGACCGTTATCTCGGGCGCCCAGTACTTCTGGAACTGCCGCAAGATCGTCTTTTCGGTCTAGGTCCTGGTGAGTATGACGGACTCTTTTGAGCAGATTTCCGCACATAACGAGGAGCTGGCGCGCGATATCGTCGAGCGTGCGAGCGCTCGGGGCATGACGGTTTCGACGGCTGAGTCGCTGACGGCGGGTATGATCGCCTCGACGATTGCCGATATCCCGGGCGCCTCGGCGGTGCTGCGCGGTGGTGCGGTGACGTACTGCGACGAGATTAAGCATCGCGTGCTGGGTGTTGAGCAGGAGACGCTCGACCGCTATACCGCGGTGTCGCATCAGACCGCGCGCGAGATGGCGGTGGGTTCGCTGGAGCTGTATCAGAGCGATATTGCAGTGAGCGCAACGGGTTATGCCGGCCCCGGCGGTGGTACTGAGGACGATTCTGCGGGCACTTTCTATATTGGCTGGGCGCATCGTTCCGCCGATGGGGGAGTGCCGGTCGTGGACTCTGTGCGCTGCTACTATGAGGGCGACCGTTCGTGTGTTCGTGCCCATGCGGTCACGGAGGCGTTGGGTCGCATTGCCCTTGTACTCAATTCTATGGAATAGACGTGTTTTAAGGGGCCTCCGGGCCCCTTAATTGTGGAGATAGGGATCTCCGGCGAATTATATCTTTGTGCAGGTAGTTGTCGTATTTTTCCTCGTCATGATTTTCTTGGTTCGCCTGCGGTCAAGCATTTGGTCAGTGTTTGGTCGGCGTTTGGTTGGGTTTTGGAAAGGTCGGCTGCATATGATTTATCTGAACGGTTGACCACGAACAGCCGTTCGTTTATTATCGATGCAGGTTGTTAAGAGGAGGGCTATTCATGGCCAAGAATTCAGGTCCCGTACGTACCGTTCATGCTCGCACGACGGGTAAAGAGCGCGATGAGATGATCGCCACCACCAAGGCAGAGATCGAGAAGAAATTCGGCCAGGGTTCCATCATGAGGTACGGCGACGGTGGTCCCGAGCTCGAGGTCGAGGCCATTCCCACGGGCGCCCTGGCCCTCGATGCCGCTCTGGGTATCGGCGGTGTGCCGCGCGGCCGTATCGTCGAGATTTACGGTCCTGAGTCCTCCGGTAAGACGACGCTTTCGCTCGAGATCCTGGCCGAGGCCCAGGCTATGGGCGGCGTTGTGGCATTTATCGATGCCGAGCACGCGCTCGATCCCACCTATGCCGCGCGCATCGGCGTGGATATCGACGAAGTGCTCATTTCTCAGCCCGATACGGGCGAGCAGGCGCTCGAGATTGTTGACATGCTCGTGCGTTCCGGCGCCATCGATGCCATCGTCGTCGACTCCGTCGCCGCGTTGACCCCGCGTGCCGAGATCGAGGGAGAAATCGGCGATACCACGGTCGGCTTGCAAGCTCGCCTGATGAGCCAGGCGCTCCGCAAGCTCGCCGGCTCGCTGTCCAAGTCCAACACGACGTGCATCTTCATTAACCAGCTGCGTGAGAAGATCGGCGTCATGTTCGGCAACCCCGAGACCACGACGGGCGGTCGCGCCCTTAAGTTCTTCTCTTCGGTTCGTATCGACATTCGCCGCATCGACAGCATTAAGCTTAAGGACGAGGTTATCGGTAACCGCGTACGCGCCAAGGTCGTTAAGAACAAGGTGGCCGCTCCGTTCCGTTCTGCTGAGTTCGACATCATGTACGGTACGGGCATCTCTAAGGAGGGCTCAATTCTGGACATGGCTGTCGAGTGCGGCATCTGCAAGAAGATGGGCTCCTGGTTTGCCTATGGCGAGGACAAACTCGGCAACGGTCGCGAGGCCGCCAAGGCGTTCCTGCGCGAACATCCCGATTGCGCTGACGAGATTGAGCATAAGGTCCGCCTTGCCTGCGGGCTTGAGTTTGATGACGATGCTCCGTCCGAAGTCGAGCTGACCGATCAGCCTGCGCCTGAGGAGTTTGACGAGCTTTACGCCATCGATGGTTCCGCCATGCTCGATGATGACGACGAGTAGCGGTTACGCTCATGTCGTATACGGTGACCGAGGCCACGGTCGTCTATCCCGATAAGAAGGCGGCCTCCTCGTTCTCGAGCGGATATGCGTCCAAAAAGCCTTGCGCACATATCGATTGTGAGCTTGAGGGCGGTTTTGAGCGGTCCATTTGGATTCCCGTGCGGGTCGCGCGGCTGTATGTCAAAAACCGCCCCGATCTTCCCTGTGATTGGGACAACTTTCGTGAGGCGGTGCAGCTCATCGAGCGTAAATGTGCACTTACCATGGTGACCGAGATGTTATCGCGCCGTGACCATGCGACGGGTGAGGTCCGTGACAAGCTGGCTCGCTACGGCTTTCACCAGCCTGCGATCGATTTCGCCGTCGAGCGCGCCACCGAGTATCGCTTTTTAGACGAGAGCCGCTTTTGCTCGTACTTTATCGAGGAGCGCAAGCGGCGCGGTTGGGGACAGCGCAAAATCGAGACCGAGCTCAAGCGCCGTCATGTCGTGCTCGATGACATTCCCGGTTATCCCGAGGATTTTTTTGCCGTCGAAGACGATTTGGCGCGTGCGTCAGCCCTGCTCGCCAAGCGGCGTGTTCCAGAGACACGCGGATTCGAAAAACTGGTTCGGTTTTTGATGGGCAAGGGCTTCTCGTATCACATCGCCGCCGATGCCGTTAAGGCACGTCTCGATTTTGAACGCGAGGAATGTTCGGTTTAGGCGTATGCGTTTTGTGGCCCTGCCGTTCACCGCGTTTTAACCGCCGTACTGGGGCCATTTATTTGACAGTTGTTGTGGTTCAACGTACGATAAACACTGTCATTTGCTTTGTGATATGTGCTCATCTGTGATGAGTTTGTTTATATGTTTATCTGTATCCGACCCGCATAAGCTGCGCCCATATTACTCAAATGTCGCGAGCCGTTCGTAAGGACGGTTCGCTTTGTTGTGTAACGAATCCATAAAAAGGAGTGAGCATGCCTATCATCGCAGCGCTCGTTGGCATCGTTTTGGGTGCTATCGCCGCCATTGCCTACATGCGCACCGCCAAGCAGGGTAGTCTTCACGAGGCCGACGAAAAGATCCAGTCGGCACACGCACAGGCTGAGTCCCTGATCGGTGATGCTAAGCGTCAGGCCGAGACCCTCAAAAAAGAGGCTCTGCTCGAGGCTAAAGAGGAGATCATCAAGAACAAGCAGGCCGCCGAGGCCGAGGACAAGCAGCGTAAGAGTGAGATTCGTACGCTCGAGAACCGCGTGATGCAGCGCGAGGAATCCCTCGATCGCCGCAACGACGCTCTCGACAAGCGCGAGCATCAGCTGTCCAGCCAGGCCGGTCAGGTCGAGAAGCGCTCCCGTGAGCTCGAGGAGCTCTGCGCAAAGCAGACCTCCGAGCTCGAGCGTATTGCCGACCTTACCCGCGAGGACGCCCACAAGGAACTCCTCGATAAGGTTCGTGGCGAGGTCACCCACGAGGCCGCCACGATCATTCGCGAGTCCGAGCAGCAGGTTCGCGCCGAGTGCCACAAGACCGCCCAGGAGATTCTGTCCCTGGCGATTCAGCGCTGCGCTGCCGACCACACTGCCGAGGTCACCGTTACCTCCGTGCACATTCCCTCTGATGACCTCAAGGGGCGTATCATCGGTCGCGAGGGTCGCAACATCCGCACCTTCGAGCAGGTTTCGGGCGTCAACCTCGTGATCGACGACACGCCCGAGACCGTCGTTCTTTCGAGCTTCGACCCGGTCCGTCGTGAGACCGCCCGTGTCGCCCTCGAGAACCTCATCGCCGACGGCCGCATTCACCCCGCCCGCATCGAGGAGATGTATCACAAGGCTGCCGACCTGGTTCAGCAGCGCGTGCGCGAGGCTGGCGAGCAGGCTGCCTTCGATACCGGCATTCACGACCTGCACCCCGAGATCGTCAAGACCCTTGGTGCCCTGCGCTACCGTACTTCGTTTGGTCAGAACGTGCTTCAGCACTCCCTCGAGGTCTCTGATCTGTGCGGCGTGATGGCTTCCGAGCTTGGCCTGGACGTTGTGACCGCCAAGCGCGCCGGCCTGCTTCACGACCTGGGCAAGGCAATTGACCACGACGTTGAGGGCCCGCATGCCGTCATCGGCGCCGAGCTTGCCCGCCGTTATGGCGAGAAGCCTGTTATCGTCCACGCTATCGAGGCTCACCATGCCGATGTCGACCCCAACACGGTGCTCGACGTCCTGGTACAGGCTGCCGATGCCGTCTCCGCTTCTCGCCCCGGTGCCCGTCGCGAGTCTGCCGAGAACTACATCAAGCGCCTTGAGAAGCTCGAGGAGATCGCCAACTCCCATGACGGCGTCGAGCGTACCTATGCCATGCAGGCTGGTCGCGAGGTCCACGTCATGGTTCAGCCGGACAAGATTTCCGATGCCCAGTCCACGGTCCTGGCTCACGATATCGCCCATCAGATCGAGGAAGAGATGGAGTATCCCGGTCAGGTGCGCGTCGTCGTGATTCGCGAGAGCCGCGCTGTCGATATCGCTAAATAACATGAGCGACGCGAACGAGCTCATCTCATTTATCGCGTCGATGTCGGGGGAGGGCAACCTTCGCGTCGAGGAGAACCTTGGCGAGGGGTATGTCCGCCTCCGCGTTTCGGAGGCCGAGCGGCGCCAGGCAAAGCACGACATTCAGCATGTCGAGGATATCGTCATCGAAATGCTCCGTAATGCTCGCGATGCCGGCGCCGACAAGGTCTATCTCGCCACGACCAAGGAAGATGGCGTCCGCACGCTTGTCTTTCTGGATAACGGCTCGGGTGTTCCGCAGGATATGCAAGAGCGAATCTTCGATGCTCGCGTTACCTCAAAGCTCGAGAGCATGAAGATGGACCGTTGGGGCGTTCACGGTCGTGGCATGGCATTGTTTTCGATCAAGCAGAACACCGACGAGGCCCGTGTGGTCACGTCCGGCGTCGATCTTGGCTCAGCCTTTAAGGTGAGCGTTGCAGCCGACCGCCTTAGTGAGCGTGCCGATCAGTCCAGCTGGCCCCAGGCCGTCAAGGATGAGGACGGACGTTATGTCTGTGCTCGCGGTCCGCATAATATTATTCGCGCTGCCTGTGAGTTTGCGCTCGAGGAGCTGCGTGGTTGCGATGTCTATCTTGGTTCTCCGTCTGAGATTGCCGCGACTCTTTATGCTCAGGCGTCAAGTCGGCTCGATACGTCTCGTCTCCTGTTTATTGACGACGAGAGCGAGCTTCCGGTTGTCGACCGTTTAGGCCTTGCCTCCGATGCCGAGGACTTTATCCGTATTTGCTCGGGTTTGGGTCTTGAGATGTCCGAGCGCACGGCACATCGCATTTTGGCAGGGCAGATTAAGCCCGTTCGCGGTGTGACCGCGCGTCTGCTGCGCGAGCGTGACTCATCCTCGCATGCGGCGGCTCCTGTCGATCTCGCGAAGGATCGTCGCGGGCTACGTATTGCCAAGGATGACATGGCACAGTTTTCGCGTGCTGTGGAGCGCGACTTTAATGATCTTGCCGCCCGGTACTATCTCAACCTTTGCGGCGACCCAAAGATTCGCGTTTCGCGTGATCGAATCACCGTGACATTTGATCTTGCCAAAGAGGAATAGTGCCTTTACCGAGCCCACTCGGTACGATACAGTTATTGCAGTTAAAACGTACTTTTAAACGCAGGAGTTTCTTCATGGATTGCCTGAAGGTATCAAGCAAATCATCGCCCGCGTCCGTTGCCGGCGCCATCGCCGGCATGGTCAAGGATGGTGTACCCGTCAACATCCAGTGTGTCGGCGCCGGTGCTGTCAACCAGGCCATTAAGGCCGTGGCTATCGCGCGCGGTTTTTTGATTCCAACCGGTTTTGATATTTCCTGCGCGCCCGTGTTCTCCGACATCCTCATTAATGGGGAGTCGCGCACGGCCATCCGCCTTTCTATCTACGTTCACCAGATCAATCGAGCTGCTATGGATAACGTCGTCATGGATGACGTTAAGCCTGTGGCATAGCTTCTGCTTGCCTCGTTTCGCTCCCCATCGTTAGGACTTATGCACATGGACCAGCGTTCCGTACGCGATATTATTGCCGGTAAAACCTACTTTATCCGCACCTTTGGCTGTCAGATGAATCAGCACGACTCCGAGCGTGTGAGCGGTCTGCTTGATTCGTATGGCTGCCTCATGGCGCTCGATCCCGAGCATGCCGATATCGTTGTGTTCATGACGTGCTGTGTGCGCGAGGCTGCCGATACGCGCCTGTATGGTCAGTGCAATTCCTGTAAAAGCCTGCCGCCTTCGCCTTCGGGCAAGCGCGTGGTTGCCGTTGGTGGTTGCATCGCGCAGCGCGATGGCGAGGGTCTGCTCACCAACGTCGATAACGTCAATGTCATCTTTGGCACGCATTCCATCGCACATGTGGCCGAGCTCATTGCTGAGGCGTTCCTGGACGGCAAGCGTCATATCCGCACCAATGAGCATGAGGATACGGATGCCATGAGTATGCCGTGGCACCGTGAGACGCAGTATCACGCCTGGGTGCCCATCATGACGGGCTGCAATAACTTCTGCACCTACTGCATCGTGCCGTACGTGCGCGGTCGCGAAAAGAGCCGCCCCTTCGAGGAGATTGTCGACGAGGTGACCGGTTTGGTGCGCCAGGGCGTGCGTGAGATTACGCTGCTGGGCCAAAACGTTAACTCATATGGCCGCGATTTGTTTGGTAAGCCGCGTTTTGCCGATTTGCTGCGCGCGGTGGGCGATACGGGCGTCGAGCGCATTTTCTTTACCTCTTCTCATCCTAAGGATCTGCTGCCCGAGACCATCGACGCTATGGCCGAGACGCCCGCCGTCATGCCGCAGCTTCACTTGGCCGTTCAGTCGGGCTCCACGCGCATCCTCAAAGAGATGAATCGCCGTTATACACGCGAGGACTATCTGGGCCTTGTCGATCGCATTCGCAACCGCATGCCCGATATCGCGCTCTCGACCGACATTATCGTTGGCTTCCCGGGCGAGACTGAAGAGGACTTTGAGCAGACGCTCTCACTTGCCGAGACGGTCCGCTATGCTCAGGCCTATACTTTCATCTATTCCAAGCGCGCCGGTACCCCGGCCGCCGAGATTGACGATCCTACGCCGCATGAGGTTATTCTCGAGCGTTTCAACCGCCTGGTTAAGGTTATCGAGACCACGGCACACGAGTATAACCAGGGTGAGCTTCACACTGTGGTGCCGGCGCTCATTGAGGGAACGAGTAAAAAGAACGACGCGGTCCTGCTGGGCAAGAGTCCCAAGAATCAGACCGTGCATGCGCCTATCCCCGAGGGTTACAGCATCGATCAGCTCGTTGGCAAGATCGTTGATGTTGACGTTGACGTTGCCAAGACCTGGTATTTGTCCGGCTCCGTTGTGGGCGAGCCGCGCTAATGGTTTCTTCCGGGGCAGGTCTTTCCGCCGTTGCGATCGTCGGTCCGACGGCGGTTGGTAAGAGTGACGTTGCCGACCGTTTGGCAGCTCGTCTTTCGTCCGAAGTGCTGTCGTGCGATGCGATGCAAATCTATCGCGGCATGGACATCGGTACTGCAAAGATGGCGCCCGATGAGTGTACGGCGCCGCTGCGTCTCGTCGACATTGTAGAGCCGGGTGTGGCATATTCTGCTGCGCTTTATCAGGCTGACGCTCGCGCGCATGTTGAACGTCTCCTTGGTTCGGGTTGCCTGCCGGTTTTTTGCGGAGGTACGGGGCTGTATCTCAAGGCCGCCCTCGATGAGATGGATTTTCCCTCGGGCGAGCTTGAGGACGCTCGTCGCGCGGGGTATCAGGAACTTGCCGAGCGCATAGGCGAGGAAGCGCTGCACGCGTTGCTTGCCGAGCGTGACCCCGAGTCCGCTGCGGTCATCCACCCCCATAATGTTCGTCGCGTGATTCGCGCGCTCGAAATGCACGATGATGGAGTGTCCTACGCGCAGCAAAAGTCGCAGTTTAGTGTTCCGCGCGAGCATTATCATGCCCTATGGTTTGGTCTGACGCGTAATCGCGAGGTGCTCTACGAGCGCATTAACCTGCGTGTCGATCTGATGTTTGAACAGGGTCTTGTTGATGAGGTTCGCGGTCTGATGGACCAGGGGCTGGGAGATGCCCTGACTTCGATGCAGGCAATTGGTTATAAAGAGATCATTGATGCTTTCAATGGCGTGATTTCTATGGATGAGGCTCGCGAACTCATTAAGATGCGTTCGCGTCGTTATGCCAAGCGTCAGCTTTCGTGGTTTAAGCGCGATGACCGTATCGCGTGGTTTGATATGGATGAATGTACGATCGATGAGGTCGTTGAGGATATCCTGCATCGTATTGAGGCTGCCTAATGGCCCGTTTCCCCCTTGTTCCCACGGCACCCGAGCCCGAGCGTGCCATTTTGGTTGGTGTTGAATGGCGCGACAATGCATGGCCGCTCGATCGCTCGCTTGATGAGCTGGAGCGTCTTGCCTACACGGCTGGTGCCCAGTGCGTGGCACGCTTGTCACAGCGTTTGGTAAAGCCGTATCCTAAATCGTTTATCGGTTCCGGTAAGGTTGAAGAGCTGTGCGGCCTGGTGCATCGCATGGATGCCGATGTCGTTATTTTTGACGACGACCTGACGCCCTCGCAGCAATCCTATTTGGAGAAAGCCGTGGGTGAACCGGTCAAGATTATTGACCGCACGGCGTTGATTTTGGATATCTTTGGCCTGCATGCTCAGACGCGTGAGGGACGTCTGCAGGTACAGTTGGCACAGTTACAGTATCTGCTGCCTCGTCTGCGTGGCATGTGGAGCCACCTCGCCAAGGAGCAGACGCGCGGCGGCATCGGCTCACGTTTTGGTCAGGGCGAAAGTCAGCTCGAGGTCGACCGTCGCCTCATTCGTAATAAGATCGCTGCGCTTCGTCGTGAGCTCAAGCAGGTTGAACAGCGTCGCGATGTTCAATCCAAGAGCCGCATTGAGTCACCGGCGTTTCGCGTCGCGTTAGCCGGTTATACCAATGCCGGTAAATCGACGTTGCTCAATCGTCTGACCGCCTCTACGGTACTTTCGCAGGACAAGCTGTTTGCTACGCTCGACCCGACGACGCGTGCGTATCGCTTGCCCGGCGGTCGCGGTATGACGATTACCGATACCGTCGGCTTTATTCAAAAGCTGCCGCATGGTCTGGTCGATGCCTTTAAATCGACGCTGTCTGAGGTGTTGGGTGCCGATCTAATTCTCAAAGTCGTAGATGCGTCTGACGAGGACTATGAGCGACAGCTGGAGGCTGTCGACCGCGTGCTTGATGAGATCGGCGCCGGAGAGCGTTTAACGCTGACCGTATTCAATAAAATCGATCTGCTCGATAGCGTTGATCGATTGAGGTTCCGCCGGCGCTATCCTGAGGCAGTGTTGTTCTCGGCTCAGACGGGTGAGGGCCTTGATGACTTAGTCGACCGCATCGCTCGTGAAGCGGCCGCTACAGACGTGTTGCTCTCGGCCGATATCCCGTATCGAGAGGGCGCGTTAATCACGCTCGTGCATGAACAGGGAACCCTCCTGCATGAGGAATACCTCGAGGACGGCGTTCGTATTGTGGCAAAGCTTCCGGCTCGTATCGCACCGCGTCTCGAGCGTTATCGAACAGAGTAAATCAACTCCAGCATGCCCAAGATAATGGGCTGATGCAGCAGGTAGAACGGCAGCGCATGGCGTCCGAGGCTTGCGAGCGCCGGAACGGGATTCTCATAGGACCATGCTGGCGCCTCGCGGCTTGTTTTCTGTGCGGCGTGGGCGGCAAAGAAGCCTGTGAGGTACATAAAAAAGAATGGGATGAGTGGATAGTAATCACCGGAGACAAAGTCTGGACTTGGGAACCCCAGCCAAGCTAGATAGGGGATAGGGTAGACCGCTTTAGGAATGCTCCAGGTACAGGCAAAGAGTATGAGGCAAATCGTTATACCCCATACTGCCGGCACCCTATCGAGAACCGTGCGCGCGAGCGCGATAATGGCAGTGCACGCCGCCATGCAATAAATGATGCCAAAGTTCACTGAATCGTCGACTGATACGAGCGTTGTTGCAATCCAGACGACCAAAGCTGCGGCAGCGTACTTGGCCGCTCGTTTAGCATTGTTGCGTGAGAGCGTGCACATCCAACCCGCGATAAACAAAAATACCCAGCTGATGCTGGCGCGCCAGATGTCTTGAAAGACAGTCTGGGTAAACCAGGGCATATCCCAGTCGTACAGGTAGACGAGATCGTAGCAAGCGTGAAAACCTGCCATTGAAATCATCGTAAACCCGCGGACGGTATCAAAGATGGTGATGCGTTTTTGCATTACGAGAACCGGCGCATCAAGCCGACGACTTTGCCCAAGATAACGGGATTCGTTGCATAGATAGGCTCCATGGTGTCATTCTCGGGCTGCAGGCGTACGCGTCCCTGCTCCTTGTAGAACGTCTTGACGGTCGCCGAACCATCAATCATGGCCACGACAATTTCGCCGTTCATGGCACTCTTTTGTTCACGGACAATGATGTAATCGCCATTGAAGATGCCGACATTGATCATTGAGCTCCCATGCACCTCAAGGATAAAGGAACCCTGATCGGTGGCGATTTCGGTCGGGATAGTAAAAGTGTCTTCGATATTCTGCTCGGCCAGAATGGGAATCCCAGCCGCGACGCGACCAACGAGCGGTAGCGAGACCGTTCCGCGAGGTGCGGTGGGCTCGTCAGATTTAGAAATTGAGACAGAGGAACCGTCCTCGTTAAAGAGTTCCAGGGCGCGCGGTTTGGTGGCATCGCGCTTGAGTAGCCCACGCGCCTCCAGGGCAGATAGATGGGCGTGCACGGTGCTGGGGGAGGAAAGGCCCACGGCAGAAGCCATCTCGCGCACGCTGGGCGGATAACCCTTCTCCTGCTGATATTCCTTGATGAAGTCGTAAATTTGCTGCTGACGCTTGGTAATTTTGCGAGCCATCAGGGCATCCTCTCTACCCATGTCAAACAAATGTTCGAATTTTGCTTGACAGGAACAACTGTTCGAAGATAATAATAACCGAACATTCGTTCTCGCGCTAGACATTTTTGTCCGCGCGGCTTGATAAAACTGTTCTCAGCAAAACACGCGAGAGGAGAACATGATGAACGCAACGAATATGGTCCAGGGAAACCTCGCCCTTAAGCTCGAGACGCCTGCAGAACCCACTTTTACGGTTGTTCAGGGTGGCCGCTCCGGCTTTCAGCCTTTGACCGTAAAGCCTGCTCGCAATCAGCAGGCTGTAGTCGCGCCGACTCGCGTTGCCCTGAAGGTTCCGACGATTGTCGCCGTTGCCGTTGCGCTTACGCTCTTCTTTGTCCTCGCTATGTCGGTCTTTAGCGTTCGTCACGCCGCGTATGCCGAGTCCGTTTCCAACGTTACCTACGAGACCATTCGCGTTCAGTCTGGCGATTCTCTTTGGTCTCTTGCCGAGGAATATCCAATCGAAGGCCTTTCCACGCAAGAGACTTCCGACATGATCCGTAACGTCAATCATCTGGAGCATGGTTCGCTCGCCGCCGGTGCGCATCTTAAGGTTCCTGCTCGTTCGTAATCATTATCGCGCTGCGCATGGTACCCTTGTTATCGTTTAAGAGGAGGTACCATGCGCTGTCCCAAATGCGGCAAGGCACATACCCGCGTCGTTGATTCCCGTATGCAGGAGTCAAATAACACCATTAAGCGCCGTCGTGAATGTTGCTCGTGTAACTACCGCTTTACAACGTTCGAGCGATGCGAAGACCCAATTGAGGTCATTAAGTCGGACGGAACCAAGCAGCGGTTCGATCGCAATAAGCTGCTCGTCGGCTTGATGCGCGCCACCATCAAGCGCGATATCGACACTAAGAAGCTCAATGAGATTATCGACGACATTGAGGTCGAGCTGCGCTCTCGCACGCTTACGGCCGTTACGTCCCATGAGTTGGGTGACATGGTACTCAAGCGCTTGGCCAAGATCGACAAGGTGGCGTACATCCGCTTTGCCTCGGTCTACCGCGATTTCAAAGACGTCGATGAGTTTCTGCAAGAGCTCGACAAGCTAAGGTGATTCCATGTCCAATATTACCGTCAACATAAAGCGTCTCGACCCCACCGTCGAGCTTCCCAAATACGCCCATCCCACCGATGCCGGCTTGGATCTGCGCTCCAACGAGGACTGCGTGCTGAAGCCCTTCGAACGCCGTCTGGTCTCTACTGGGCTGGCCATCGCCCTGCCCGATGGCTACGCCGGCTTCGTGCAGCCCCGCAGCGGCTTGGCCATCAAGCAGGGCCTGTCTATAGTCAACACGCCGGGCCTCATCGACGCCCACTACCGAGGAGAACTCAAGGTTATCCTCATCAACCTTGATTCCACCAACGACATCCATATCAACAAAGGCGACCGCATAGCCCAACTCGTCATCCAAGAAGTCCCTACGGTCAACCTCGTAGAAGTAGAAGAACTAGACGAAACCGACCGAGGCAACGGAGGCTTCGGCTCCAGCGGCGTCGCCTAGGGCGCTCGTATCCCTCCCGCCCGTCTCTCACACATATCATTCCATGCTCAAACATTCTCGCTTCGCTTCGCTCGCTGCGAAACTGCGCGTGGAACGATATGTGTGAGAGGCGGGCGGGCGGCTACTCGCTTGAAACAATATTTACTTTTCTAGTAAGCCGACGCTACAAAGGGACCGTCCCTTTGTAGCGTCGGCTTACTGTATTTATATTTTCTGGTTCCCCTTTGCAGATTTTACTGGTGGGGAATCTGGTATAGCTGCTAGTACGTTAACGCAGCTAGCCTGCGGGAGGCCCTATATATCGTCCCGCGCGCAGTTTCGCAGCGAAGCGAGAATGTTTGAGCACGGGATGATATATAGGGCCTCCCGCAGGCTAGCGGACATTAAGACCCTAGCGAATATGCGCGGGTTTATCGCCCCAGTAGAAGCGGCAGAAGGCTCGTTTGCGCTTTTGGGGTTTGCCTACGAGCTCCATGGTTGCGATGGCTATGTCTTCGGCTGCGTGGGGGCGGCGTAGTACTTCACCGTTGATTAGTAAGGCTTTGAGTGATTCGGGATGGTCGTGCAAGTGACGTAGGGTTACGATGAGTTCTCGTGCGGTGGTGACGTGCATGCTGGCGCCCATGCCGGTGAGCATCGTGGTGTTGGCCTTTTCCTGACCGTATGATTTGCCCAGCAGGATCATCGGCAGATGCGCGCACAGGCACTCGGTGACGGTGAGTCCGCCCGATTTGAGGATTGCCAGGTCGCAGCCGTGCATGAGGGCCGCCATGTCGTCCACGTAGTCCAGAACCGTGACGTTTTCGAGCTTCATGGCGTCGAAGAGCGTCTTGAGGCGGGTGGCGTATTCCTCATCCTTGCCCGGCAAAAAGACAAAGTGCATGTCCTCGAAACTGCGCAGGAAGGGGAGAGTGCGGTCCATCTCCGCGCGAAAGCGAACGTACGGTTGAGGCAAACTGGCGCCGGCCATCACCAGCACAATGGTCTTGTCGGTGGGGAGATTGAACTTCTCGAGTTCTTCCTCGCGATTGTAGTCCGTATCAAACCCGGCGCGAATGGGGATGCCCGTAATGCGGATTTTGGCCTCGGGAACCTTACGGGGACGGAGCGTTTCGGCCATAAACTCGTTGGCTACGCAGAATAGGTCGGTGTCCTTGTGGGGCCAAAAGCCTTCGACTTCGTAATCGGTCGGCACGCAGATGACCGGATAATCAATACCCGTGATGACGCGGGCGCCCACAGCGACGTTGGCCGCTGTTATGTGTGTTGCGACTACGGCTATGGGCCTGCGGGTCCGGACGTATTCGTTGAAGGCGGGGAACATAATTCGTGACCATGCTGTGCCACCGCCCCAGAGCAGATGTCCCGTAAGCGTATATCGCCAGGTCAGGTCGTAAATGGGGCGTGTGGCTCCCGTAAAAGAAGCCGCGGTCTTATTGCCGTCGAATTTAATACGTCCAAAATCAAGGATATCGAGCACTTCAATTTCAATATCCTCAGGGATTCCCTTGGTGCCGCGGATAAGGTCAAATGCTTGTGCAATCGCGTTGGCGGCGGCTTTGTGACCCGATCCAACCGATGCGTGCACGATGGCTACTAGGGGTTTTTGTGCAGGTGAAACGGTCATTTGCTCCGGTTGGGGAGTAGCTTGCATGGGCAGGGGAGCGCTATTGCTCGTCTGCATTTGATCCATTGATAACTCCCCTTCAGCTTTGTTACGCGATTTATCATTGTAGTGCATGAGTGTCACGTTCGCCTAAATTGAGGCTTCGGTAGTTTGTGTGACAAGGGGCTAGCCTAGGCAGCAACGCTCTTCGCTCCCTTCACGCCCTTCTTCCTCGCCTTCACCGGGCGACCCGGGAGCTGGGGCTGGCAGTCGCCGCACCTGAGCATGAGCAGGGC
>DBFAQQ010000019.1:0-24802 GCA_048236535.1 Collinsella sp. | reverse complement strand
GGCGGCCTTGCGAAAAACAAATCCAAGTTAGACCATTTCAAATGGTTCGATGTCTGCCCGGATGCGACACTGAAGTGAGTGTCCATCCTCGCAGTATCCGGTTCTCAAGGTGCACGCCCCGCGGCTGATCCGGTCCGACCGGGCCGCGCGGCAACGAGATATATTGCCAGACCGGAGGGGCCCCGGGGGCGGGAATTCCACTCTTCACAAGTCCTACACAATACATCGCTTCCTATATATGTCATAGAAAGGCTGGTGCAGAAATACTGCACGTATCAGATGATGACCCTTCGGTTAAGAGATATATAAAGATCGGTCACTTGTAAGTGTTTATCTACCCGCGCTTTTAGCAATGTAAACCGCGCTTCAGATAAAAAGAGGGAGCGCCGCGCACAACGCGACACTCCCCTAGCGATTCAAGAGAATCTATTAGGCCTCGAGAGTCTTCTTGGCGATGGTAGCCAGCTCGTTGAAGGACTCGATGTCCTCGTAAGCCATCTGAGCCAGGACCTTGCGGTCAAGCTCGATGCCGGCAACCTTCAGGCCGTGCATGAACTGAGAGTAAGAGATGTCGTTCAGGCGAGCGGCAGCGTTGATGCGGGTGATCCAGAGAGAGCGGATCTCGCGCTTCTTGTTGCGGCGATCACGATACTGATACTGCAGGGAGTGCTGGACCTGCTCTTTAGCATGCTTGTAAGTACGCGAAGCGGCACCGTAGTAACCCTTCGCACGGTGCATAACGGTACGGCGCTTCTTCTTGGCGGCAACAGCGCGATTAATACGTGCCATGTTCTATCAACTCCTAGACGGTAAAACGAAAAACGGGAACGCGGACTTAGGCGAGACGCGACTTGATGACCTTGCGGTCGGCAGCGGCGATCTCGGTCTCCTGACGGAAGCCACGCTTACGCTTGGTGGACTTCTTGCTCAGGATGTGGCTCTTGAAAGCCTTGGCGCGCATAAGCTTGCCGGTACCAGTCTTGCGGAAACGCTTCTTGGTGCCGCTGTGGGACTTCATCTTAGGCATGAAATACTCCTTAATCGGTTACAGAACACTAGTTACTTGGTATCGCTTGCCGCTTTATCCTCATCGAAGGCGCCCTTAATCGGGGCGAGCAGCATAAGCATGTTACGGCCTTCCATCTTAGGCTTAGACTCGACCGTAGCGTAAGGCTTGAGATCCTCGGCGAGACGCTCGAGAACGTTAAGGCCCTGCTCCGGGTGAGCCATCTCACGGCCGCGGAACATGATGGTGATCTTAACGCGTGCGCCCTTCTTGAGGAAACGCAGAACGTGGCCCTTCTTGGTCTCGTAGTCGCCAACGTCGATCTTGGGTCGGAACTTCATTTCCTTGACCTCGACCTTGGACTGGTTCTTACGAGCAGCCTTGGCCTTCATGGCCTGCTGGTACTTGAACTTACCGTAGTCCATGACCTTGCAGACCGGCGGCTCCGCGTTGGGAGCGATCTCGACCAGGTCGAGACCCTGATCGTCGGCGACGCGCTGGGCATCACGGATGGCGAACAGGCCGAGCTGAGAGCCATCGACGCCAATCAAACGGCACGAAGATGCAGTGATCTCGTCGTTGATGCGGGTGTCATCAGACTTAGCTATTTTCCCTACCTCCATTCATAAATAAATAACCCGGCGCTTCTCAGCAACCAGGTCGTACACATAGACTTCCTCGATTTGAGGAAGGGAATCTAAGTTGTATGACCAGTCAGCTGCTCATTGGCGCCAAAAGGTGGGAACCCTCGGGTTCCTCTTTAGGGCATTGCGAGAACAACGCCTTGCGAATAATAACACGTACAGCGCGTTATCACATTACGTACACGAAAAAGGGGCCTTGACCCCCTTGAACGCTCGCTTGCATGTATGGTGCCCGAGGCGAGACTCGAAGGGCCTTCGCTTCGCGAAGCCCCGGGCTTCGGGCGCGAGGCGCCCTCGCCACGCTCCGCTACAAACAGGCCGCAGGCCTGTTTGCTTAACGCTTCGCGCGCTCACGCGAGTTCGGCACGAAAAAGGGGGCCGCAACCCCCTTGAACGCTCACTTGCATGTATGGTGCCCGAGGCGAGACTCGAACTCGCACGTTGTTGCCAACGGTGGATTTTGAGTCCACTGCGTCTGCCAATTCCGCCACTCGGGCACGTAATGCGTGAGTTAGTTTATCACAGCTTTCTACCGATTAGTCCGAAAATGGAACTTCGAGCATTTCGATGAGTTCGACCGTGCGTAGCATCTCGCGCTGACGGCATCCGCGACCGTCGACCGAAGCCTCACCCATCTGGTTATCGTAAGGGTCCTCGCGCATGCCGTCGAAAGAGGGCTCAAACTCTGCCTGGAATCGATTGTTGGCCACCATACGCCATGGGTCGAGATTGCCAAAGTAGTGACGGCGGCGCCACTCCTCCCCCATCCTGCGAGCAGAAGATCCAAATGACACGTCGGCGTTGAGCCAACCGGTCTGCGGCGTATAGAACTCTGCCCAGTCGTGCGACCCCACCGAATCGGGCGCAACGTAGAGGCCGCTCTGCCAACGGGCAGGCACGCCCGCGATACGGCACATGGTGATAAACGTGAGCGCCATAACGCCGCAATCGCCGCGGTGCGAATGCGCGCAGTCATCGGCAATAGATCCCAAAAGCAAGTACGGCGGCTGATAGCGATAGTCGATATACTGCGTCAGGTAATCATAGATAGCACGGGCGCGATCGAGCGGATCCTCGAGTCCGCCAACAACGCTGGCCGTCAGCTGCTGCAGATACGGCGTAAATGCAATGTGCGGACGGTCCTCGGAAATATCCTCGGGCAGAGGCGCGTCCATACGCGGATGAACCGGAAGTGTGCCACCGTAGACATCACAATAAGCAGCATCGATGTGATAACGATAAGTCACCGAGAATGAGCGCTCACTCGAAGAAGACCACGAGGCGGTACGCGCCGAAGCGTTCGCGGGAGCAACAGCACCCTCCGGCGTCATGTCGAGAATCTCGACCTGAGACTGTTGGCGGCAGGTGGCGGCTACGGGAAGCCAAGCGCGAACGGTCTCCCCCTCTAGAGCGCCGGGGACAGACAAGGACGCCTTAAGCGTAATAACGCGAGTCAATCCGTTTTGTGACTCCATCTCCTTGAGCATCTCGTTGCGCAGTGCAATTCCGTCCGTAGGATCGGGACGCATGCCGGGAACCTCTTTGGGATATACGCGAAGCGAATCGAGGAAGTTGTCGAGAACGAACAGCTCGCCATCGATAAAGCGCCAGTCAATACGCTTACGGTTAATCAGATCGTCAAACTGCTCCTCGGTAAACTCAGGCCACTCCTCGCGAATCATCGCAATAGCCCGATCGCGCGACACCGAAAAATGAAGCGGCATCTCAAGCATGCGATACCGCTCGGCACGAACGCA
Organism: Collinsella sp.; assembly: GCA_048236535.1. Classification (GTDB taxonomy): domain Bacteria; phylum Actinomycetota; class Coriobacteriia; order Coriobacteriales; family Coriobacteriaceae; genus Collinsella. The sequence goes on along the minus strand of DBFAQQ010000019.1, from coordinate 21,395 downwards.
GGCAGCAAGCGAGGGATCGGGATCTTGGGCAAGTAGGCGGTCGCAAGCCTCAATAGCCTGCGAAAGATACGCCGCGTCCTTTAAACGCAGGATCTCGGGTGGCAAGCCAATATCTAGAAAACGGAAGTCATCATTGCAAACATCAACAGAGCAACCAACCGGCCCCTCGTCAATAACCTTCCCATCCGAAGGCAGCACATTAATAACAGCCATACCAAACTCCAAGTCATTAGAACTCTTGAAGCCCATTGTAGCGAGATAAAAAAGAAAGCCCCAACAAGGGAGCCATCAACACCGCCGAGCGGTAGTCAAAAAATGAATTCAGCCCAGTAACCCTGTAGCGAGTTAACGAAGGAGGCCCCGTTCACCCGAAGCTTTTCCCATTGCGCGACTTCTGGCAAAGCCAGGTGAGCGCAAGGGAGAAGCGTAGGGTGAACGGGGCCTCCGACGGGAAAGTTAAACCGCTACTTACGCCTTGTTGACGGAGCCAAACTCCTCCATGAGCTCCTTGGTGCGGGCAACGATGTTGTCGCGACCAGGCTTGAGGAGCTTGCGGGGGTCAAAGCCCTTGCCCTGCTGATCCTTGCCAGCCTCGATGTACTCGCGAACGCCCTTGGCGAAGACGAGCTGCAGATCGGTGTTGACGTTGATCTTGGAGATACCCAGGGAGATGGCCTTCTTGATCTGATCCTCGGGGATGCCGGTGCCACCGTGCAGGACGAGGGGCAGGTCGCCGGTCTGAGCCTTGATCTCGCCCAGGCGCTCGAAGGAAAGGCCAGCCCAGTCGGCAGGGTACACGCCGTGGATGTTGCCGATACCGCAGGCGAGGAAGTCGACGCCCAGGTCAGCAATCTGCTTGCACTCAGCAGGATCAGCGAGCTCGCCGCTGGAGGTCACGCCGTCCTCGGTGCCGCCGATGCCGCCGACCTCGGCCTCGATGGACATGCCCTTGGAGTGAGCAAGCTCAACGAGCTCCTTGGTGCGGTCGAGGTTAAGCTGGAAGGTCTCCTCGTGAGAGCCGTCATACATGATGGACGTGAAGCCGGCCTCGATGCACTTGAAGCAGTCCTCGTAAGAACCGTGATCGAGGTGAAGGGCGACGGGAACGGTAACGCCCGTGGCCTCGACGGCAGCCTTGACCATGTCGGCGCAGACCTTGAAACCGCCCATCCACTTAGCGGCACCAGCGGTGCACTGAAGGATCAGCGGAGACTTGGCCTCCTCGGCGGCCTGGAGAATAGCCAGGGTCCACTCGAGGTTGTTGGTGTTGAAGGCACCGAGACCGTACTTGCCGGCCTCGGCCTTCTTGAGCATGTCTGCTGCGTTGACGAGCATAAAAGAAACCTCCTGTAAGGTTGCTCCGATAACGCCTGAGATTTTACCACGACATACCCGAGCATAAACGTTCGTTTGTTCACGAATACCATCCGATTGGACAAATTTTGACCGTTTGCCCCACAGAATCGACCCACTGGGGAAAATAGCTTGACGATTGAGCGGTCTTCGTGGTTCGAAAGACGGCTTCAAGCCTACATCTGCATAAACGGGTTCTGCATAAGTTCGCGCGCCATCGTGGTCGAATCGCCATGGCCCGTCAAGCAAACGGTATCGGGCGGAAGCGTCTTGGCAAGTTTGGAGAGCGAGCGCATAATCGCCGCCTCGTCACCGCCGGAAAGATCGGTACGACCGTGACTGCCCGGGAAAAGCGTGTCGCCCACAAAGGCGATGTTCCCCTGCTCGGTCGCGGCGAACAGGACGATGCCGCCCGGCGTATGCCCCGGCGTCTCGATCACCTGCAGGCAGACGTCGCCCACCTCGATTGTATCGCCCTCGGCAAGCAAACGCGTCGGCTCACCCGGATCGGGCGTCTCGATACCCCACATGGCGCGCTGCTCCTCGATATTTGCGCGAGGTACCGTCACGTCCTTAGCGCACAACTCATATAGTGCGCTGTCGCCAACGACAGCTCGAACCCCGGCAACCCCGCCAACATGGTCGGCATGACCGTGCGTGCAGACAGAGCCGAGCACGCGCACCTCGGGATGCGCGGTGCGGATATGCTCCACAAGACGCTCGCCCTCCCACGCCGGATCGACGATTAAGCACTCGTCATTCGAAATCACGGCGTAGCTGTTGGTCTGAATCGGGCCGTTGACGAGCGCCTCAATCGAAGCCGCGCCTCGGGGTGTCAGGTCCAAAGTCATATCGCCCATGCGCATACCCTCCTTCTAAAATACGTTCGAGGCACCAAACGATGCCTCGAACGTAACCAATATCTATGATGCTGAGAGGCTCTCGCACCTACACACGGCGCTTGAGTTGCGCTCCGCCCTCGCCGGGCATAAGACGGCGAGCGTCGTAGACCGAGTCGACGCTGCTGATGGAAGCCAGCAGCGGATCCAGGCCGCTCGCATCCGAAATCTCGACCATAAAGCGCAGGGTCGCAATACCCTCGCGGTTGGTCGAGGTGGCGGCGGAAAGGATATTGCCGCCTGCATCGCCAATGGCAATGGTGACGTCCTTGAGCAGGCCCATGCGGTCCAGGCACTCGACCACGATCTCGACCTGGAAGAGAGTGTCGGCAGCACCATCCCACTCTACGTCAATCATGCGCTCTGGGTGCTCCATGAGGCCCTTGACGTTGGGGCAGTTGGCGCGATGCACTGAGACACCTCGGCCACGCGTGATGAAGCCGACGATATCGTCGCCCGTCACGGGGTTGCAGCAATGAGCCAGACGGACCAGCAGGCCACTGTTGCTCTCGCCCTTAACGATAATGCCGTTACTTGCGCTCTTGCCACGCTTTTGCGGCTTGCGGTTGGAGCCGCGGGCCGGCTGTTTCACGACCTCGGCGATAGCCTCGGCCTTGGTGAGCTGTTCCTCGGGCTTGGGGTCCAAGATTTGCTCGACCTTATTACCCACAGCGCGCGGGGCAACCTTGCCGGCGCCGACGGCGGCAAACAGGTCCTCGAGCTGCTTGAAGTTAAACTGCTCCGCCACGGCGTTGAGCGCACGCGTGGAGCGCGGCGTGGAGATGCCATACCCGCGCTTGCGCAGGTCCTTGGCCAGCATATCGCGGCCGGCGGCAGCGTCGTCGTCCTTAGTCGCGGCGGCAAAGTAGCGACGGATCTTGGACTTGGCCGAAGGCGTCTTGACGATCTTGAGCCAATCACGCGACGGTTTGGAACTCTTGTTAGTCAGGATTTCAACGCGGTCGCCCGTCTTGATCTCGTGCGTGAGCGGGGCCACAGCACCGTTGATCTTAGCGCCGACGCAGTGGTTTCCCACCTCGGTGTGAACGGCATAGGCAAAGTCGAGCGGCGTGGAGCCGGCACGAAGCGCCATGACCTCGCCCTTGGGCGTAAAGACGAAGATCTCCTGATCGAAGAGGTCGACCTTCAGCGAATGCAGGTATTCCTTGGCGTCGGTGATCTCATCAGACGCAGCCCAATCGAGCGAATGCTTGAGCCAGTTGATCTGGTCGTCCAAACGTTGAGCGTCATTGGTCTTGGAAGCAGACGATCCGCCCGACTTCTTATATAGCCAGTGGGCGGCAATGCCATACTCGGCCTGCTCATGCATCTCGTAGGTTCGAATCTGAATCTCGAGCGGACGAGCCGTGGGGCCGATGACCGTCGTATGGAGCGACTGGTAGTTATTGACCTTGGGCATGGCGATATAGTCTTTAAAGCGACCAGGCATGGGATGCCACAGCGTATGCACCGCACCGAGCGTGGAGTAGCAATCGCGCACCGAATGGGTAATAACACGCAGCGCCACCAGGTCGTAGATCTCGGAGAACTCCTTGCCCTTGCGCTTCATCTTTTGGTAGATGGACCAATAGTGCTTGGAGCGGCCATTAATCTGGAAGCCCTCCAGGCCAATGCGGTTGAGTTCGTCGGTGAGCGTCTTGATGGTCTCGGCAAGGTAGCGCTCGCGGACCTCGCGCGACTCAGCTACCATACGCGCGATGCGCTGGTAGGCATCGGGCTCCAGGTAGAAGAAGGACAGGTCCTCGAGCTCCCACTTAATAGAGCTCATGCCCAGGCGGTCGGCCAAGGGCGCGTACACGTCCATGGTCTCGCGAGCCTTAAACAGGCGACGATCCTCGCGCAGGGCTGCCAGCGTTCGCATGTTGTGCAGACGATCGGCAAGTTTAACGATGATGACGCGGATGTCCTTGGACATGGCGAGGAACATCTTGCGCAGCGTGAGCGCCTGCTTCTCGTCCATGCTGTCGACTTCGATGTTGGTGAGCTTGGTCACGCCATCGACGAGCTCGGCCACCGTATCGCCAAACAGGCCGGAAACATCGGTGAGCGAGGTCTCGGTATCCTCGACGGTATCGTGCAGCAGCGCGGCACACACCACATCGCAGTCCATCTTGAGATCGGCCAAAATGATGGCAACCTCGACGGGATGGTTAATGTACATCTCGCCCGAGCGGCGCTTTTGGTTGCAGTGCTTCTCGGCGGCAAAGCAGTAGGCCTGCTCAACCTTAGAAAAGTCGTCCTCATTCATATATTTGAGGCACAGGCGCTCCAGCTTGTCGTAGCTGTCCGCCATAATCTCGGGCGGCAGCTCATCGGCATGCTTATAGTGCTCCATCTCCGAAAACGGCTGGAGGGTGGAATCATGGGCGGTACGGGCTGCGGCATCCATCGAGGTCCCCTTCCCCTAGGCCCGCGGTACGATCGGGCGGTTAACTTTGGCTAGCATATCAGAAGCGCACGAATCGAGCGCCCAGCTCCGGAAAGCCGAAAACTCCATGCGCGAGCGCAAGCCCTCCAAATAGCGAATTGACCTGCTCAATTGCACGCGGCCGGGGTTTTCGGCCATCGCGATGCGACGAGTGTCGTCAAACCCCGAAACTCGACAGAAACCAAGCTCTTCGAAGATTCCCAGGCCGCTTTCCACCGAACGCTCGTCGACCGGCGTGCGAGCATCGATGGCAAGGCACATCTGCGCGATGTCGATATCGCTCGCACTAAAGGAATCGTCCCCGGTTTTGCCGCGGTTGGAGCGCCACATGGTCTGCAGCGCGCGATAGAGCGTGACGAGCTCGTCGCGCTCGGGCGCATAGCAGTCGAGCAGGCGCTCGTTAATGCGGGCGTCGCGCGACGAATAGAGCAGATGGATCACGGCGGGCTGGCCATCGCGGCCGGCACGTCCGCTCATCTGGTTGAACTCGATGGCGCCAAACGGCATGTGGTAGAGCACGACATGGCGGATATCGGGCAGGTTGACACCCTCGCCAAAGGCGGAGGTCGAAACGATGCAGCTGAGGCTTCCGTCTCGGAATGCTTCCTCCACGCGGCGGCGATCGGAACGCGCAAGCCCCGCGTTATAGAACGCGATATGGGTTGCGCAATCGGGCACACGCTTGCGCAACGTCTTGGCGAGCGCCACGGACTGGTCGCGCGAATTGACGTAAATGACGGTCTTCTCCCCCGTCGCCACGATCGACACTAAACGGTTCTCGCGGCTCGCAAGGTCGCGGTCGTCCTCGAGCTGCAGGTTCTCGCGCACCGTCTCGTCGACCACCGTGCGAGTGATCGGCAACATGCGGGCAAGCTCGGCCACGACCGGAGCCGTCGCGGTGGCCGTCGCAGCCATAACGACCGGGTCGCCCAGGGCTTTGAGGATATCGGGCATGTCGAGATAGGCGCTACGGTCGCCGCCCTTGGCAAGGCCGGCGTGGTGCGCCTCATCGATAACGACAAAGCCGATGCGGCCCGAACGCGCAAAGCGGTCACGGTGGATAGACAGGAACTCGGGCGTCGTGAGCACGATACCGGTGCGACCCGAAGCCAAGCCGGCAAACACGTCATCGCGCGCCGCCTCCACGGTCTCGCCGGTCAACACGCCGACGCCAATGCCGAGCGCGGCCATCGTCGACGAGAGGTGATAGGCCTGGTCGGCAACGAGCGCACGCAGCGGATAGACAAAGATGCTCGCACGCCCGCGAAGAACCGCCTCGCGCGCGGCATGCACATGGAAGATGAGCGACTTGCCGCGCCCCGTTCCCATAACGGCCAGAACACTTTGGTGATCGGCCAGGGCATCGAGCGCCTCGACCTGCGCGCGGTGCGGCTGGTTCGAGCCGATAAAGCTATGGATAAGCGAGCGCGTGAGCTCAGCATAAGAAAGCTGGGCGAGCGTCTCGCGTTTACGCGACTCCAGGCGCAGGCCAGAATCCGCCGGTTGCACGCCGCGGCGAAGTTCACATGCCGGATCGTCGATATTGGACGCCGTGGTATCGCGCACCAAGACATCTTTGATCATGAGCTTGGGCTTCACACGTCCCTGCCAATGCTCGGCCACGGCCTCGAACACCAAGTCGACGGCGCTGTCGCAATTGATGAGCCTATCGATTTGCGGCACGCGGAACATAATGGCCGGCACGCTCGCGGCACCATCGGTCGCCACAAAGCGCATGTGCTCGCCGGTTTTGCCCACCACGGCGCGATCGCACATCGTCACGCCCTCGGCGGCCAGCAGCGGCACCTTGTTGCCCTGGCCAAACGGCTCAAGACGGGAAATCTGCTCTATAGTCTCGATATTCAGCTCGGAAAGGTCGACCGTGGCGGCAACCTCGTCGATGTCTTCAAAGTCCTCGGCGGGAATCTCCGATAGCACGGCGGAAAGGCGACGACGGAATTCATCGAGCTTGGATGCCTCGATGGTCACACCCACCGCACCGGCATGTCCGCCGCGACGAATCAGCAGGTCGGAACAGCGCTCGACGGCGTCAAACAGGTTAACTTTGCCCACCGAGCGACCAGAGCCGCGCGCGATACCGTCCTCGATCGAGAACAGCAGCGCCGGCACGTGATAGCGGTTGGTCAGACGGCTTGCCACGATGCCCTTGACACCCTCGTGCCAGCCTTCGCCGCCCACGACGATCGCGCGTCCGCCGTCATAGGTCTCCTCGACCTTTGCCATGGCATCGCGCGTGAGCTCCGCCTCGATCTCACGGCGCTGGCGGTTGATTTCCTCGAGCTCAGCCGCCAGCGCGCTTGCTTCGATGGGATTGCGGGCAAGCAGCAGGTCGAGCGCCAGCTTGGGATCGGCCATGCGGCCGGCAGCGTTTAAGCGGGGAATGAGCGAGAATGACAGGCCATCCGCCGTAATGCTCGAAAGGTCCGCCTTGGCAAGCGCGGCAAGCGCGATATAGCCGGGGCGAGCGGTTACGCGCATCTGCTGGATGCCCTCGGCAACCAGCGCGCGGTTCTCGGGCGTGAGCGGCATCATATCGGACACGGTGCCCAGCGCCGCGACCTCGATTAGCGAACGCCAATACGACGGCTTGCCCAGGCGCTCACCTAGGACTTGCACCAGCTTGAGCGCCACACCAGCACCGGCAAGCTCGCGCGAGGGGCCCTCGTCCTCGAGCTTGGGGTCGGTCAGGGGCATACCCTGCGGCACCTGGTCGGAGGGCTCGTGATGGTCCGTGACCACCAAATCGATCCCCAGGCTCTCCAGATAGGAAACCTCTTCCTTGGCGGCAATGCCGTTATCGACGGTTACGATCAGCTGGGGGCGAGCGAGCTCGTTAACGCGGTCGAGCGCCGCGCGCGAAAGACCGTAGCCCTCATCAAAGCGATGCGGAATAAACGGCGTGACATCGGCGCCAAACGTGCGCAGCGCCTCGGTCAACAGGCAGGTCGACGTAATACCGTCAACGTCAAAATCGCCAAAGACCGCGATGTGCTCGTGGTTGCGAATAGCACGCTCGACGCGGTCGGCAACAACCGACATGCCCGGGATAATGAGTGGGTCGGCCCAGTCGCGATCGAGCGAAGGCGTCAAAAACAGCTGGCCTTCCTCGATGGATGTAATGCCGTGCGCGACCATAATGCGCGCCACCAGCCCGGGAATGCCCAGACCAGCCGAAAGCTCCTTTTCGAGCTCGGGGTTTTGCTGAGCGACCGCCCAGCGATGCGTCGTCTTAAGCGATGACATAGGCACCCACCCCCGATAGGGGCAGGTCGCCGCGATACCTCTCACGGTTCATAGCGATGAGTCCTCTGTGTATGCCCGCTTCGGCAGGCAGATCTGTTGAACGGATTTATTATACCGTGCGGCGCGGACGCAAATCGCCGCAGCACGCCGCGGTTTCGGTAAACGATGCCGATAATACCCTCGAAATAATCGAGTGTTTCTGACGCACGGACACATGTGAGCGTCTAGCATATCCAGTCAAAACGGATTCACGAGCAAAGGGAGTCACAAGAGCATATGAAGCAATGGGTTGGACTGGGCAAGTTTCTCGCGGGGCACATGCAAATCATCGTTCCGATTTGCGTGGCGCTCGGCGTGCTCTTTCCTCAACAGATCGGCGCTCTCAAGCCCATCGTTCCCACCTTGTTTGCCTTTATGACGTTCCAAGGTGCGCTCAGCAACACCTTTCACCAGGTAGCCGAGGTGTTCCACCATCCGCTGCACCTGATTCTGGCGTTGTTGGTCTCGGCGGCGCTTATTCCCATCGCGGCCTATACCATGGGATCGTTGTTCTTTGGTTCCAACCCCAACCTTGTCTGCGGCATCGTGCTCGAATACAGTGTGCCCGTGGCAGTCACCGCTTTTATGTGGATCAGCATGTTCGGCGGCAACGGCCCGCTCGCGCTCACCATCATCCTGACGTCCTCGGTCATCTCCCCTGTGACGATTCCGCTTACGCTCAAGCTCCTGCTGGGCGCCACCGTCTCGATCGACGTGCCGAGCATGATGCAGAACATGGCCTTTATGATCGCCATCCCCGCTGTGCTCGGCATCGTGATCAACGAGCTCACGCGCGGCTGGGGGCACGAGAAACTCTCCCCCGCGCTCTCGCCCGCCTGCAAGTTCATGATGATGGGCGTTATCGCCTCCAACTCCACCGCCATGAGCGAGTACGTGCTGCACATGAACGCGGTGCGCTTGGAAGTCGCCCTCTTTATTTTGGTCTTCGCCATCAGCGGCTTTGTCGTCGGCATTCTGGTCGCCCGCGCGCTGCATCTGCCATATAGCGAAACGACCACCATGTGCTTTACCTGCGGCATGCGCAATATCTCTTCGGGCGCCGTCATCGCCACGCAATACTTTCCGGGCGAAGTTGTGTTTCCCGTCATGTGTGGAACGTTGTTTCAGCAGGTGCTCGCCTCGCTTATCGGGCACTTCTTTGAGCGTCTGACCGGCGAGGAGCGCGCCGCCCAGCGCAAGCGCGTCGAGGCCGGCCGCGATGCAATGGCGCGCTAAACCGTCCGCAGTGTGCGGGCGCTCACTTTACGATGTGAGCGCCTCCAGATGTGCGCGGAGTCGCTCCGCATCGACATAGAGCGTGGTCTCAGCATTGACCTGAGCCAGCCGATACCCGACAAAGTAGGGTGAAACCACCCAACGTGGAAGCGCCTTGGCAATGGTCCGGCCGCTCATGTGATAGAAGAACAGGTTGTACGACTCTGCACGACCGCCATGGTGCTCGTGCAAGATATAGCGCAGAGCTACCTGGATTGCGTCGGCGAAGAGATCCGCCTCGGCTTGGTCTCTCGTGTCATCGCTGGCGGCGATTCCCTGCGGGGCCGAAACGTTGATCTCAAAGAACCCCATGATCGGTTCGGTTGAGATGTCGACCGAGATTCTCCCCTGTTGCCAGACACTGACGCCTTCAAAGTTGGCTGAGGTCAGCGCCGCATAGCCGTCCTCCTGTTCCAAGCCCACAATCTGCATATGTGGATGGACGAGGCTGCCGCCCGAAAGCGGGCCTTTGTTCTTGTACATGAGCACACTGCAGTACTGTTGGGAATCGATCATCTGCTGCCAGCAGCCCAGGGCAAACCGCATCACATGATGCAGCTCATCCGGTTCATAGGTCACCAGGTCGGCGTCGTGATTGGCAGACTCGATCAATACGGTCTGACGTGTGGCCCGCAATGTCTTGAACTTATTCTCGAGCCAGATGCAGTCACCATCGCGCTGGATGATGTTGGCAAGCCCCTCCGTGTCGCAAAAGGGGCACGCGGTGCCAGGGCGACGGTTGTCGTCGGGCTTGCCGCTCGCCTGCTGAACATCGAATACCAGCGCCACGGGTTATACCTCCAGCGGCACGATCTTGGTGCCATGGAGCTCGGAGACGCCTAGCGCCGCCGCGACCGCGTCGCGATTTGCCGTAGTGATGCCGCCGCCGGGAAGGATGGTCAAACGATCACCCGCATACTCGATTAAACGAGCCAGGTAATCGAAATTATCCTCGATCGACGTACCGGCAGCGCCGCCATGCGTGAGGATGCGCGTAACGCCGCAGTCGGCAAGTGTATCAATCGCATCGAGCTGAGCCTCGGGCGAGAGCTGGTCAAATGACATGTGGAAGGTGATGTCGATGGGATCACGCTTACATTCCTCGGTCGCGCAGCCCGCAGCCATCACGAGGGCGCCAAGCGTAAGTTCGTCGAGCGCCCATCCGCCAGCGCAGGGTTTGCAGCAGCCAAAGACCAAGCCGTCAACGCCCGCACTCACGGCAAGGCCCAAGTCCATCTCCATCATGCGCAGCTCATCCTGGTTGTAGTGAAAGTCGCCGCCACGCGGACGGATCATGCACATCACCCGTGCATCGTGTTCGTGGGCATAGTTGGTCGTAGCGCTGATAACGCCGGCCGAGGGCGTGGTACCACCGACGGCAAGGTTATCGCACAGCTCGATGCGCCTTGCACCGGCCTCGATAGCCGCCGGCACCCGCTCAAAGTTCTCGGCACAAAACTCGTACAGCATAGATAGACCCCCAAAGACAGCAGATGTTTTCCGACGGGCATTGTCACACATCCCCATGAAGTTGCGGTGGAATAGGGACTCTTTTGGCCTCTGGAGCCCGTATTCAGTCCCTATTTCACCGCAACTTAAAAAGGGGCGCTGACTGAGATAGTCAGCGCCCCTTTTGTTAGGTGGGTTAGCCTCCGAGGTAGGCTTTGCGGACGTTGTCGTCGTGCAGCAGCTCTTGGCCGCTGCCGGTCATGGTGATCTTGCCGGTCTCGAGTACATAGCCGCGTGTAGCGATGGAAAGTGCCATCTGCGCGTTCTGCTCGACCAGAAGCACCGTGGTGCCGGCCTTGTGCAGGTCCTCGACGATCTGGAAGATCTGCTCAATCAGAATCGGCGCCAGACCCATGGAGGGCTCATCGAGCATGAGCAGCTTAGGGTTGCTCATAAGGGCGCGGCCCATAACGAGCATCTGCTGCTCGCCGCCCGAAAGGGTGCCGGCGACCTGGCGACGGCGCTCCTTTAGGCGCGGGAACTGCTCGTAGACGCGCTCGAGGCCCGGAGCCACCGTGGACTTGGGCTGCGTATAGGCACCCATTTCCAGGTTCTCCTCGACCGTCATCTGCAAAAAGGCGCGACGGCCCTCGGGAACCTGAGCCAGGCCCTTGCCCACCAGCTTGTCGGCAGGCGTATGGGTAATGTCCTCGCCCATAAACTTGATGGAGCCGGTCTTGGAACGCAGCAGGCCCGAGACGGTCTTAAGCGTCGTGGACTTGCCGGCGCCGTTGGCACCAATCAAGGCCACGATCTCGCCCTCGTTGACGTTAAAGGAGATGTCCTTGATGGCGTGGATGGCGCCGTACCAGACGTTGATGTTGTAGACGGAAAGCATCGGCTCTGCCATTTAGTTCTCCCCCTTATCCTGCTTGCCCAGATACGCCTCGATAACGGCGTCGTTGTTCTGGATCTCCTCGGCCGTGCCCTTGGCGATGACCTTACCAAAGTTGAGCACGCAGATGCCCTCGCAGATGTTCATAACGAGCGACATATCGTGCTCGATAAGCATGATAGCGATGCCAAAGGTGTCGCGAATCTTAACGATGTTCTCCATGAGCTCCGCAGTCTCGGACGGGTTCATGCCGGCGGCAGGCTCGTCGAGCAGCAGCAGCTTAGGGTTGGTGGCAAGCGCGCGAACGATCTCCAGACGACGCTGGGCGCCGTAAGGCAGCGAGCCGGCCTGCTCATTTGCCAGGTGCTCCATATCAAAGATGGACAGCAGCTCCATGGCGCGCTCGTGGGCGGCCTTCTCGTGCTTCCAATACGTCGGCAGGCGCAGCACGCCCTCAAAGCCGGAGTAGCGCTCCTGGTTGTGCAGGCCGACCTTAACGTTATCCTCCACCGTCATGGTGTTGAACAGGCGGATGTTCTGGAAGGTACGGGCAATACCCATGCGGTTGACCTGGTAGACCGACTTGCCCGAGGTGTCCTCGCCGTCGAGCAGGATGGTGCCGTGCGTGGGCTGGTACACCTTGGTGAGCAGGTTGAAGACCGTGGTCTTGCCGGCACCGTTGGGGCCGATGAGACCGGCGATCTCGGTCTTGCCGATAGTCAGGCTAAAGTCGTCGACTGCTTTAAGGCCACCGAACTCAATGCCCAGGTGGATGCACTCGAGTGCAGGGCGCTCGCCCAGGTCGCGGTCGGGAACGATGGCGCCAGAAGGATACGGGACCATCTTGCCCTTCTTGAACTCAAATTTACTGGGCATCGGCTGCCACCTCCTTCTTGGAAGCAAAGCGGTCCTTGACGCGACCGAAGAACGCCTTGAGCTGCGGGTTGTTGGTAAAGATCATGACCAGGATCAGCACAATGGCGTAGATGAGCATGCGGTAGTCCGAGAACTGACGGAGCAGCTCGGGAAGCACCGTGAGCAACGCCGCCGCGATAACGGAGCCGCGCATATTGCCCAGACCGCCCAGGACCACGAACACCAGGATGAGGATGGACGTGTTGAAGTCGAACTTGGTGGCGGAGAGCTGCGAGAAGTTACCGCCGAACAGGGCCCCGGCAGCACCGGCGAGGGCAGCGGAAACCACGAAGGCGATCATGCGGTACTGGGTGACGGAGATGCCCACGGACTCGGCAGCGATCTTGTTGTCGCGCACGGCCATGATGGCACGACCGGTACGGCTGCGAACCAGGTTGAGTACAATCACGAGCGCAACCATGACCAGGATGGCACCGGCGAGGAAGGTCGAGTACGTCGACACACCCGAGGCGCCCTGGGCGCCCTTGATGATGGCGGTGCCGTCCTCGAGCAGGTGCAGGTCGTCGATCGTAGAGTTGCCCGTGATGTTAAAGATCACATGCAGGCCGCGGGAGTCGACGCCCACGATAAGGCAAGTGACGATCTCTTTGATGATCTCGCCAAAGGCCAGCGTCACGATAGCCAGGTAATCGCCGCTCAGGCGAAGGACCGGGATACCGATCAAGAAGCCCAGGATGGCGGCAGCGAAGGCGCCGACCACGATGCTGATGATAAGGCGTACCGGATCGGAGGGAACGGCGCTCTCAAGGGCGACCGCGGTGACGATGCCCGTATAGGCACCGACGCTCATAAAGCCCGCATGGCCCAGCGACAGGTCGCCCGCGATGCCGACGACGAGGTTGAGGGAAATGGCCATGACGATGTAGGCCGTAATGGGAACCAGCTGGCCGGCGATCATGCGCGGGATCATATGGTTGGACTGCATAAAGAACACGATGGCGAAGGCCACGATGCACATGGCGTACGTGACAAAGTCGTGACGCGTCTGCTTGTCTTTAAGAAACTTCATAACGCTCACCTACACCTTCTCGGGGACGTACTTGCCCAAGAGGCCGGCAGGCTTGACGAGCAGGACGATGATCAAAACACCAAAGACGATGGAGTTGGCAAGGCTCGTGGAAATGTAAGCCTGCGCCATCGCCTCGATGATGCCAATGAGAATGCCGCCGACAAAGGCGCCGGGGATGGAGCCGATGCCGCCGAAGACGGCGGCGTCGAAGGCCTTGATGCCAGGCATGGCACCCGTCGTGGGCTGCAGGACCGGCGAGTAGGAGCACAGCAGCACGCCGGCGATGGCGGCAAGGGCAGAGCCGATGGCAAACGTCATCGAGATGGTGCGGTTGACGTTGATGCCCATCAGCTGAGCGGCAGCTTTGTCCTCGGACACGGCGCGCATGGCTTTGCCCATCTTGGTCTTACCTGTAAAGAACATCAGGCCGGCCATGATAACCAGGCAGGCGACGATGGTGACGAGCGAGACGGCGCTTACGTTGAACTTGGCCAAGAACTCCGGCACCTGGAAGGTGACGAGCGAAGTAAAGTTCTTGGGCGTGGCGCCCCACAGAAGCTGCGCGGCGTTCTGCAAGAAGTAAGACACGCCGATAGCCGTGATCAGAACGGCCAGCGGGCCTGCTTGGCGCAGCGGCTTATAGGCCAGACCCTCAATGAGAACACCGAGAACCGTGCAGACCACACAAGAGAGAACTACAGATGCCCAGCCCGGGAGGCCGAGATACGACGTGGCGCAGAACGAGACATAGGCACCGACCATGATGACGTCGCCGTGAGCGAAGTTCAGCATCTTGGCGATACCGTAGACCATGGTGTAGCCCAACGCGATGATGGCGTAGACGCTGCCCATGGACAGGCCGTTGACTAGGTATTGGATAAAGACCGTCATGTTCCACATCCCCCTTTCGAATAGGTTTCCAGTTGATGTATGAAACAGGGACGTTACATCGTCCCTAGATACCAAGCAAGCAGGGAAGGCCAAAACCTCCCCTGCTTGGGATCAAAACCGCTCTATGTAAGGTGGCTTATTAGGCCTGTACGTACTTGCCGTCGGTGATGACGTAAGCCGTGGGCTCCTTCTGGACCTGGCCCTTATCGTTCCAGGTGAGCTTGCCGGTCAGACCGTCAACGGTAATCTTGAGCATAGCCTTGGACAGCTTCTCGGCGACCTCGGTCGGGTCAGCGTCGACACCAAGACCGGCCTCCTTGACGGCCTCGGCCACCGCGTGCACGCCGTCGTAGGCGTCGGCGGCAAACTGGTCGGGAGTATCGCCGTACTTATCCTTGTAGGCGTTGACGAAATCGGCGTTCTTCTCGTCGTCGGCGGAGAACGGGGTCATGAGCAGCAGACCCTCGGCAAGAGAGGTATCGAAGCCCTCAACGCCCAGGATGCCGTCCATGCCGTCGCAGCCCATCATCTTGACGTCGTAGCCCATGTCCTTGGCGTTCTTGAGCAGGACGGACGCCGGCGTGTAGTAGATCGGCGCAAAGATCATGGTGGCGCCGGCCTGCTTGGCCTTGGTCAGCTGGTTGGTAAAGCTCGTGGCGGAGTCGTCCTTAAAGGTCTCCTCGTCG
This sequence comes from Collinsella sp., assembly GCA_048236535.1. GTDB lineage: Bacteria > Actinomycetota > Coriobacteriia > Coriobacteriales > Coriobacteriaceae > Collinsella. Next base: position 6,250 of record DBFAQQ010000019.1, on the reverse strand, counting down.
ACAATCTCGAGCTTGGACTCAGCGGCCTGGGCCTTAAAGGAATCTGCGATGCCCGAAGAATAGGCGTCGCCGGAGTTATAGAACAGGACGAACTTCTCGTCCGGATACTTCTGGGCCAGGAACTTGGCGGCGTTGACACCCTGGTTGGGGTCGGTGAAGCAAACCTGGAAGACGCAATCCTTGCCGTCGGTGACGTCCTCGGAGGACGCAGACGGGGTGATCATGAACGTCTTGGGGTCGTTACCGCACTCTGCGGCAACGGCAACCGACGCACCCGTGGTGGTCGGGCCGACGAGGGCCTGCATGCCCCAGTCGAGCAGGGTGTTGAAGGCGTTGACGGCCTTCTCGCCGTCGGCCTGGTCATCCTCGGCCTTGCTGGCAAGCGGCAGATCCTTGGTCGAGAAATCCTTGCAGCCAAGCTCGACACCCTGGGTAACGGACTTGCCGTAGGACGCGTTGGCACCGGTCAGCGGGCCGATGGTGCCGATCTTAAACGAAGCGTCGCTCGAAGCGGAACCGCTGTCGCCGCCGTTGGAGGAGCAGCCAGCTAGAATGGACATCGCCCCCAGACCTGCTGCGCTCGCGATAACGCTCCTGCGATTCATAACAGGGTTCAATGACTTACCGGTGAGGCTCGACATGCGGCTCTCCTCTCAAATCTCGTCGGGTTTCGGTTACCCGACAGGCCATCCTTCGCCGTGTTCGGCGTTCGCAAAATAGTAGACGCTTTAGTTGAGAAAAGTGGCGATTATTTCAACTTTTCTTTTGTTTTGCCCATTTATCCATAATTCTGCGTATTCCTGTCGGTTTATGCAATTTAGCCACTTTATTGTGTGAAAGTAATGTTTCCGTTCTGTTACAGGCGTCCTTGCCCTGAATAAAACGGCCCGCCGGTCTCGATGTATATGCACTTAGGCGGCGATGTACTTGCCGTCCTGGATCACATAAGCCGTAGCGGGCTTTTCGACCTGGCCCTTGTCATTCCACGTCAGCTCGCCCGTCAGGCCCTCGATCTTGATCTTGCGCATGGCCTTGGCAAGGTCGCCGGCAATGTCGGCGCCGTCGGCCGTAATGTCGATGCCCGCTTTGTCGATGGCCTCGGCGATGGCGTGGACGCAATCGTAGGCGTCGGCGGCAAACTGGTTGGGCGTCTCGTTGTAGGCATCCTTATAGGCCTTGACGAAGTCGGCATTCTTCTCATCGTCAGCCGAAAACGGGGTCATGAGCAGTACGCCCTCGGCAAGAGAGGTATCGAAGCCTTCCACAGAGAGCAGACCGTCCATGCCGTCGGTACCCATGAGGGTCATGTCGTAGCCCATGTCCTTGGCGTTCTTGAGCAAAACGGACGCCGGCGTGTAGTAGATCGGCGCAAAGATAAGCGTGGCGCCGGACTCCTTGGCCTTGGTGAGCTGGTTGGTAAAGCTCGTGGAAGAGTCGTCCTTAAAGGTCTCGGTATCGACGATGTCGAGCTTGGACGCCTTGGCCTGCTCGGCAAAAGCGTCGGCAACGCCCGAGCTATACGTATCGCCGGAGTTGTAGAACAGGGCGATCTTGGCATCCGCGTACTTCTCGGCCAAGAACTTTGCGGCGCTGGCGCCCATGGTGGGATCGGTGAAGCAAACCTGGAAAACCGTGGTCTTGTCCTTGGTGACGTCGAGCGACGAGGCCGAGGGCGTGACCATGAGCATATCGTCGGCGATCTCGCCCGAGACGGCGACGGCAGCACCGGTCGTGACGGGGCCGACGAGCGCCTGCATGCCCCAGTCGCACAGGGTATTGAAGGCGTTGATGGCCTTCTCGCCGTCAGCGACGTCATCCTCGGACTTAAGCGAGAGCTTGAGGTCCTTGGTCGAGAAGTCCTTGGCGGCAAGCTTGGCGCCCTTCTCGGCCGAGACGCCATAGGTTGCCGCAGCGCCGGTCAGAGGGCCGATGACACCGATCTTGAAGGTCTTGCCGTCATCGGCGGAGCCGCCGTCCGAGCTACCCAACGAGCAACCAGCAAGCGCGACGGTGCTGCCGAGTGCTGCGGCGCCGGCGAGAAAGTTCCTACGGCTGAGCGTGCTGTTGATGTTGAACATGGTGTCCCCCTTTTTTCGCTGGCCGCAGCGCGGCCGTCTTGCGGTACGGGGCAAACCTTATGGCGCAAACGTTGACAGTTTGTTACGGAGTTCCGTTTGTAGCGAGCATGTTTCCAATGTTTCCGCAGCGTTTCGGGGGTGCCGTTTTGTGCGACTCCTGTTGCCTGGCGAGCACGCGCCCTCGGTTCACGCTAGAATGCACTCAACCTTTAAGCGGTTAATCCATCCATAAGATGCACGAAGGAGCTATCTATGAGCGAACCCCTGCGCACCGTGAACGTCGGTCTGATCGGTCTTGGAACCGTCGGCGGCGGCGTGGCCCGTCTGATCAAGAGCCACCACGATGAGTACCTGGCCGCCTACGGCATCGACCTTAAGCTGACCCGCGCCTGCGCGCTTGCTTGGGAGCAGGCCGAGGCGGCAGGCATTGAGCGCGAGGCCTTTACGAGTGACTGGCACGACGTCGTCACCGACCCCGCCGTCGACATCGTCGTCGAGCTCATCGGCGGCGAACATCCCGCAACCGAGATCTTCACCACTGCCTTTGAGCACGGCAAGCACGTCGTCTCTGCCAACAAGGCCCTGCTGGGCCGTCACGTCGAGACGCTTGCCGAGAAGGCACGCGCGTGCGGCGTGCAGATTAAGTGCGAGGCCAGCTGCGGCGGCGGCATCCCCATCGTGAGCACGCTTGAGCATGACCTGGTGGGCAACAAGATCCTGACCATCGCCGGCATCCTTAACGGCACCACCAACTACATCCTGTCGCGCATGGACGCCGAGGGCGCCGATTACGCCGACGTGCTCGCCGACGCACAGGCTAAGGGCTATGCCGAGGCCGACCCGTCCGCCGACGTCGACGGCTTCGACGCCGCCAGCAAGACGGCGATCCTCGCTTCCATCGGCTTTGGCACCCGCGTTACCACCGACGATGTGTACCAGCAGGGTATCCGTACCATCGGTGCCGAGGACATCGCCCAGGCCCGTGAGCTCGGCTACACCATTAAGCTGCTCGGCATCGCCCGCAACACCGACGCCGGCGTCGACGTCCGTGTGCATCCCACGCTGATCCCCGCCGACCACATGCTTGCCAAGGTCAACGGCGCCATGAACGCTGTCTACGTGGTGGGCGACGCCGTGGGCGAGACCATGTTCTACGGTGCCGGCGCAGGCTCCTTCCCCACCGCGAGCGCCGTCGTGGGCGATATCCTGTCGCTCTCCGAGCAGATCAGCCGCGGCGTGGCTCCGCTGCCCGAGATTGAGCCCTATGGTCACAACCTCGCCTTTAAGCCCATGGACGAGCTCCAGACCAAGTACTATGTGCGCCTGAAGGTCGCCGACCGCGTGGGCGCCCTGTCCGAGACGGTCGATATCTTTGCCAAGCACAACATCTCGATCTCGCTCATCAACCAGGTCGAGGACGGCAAGTCGGGCGTCAGCGATGCCTGCTCGGTCATCTTCCTAACGCACCGCGCGCTCGAGAAGGACGTCCAGGCTGCCGCCGCCGAGCTTGCCAGCGTCGACTGCGTGGCCGAGGTCGCCAACGTCCTGCGCATCGAGGACGTCGAGGCCTGGACAGAAGGCGTCATGGCCAACTAGTCCACTACTTCGAACCTCAACGAAGCCCAACGCAAAAGGCGTGCTGTCTGCATCAACCGCAGGCAGCGCGCCTTGTTCTGCTTGCAGGGGAAGCTGCGTCCCGGTATTTCAGCTCAGAACGGGGCGCAGTTTCCCTCAGGGCCTTCTTTCAGAAACTATGTCCCATTCTGGGCGCGGATTCTGGGACACGCTTTCCGTAACGGGCCTCTCGCGGAAAGCGCGTCCCACTCTGGACACGGATTCTGGGATGCATTTTCCGCGACGGCGTTGGCTACCTGCCGTCGTCGTCCTGGGCTTCATCGCGCGCATAGAGCTCCAGCATGCGGCGGCGGTATTCGCGCACGGCGAGCTTGGCGCGCTCCAGGCGACGGCGTTCGAGCGGGGTGAGCTTGCCGGGGTCGATCTCGTCGCCGTAAGTCTTATCGGCAAGCAGGTGCGCCGCGTCCACGATGCGGGCATCGATGTGGTCGCTCGCTGCCTCGGCGGAAAAACGCTCGGCAATCGTATCGAGCGTAGGCAGGCCCTCGAATACGCGACCATGGCCATGCGAAGTCAGCAGCTCATGCTCGCGCGCGAGCAAGCTCGCTAGGTCGTGATGGGCGCGCAGGATGTCGAGCGCATCGGATGGATGCTCGGCAACCTCTGCCACGGCGGCGACCGGCGCAGCATCCACCACGCGGTAGAAGAGCTGTGCGAGCAGCGGCATCAAGAACACTGTGATGGCACCGGCGGCAACCATGACCGACGCAATATCTTGCGACAGCGCGCCCGCGTTGACGGCAACACTCGTCACGGCAACGATGATCGGCAGGGCCGTGGTGCAGTACAGGGCCACGGTAATACGACCATACGCCGACACATCGCGCGTCGCAGGACAAATGCTCATAGAGATGAGAATGGGCACGGCGCGAATGATCAGCAACGCCACGATAAAGCCTGCGAGCAGCCCGGGGCGCGACGCCACGGCCGTCAGGTCGATCTTTGCGCCCGATACGGTAAAGAATACCGGAATCAAAAAGCCGTAGGCCAGGCCATCGAGCTTGGTCTCGAGCGTATGGTTGCCCTCGGGGATGATATAGCGCAGGACAAAGCCGGCGGCAAAAGAACCCAACACGATGTCGAGATCAAAGACAGCCGAGAACGCCACGAGTGTGACCAGGATGAGCACCGTCAGGCGCACGAAGGTCTGCGACGTGGTATCGGCGCGTTCCTCGACAAACGCAAAGAAGCGGCTGCCGACGCGCTTGGAGCGGCTTGGGACCACGGCCAGCAACACGCAAACCACCGCAAACAAGCCAAGGATTACGAGCGTTTGGATGCCAGTGCGGGCAGACAGCAGCACCGACATGGCGAGCACAGGGCCGAGCTCGCCCCAGGTGCCATACGCGAGAATCGAGTCGCCCACACGCGTGCCAGTGAGCGAGCGCTCACGCATGATGGGCACGAGCGTGCCGAGCGCCGTCGAAGTGAGGGCAAGCGTCACGGCGATACCGTCGAAATGACTGACTGAGAACCACGGGGTAAAGCGCACGGCAAGCCAGGCGATACCAAACGTGACGACCCACGTCGCCAAGCCGTAGCGCCCCTCGACGCCCGTGATGCTCTTGGGGTCGATCTCAAAGCCGGCAAGCAGGAACAAAAAGGCCAGGCCGAGCTCGGACACGAGCGAGACCTCGGCATCTACATGGATAATGTCGAGCATATGGGGTCCCAGCACCGCGCCAAACACGAGCAAAAAGACCGTCTCGGGAACGGGTTTCCCGGGAATCGCCGAGGCGATAAAAGGACTCGCAAAGGCCACGAGTGCGATGATGGCGAGCGAAACGAATGCCATGTGATGCCTTTCTCTTGTTTGCGCTTCACTGTAGCACCCTCGCCGTCCTCAACGCGCCGCGAGCTGTCGTATCATAGTGAGGTTTACAAACATGTGGCTCAAGGCGACCGCGAGGCTTGCCCCGTAAACCGACCGCTGCCGCATACCGTACCGTACGCCCAACCGATCAGGAAGGCAGGAACCAATGGTCTCTCGTATCTACGTGGAGAAGAAACCCGGGTTCGACGTCGAGGCTCAGCAGCTCAAGGGCGAGCTGACCGAAATTCTCGGCATCAAGGGCATCGAGGCCCTGAGGATCATCAACCGCTACGACGTCGAGGGCATCGACGAGGAGCTTTTCCGCTCCTGCGTGCCGACCGTCTTTAGCGAGCCCCAGGTCGATGTGACCTACGACGAGCTCCCCGCAAGCGATGGCGCCGTCTTTGCCGTCGAATTCCTGCCTGGCCAGTTTGACCAGCGCGCCGACTCCGCCAGCGAGTGCGTGCAGCTCATCAGCCAGGGCGAGCGCCCCGCCGTGCGCTCCGCCAAGGTCTATATGATCTCGGGCACTCTGGACGAAGCCGCCATCGATGCCATCAAGCACTACGTGGTGAACCCCGTCGAGGCGCGCATCGCCTCGCTCGACCTGCCCGAGACGCTGTACATGGAGACCCCCGAGCCCCAGCCCGTCGAGGTGCTCGACGGTTTCCGCGAGCTCGATGAGGCCGGCCTTGCGGCTTTTATCGCCGAGCGCGGTCTTGCC
>DBFAQQ010000018.1:0-38649 GCA_048236535.1 Collinsella sp. | reverse complement strand
CAGGCCCGAGGAGAAGGCGATACCGGCGATGCACTGAGCCTCGTGCATGTGCTGACGGGCCTCATGGTCGCCAGCATAGGACTTGGGCAGCCACTCGACGATCTCGCGGATGCCGTGCAGAGCGTTGGCGTCGGTGAACATAGAGGCGCAGGTGGAAACGTAGGCCTCCATGCAGTGGGTCAGAGCATCCATGCCGGTGTGAGCGCACAGCTTGGCGGGCATGGTGTAGGTGAGCTCGGGGTCGACGATGGCGACATCAGGGGTGATGTTGAAGTCGGCCAGCGGGTACTTGATGCCCTTGGCGTAGTCGGTAATGACGGAGAACGCGGTGACCTCGGTAGCGGTGCCGGAGGTAGAGGAGATGGCGCAGAAATGAGCCTTCTGACGCAGCTCAGGGAAGCTGAACGGCTGGATGATGTTGTCGAAGGACTCCTCGGGATACTCGTAGAAGACCCACATGGCCTTAGCGGCATCGATGGGCGAGCCGCCACCGATGGCGATAATCCAGTCGGGCTCGAACTCGCGCATGGCCTCGGCGCCCTTCATGACCGTCTCGATGGACGGGTCGGACTCGACGCCCTCGAACAGCTTGACCTCGAAGCCGCCTTCCTTAAGGTCGTTCTCGACGTCCTGCAGGAACCCGCCGCGGCGCATAGAGCTGCCGCCAGAAACGATGATGGCCTTCTTGCCCTTGAGGTTCTTCACCTCGTGGCGAGCGCCCTCACCAAAGTACAGATCGCGAGGATTGGTAAAACGTCCCATACTGTGCCTCCTAAACAAGCCCCTCTTAGACTTGCGTATATAACGGAGCACCCAATTGGCTCCGTTAGGACCGGTTTGCGCGTTGCCGGCGATGACAATGCGCGATGTCTAAACGTCTCAACGCTCAGACAAACACTATTTTACCGTTCTGGTTGGTCAGTTATTCACCTAAAGCCGCCAATGATGAAACGTTTTTTCTATCCCTGAAGACCCTTGTGCGGCATTCATACTCCCAAGCTGGGCAAACGTTTTATCAAGGTTGACTACATATCCCGGGCAGGACAGTGCCCCTCCAAAATATGCACCGTTCGCCGCCAAAAATCGACCGTTTGCGGCACCGTGATACCACTCGGCCGTCCATGGTGCCGACATTTGTGCGACATCCGTCTTCGTGGTGCAAAGGTGCAAGTCCAAGTGCGGCACCCCCGGTGTGCCACATGCGGGTAAACTAGAACCTTATACAGAAACATCTGAACCCTAACCGCAGCAAAGGAGGCCCCATGGCATTCGATCCCATTCAAGAGGATTGCCATCGCCTCGTTCTTGAGGCCTTGCGCCGCGACAATATCCCGCTCACCGACGCTGCCGCCGTAGAGCGTCTGATGGAACAATTCACCCGCGACCCCGCACCGCTCATCGTGCACGACCGCGACCGCGCCGGACACCTCATTGCCAAGGTGGTCGAGGCCGTCGACTACCGCATTCCCTTTATCCCCGACGATGCCCAGGCAGAGCAGGAAGAGGCAGCTGCCGAGAACATGCTCCGCGAGGCGGCCGCACTCGATCCGGCCAACTGGGATGCCCAGCGCATGCTGACGGCACTCACCGCCGAATCCAACGAGGAATACGTGCAGTACCTGGTGTCCAAGTGCGACGAGGTGGAGCACGATCTGGCGCTCAAGATCGCTTCGGCGCAGGACCCCTACGAGCGCGAGGCCGCAGGCGACCTTACGCGCCGCCCCTATCTGCGCTGGCTTGCCGCCTTGGCATCGCGCGCCCTCATTAGCGGACGCTACCGCATGTCGCTCGAAGCCGCAAACCGCAGCTTGGACTTTGCGCCCAACGACCCCGCTGGTGTCCGCCACACCGCGATGCTCGCCATGGCAAAGCTCGAATACCCCGCCGAGGAGCTCAAGCGCTTTCGCTCCGCACACTCCGTGCCGTACCTCGCGAATACCCCACTGCGCCGCCGCCCCAAAGATGCGGAGCGCGACTTGGACCCGTGGACGCTCATCGCGCTGATGAGCACGGCTTGGCGCGAACTGGACTACGAGGGCGCCGAGCACTACCTGCGTATCCTTGTGCGTTCGTGCCCGCACGCAGCCGAGGCGCTCTACTTCCAAACCGAGTTTCCCGATGGCGTCTATGCCCGCGTCAACGTAGGCGTGGGCTCCACCGACGAGCTTGTCCTTGCGCTATCCGAGGCGACGCCGGTGCTGCAGGAGGGCCTGGGCGCCCCCGACAACGCCAGCTTTGCCGCCTGGGTCGCCACCAACGATATCGTGCGTTCCCAGATCGACGAGCGCATCCTGCGCGCGGCCGAGCAGGGTTTGCCGTTTAAGGGAGGAGACCTCTAATGGATCCGAGCGTCTACATCCCCGCCTACCTGGAGCGCGCCTACCTTGCGTCGCACCCCGAACTCACCGATGCAGCACGCGAGCTTGTCCATAACGACGTGAGCGTCAACCCTCATAAGTATGCGCAGTCCGAGCATGCCCAGGCGCTGCTGTCCTATGCCGGCGTTCATCGCCACCTGCTCGACGAGCTCCATCGCATCGAGGACATGGGCAGCGACGAGGAGTTTGAGCAGACGCGCAACCGCCTGTTCGACGATATGCGTGATGAGCTGCTCAAGATCGTCCGCATCGATGCGCATGTCCTCGATGCCCAGCTGCTCGCCATCATTTTGGCGGACACGCCCGTCGACGCCTGCCTGGGCGATCTGATGAAGCTCGAGGCGACCACGGCCGATTACCTGCAGCAAAGCGTGCCCGGGTTCGACATGGAAGCCCCGCACTACTGGGCCAACAAGGTGCTGGCAGACGGCGTGACGGCGGCCGATCTTACCGTGAGCGAGCCGGCTCTTATCGGGTGGCTTCATACGCTCGAGGCCATCTCGCAGCTGTGCATGGCGAGCGCCCGCTACCGTGCTGCCGCCAACTACGCCCGCCGCGTCCTTAAGGCGGAAGGCTACCCCACCCGAGCCGCAGGCACCGTGTTGCTCGCCCTCGCTCGTCTGGAAGACGAGGACGGCTTTTTTGCCCTAGCCCACCAGCTCGAGGAAGAGATCGGGGCTGACGCACTCGAGAACTCCCCCTGGTATCTGCTCGCCCGCACGATCCTGCTGTTCAAAACAAACAAGATGCGCCCGGCGACACGCGCGCTGCGTGAGTTTGCCAACCGTTGCGAGGGCGGTGCGTTCTTCTTACTGAACTCCATGTACCAGACGCCGTATCTCCCCTGTCGGCCCGAGCCGCGCGATCCCTGGGATCTTTCGCACCAGGCCGTTTGGGAAGCGGACGGTATTATCTCGGACACTCCCGACTTTGCCCCCTGGGCCAATGCCTGCGAAGACGTGTCGCAGCTTGCCCAGGAATTTGCGCGCCGCTACGGTTTTTAGTGACGCACTCGACCCGACCATGTCGTTTACGTTAGGAACGGTTTCATGAACCTCCGCTCATCTCTTGCCTGTACCTCGAGCGATATCGCCCGCTGGGGGCTGCGCTCCGTCCTTAAGCGCCAGGGCGGCGTACTCCCCGGCCGCATCGCCATGAAGATCGACCCCGAGCTGCTAAGCGACCTCGCGGATCTGGTCGACCGCAGCGTGGTGATTACCGGTACTAATGGCAAGACCACCACCTCCAACCTCATCGCCGACGCCGTTGCTGCCAGCGGTGCTACCGTGGTATGCAACCGTGCCGGCAACAATATGGAGCCTGGTGTGGTAGGTGCTCTGCTCGAGGCCCGCGGCGGCCTTAAGCACGCTGACAGCGGCAAGCGCGTGGGCGTTTTTGAATGCGATGAGCTCTACACCGTGCGCGTTCTGCCCAAGCTCAAGCCGACGTACTTTGTGCTGCTCAACCTGTTCCGCGACCAGCTGGATCGCTATGGCGAGATCGATCACACCCAGGAGGTCATCGCCCATGCGTTGGAGCTCTCGCCGACAACAACGCTTATCTACAACGCCGACGACCCGCTGTGCGCCTCGATTGCCGCGCGCGTTCCCAACGCGAGTATTGCCTTTGGCATCGACGGCGCCACCAACACCGAGTCCGACCGTATTAGCGACTCACGTTTTTGCTCACAGTGCAACGCGCCGCTGGAGTATGACTACGTGCAATACGGCCAGCTCGGCGCCTACCATTGCCCCTCGTGCGGCTGGGCCCGCCCTGCGCTTGTCCGTCGCGTGACGGGCGTGGAGCTCGGCTGCGACGGCTATGGTTTTGACCTGGTGTTTGGATCTGATTCCAGCGCGCCAGCCGCACACATCGTCACGCGTTACAACGGCCTGTACATGGTCTACAACGTTGCCGCTGCATTCTTTGCCGCACATGAGTTAGGCGTGGATACGGCGCACCTGCAGCCCACGCTCGATGCCTACGTCCCCGCCGGCGGACGCATGGGCCGCTGGGATATCGCCGGCCGCACCGTCGAGGCCAACCTGGCTAAGAATCCCGTAGGCTTCGATCGACAAATCCAGTCCATCAAGACGGCAGGCGGCAGACTCTGCGCTTTCTTCCTCAACGATAACGATGCCGACGGCCACGATGTATCGTGGATCTACGATGTCGACTTTGAGCGCATCGCCGACACAACGGGACTTGTCGCCTTTGCCGGCGGCACGCGCGCGCACGACATGCAGGTGCGCCTCAAGTACGCCGGCATCGATGCCGCGATTATCTCGGACGTCGCGCAGGCAATTGGCGCCGTGGCAGACGAGGCCGCCGATGACACCTTCTACGTCGTCGCCAACTACACGGCCTTCCCGCCGCTGGTCAAGGAGCTCGACGGACTGAAGGGCGCCACCGCCGACGCTGTTGCCGGGCGCGCCGTGGCCCGCGCCGATGGCAACACCATCCCTTCCGCCGTCGCGCCGGTCGAGCTTTCGCGCCCGTTGCGCATCGTCTACCTGTATCCCGATGCGCTCAACCTCTACGGCGACGGCGGCAACGTCATCGCCCTCGAGCGCCGCTGCGCCTGGCGTGGCATTCCCGCGCGTGTAGACGAGGTCCGTATGGGCGAAACGCTTGATTTGACCGATGCCGATATCCTCATGATGGGCGGCGGCTCCGACCGCGACCAGCTAGCCGTGGCACACGAGCTGCTCGCCCAAAAAGACAAGGTCGCGGCCTATGTTGAGGGTGGCGGCTCGCTGCTTGCCATCTGTGGCAGCTATCAGCTGCTCGGCCGTTCGTACTATATGGGCGAGGATCGCATCGAGGGTCTGGGGGTCATTGCCGCCGAAACCGTACGCGGCTCCGACCGCCTGATCGGCAACGTAGCCGTCAAAACCGATCTGGCACCTGAGCCCTTTGTGGGATTCGAGAATCACGGTGGCCGCACGCTTTTGGACGCCGAGGCCACGCCGCTCGGAACGTCCGTCGTCGCGGGCACCGGCAACAACGGCGACGATGGCCTTGAGGGTCTGATCTACAAGGGCGTCATCGGCACGTACCTGCACGGGCCGGCGCTGCCCAAGAACCCCGAACTCGCCGACTGGCTGATCGCGCACGCCCTCGAGCGCCGCGGCGATGCGCAGGCCACAGCCCTGCTGCCGCTCAAGCCCCTCGACGACACCTACGAGCACGCCGCCCACGACGCCGCAATGAAGCTCCTCCCCTAACACCCCAACCACCACAAAGGGATAGACACCTTTGTGGTGGTTTTGACCCGTCCCAGCGGTTTGTCTCAATCTGTAACATCTAGACCGTTAAAAGTCGTCTTACTGTTACAGAATGAGATATTCGTCCCGGCGCCTGCCTTTTGTCTCAACCTGTAACAGATAGAGCCGATTTGCCCGCCCAGATGTTACAGATTGAGATGTTTGGAGATTGGGATAGAGAGTCAGCTCCTGTGTGGTGGTTTTCCAGTTTGCCAACGATATACGCGCCGGCAAAAAAGTCTGCTATACTCTTTCCCGCTGTCCCCATCGTCTAGCGGCCAAGGACGCCACCCTTTCAAGGTGGATATCGCGGGTTCGAATCCCGCTGGGGGCACCATTTGAAATGTGAAGCCCGTTACCAATTCGGTAGCGGGCTTTTTGCTACCGATATGCCGGGATTCGAACCCGACAGGGTGCGGATCCCGGCATCATCGCAAGGCCTGTGGTCAAAAAATGGCAAATATGAGTACTGTTACCATTTTAGTTACAGCGATTTCATGCCTTCAGAAGGCGATTTAGCCGTCAGGCGTCCTACGGCGGAAAAATTGCAGACGTTTATCGGCTAAGTACTTGGACATATGTTGCGTAACACTACATATTTTGCAAATAAATAATGCTACAGGACTTGTGACAGTACTCATATTTGGCGTTTTTTGCCCGCGACCCCTTATTGCGTGGGCGAATCAGTTGCAAAACGGACTCCAAAGCGTCCTTCGCAAACAAAAACCGGGGCCCGCATGATGCGGACCCCGGCTCAATACCGTGACGATATGTCGGTTACGCTCTACACGTAGAACAGGATGTCGTCGTAGGTCGGGACCGGCCAGTAGTCGGCTGCCACGATCTCTTCCATGGCGTCCACGGCGGCACGCAGCGCATCCATAGCGGGAACGACCTCGTGCGCGTACACGTTGGCCTGCTCCTGGCCATCGAGAGACTCGGCCTTCTGATGCACGGCGTCGAGCGCCTTGATGGAGTCGTTGATGGTGGTGATGCCGTTGCAGAGCTTGTTGAGCGTGTTCTGCTCACACTGCATGGCGGCCTCGGCGCCGGCGGCACGAATAGTCTCAAGGCCCTTAGCGACCTTGGTGGCATAGGCGGTAATGACCGGGCGATAGGTACGACGTGCCTCGCGAACCATCGTGGTGGCCTCGATGTTCATGAGCTTGTTGTACTTCTCGAGCTTGCAGTCGTAGCGGCACTGGGCCTCGGCCTTGGTCAGGACACCCGTCTCCTCAAAGAGTGCGACGGCCTTATCGGAAACAAAGGCGGGCAGGGCGTCGGCCGTGGTCTTGTTGTTGGCAAGGCCGCGCTTCTCGGCCTCAACGGGCCACTCATCGGAGTAGCCGTCACCGGAGAACAGGATGCGCTGGTGATCGGTCAGGACCTTCTTGCAATACTCGAGCGCAGCGTCCTGGAACTTATCCTCAGGTGTACCCTCAAGCGCGTCGGCGAAGGACTTGAGCGACTTGGCCACGGCGGCATCGAGCACCAGATTGGAGTCGGAGACGTTCTGCTCGGAGCCGCAGGCACGGAACTCGAACTTGTTGCCGGTGAAGGCAAACGGGGAGGTGCGGTTGCGATCGGTGTTGTCCTGCATCAGCTTGGGCAGGGTATCGGCGCCCAGGTCGAGCACGCCGCGCGTGGCATGGACGGAAGCCTTGCCATCGATGATCTTCTCGACGACCTCGGTAAGCTGGTCGCCCAGGAAGATGGACATAATCGCCGGAGGAGCCTCGTTGGCGCCCAGACGATGGTCGTTGCCGGCCGAGGCAACGGAGGCACGCAGGAGCTCCTGATAGTTATCGACGGCCTCGATCACCGCGGTGAGGAAGACGATGAACTGCAGGTTGTCGAGCGGGGTGTCGCCCGGATCGAGCAGATTCTCGGACTCGGTGCCGAGCGACCAGTTGTTGTGCTTGCCCGAACCGTTGATGCCCTCGAAGGGCTTCTCGTGCAGCAGGCAGACCAAGTCGTGGCGGGAGGCGATGAGCTTCATCTTCTCCATCATGACCAGATTCTGGTCGATGGCCTCGTTGACTTCGCCATAGACGGGGGCGAGCTCATGCTGGCAGGGAGCGACCTCGTTGTGCTTGGTCTTGGCGGGAATGCCGAGCGCCCACAGCTCATCGTCCAGGTCCTTCATATAGGCCGAGACGGTGGGGCGGATTGCGCCAAAGTAGTGCTCCTCGAGCTCCTGGCCCTTGCAGGGAGCGGCGCCAAAGAGGGTGCGGCCGGTGATGACCAGGTCCTTGCGCTTGCGGTAGGCGTCCTTCTTGATCAGGAAGTACTCCTGCTCGTCGCCCACGGAGGGAACGACCTTCTTGGGGGTCTTACCAAACAGCGCCAAAACGCGCTTAGACTCACGCGAGAGCGCGGTCATGGAGCGCAGCAGCGGGGTCTTCTTGTCCAGGGCCTCGCCCGTGTAGGAGCAAAAAGCCGTGGGGATGCACAGGACATCGTCCTTGATAAAGGCGGGGCTGGTGGGATCCCAAGCGGTGTAGCCACGGGCCTCGAAGGTGGCGCGCAGGCCGCCGTTGGGGAAGCTGGAGGCGTCCGGCTCGCCCTGGATGAGGTTCTTGCCCGTAAACTTGGTAATGGCGGTGCCGTCGTGGTTGGGCTCCAAGAAGCTGTCGTGCTTCTCGGAAGTAATGCCCGAAAGCGGCTGGAACCAGTGCGCGTAGTGCGTCGCGCCCTTGGAGATGGCCCAGACCTTCATGGCGTGGGCAACGGCGTTGGCCACGTCCAGGTCGAGCGGCTCGCCGCCCTCGAGGGTTGCAGCAAGGCGCTTCCAAATGTCCTTGGGGAGGTAGTCCTTCATGACTTCCTCAGAGAACACCATGGTCCCGAAGCGGTCAGTAAGATCGGCCATACGGAACTCCCTTCGTATCGGCACCGCGTGAGAAGCGGTGTTGATTACTAACGAACGAGTCATAGCTTAGACTCGCCGTGTTTCCGCGACATTACCGTTATGTTGCTGTCGCGAAACCAATCAATGAGGTTACCCTATCGAGGCGGCGTTGCCACCCTCAACAGCCAATCAACTGTATAAATAGCAGACCTCTCCCCATGGTTTAAGGGTAGTCAATTTGGGATGGAGCTCTATTAACTGGTATTTTGCATCAGATACCAGTCTTTATAGTCCGTGCCTAGATTAGCCGCTCTGTTATAGAGAAAGCCGATAGCAAGGCATCTTTGATTGGTATCCCCGAATAACGAGTGAAACTCCACCGTGACACAGTGGTGCTGTAGAATCCTTACAACACATCACACTATTACGTATCTAGAGGAGCACGATATGCGCGTCGACGAGGTTTTTAAGCAGGCAGCATCCCAGGGCACCGCGCCCGTTTCGTTTGAGATGTTCCCGCCCAAGGGCGAGCTCACCCTCGACACGGCTCGCGAAGTGGCAGGCAATCTGTGCAAGCTTTCGCCGAGCTTTGTCTCGGTCACCTGCTCGGCCGGCGGCTCGGGCAACGGTGCCACCACCGCCTCCATCGCGCATATGATTTCGAGCGAATTCGACACGCCCTCGGTGGCACACCTCACCTGCGTGGGCCGCACCCACGCCGACATCGCCGCCAAGATCGACGAGTATCGCACCGCCGGCGTTGAAAACATTCTGGCCCTGCGTGGCGATCTCCCTGCCGGCGCGACCGAGGACGACAAGCCCGCCTCCGACTACGCCTACGCCCGCGACCTCATCCCCGAGCTCGTCGACGCCGGCTTTTGCGTGGGCGCCGCAGCCTACCCCGAGGGCCACATTGCCTGTGAGGATCTCAACCTCTCGGTCGAACACCTCAAGCGAAAACAGGACGCCGGCGCGAGCTTCTTTGTGACACAGCTCTTCTTTGATAACGAGTGCTTCTACCGTTTTCGCGAGCTTGCCGACAAGGCCGGCATCACCGTGCCCATTACCGCGGGCATCATGCCGTTTATGGGCAAGTCGCAGATCAGCCGCATGGTCTTTATGTGCGGCGCGTCGCTGCCCTCCCCCGTCATCAAGATTCTCGCCAAGTACGAGAACGACCCCGAGAGCCTGCAGGCAGCCGGTGTAGATTATGCCGCCCGCCAGCTTTGCGACCTCAAGGAGCACGGCGCCGACGGCCTGCACCTGTACACTATGAACCGTCCTGCGATCGCCGCGACCATTATGGAGCGCCTGGGGTAATGGAAAAACCGCACATCGATACAACCGCTGTCGAAGTGCCGGCCGACCTTGCGTCGCCGGCGCTTTACCGTGTCGATGCTGCGCACCATCCCCGTGTCGACCGTGCCGAGATGCTGCGGTATCTGGGTTACGGCGGCCAGCAGATCGAGCCCGAGCTGTCACGACGTATTGAGCTTGTGGTCGAGCGTCTGGAACTTGACATTGAGCCCCGTGGCGTGCGCCGCGTGTTTGCCGTCGATGCCACGGGCGTGGACGAACAAAGTGAGCCTTGCATTCGCTTGGTCGGCACCAACGTTGAGCTGCGAGGTCGCGATATCTATCGACATCTCAAAGATGCCCGCTTTGCCGCGCTCATGGCATGTACCCTCGGCATGGACGCCGAGCGTCGCCTGCGCACCACGGGAGCCCAACATCCCCTGGAGGGCGCCGTGCTCGACGCCGCGTGCTCCGCTTACGTGGAAGCCGCCGTTGAGCAAATGGACCAGCAGGTCAAGACGGACGCCGCCGCACACGGACTCGCCGGCAACTGGCGCTTTAGCCCCGGCTACGGCGACTGCCCGCTCTCGGCCCAGCGCTCGATCGTCAATGCGCTCAACGCCACGCGGCTCATCGGGCTTACCGTCACGCCGACCAGCCTGCTCATGCCCACCAAGAGCGTGACCGCGGTGATCGGCCTGTTCGACGGCGAAGTCCACGACGCCCAGAGCCGCCCCACCTGCAATATCTGCCGCATGCGCGAGAACTGCCGCTTCCGTGCCGCCCACACCACCTGCTATTCCAGCCATTAGGAGCCCCCGATGTTTACTCCGCTTATCACTCATGATTCTGACGGCACTGCATTGGCGGCACCCGTTGATGCCGCACGTCGCAACGGTGCCACGTACAAGACGCGCACGATCGACGATCTGCGCATTAAGGACGATCGCCTGCGTGCGGCCATCGAGGGCACGGGACACCTGCTGTTCGACGGCGGCATGGGCACCATGTTGCAGGCCGCTGGCATGAAGGCGGGCGCCCTGCCCGAGCTGCTCAACTTTGAGGAACCCCAGGTTATCACCGATATCCAACGTCAATATGTCGAGGCCGGCTGCGACGTGATCACCGCCAACACCTTTGGCGCCAACGCCCACAAGCTCGACGGTGCCGCCACCGTGGCAGACGTCTTTGCCGCGGCCGTCGCCTGTGCCCGCGAGGCCGGCGCCCGCTACGTCGCCGGTGACATCGGCCCCATCGGCGCGCTGCTTCGCCCCTTGGGTACCCTCAGCTTCGACGAGGCCTACAACCTCTTTGCCGAGGAAGTGCGTGCCGGCGTCGATGCGGGCGTGGACCTCTTTATTATCGAGACCATGACTGACCTTGCCGAGATCAAGGCGGCGGTCCTCGCCTGCCGCGAGAACTCCGACCTGCCCGTCTTTGCCACCATGACCTTTGAGGAAGACGGTCGCACCTTCCTGGGCACGAGTCCCGAGGTTGCCGCCATCACGCTCGATGCCATTGGCGCCGACGTTTTGGGCATCAACTGCAGCCAAGGACCGGCCGAGCTCCGAGGACTCGCCGCGCGTATGCTCACCGTTACCGACAAGCCCATTATGGTGCAAGCCAACGCGGGACTGCCCCACGTGGACGATGACGGCAATACCGTCTTTGATATCCAGGCCCCCGAATACGCCGAAGCCGTCGCCGGCATGATCGCCGACGGCGTGAGCGTCGTGGGCGGCTGCTGCGGCACCACGCCGGCGCACATGGCGGCCTTGCGCACGCTTATCGATAACCACACGCCCAGCCCGCGCCGCCGCAAGCCCAGCATGTCGGTCACGAGCGCCCAAACGGTCGTGGACCTTCCCTGCGACGGCCACAAGATCGCCGTCATCGGCGAGCGCATCAACCCCACCGGCAAAAAGCGCCTGCAGCAGGCCCTGCGCGACGGCGACCTGGACTACGTCGTGAGCCAGGGTATCAGCCAGCAGGAACAGGGCGCCGACATCCTGGACGTTAACGTGGGCCTGCCCGAGATCGACGAGGTCAAGATCATCCAACAGGCCACCGAGCAGCTCCAGGGCTCCACGTTGCTGCCGCTGCAGATCGACTCCACCGACCCCGCAGCCGTCGAGGCCGCCGTGCGCCGCTACGCCGGCAAGCCCATCATCAACTCGGTCAATGGCAAGCAGCAGATCATGGATGAGATCTTTCCGCTGGTCGCCCACTACGGCACCAACGTTGTCGGCCTTACGCTCGACGAAGGCGGCATCCCCGATACCGCCGAGGCTCGCTTCGCCATCGCCGAGCACATCGTGGCCGAGGCTGCCCGTTACGGCATCGGCCCGGACCGCATCCTCATCGACTGCCTGGTCATGACCGCCTCGACCAACCAGCGCCAGGCCGAGCAGATCCTGCGCGCCATGTCCCTGTGCAAGGAGCGTCTGGGCGTCAAGTGCGCGCTCGGCGTGTCGAACATCAGCTTTGGCCTGCCTGCCCGCCCGCTGCTGGGCTCGGTCTTTTTGGCCGCCGCTTTTGGCGCGGGTCTGGACGCCCCCATCATGAACCCGGGCTCCAAGCGCTTTATGGATACCGTCTACAGCTATCGCGTCCTGAGCGTTGAGGACGAGGGCTCGACCGGATACATCGAGCGCTACGCCGACTGGACCGATCCGTACAAGATCGCCGCAAACCCGGCAGCAGCTCAGGCCGCATCGAGTGATGCCGCGCCTGCCGCGGGCACCGCCGGCGCCGACGGCAACGACGACCCGATTCGTCGCATGGTCGTCTCGGGTCGCAAAGGCGAGATCGCTGCCGAGACCGAGCGTCTACTGGCAGACCACGACGCCATGGACCTCATCAACAATCACTTTATCCCCGCCCTCGACGAGGTTGGCGTCCTCTTTGACCAGGGAAAGTTTTTCTTGCCGCAGCTCATGGCCTCGGCCGAGGCCGCACGCGTGGGCTTCGACACCATCAAGCGCCTGATGCCCGCCGGCGAGATTGCCGACAAGGGCAAGATCTGCGTGGCCACCGTCAAGGGCGACATCCACGATATTGGCAAGAACATCGTCAAAATGCTGCTCGACAACTACGGCTACACCGTCTTTGACCTAGGCCGCGACGTCGACCCGCAAGAGGTGCTCAAGACCGTGCAGGAGCGTGACATTAAGCTCGTCGGCCTCTCGGCGCTTATGACTACCACGGTCGTCGCCATGGAGGAGACCATCAAGTTGCTTCATGCCGAGGTGCCGGGCGTCAAGATCATCGTAGGCGGCGCCGTGCTCACCCCCGAATACGCCAAGCAGATCGGCGCTGACTACTACGCCAAGGACGCCGCCGAGAGCGCTCGTATCGCCGAAGAGGTCTTTGGGCAGTAACACAACGGAAATAACCGAGCACCAAAACGTGCCGCACGCGCCACTTGGCACGTGCGGCACGTTAGAATAGATAAGACTATGCTCGTTTTGGCAGATAGGAGCGCAAGGATGGCGATCACGCCCGCAGAAATCGCGGAAACCCGCGGCATGGTTGAGGAGCAGAACCTCGACATCAGGACCATCACCATGGGTGTTTCGCTCATGGGTTGCGGTGACGAGAACCTCGACCGCATGTGCACGAAGATCTACGACCACGTGACGCACACGGCTGAGCATCTGGTCGAGACCGCCGAGAACCTCGAGCGCGAGTACGGTATCCCCATCGTCAACAAGCGCGTTTCCGTCACCCCGGTGGCCCAGATCGCCGCGTGCTGCAAGGATGAGGACCTCACCCCCATCGCGCATGCGCTCGACCGCGCGGCCGAGACGCTCGGTATCGATTACCTGGGCGGCTTCTCCGCACTCGTCCAGAAGGGCATCGGTGACGCCGACCGCCGCGTCATCCAGTCCATCCCCCAGGCGCTCGCCACCACGAGCCGCGTCTGCTCCAGCGTAAACGTCGCCAGCCTGCGCGCCGGTATCAACATGGATGCCGTGCTCATGGCCGCCCAGACCATCATCGATGCCGCCAAACTCACGGCCGACCAGGATTCCGTTGGCGCCTCCAAGTTTGTCTGCTTTGCCAACATGGTCGAGGACTCCCCGTTTATGGCGGGCGCCGTCCACGGCGGTGGCGAGGCCGACGCCGTCATCAACGTTGGCGTCTCGGGCCCCGGCGTTATGGCTGCTGCCTTGGAGACGCTCCCCGACTCCGCCTCGATGATGGAGGTTGCCGAGAAAATCAAGCAGACCGCCTTTAAGATCACCCGCGCCGGCGAGCTCGTGAGCCGTGAGGCAGCCCGCCGTCTGGGTGTCGAGAAAGGCATTGTCGACCTGTCGCTGGCTCCCACGCCTGCCATCGGCGACTCCGTTGCCCGCATCCTCGAGATCATCGGCGTGGGCACCTGCGGTGGCCCCGGCACGACCTGCGCGCTCGCCATGCTCAACGATGCCGTCAAGAAGGGCGGCGTCATGGCCAGCTCCAGCGTGGGCGGTCTCTCCGGCGCTTTCATCCCCGTGTCCGAGGACGCCGGCATGATCGCCGCCGTCGAAGCCGGCGCGCTTTCGCTCGAGAAGCTCGAGGCCATGACCTGCGTGTGCTCCGTTGGCCTGGACATGATCGCCATCCCCGGCGACACCCCGGTCGAGACCATCGCCGGCATCATCGCCGACGAGATGGCCATCGGCGTCATCAACAACAAGACCACGGCCGTCCGCGTGATTCCTGCCATCGGCAAGGGCGTGGGCGACTGCGTCGAGTACGGCGGCCTGTTCGGACGTGCGCCCATCATGCCGGTGAACCCCAACGCCGGCACCGTGCTTGCCCACCGTGGCGGACGCTTCCCGGCGCCGCTGAACTCGCTGAAGAACTAGCTGAGGGGGACTGGCGAGGAGCCCCGGGGAGGGCAAATATATAAGGTCGCCTGCTCGGACAGTCCTGACTCGCACGGAGAGCACATTAAGTGCTCTCCGGCTCGTGCGGAACTCGCGATCGACCTTATATATTTGCCCTCCCCGGGGCTCCCGCACAACGGGACCTCGGTTGGGTTCTATCCCTTTGGCAGTCGCTTCGCTCCTGCACCACTTGGCTGATACGGCGGTTTGGCGTTGGAACGGTTCTTTTTCTGATATATGCTGGTTGCGGCTCTTCTTTTGGGAGGAGTCGCTTTTTTGTTGCTAGGAGGTTGGCCCGTGGCTGATGATTTGATTCGTTCTGAGCTGCTTGCTGCGGATTGGAATGGCGAATGGATGCGCCTGCAAGCTGCTCGGCGACGGGCTGATGATTCTTTTGAGTGGGATAAAAGGGCTCGGCATTTTCGGCCGTTGGAGACTGCCCCTTATGCTCGGGATTTTATAAAGCTGTTGGCGTTGAAGCCTGGTGAGTCGGTGCTTGATATGGGGTGTGGGGCTGGGTCGATTGCTATTCCGCTTGCTCAGGCTGGGCATTCCGTGATTGCGGCTGATTTCTCCCCTGCCATGTTGGGCACGCTTGATGCCGGCATTGAGTATTACGGGCTCGAAGATCTTATTACGCCGCTTGAGCTTGCTTGGGATGATGATTGGGATTTGGTTGGACCGGTCGCGAAAGCGGTGGATGTTGCCTTTGCCAGTCGGTCGGTTACGACGACCAATCTAAAAGGTGCGCTTGCCAAGCTTGACCGTACGGCTCGTCGGCGTTGTGCTGTCACGATGGTCGCCAACTCCAGCCCGCGCTATGATCTGCACTTGATGAACGCTATCGGTGCCTCGGTTACCTGCAGTAATGGTTTTGTGTATGCCTTTAACATCCTTATTCAGATGGGTGCGCTGCCACAGGTTACATACTTTGAATCGCCCCGCCGCGACACCTTCGATAGTCTCGAGGCGGGCGTGGCAGACTTTTCTCGCATGCTCGAACATGGCAACGAGGATAAGATCGACCGCCTGCGCGACTATATCGCCCAGCACATGATCGAGAATCCCCATGCCGGTGAGCCGGGCTCCAAGGGTGTGCCGCAGGGACGCTATATACTCGACCACGTCCGCAAGGTCCGTTGGGCGTTTATTGCATGGGAGCCGGTCTCTGCACCCCGCTCGTAGTCTGTTCGCAGCCCGCACCGCCCACTCACTCGGCATCCGCATTCTTTTTGAACTGGGCAAACGCGCTCCACACCGCACCGTTCCTGCGCTATCGTGGGACAGCTCACGTAAATTAAGGCCCCGTCGCGGGGCGCCCCATACATAGAAAGCGAGAACCTATGGCACTGACAGGAGCACAGGTCAAGCAGCTTCGCAGCATGGCCCATCACCTCAACCCCGCCATCATCATCGGTAAGTCCGATGTCAACGAGGGCACCGTCGAGCAGACGGTCGCCTACCTGGAGAAGCACGAGCTCGTTAAGTGCTCCGTGCTCGATGGCTCCAGCCTTTCCGCCCGCGAGGCCGCCGAGGAGCTCGCCGAGCGTTGCCACGCCGAGGTCGTCCAGGTCATCGGCCGCAAGTTCTCACTGTATCGCGAGTCCTCGCGCAAGGACATCGAGAAGATCAAGCTCGTCTAAGAGCCAATGATCCGGCGATCCAACACATAGCAAGCTTACGGGTGCCCAAGTACTTCGGGCGCCCGTTTTTTATCGCTCGACCAGCACGCGATTGAGCCGCCCCTCCACCAAGCGCTCGTATAGACGCCGCGTCTCGGGCTCGGGCACGCCATTGACCTGCTCCCTCAGATGGTGCATATGCCCGCTGTATAGCTCGACGATATCGCGCCGTCGCCCCGCCGCACTGTAGACGCGCATGGCGCAGCGCACCATATCCTCACGCGCCGTTTCCTGCCGAAGCCCCGACTCCGCCAGCCAAATCGCCGACTGCAGATCGTTTTCTTCTAGAGCGGCATTTGCTCCCTTAATCATGCAATCGATGTACTTTGACTGCATAATGCGTCGCATACGCAAAAAGTAGGTGGGATTACAGCCATTGGGAACATACAGCGGTCCGGCATAAAGCTGCTCAATCTTAAGGCACAGCTCAACTAAATGGGGCCCGCGCGCACCCGTGCGATTTCCCAAAACCTCGCGGCTTATCTGGTCAAACAGCCGTACATCGGTCTTGACGTAGTCGCCGTTGAGTCCGATGCATTCATTTTGGATGAGCACACATGACTTGCCATCCGGCGTCGGTCCCAAAGCCGACCGCAAGCGCGATATCGTCGAGTACAGGTTGTTGCGGGCGCTATTGAACTCGGCATGGGGCCACAGCTCCATGGCCAGCGTCTCGCGGTCGACGAGCGCATCCATGCCCAGTGCAAGCCGCTCGGCAAGCGTCGCCGCCTTCTTGCGGCGCCACATTTTGTCCGTGATGGGAAACCCGTCGCGCTCGGCGCGAAACGCACCGAACATGCGAATCTCGATATGGTCGATAGTATCAACGGCTTCAACCTCGCCGGCCTGGAACAGGCGCTCGCCCTCTCCTTCCAAATCGTCGCGCAGCGAGTACCGCGACAGCTCGCGCACGGGAAGCTTCTTGCGTATCCTGCCCGCCGGCTCGCCCAGACAATGCATGGCAAGGCGCGCAAAGAGCCGATACGATGGCTCTAGAATCCCCGCACGATTCATGGACATCCAGGCCGCAAGATCGCTGTCTCGGCCCGCACAGGCCAAATGCAGCGCCACCATCCAGGCCTCCGCTCCACCAACCTGCGTCTGGCTTATATCGAGCAACTCCGCTTCCTCGCGCACCGAAACCATCGAGGTGTTACGCAGATATGCCGCGCGCTCCAGCAGCAATGCGTTATCGCGCATGTACGCAATCGACTCCTCGGCAAGTTTGAGCACTTGGACCGCACGGAACTTTGCATTAACCGGCCGTCCCTCTGCCAGCGACTGCCAGCCTTCTAGCAACAGCCCAAACAGCTGAATCTGGTTGTCGCGCATGCGCACGGCAAAACGATCGAGCTCGTTGAACGCCGCGTCGTCGGTTACCGGCAAGCCGGAAAGGAGCCGCCGTGCCGCCAACACCATGCGCACCCAGATAGCCATCGCCTTAAGCCCACGTACGTCGAGCGCCTCCCGCACCACCGTCATCTCGTCGTCGCGCTCGTCGGTTCCCGCAAACGACCCGTCAAAGAGCTCCACCAGCATGCTATCGGCCCGTATAACAATCCCCGCGATGTCGAGCTCGCAGTCGTAGGCCTTGCTCGTTTTGAGCTGTTGTAGAACGCCGCCGTCATTTCCCCGCTCGGTCAGACAGCGTTTGACCTCGATATGCGCAGACAACATATCGAGTGCGGTATGGGACGTCTCTATTTCTGGCACGGCCAGGTTCGTAGGAAGCCCAAGCCCGTTGTCCCCATAGCAAACAGCCGTCAGCGTCTGGGCCACCCTCCATGAAACAGGGTCTATTTCGCAGGCCGCCCGTTCGCCCCCGCGTTCGACGACCGATGCCATATAGCGAGCGAGCTTTGTATTGGACACGCTGACCGCTGCCAGATATACGCCAAGCGCTTCGGCAGGCGTTGGCTCTGGAGCCGGATCGTCGGCATCGATCGTGCCCAGCGCCGCTCGGCAGATATCGGCCCCGTGCCCCGTCAGAGCCAGATCGACCCCATACTGCCCAGCAAGTTCAAGGACCGCTTCACGGTCCAAAAAGGCGTCCGCCAGGCCCATCGCCGCATCGCATCGGCCCGCCTTAAGCAAAATCCGGGCCGCCCTCGGAACAAGTTCGGGGCGAACCTCGGCCACCAACTTACGCAAGCGCAAGCGTCCGTTATCCTCCGTGCCCAGACACGTAAAACTCCGCTCGGCGGGATCCAAGCCAAAGATCGGGTAGTCGCGCACAAAATAGGACTGGTCGATCATCGACAGCCTCACCCCACAGACCTCGAGTTCTGCGATATTGCCCTCGCCCATCAAAACCATGAGACATGCCACGCAAAACAGCGCATTATTGTCGAGTGAAGCCAGATCGGCAAGTGCCGCGCCATATACGTTGACAATCTCGTTTTCGAGCAGACCGGCTACGTCGCCTTGGCCATACAGACCCGTCTGCAATGCCGAAACGAGCTCGGGCACGCCCTGCGTGAGCTGATAGAAGTCGAGCGATGTGCTGATCGAAAACGCCGATGCCCACGCCGAATACTCATAGGCATGCACCTTGAGCATCTGCGCATTGATCTTAACCGAATCGCCCAGCCCATGAATCAGCTGACGATTTGAAGGACGGCAGGAGATAAAGACCCCTACCCCCATAGCGCGCAGGCCGCGAATCCTGTCGATGAGGTCTTCGGTATCGTGCTGATCGAGGTTTGGCACATTATCAATCGCGATAAGAGAGTGCGGTTTGTCTTTGAGTTCTTCGGTAACCACCTCGAGCTGCATAAACACCTCGCGCCCAGTGGCGCGATCGGCCTCGATAATCCGCACGGGGCCTCGCGTCGGGTCGCATTTAACCTCATGGGTGTACTGCAGCAACACCGAGGTCTTCCCAAACCCGTCGGGCGCATAAAGAACCACGATGCCGGCCTTTCGGCCCTTGGCGATAAGCTCATTCATCAAGCGTTCGCGTCGCACCATATAGCCTCCGCCCAGCGGCATCAGCTCGAGCTCGTCTATACTGCTCAAATCGTTTACCATGCCCGCTCCTCAACTCGACCGTATGGACACTGTAGCCGCAAGACCATACAAGCCGCGCTATGAATAGAGCGGCCTTGTGTTTTAGGTTGTCTTTTGGTACGCAAGCGGCAAGTTTTTGTACAGCGAGGGCCGATTGTTATTAATCCCCCGACTAATCGGTCTTTAAGCAGGTAAATGAGCTTGTCAGCTTGTCCCATCTAAGCGGCAGTGTAACGCAGATGAACAAGGTTCAGCCATGTCATTCAACTCGCCTAGCACCCGCTACCGTCTACGACCTTCTAGTGGCATTTTTGCATAGAATCTGGTATGGAATGAATCAAGCTGTTGGGCATCCGGCATTCGTCAAGCTTGCGCCAAGATTTTGGTCAAGCGGGCGGAAAGGGATAGCAAAAAGGCCCCCGCAAAGCGGAGGCCTACGGCAAGGCTATGTCGAGGTGCAGGATTCGCGCTACTCGCAGAGCGAAAGGGCGGCCTCGTCGGCAACGACAACGCAGTTGGTGTGCAGCTGCAGGATCGAAGCCGGGCACTCGGGCGTAACCGGACCATAGCACATGTCATGCACGGCCTGAGCCTTGGCCTCGCCATTGGCGACGACCAGGATCATGCGGGCATACATGATGGTCTGGGTACCCATGGTGTAGGCCTGACGGGGAACATCGTCGATGCTGTCGAACAGGCGGCTGTTGGCCTGAATGGTGCTCTCGGTGAGGTCGACGCAGTGCGTGCCCTTGGAGAAGTGGTCATCGGGCTCGTTGAAGCCGATGTGGCCGTTGTTGCCAATGCCGAGCAGCTGCAGATCCGGGTAACCGGCGTCGGCGACAATCTTGTCGTACTCAGAGCAGGCAGCAGCGGCGTCGGGGTTGGAGCCATCGGGCACATGCGTGTTGTTCAGGTCGATGTTGATGTGATCGAAGAAGTTCTCGCGCATGAAGTAGTGATAGCTCTGGGGATCGTCGTGCGAAAGGCCGCGATACTCGTCCAGGTTGTAGGTGCTGACCTCGGCAAAGTCGACGTCGCCCTTCTCGTACCAAGCAGCGAGCTGCTTGTAGGCACCGATCGGGGTGGAGCCGGTGGCAAGGCCCAGTACACAGTCGGGCTTGAGGATAACCTGGGCCGAGATGATATTGGCGGCCTTGCGACTCATATCCTCGTAGTCTTTAGCTTTAATGATCTTCATTACGCGTCCTTTCTCGTACAAGAGAGGCAAGGCTCCCTTACAAGCACTTGCCCGCGGCCCGCGTCGGCCGCAACCAACGTGTGCGGCCACCAGGGCGAGGTCGCGTAATGTATGTGTCTCGTGTCTAGCCGCGTCGAGGCCCCTGCCCGTCCACGGTGACCCGAAGCTGTTTAGCCTCGGACGTTTCCCATCTTGCCACGGAGGGCGTCCTCTTTCAAGGGCGCCCTCCGTAAACGTGTTTGAATTGTAGGCTAATGGCCACGTGCACTTGCTAGCGCTCGCGAGCAACGATGAGCTGGTCCATCTCTTCGACATGCACGCCAACGGAGCCCTTGATACTCGAGAACTCAACGGAGTTGCACACCAAGATGGGAACCGTCACATCGTAGCCCTCGGCAGCAATTGCCTCGCGATCGAACTCAATGAGTACATCGCCCTTATGGACGATGTCACCCACTTGCGCATGTACGGTAAAGTGCTTGCCCTCGAGCTGAACAGTGTCCAAACCAACGTGGATGAGCACGTCCAAGCCATCGACCGTGTTAAGCGCAACAGCGTGTCCCGTGGGAAAAATGGCCTCGACCTTGGCATCAGCCGGTGCAATCACACGCGTTCCGGTGGGCCGAATCGCCACGCCCTGGCCCAAAAGGCCGGTGGCAAACGTCTGGTCGTTTACCTCGGAAAGCGGAATGACATCGCCCGAGATGGGAGCATCCAGCGTAAGGACTCGACCACGCATACCAAAAGACCTTAGGACTTTAGTGAACATGCTCCCCCTCGGACATACCAATCAATCAAAATAACCTTAACAGTTTACCACTTGGCAACGGTTTTTGACCATTAGGGAAGTTCGCGCTTGACAACCTCGACGATGTCGTCGACAACGCGCTGGGTCAGCTCGTGCGTCTCGGCCTCGGCCATCACGCGGACCAGCGGCTCGGTACCGCTCGGGCGCACCAGAATGCGGCCGCGGCCGTCAAGCTCCTTCTCGGCAGCAGCGACGGCGTCCCAAATGGGCTGGCAATCGTCCAGACCGGCCTTGTTGTCGGAATGCACGTTGACGAGTACCTGCGGGTACTTCTTCATGATGCCGGCAAGATCGGTGAGGGTACGACCGGTGCGCTTGAGCACGGCCAGCAGCTGCAGAGCCGTCACCAGGCCGTCACCGGTGGTGTTGTGCTCCAGGAAGATGATGTGGCCGGACTGTTCGCCGCCGATGACGGCGCCGTCCGCGAGCATGCGCTCCAAAACGTAGCGGTCGCCCACGGCGGTCTGAACCATCTCGAAGCCCTGCTCCTTCATAGCGATGGAGAAGCCCAGGTTGCACATGACGGTCGAGACGATCTCGGAGTTGGCGAGCTTGCCGCGAGCGGCGAGGTCAGAACCGCAGATAGCCAGGATGTAGTCACCGTCGATCTCATTGCCCTCGCTGTCCACGAACAGTACGCGGTCGGCGTCGCCGTCGTGGGCCAGACCGATATCGGCATGGGTGCGCAGCACGAGCTCGCGCAGGGGCTCGAGGTGCGTAGAGCCGCACTCAACGTTAATGTCAGTGCCGCAGTAATCGGTGTTGATTGCGTGCACCGTGGCACCCAGGCGCTGCAGCGCGGCGGGCGTAGTCTGGCAGGAAGCACCGTGACCGCAGTCGACGGCAACGACTAGGCCGTCGAGCCTCAGGCCATCAAGCGTATCGATGGCATGATCGACATATGCCTTGCGGGCGTCCTTCATCTTGATGATGTGGCCCACGCCGGCACCGGTCGGCAGCGTGTCGGCAGCCATGGCCTCCTCGGACATGACCCAGGCGCTGATCTCTTCCTCGACAGCATCGGGAAGCTTCATGCCCTTGCGGCTAAAGAACTTGATGCCGTTGAACTCCGGCGGATTGTGCGAAGCGGAGATGACGATGCCGCCGTCGAGCTCGTTTTGGACGGTGAGCAGTGCCACGGCAGGCGTGGGGATAACGCCGCAGCAATGCGGGCGGCCGCCCTCGGCCATAATGCCGGCGGTCAGAGCACTCTCGAGCATGGTACCCGAAAGGCGCGTGTCGCGGCCGATGCAAATATCCGGACCAAGAAACTTGGTCGCCGCGCGACCCAGACGAAACGCGAGGTCGCACGAAAGATCGGCGTTGGCGACGCCACGGACGCCGTCGGTACCGAAAATGTTCTGGGGCATAGGATCGCTCCTTCCCTAGCAGGCGATATGCAACCGCCCACCCTAGTCGAAAAAGAAAAGCGGGACCCGCCGAGGAATCGGCAGGCCCCGCTTGTACATTGTATCTCGAAAGGAGATAAAACCTTAGCGCTTGGAGAACTGGGGAGCGCGGCGGGCCTTCTTGAGGCCGTACTTCTTGCGCTCGACCACGCGAGCATCGCGCGTAAGGAAACCGGCCTTCTTGAGGTCAGCACGGTAGTCGCCAGCGTTCAGAAGAGCGCGAGCGATGCCCAGGCGCAGAGCGCCGGACTGACCGGAGATGCCGCCGCCATCGCATAGAGCGATAACGTCGAACTGACCGGCGGTGTCGGTCACCTTGAAGGGAGCAAGGGCGTTCTCAACGAGCTGATGACGGCCGAAATACTGCTCGGCGTCACGCTTGTTGATGGTCACCTTGCCGGTGCCGGGGACGAGACGGACGCGGGCGACGGCGTTCTTACGACGGCCGGTACCCTGGTAGACAACGGTGTTCTCAGCCATCTTTAAGCCTCCAGCTCAATCTTCGTGGGGTTCTGGGCAGCATGCGGATGCTCGGCACCAGCGTAGACCTTAAGCTTGGTCATCTGGGCACGGCCGAGGGTGGTCTTGGGCAGCATACCGCGAACGGCGCGCTCGATGACCTTCTCCGGGTGCTTCTCCATAGCCTGGCGGAAGCTCTCAGCCTTGAGGCCGCCGTTGTAGCCGCTGTGGCGATAATAGGTCTTCGTGTCGGCCTTGTTACCGGTAAGCTGGACCTTATCGGCGTTGATGACGACAACGAAGTCGCCGCAGTCGCTGTTGGGCGTGAACTGGGGCTTGTTCTTACCGCGCAGGATCATTGCGATCTGGGTGGCAAGACGGCCCAGGACAGCACCATCGGCGTCGACGAGAACCCAGTTGCGCTGGACCTCGCCCTGCTTGGCGTAGTGAGTCGATTTCGAAATCACTTAGACTCCTCCATGTACAGTACGTGTTGTTACAGAGATTCACGGGGCTCTGCAAGTAACCCGTCCATATTACCCCGCTCGCCGTACGAGTCAACAGGTATTTTGGCTCCGACCAGAGTTTCTGCACATGTCATCCACGAGCCGTGATTTTTCCAGCTCTTTAGCTGTTTTCATTTTTGAGGGTTCGCCGTCGCTAGCGCTCAACGAACTCTTGGATTTCCGCGAGCAGGCGCTTTGCCTCCTGACGGCCCTGGATATACAGGTCGAGGAGCTTTGCCGAATCGTGCTCGACATGGCCGACCTCGACCGGCTTTTGCGGAGCGACGACCAGCGCGCGGCCCTCGCGCTCATACTTCCACAGGTGCATGCGCTGGATGTTGTAACGGTCGTGGCGCGTCTCGATAGCCTCGAGCAGATAGGGGTAGTCGGCATAGCGGGCGCGCGCGGCAGGCATAAACTCGTAGGGCTTTTTCTCGTACGAGCGGTCCTGCGTGACAATGACAACCGCGCGATCGAAGCCCGCCTCCTCGAGCACATGCTCGATGGGAACCGAATCGGCTACGCCGCCGTCGACGTATTTGTGCCCGTCAATCTCGACCGGCGGCGTCACCAGCGGCAAAGAGGTCGATGCGCGCACGGCGTCGAGATCGAGCACGGCGCTTTTGACCGGGAGGTACGTGGCGGTTCCAAAGAGCATGTCCGTCGCGACGGCGTACATCTCGATGGGGCTCGCGTCGAACGTCTCGTTGTCAAAGGGATCCAGGCGGTCCTGGACATCGTTGAAGATGAAGTCGTAACCCACAATGGAGCCCGTGGACGCAAACGATGCAGCGCCCATGAAGCGGCTGTCGTTGCAGAAAGCCAGGTTGATGCGGTTGGCACGGCCGATCTGGTGCGACTTGTAGTTCACGCCGTTGAGAGCACCTGCCGATACACCATAGACAGCCGGAATCTCGACGCCCGCCTCCATGAGAACGTCGAGCACGCCTGCGGTAAATTGCCCGCGGAAGCTGCCGCCCTCCAAAACGAGCGCGACCTTGCCGGCGTTCTTTGCCTTATCTTCTGCAGTCATATTGACCTCCTGCGATTGCGTTTTGGCTTTCTTCTACCCAGTTTTGGGATGGCGAGCGCGCAGGTTTTGGAGTTGAGGGGGCGGGACGATCAAGCCAACCCCCAGAGCAGTCAATTTGGGACGGGGCTTTTTTAGCTACCCCTATATGCCGACTGATCGTTATCCCAGCTCCAGATGATTCATCGGCAGTCAAAGGATAGCTAAAAAAGCCCCGTCCCAAATTGACTGCTCCACAACGATCATGAGCGGCCGTTGGGAAAGCGCGTCCCGGTCTCAGAGCAAATTCCGGGTCGCAGTTTCCGCTTGAGGCGCCATCCGGAAACTACATCCCAGTCTGAGCGCGGATTCCGGGATGGACTTTCCGCCTGGGCCGCCATTGGGAAAGCGTGTCCCGGCCTGCGTTGACGCGGCATTTTCTTTACGCCCGCGCCCTGCACAGAGTTCGATTCTCCGCGGGTAGAGATGACGTTGGCGCGGGGGCATTATCGGCTGTCATCCGATCGACATCGCATCTGTTTTGGGCTGAGGCATTGCGCGGAGAATCCGCGTATTTGCTTCGCAAATACGCACCGGCTTCGGCCGCCTGCCGGCGTCCTCGCCCGCGGGCTAAAAACGCTCACGCGTTTTCTTTACGCCCGCGCCCTGCGCAGAGTTCGATTCTCCGCGGTATCTATATGTAATAAAAAAGCAGGTAGAGACACTTCTCTACCTGCTTGTAACTATTGGTGGAGCTGGCGTTCATTCGGTCGAACACCTCGCCACCTGGACCTATAGCGCCAGGCAGCGACGGATTATCGCCCAAGCCGGCAGAATCGTCAAACGTGAACGCCACGCGCAGGCCGTCGTCATCGTCGGGGCCGCCCAGCACCACGCGCGCCACGAACGTGCGCAGGAGCTGCGCGTCGTCCACCTCGGCGGCGGCCATGCCCTCAAGCCAGAACAGCGCGCGGTCGTAGTCAAGGCGGGCGGCCTCAAGGGCCTCGGCCGTGCGCAGCTCGTCCTTGAGGAGCGCCTGCCGCTGCTTCAGCGCGTCTATGCGCTCCTTGCCGCCCGGCGGCGCGATGCCCGACTCGATGGCCGCCCATATGTTGGAGAACGCCGTCTCGATCTTGGCCAGCTCGCCCTTTATGGTCTCGCTCAAGGGCTTCTCGTCGGCGCGCTCCTCCTCGGCGTCGGCCAGCATGCGAGCGATGCGCTCGCGGCTGTCGGCGCTGCCCAGGGCCTCGCGCACGGCGTCGGCCACGCGCTTCTCCACGACATCGCGGCGCACGGTGCGCCCGCAGCTGCGGCAGCGGTAGTAGTGATAGGGCCTGCCCGACTTGCCCGTGCCGCTGGTGCCGGTCATCAGCCCGCCGTCGCGCCCGTCGTAGAGCTTGCCCGTGAGCGGGAAGTCCCACGCTTCGGTCTTGGCGCGGGGCCTGTGCGAGTCCTCAAGCATCCGTATCACCCTCTCCTCGTCATCCATGGGAACGATGGCGGGCATGCCGCCGGGCACGACCACGCCCGCGTAGCGGTACTCCCCGCCGTTCTCCCGCCGCATCAGTATGCGGCGCACCGTCTGGAAGCGCCACTTGCCGCCGCGCTTGGTGCGGTACGGCTCCCAGGCGCGCACCACGTCGGCCACCGACTTGCCCGACAAGACCATGCGCACGCCCAGGCGAATGGCGGCGGCCTCCTCCTCGTTGACCACGTAGCGCCCGTCCACTATGTCCCAGCCGTAGCGCACGCAGCCGTTGGCCATGCACCGCTCGGCGTTCTTCTGTATGCCGTCGCGTATGCGCTCGCCGTCGAGCGCGCTCTCGTACTCCGCCAGCACCTCCAGCATGCCCAGCTGCAGCACGCCCGCCGAGCCGTCCGAAATGTCCTCGCCCGCGTACAGTATCTCGACGCGGCAGCGGCGCAGCATGATGCGCGCCATGGCCATCTCGTCGCGGTTGCGCATGATTCGGGTAACTTTATATATGACCACGAAATCGAACAGCCCTCGCTTGGCGTCGGCCATCATGCGCTGGAACTCGGCGCGGTCGGTGTTGGTGCCCGTCTGCGCGAAGTCGCAGTACGTGGCCACCACGCGCAGGTCGTTCTCGGCGCAGTAGGCGCGGGACTTCTCCACCTGTATCTCTATGGACTCGCCGCGCTGGTTGTGGCTCGAGAAGCGGGCGTATATCGCCGCGCGCCCGCCCACGGCTACTCCATCTCGTCGGCGGCCTGGAACCACACCACCGTGCCGATCACGCGCACGGGGCCGTCGTCCATGCCGAAAATCATGTCCTCGTAGTCCTCGAAGCTGTCCGCCGACAGCATCAGCTTGGTGCTGCCCTTGTACCAGCGGCGCATGACCGCGCGGTAGTCCTCGGTCTCCACCACGGCGATGGACCCGTTGGCGGGCTGGCGGTCGGGGTCGACCAGCACGTGGCTGCCCTCGGGTATGACGCGGTTCATGCAGTCGCCCTCGACCTCCAGGGCGAACGCGCGCGGATGCCCGGCGCACACCGAGGCGGGCACCTCAACGCGGTGCGCTATCTCCTCCTCGTCGGCGAGCGCGCCGGCATGCACGCGCCCGAGCGTGAGCAGCGGCACGGTTGCGCTGCTGGCCACCACGGGCATGGCACCGGCGGGCATATAGGAGCTGCCCTTGGGCTTTTTGGTCACGGGGTCAATCTGATCCATTCCGCCGTCTTCTATAAGGTGTGACTTGCTAATCTGATAGCAGGCCGCCATGCGCTCAATAGCTCCCATACGGGGTTCGGAGCGGCCATTTTCCCACTGCGAAACGGCGTTACCTGTCACACCTGCAATCTCACCCAGTTCATCCTGGGTAACGTCGAAAATCTGCCGTAACTTCTTTATGTTGTCGGATATCGGCATCTTAACTCCTTCCAGGACTTAAATTTATTTTCAATTTTACCAAAATTAATCTTGACCGTGTTCTGAAGATTAATTACAGTTATGGACAGAAAGGAGGGAGTATGAAGTCACTCAAGCAGGCGCGCATGAGCAAGGGCGTAACCAAGAAGGCAATGGCTGAACATCTGGGCATTTCAGGACCTACATACGATGTTTATGAAGACCACCCCGACCGTATGCGCATTGAGACGGCTAAAAAGGCCGCCGACTTCTTGGGCTACAAACCCGAAGAAATTTTTTTCGCTTCAAACTGTAATTAGATTTACCTGTCAGAAAAGGAGACGCACCATGACTACCAAGAGCCACCAGCCCGAGTTCGTCGCCGAGATCATCGGCAAAACGCTCGACCACCTCATCGACGACCGCAAGCGCGTGGCCGTCAACTTCGAGCTGGCCGAGAACGGCTGCATGGAGGAGACGCACGTCAGCCTCAAGCTCCGCATCGCGGCCATGTGGGGCTTCCAGACGAGCGGCATCGAGCTTCTGGAGGCAAGCACGACCTGGTTCGAGCTCGGCGGCATGCAGTTCAACGTCTACAGCTCCGTGCAGTTCAGCGTGAACGGCAAGGGCTGGAGCACCGACTTCAAGACTATCGCGCGCGACACCGCGTACGACGAGAAGGAGTAGGCCATGCTGAACGAGGTGACCGTACGGGGGGGGTTCACCGCCCTCAACGTGAAGAGCGGCAAGTGCGTGCTGCAGTTTGAGCTGGACCCGAAGTACAGGGACTCCATCCCGAAGCTGGTGGAGTTTACGGGCCAGATGCTCAACATCCACGTGTACGACGACCAGGAGGTGATGTTCGTGGATAGGGACACCGGTGAGGTCGCCTACGAGGACGCCCCGCTGCTTCTGTCGGGCGTCGCGGGCGAATGACCCCGATACAGCGCGCCATGTGCGACGAGTGCGCCGCCATGATGCGCGAGTTCTACAAGGACCCAGAGAACGAGAGGAAGTTCCAGGAATGGAAAAGATCAAGGGAAAGAGGGTGCGCGTCGCAGCCGGCAAGCGAAAGACGCGCACCGCAACGGTTCACTTCCGAACCGAGACCAGTGTAACACCCGAGCAGCGCCGCGAGAGGCTGCAGGCCGTTTTCGCCGCCCTGTTCGTCTGCGCGTGCATCGCCGCCACATGGGCGCTGGAGGCAACAGTATGGCCGAGGTAGACGCCAAGGCCCAGGCCCTCGTGGCCAAGGCGTGCGGCTGGGTTGCCTCGAACCCCGATACATGGGCGAAGCTGCGCCGCATCTGCTACCGCCTGATGCTGGAGGGCCACGTCATCCAGCGCGACAACGTGTACACCCTGGCGTGCCAGAACGGCATGACCGTGAGCGAGGCCAGCGAGTTCAAGCGCGACCACAACCTGTGGAGCGTGCTGTCCCGCTACATGGTGCTGCAGCGCCCCTCCATGCTGGCCGCCGTGAGCTTCCGCCGCACGCCGGTGGACTCCGTGGACCTGGTGGGCACGTGGGAGGCCATCGTGGGCCCAGCCGTTTTCGCCGCCTCCACGCTAACCGAGGCGCAGGGCATCTACGACAGGGGCGCGCAATGAGGTGCACCGTCACGGTCGAGGGCCGAATGCCGAGCCTGAACGACTACATCAGCGCCGAGCGCGCCAACCGCTACAAGGCGGCGGCCATGAAGAAGCGCGAGACGGCGCGCGTGAGGGCGGCGGCCATGCAGCAGCGCGCGCCGCGCTTCGAGCGCCGGGTGACCGTGCGCACCACGTTCTACGAGCCCGACATGCGCCGCGACGCCGACAACGTGGGCTTCGCGCGCAAGTTCGTGCTCGACGGCCTGGTGGCGGCGGGCGTAATCAAGGACGACTCCCGCAAGTACGTGGAGCAGTGCCCCGACAGGGTGCTCACCGACAGGGCGCGCCCCCGCGTGGTCGTGGAGGTGAGCGACGAGTGACCCGCCGAGACAAGGGCAGGCCACACAGGGCGTGGCGCAAGGCCGACCTCGACCGCATAGCCGAGCTGGCGGGAAAGGTGCCCGCCCGCGAGATTCGCCGCGAGCTGCGGCTGTCCAAGAACCAGTTGGATAACGCGCGGCGCGTGATCAACGCCAGCGGCGGCCACGTGTCCCTGCGCTGCTACCGTCACCGCCTGGAGCTGTGCCCGTCGTGCGGGTGCCGCAGGGCGACCCTCGGCAAGGACGGCATCTGCGAACCGTGCAGACGCCAGCAGCAGCTTGAGGCCATAGAGGCCCGCATAGCCGAGCTGCTGCCGAGGCTGACCGCAGAGGAGCGCCGCACCTACGAGCGCACCGAGTGCGGCCGAGAGAGCCGCGCCGACCCCATGCCGCAGGCCCCGGACACCTCGGGCATGAGCCGCTACGCCGCCGACAAGGCAGCAGAGGCGCACGACGAGGCCATGGAGCGGTGGCTGTGCCGTTACCTGTACCGCAGGGTCAAGGCGGCGCAGAAGCGCAAGGAGCGCATAGAGAAAAAAGTTCCGAAATCCTGAAAAGTTTTTATCACTTTTAGTTTTCCCAGTTAGGAGACCCAAATGCTCACGGAAATCATCAGCAAGACCGTCGCGGACAAGACGGTGGACAGCATCCTGAAGCGCATCGAGCGCGCCGTCCCCGTGCCCGAGCCGGGCGACGGCGGCTTCGACGCCGCCATGCGCCAGGCGTTCAACATGGGGGCCGCCTGCATGGCCGCGCAAATCAAGAACGGCCCCGTGCCAACCAAGCGCATCGCGCTCATGGGCGAGGTGGCCCGCGTGGCGTGCCGCGCCCGCCTGGTGGGCATGGAGTGCCGCGTGGTCGTAGACGAGGAGGCCCGCGCATGCAATCGCTAGAGGAGGTCGCGATCTGCGACGTGTACCCCTACGAGCGCGCCGACGGCGAGCCGATGAACCCGCGCGACTTCACCACCAGGGAGAGCGCCGAGCACATCGCGGGCCTGGCCGCGCAGTTCAAGGCCAACCGCCTCAACCCCGGCCAGCCCGTCATGAAGCCCATCCTGTACAAGGAGGGCGGCATCTACTGGATCATCGACGGCGAGTGCCGCGTG
Organism: Collinsella sp.; assembly: GCA_048236535.1. Lineage (GTDB taxonomy): Bacteria > Actinomycetota > Coriobacteriia > Coriobacteriales > Coriobacteriaceae > Collinsella. Next base: position 7,952 of record DBFAQQ010000018.1, on the reverse strand, counting down.
CGCGCCATGAGGGCCATCGGCACCGAGCGTTTCCTCGCCGAGGTCTACGACGACCTGGACGACGCCGAGCTGGCGCGCGTGGAGGCCGCCAAGGTCATGGTGGAGACCGACGCCAAGCTGGGGCTGACCGCCGAGGAGAAGTCGCGCGGCGTGCAGACCATGCTGGCGCTCGACATTCCCGACGAGGAGGTGGCCGTGGCCGCCCGCACCGACGCGGGCACCGTGGCCAAGGCGCGCCGCGCCGCCCGCAGGGTGCAGGACGCCGCCTACGACATGACGCTCGACCGCCTGGCCGCCATCGCCGAGTTCGAGGGAGACGACGATGCCGTGGCCGAGCTGCGCGACTGCAAGCAGTCCGAATGGCAGCGCGTGTACGCGGGCCTGAAGGCCGAGGCCGAGCAGAGGCGCAACCGCGCCGAGGTGGTGGCGGTGCTTGCCGACGCGGGCGTCGAGTTCGTCGACGAATGCCCCGAGGGCTTCGCCGCATGCCGCACGTTTTCCGACTACCGCCCCGACCTGGCGGCGCTGGACGCCTACGTGGCCGACAACGCGGGCGCGGGGCTTCTGGCCGAGGAGACGTCGTTCGGCGTGACCCTGCTGGCGCCGGTGGCCGAGGGGGCCGACGAGGCCGCGCAGGCCGCAGCCCAGCGCAAGGCCGACTTCCAGGCCGCCTACGAGGACGGCGCGAAGGCCCGCCGCGAGTGGCTTGCCGCCCACGCGGGCGACCTCAAGTCGATGCGCCGCACGGCTCTGGCGCTGACCGCGTTCGCCATGGAGTCCGAGGCCGTGGAATCGTTCGAGGAGCTGCTGGGCCGACCCATCGACCGCACGCCCACCGAGCTGGCCGTGGCCATGGGCTGGCGGGCAGCGTGGAACATGAGCGGCTGGGCGGCCTGGAGCCTCATGGAAGGCGGCAGCTCCGTGTACCTCAACCGAGCGACGGTCGAGAACGTGACCATCATCTACGAGGCCATGAAGGCCGACGGCTACGAGCCGAACGCGGCCGAGACGGAAACCTACGAGGCGTGCATGGCGCGCCTGGGAAGCGAGGAGTAAATGAGCGAAGCAGTTGAGGCCGAGATCATCGAGCCCGAGGAGGCGTCAGAGCTGACCGTGGCGTACTCCCCCGCCGTGATCGAGGCCAACTTCGACGCCCTGGAGGCGCACGTGCGCAGGCTGGTGGCCGACTACGAGGGCGCGACCTACGACATGGGTAAGGACGAGAACGTGAAGGCCGCCAAGCGCGACCGCGCCTACCTCAACGGCATCGCCAAGGAGATAGACGAGCGCCGCAAGGCCGTGAGCCGCGAGTACACGAAGCCCCTGGCCGCGTTCGAGGACAGGTGCAAGGCCGTGGCGGGCATCGCGAAGCAGGCAGCCGACGGCATCAAGGCGCAGCTGGACGAGGCCGAGGAGGAGCGCCAGCTGCGCGCGTACGCCAAGCTGCGGGAGCACTACGAGGAGTTCGCCGGGCTGCTGGCCCCCGTCGTGCCCTATGAGCGTTTCCACGAGAAGCAGTGGACCAACAAGACCTTCGGCGAGGTGAAGGCATTCAGGGCCCTGGAGGCCAAGGTGGAGCGCCTGGCCCAGGACTGGGAAACCCTCAAGGCGCAGTTCCAGGGCGAGCCGTTCTACGACGAGGCCGAGCGCGAGCTGTTCGCCACCCTGGACCTGGGCGCGGCCATAACGGCGGCGCACAAGGCCGAGGAGGAGCGCCGGCGCATCGCCGAGCTGAAGGCGGCCATGGAGCCGGAACCCGTGGAAGAGCCCGAACCCGAACCCGAAGCGGTGCCCGAGCCCGCGGAATGCCAGCCCGCAGAGTTCCCGCAGCCGCTTGAGCAGATGCCCGAGCCGCAGCCCGCGCCCATGCCCGCCCCGGTGCCGCCAGCGCCGCCCGCGCCGGCACCCGTGGCCATGGCGGGCGACCCGTGGACGGTCGTGGTGCCGTGCGCCACGCGCGAGCAGATGCAGGGCGTCGCGGCGGCCCTCAAGGCGCAGGGCGTCGTGGGCACCATCATGCACGGCACGGTGGGCCAGGTTTACGAGCGAATGAACGGAGGCTACTAGCATGACCCAGGAACAGCAGCCCATCGACCTCATGGCGGCCGTTGCCCGCGTGCAGCGCGCCGTGGTGGTGCCCAAGGCCAAGTACAACGCTTTCGGCAAGTTCAGCTACCGCAGCTACGAGGACATAGTGGCCGCGCTGAAGGAGCCGTGCGCCAAGGAGGGCCTGGCGTTCTTCATGACCGACGAGCTGGTGCAGATAGGCGACCGCTACTACGTGAAGTCCACGGCGTGCGTGTTCCCCGCCGAGGGCGGCGAGGGCCTGCTGCAGGTGAGCGCCTACGCCCGCGAGGACGAGCACAAGAAGGGCTCGGACGACGCCCAGGTGACCGGCATGGCGTCGAGCTACGCCCGCAAGTACGCGCTGTGCGGCGCGTTCGCCATCGACGGGCAGAGCGATCCCGACGCCATGGAGGAGCAGCCCGCGCCCGAGGAGAAGCAGCCGCCCGCAGACGGCCCCTTCACGGCCCACTGCCGCAGCTGCGGGGCGCGCTACCAGTTCGCCAGCATGCCGCAGTACATGGAGTTCGTGGCCAACAGCCCGTGCTGCCCGCGCCCCGACTGGCAGGTGGAGTAGATGCAGGCGCTCACCGAGGAGCTGGACGAGCTGACCGACAGGCTGGAGGCCGAGCTGAAGACCTGCAAGGAGTCGGGCTGCCAGTACGCCGAGAACGAGGCCGAGTACCGCAAGGCCCTGCGCATCGCCATTCTGAACGAGCGCCAGAAGGGCACGCCCGTCACCATCATCGGCGACGTGTGCCGGGGCCAGGAGCAGATAGCGGAGGCCAAGCGCCGCCGCGACTGCTCCGAGGCCATCTACAAGGCCTCGCAGGAGGCCATCAACGTAATCAAGCTGCGTATCCGCATGGTAGACGCGCAGATCACCCGCATCTGGAACAGCGGGGACGTAACCCAAGGAGGGTATCTATGAGCATCAACCGCGTGTGCATATCCGGCAACCTGACCCGCGACCCCGTGCTGCGCTCCACGTCTGGCGGCATGTCCGTGCTGTCCATGGGCGTGGCCGTCAACGACCGCCGCAAGAACCAGCAGACCGGGCAGTGGGAGGACTACCCGAACTTCGTGGACTGCACGCTGTTCGGCACCCGCGGCGAGAAGCTGGCGCAGTACCTCGCCAAAGGCAGCAAGGTGGCCATCGAGGGCAAGCTGCGCTACCGCAGCTGGAACGACCAGCAGACCGGCCAGAAGCGCAGCGCGCTGGAGGTCGTGGTGGACGAGCTGGAGTTCATGAGCAGCCAGCAACAGCAGCAGGGCTACGCGCCGCAGCAGTACGCGCCCCAGGCGGCCCCGCAAGCGCCGCAGGCCCGCACGTACGGCCAGGGACGCCCCGCCCCGGCACCTGCGCCGCAGCAGCCCGCCTACGCGCCGCAGCCGGCCACTCAGCAGGCGTACGCGCCACAGCAGCCCGCGCCGCAGCAGCAGGCCATGCCCGATCTGTACGACGAGGATATCCCGTTTTAGGGAAGGCGACGGCGACACTATGGGCATGGTTATACACGACGACTTCTGGGCGGCCGCGCAGGCCATGCCCGAGAAGCAGCGCGCGCCGTTCATCTACGCCATCGTCGAGTACCGGTTCACGGGCAAGGAGCCGCAGGGCAGCCCCGCGTGGCTGCCTACCTTCCTGGTGCTCAAGGGCAGGCTCGACATGGGCGACGAGAAGAGCGAGCGCGCAAGGAAGGCGGCCAACGCCCGCTGGGGCAACAGGCCGGGGAAGGAAGACGCGGTGGACGATGCGGCGGCACGGGCGCAAGCCGATGCGCAAGCACATGCGGGAGCATATGCGGATGCACATGCAGGCGCACATGCGCAAGCAGATGCGGATGCACATGCAGGCGCATCGAGTTGCGGCAATGCAGAGGTTGAGGTTGAGGTTGAGTATATAGATAACCCCTTAATCCCCTTTGACGAAATCGTGCATGCGCTCAACGAGGCAGCCGGCACCCGCTACCGCTCAAGCAGCGCCAAGACCCGCAGGCTGATACACGCCCGCTGGGGCGAGGGCTACCGCCTCCCCGACTTCCTGGCCGTCATCGACACGATGGCAGCCGAGTGGGCGGGCGACCCGAAGATGGCCAAGTACCTGCGGCCCTCCACGCTGTTCTCGCCGAAGTTCGAGGACTACGTGAACCGCGGCCCGAGGACCCGGAAGGAGGCCGACGGCTATGCCGAGTACGACTGAGTGCCCCCACTGCGGGGCGCAGCTGGAGGTCCGCTACGTGGTGCTGGCTGGCCGCCGCACCTTCTGCGGCTGGAAGCCGTGCGGCTGCCCGGGTGCCGTGGCGGAGCGCGACGAGCGTTCGCGCCTTGAGGCCAGGGCCAAGGCCGAGGAGGCCGCAGCCAAACGCCGCCGGGCCTACGAGCGGGCCGGAATCAAGCCCCGCTTCATGACAGCCGCCTCCCCCATGGCCGAGGGCATTGCCGCGAAGGTTGAGCAAGGGCGCGGGGCGTACATCTGCGGCCCCGTGGGAACCGGCAAGACCCACCTGGCGAGCGCCGTGGCGCGGCTCCTGGTGGACGGCGGCACCAGCGTGAGGGTGACCGACATGCTGGGCGTGCTGGCCGCCATCAAGGGCACCTACGGCGGCGACGGCACCGAGGACGGCGTGCTGTCCAGGCTCTCCCGCGTGGGGTGCCTTGTGCTGGACGACCTGGGCAAGGAGTCCCCCACCGACTGGACGCTGGGGCAGGTGTTCCGCGTCGTGAACGACAGGTACGAGAACATGAGGCCCGTGGTCGTGACCACGCAGTACGGCAAGGGCGACCTCATACGCCGCCTGGCCAAGAACGGCGACGAGGAGACGGCGGTGGCCATCGTGAGCCGCCTGTCGGAGATGTGCGACAAGTACGAGCTGCAAGGCAAGGACAGGAGGCTATCGAATGGCAAACGTTGACACGCTGCCCGAGATCCTGCGCCCCCTCATGGAGGGGCCGAGCATCGAGACGCCCAGGTGCGCCGTGTGCGGCGCGCCGTGGCCGCTCAACCGCCACCACATCGTGAGGCGCGGGGCGGGCAAGCTGTTCCGCGACGGGCGCGAGGTTCCCAAGCCCACGGTGATGCTGTGCGGCAGCGGCAACGGCAGCGGCTGCCACGGGCTGGCGCACGCCAACCGGCTGCACTTCCGCTGGGTCAGGGCCGAGCAGAGGTTCAACCGCCCCGCCCCGCCGGGCTCGGGGCACTGGGAGTACCTGCTGCTGCCGGAACCGACCAAGTACGCGGATGCCCTGGCCATGGACGGCTGGGGGCGGCTGCCGAGGGGCAGGCGGTGCATGTGAGCGGGTACGAGCCTTCAAGCGGGTGGAACCTCCCGCCCGGGTGCTTCGAGTCCGACCCCAGGGCACCGTGGAACCGGCCCGACCCGTGGGAGGGCCGCACGTGCCGGGAGTGCCGCTTCTGCGGCCGCGTGCAGGGCGCTGGCGGCGAGGCCGTGTGCGCCCGCGACGCCATGACGGGCGGCGGCCCCGACGTGGAAGCGGTAGACGAGACAAGCGAGGCATGCGAGTGCTTCGAGTTCGAATAGGAGACGAAACGATGAAGAAGATCTACGCGGTGGCCACGGAGAGCGACGTGGTGCTGGCGTTCGAGAGCAGATCGGACGCAGACGAGTACGCAGGCGAGCACGACGGCATGGCGGTGCTGCCGGTGCCGTGCGTGGGGGCCTACGAGTACCCCAGCGAGAAGTCGGCCACCGACTGGGACCGAATCGCCGACGCTCTGCCGAAGGGAGGCGAGCAGGCATGAGGCTGTACATGTGCGCATGCGAACGCTGCGGCAAGGAGGTGCCGGCGACCCTGGCGGGTTACGCCAAGATGGCGCTGAGGAACAGCGCGCGAATCGACGGCAAGGCAAGGGCCTTGTGCCCGGAGTGCGCCGAGAGCCTGCGGGCGTGGTTCCTCGCAGGCGCGGTGAAGCCGGAAGGAAGGGAGTAGCCATGGGAATCATCTGCGATACCTGCGGGCGCGATATCGACGCCCTGGGGCAGGACAACATGGGCGTAGGCGCGCCGCTGTGCGAGGACTGCTGGGGCGAGCAGCAAAGCCATACGATAGCAGTGCCGCGTCGCGAGGCTCGCAACCAGAGGTTCGAGAACGCCCGACTGCGCGAAAAGCTGGACGCCGGAACCGAAGAGACGGCCGTGCAGAACCTGCGCAAGGGCATCGAGACGGCCTACGAGGCGAGCCGCGAGCGCGCCCTGGCGCTCACGAAGCTGGACGAGTGCGAGTTGTGGCTGGGGCGCTGCGAGCTGAGGGTGACAGCGGCACCGACGCTCAAGGGCGCGGCCCAGGACGCCGCCATGCCTTGCCTCAAGGCCGAAGAGGCGCACGGTTTCGCGATGCCCGACGTGAACGTGGAGGTGAAGGCCGAGGTAACGGCCGAGGAGCTGGCCAAGAGCCTGCGCGAGGCCATGAAGCCGGCCATGCGGATGGCGGTGGAGTAGCCATGGAGCAGCAGACCGAGAAGCCGAAGCGCCGACCCAGTATCGAGGTGCGCTGCCCGAAGTGCGGCATGCGCGAGATCTGGCACCACCTGCCCAAGGGCGGCGACCGCTGCCGCTGGTGCGGTCACCTGTTCGAGGACTTCACCTACCGCAAGGTCGGGCCGAGCGCGAAGGAGGGGGCACGATGACGAACTGGGAGCACCTTTTCGGCACGCCCGAGCGGGCCATCCACACGGAGACGGAGTTCCACTCGTGGCCCTTCTTCATCGCCGTGTATGAGACGAGCCGCATGAGCAGCTGCACTACCAGCAAGCGGCTGCTGGCCAGCTTCTGCGAGGAGGCCGACTACCTGGAATGGCTCAAGGCCGAGTACGACGACGGCACCGTCGAGTGGGAGGAGCGATGAACCGCCCGGGATGCAACTGGGGGTGCCTGCTGTTCATAGCGGCGGCAATCGCCATAGACGCGGCGGCCATCTACGCCATAAGGGCGCTGGCGCTCGGGCTCATGGCCATGGCCGTGGCGGCGTGCGGATAGGGGCAACCGAATACGGAAACAGGCAGAGGGCCGTCCTTCGGGGCGGCCTTTTCCGTGCCCGGCGACACGCTTGCGACCATATGGGCCGAGAGATAGGAGACGCATGGCGAGAGGCGAGACATACGAGGAGTTCACGGCCAAGTTCGAGCCGAAGAGGACGACGGACGACTGCTACACCCCGCCCGAGGTGTACGACTGCGTGCTGCGGTGGGCGCACCGGGAGTACGGGTTCGACCTGGCGAAGGTGGCGCGCCCGTTCTACCCGGGCGGCGACTATGAGCGCGAGGACTACTCGGAAGGCTGCACGGTGGTGGACAACCCGCCGTTCTCCATCCTGAGCAAGATCGTCAAGCACTACCAGGAGCGCGGCGTGGGCTTCTTTCTGTTCGCCCCCACCCTGACGTGCATGGGCATCCGCAACTGCTGCAAGGTCGTGACGGGCGTCGGCGTGACGTACGCCAACGGCGCGAGCGTCAACACGTCGTTCGTGACCAACCTCGACCCCGCCCAGGCTCGCAGCGCGCCCGACCTGCGCTCCGAGCTGGATGCCGCGATAGAGCGCCTGCGCCGCGAGAAGGCCAAGGCGCTGCCGAAGTACGAGTACCCGGACGAGGTGCTGACCGCGCCCATGCTGGCGCGCTACTCCAAGTACGGCATCGACTTCCGCGTGGGGCCGCAGGAGTGCAGCTTCACGAGGGCGCTCGACGCGCAGCGCGTGCAGAACAAGGCGATATACGGCAGCGGCTACCTCATATCAGAGCGTGCAGCCGCAGAGCGTGCAGCCGCAGAGCGTGCAGCCGCAGAGCGTGCAGCCGCAGAGCGTGCAGCCGCAGAGCGTGCAGCCGCAGAGCGTGCAGCCGCAGAGCGTGCAGCCGCAGAGCGTGCAGCCGC
>DBFAQQ010000017.1:0-22544 GCA_048236535.1 Collinsella sp. | reverse complement strand
AGCGGTTGTTCAACCTACATTCTCGCAACCGAGGGGCAGCGCGAGTTCCTGAACAAAATCACCGGCTCCACGCAGCACGGAATTTGGACCCGCAACCTTTCGTAGCCCAGATCAAAATACCGGTTGTTTCCAGAAATCCTCTAGACGCCTTCTAGAGGATTTCTGGAAATGCAAATAACTTTAGATTCCGAGCGTATCGACCGGAGCAACAACGATGCCTTCGCTAGTTACGTGAGCCGGCATACCAAACGGAAGCGTACTTTTGTACGCGACCGACGATTGAACGTCAGATTGCCGCTTAGGGGCGTTTGCAGCGTCGGCTACGATAGGTCGTCCTCGTAGGGCATTAGGTCTGCCAGATAGCCCTTCTCCTTGAGCATGGCCTCGATCTCGTCGAGGGTTTGCTCATCCTCTGCCGCAATGCGATGGAAGTGATAGCCGCTGGTTACCGTCAGCAGCGGAAAGCTCTTGCCGCTCTCGATATCGTGCAGGTAGCGCTCAACATCGCGACGATTGCGGATGTCCAAGTCGGCCGTGATCTTGCCGTACACGCGGTGATTGACGATCACGTTGAGCACGGAGCCGCCGACGTCGACGATACTCGTGAGCTCATCGCCTGCCTGCTCCACGCTGTGGCGAACCTTGACCAAGCGCGTGGGCACGGCGGGGCTGCTGGGAGCCTCCTGCAGCACATAACCACGGTTGGTTGCCACGACATCGTGCCCATCGGCACGCAACAGGGCAATATCCTGAACCACGACCTGACGGCTCACGCCAACCTCGCGGGCAAGTGCACTGCCCGAAACGGGCTCCTTGGCTTCCTCGAGCACGCCCATGATGGCACGGCGACGCTCGCGGGCGTTCATTATTTACCGTCCAGCAGACGCAGGTGCTTAAGCGAGAGGTCGAGAATCGGCGCAGAGTGCGTCAACGCCCCCGAGCTAATAAAGTCGACGCCCAGGTCGGCCAGGGCGCGGATATTGCTGGCATCCACATTGCCCGAGCACTCGGTCTTGGCGCGGCCGTCGATAAGCTCAATCGCGGCAGCCATGTCGTCGTGGGTCATGTTGTCGAGCATGATGATGTCGGCACCGGCCTCCACGGCCTCGCGTACCATGTCCAGGTTCTCGCACTCGATCTCGACCGTCGTGGTAAACGATGCGTGGGCGCGTGCCATCTCGATCGCACGCGTCACGCCGCCGGCTGCGTCGATATGGTTGTCCTTGAGCATGACAGCCGTCGACAGGTTGTAGCGGTGGTTGCTGCCGCCACCGATCTCGACCGCGGCCTTCTCGAAGACGCGCATGCCCGGTGTGGTCTTGCGCGTGTCGACAAGCACGGTCTTGGTACCCTCGAGCGCCGCCGCCATTCGGTGCGTATAGGTGGCGATGCCGCTCATGCGCTGCAGGTAGTTGAGCGCCACACGCTCGCCCGAAAGCAGCACGCGCGCGTCGCCGCGCACCTGGCCCACGTGGTCGCCGGCGTGCACCTCGTCACCGTCGGCAACATCGAACAACACGGAGCTCTGCGGATCCAGCAGCTCAAAGGTGCGGGCGAACACGTCCAGGCCGGCGATGATGCCGTCGGCCTTAGCGATGAGCTCCACCGTGGCGGGGCGCGCCGTGGGGCACACGCTCGCCGTGCTCACGTCCTCAAACGTAATGTCCTCGCGCAGAGCCTGCAGGATCAGATCATCGACGACGAGTTTCATAGTAATGGGATTCATGGTCTACTCCTCCACGGCCTGCGTGCCGGCGGCACGGACCAAATCATCGATTGCCAGGGTGTCGGCGCTCAGGGCGCGATGACGTCCGTCAAGCGCGGGCTCACCGGCCTGCTCCACGGCCAGCGACTTGCCGGTGCGCATACGCCAAGCAGCGCGGCGGCCCCAAACCAGAGACTCGAGCAGGCTGTTAGAAGCTAGGCGATTCTTGCCGTGAACGCCGTTGCAGGCCGTCTCGCCGGCGGCGTAGAGCTCGGGCATCGAGGTGCGGCCGTCCTTGTCGACCCACACGCCGCCCATAAAGTAGTGCTGCGTGGGCGTGACAGGAATGGGTTCGTCCAGGATGTCGCGGCCGTCCTCCAGGCAGCGTGCGCGGATGTTGGCGAAGTGCCCGGTCACCACGTCGCGCTCGACGGGGGCAAAGCTCAGCCACTCGTGCTCGGTACCGTCCTGCTTCATCTGCTCGCGAATGGCGGCGGCGACCACGTCGCGCGGCTGCAGTTCGTCGGTAAAGCGCTCGCCGGCGGCGTTGAGCAGAATCGCGCCCTCGCCGCGGCAGCTCTCGCTGATCAGGAAGGTGCGGCCCGGCTGCGGCGAGAACAGTCCCGTGGGGTGAATCTGCACGTAGTCAAGATGCTCCATCGTGATGCCGTGCTCCTGCGCGATGTAGCAGGCGTCGCCGGTGAGCTGCGGGTAGTTGGTGGAGTGGTCGTATACGCCGCCGATACCGCCCGTCGCCCACAACGTGTGGCGAGCATGAATCTCAAACGGCTCGCCGGTATGCGCGCCCTCGGCGGCATTTACCAGTTCGTCGGCGGGGCGGACCGAGTTGTCCTCGTCCACCGCAACAGCGACGACACCAGTGCACACCGTGGCCCCATCGCGCTCGGCCGTCAGGATGTCGGTCATGGCCACGTGCTCAAGAATCTGCACGTTGTCCAGCTTGCGGACGGCCTGGAGCAACTTGGTCGTGATCTCCTTGCCCGTAATGTCGGCATGGAAGGCGATGCGCGGGCGGCTGTGCGCGCCCTCGCGGGTAAAGTTGAGGCTGCCGTCGGCCTTGCGCTCAAAGTCCACGCCCATCGCCAGCAGGTCGTTGATGACCGAGCGGCTCGAGCGAATCATGATGTCGACGCTCTCGCGGCGGTTCTCGTAGTGACCGGCGTGCATGGTGTCCTCAAAGAAGGCATCGTAGTCCGAGCCCTCGGGAAGCACGCAGATGCCGCCCTGTGCGAGCATCGAGTCGCACTCGTCGACCGCGCCCTTGGAGAGCATGATCACGCGCGCGCTCGTCGGCAGATTGAGGGCAGCGTATAGGCCTGCCACGCCGCAGCCGGCAATGACGACGTCGCACTCCATGTCGGGGTATTGCTTGGTTTCCACAGGAATCCTCTCCCTTGTGATGTGACTGGGGAACCGCCCCTCATGTCACATTGTTCTAGCGCGCCGCGTACTCGAGCATACGGTCGAGCGTGAGCTTGGCCTGGTCGGCGGCCTCGTCCGACACGCCGATCTTCACCTTGCCCTCGCCCGTCTCTAGGCAGCGTGCGAGCTTTTCGAGCGTGATGAGATCCATGTTGACGCAGGTGGGCTGCACCGCGGGGAAGTAGAACTTTTTACCGGTGCCCTGGCAGCGGCGCTCGAGCTCGTAGAGCACGCCGCGGACCGTCACGATGATGAACTCGCTGGCGTCCGACTCCTCGGCATACTTGATGATGCCGGCGGTGGAGCCGATGTAGTCGGCCTCGGCCAGCACGTCGGCTTTGCATTCGGGGTGCGCCAGCACGAGCGCGTCGGGATGCGCTTCCTGCGCGTCGACGATCTGCTCGACGGTGATGATGTGGTGGCGCGGGCAGTAGCCCTTGTTAAGTAGGACGTGCTTTTGCGGCACCTGCTCGGCTACGAAGCGACCGAGGTTTTGGTCGGGGATGAACAGGACGTGCTGCTGCGGCAGCTCGGACACGATCTTAACGGCGTTGGAGCTGGTGACGCACACATCACTCCAGCTCTTGATCTCGACCGTCGAGTTGACGTAGCAGACGACAGCCAGGTCGTCGCCGTACTCGGCGCGCGCCGCATCGACCGTCTCGCGCTTGACCATGTGAGCCATGGGGCAATCCGCGCCCGGCTCGGGCAGCAGCACGGTCTTGGTGGGGTTGAGCAACTTGGCGCTCTCGCCCATAAACTCCACGCCACACAGCACGATGGTCTGCTGCGGCAGGCTCTTGGCAAGCTTTGCCAGGTAGAAGCTGTCGCCGACGTAATCGGCCACAGCTTGGACCTCGGGTGCCACGTAATAGTGTGCCAGAATCACCGCGTCGCGTTTGCTTTTAAGTTGCTGAATGGCCTCGACGAGCTCTGCGGGCACCAATGCCGCGCGCTCCGTTGCCGTCGTTGCCGATGCCAGGCCGGCCGCAATGTCGCGTGCAAGCTCCGATGCATCCATGTTCGCGCTCTGTGCCATCAAGGCCCCTCTCTTTTGGCGAATCTTGGGGCTTTAGTATGACACCTAGGTTTACAGCTGACAAGACAGCTGTAAACCTAGGTGTAAAGTTGAAATAAAGATTCAATCATGGGGCAGGCCTGACAAGTTAAGAACAGTCGAGCTCTCGATAGCGCAGGAGGCATCTTTCGCCACCGCAATACCGCTTGGCGCGAGTTGCACGCCGTGGGGCGCAAACGGCGCGCACCCCCCGCGGGCGGTACGCACCCAATGTGGCAAAATCGAACTACTAGGGGGGCCGAATGCTCAAGATTATTGCCTGCGACGACGACGTCGCTTTTCTAGATAGACTGCACCGGATGATCGACCGTTGGTCGACCGAAACGGGCACGGCGGTCGATGTTGCGCTCGTCACGCGCGGCGAGGACCTGCTAGCCCGCCATGCCGCATCGCGCGCCGACATCATCCTGCTCGACATGATCATGCCGCTCGTCAACGGCATGGACACCGCGCGCGAATTGCGCCAGGCCGATACCGCCGTGCGCCTGGTGTTTCTCACCTCATCGCCCGAGTTTGCACTGGAGTCCTACGAGGTCCGCGCCTTCGACTATCTGCTCAAGCCCGTGACTTACGAACGCCTGGCGCAGCTACTCGACGAGCTTTCGAGCATGCGCCCGGCGGCAACCGACGAGCTCGTGATCAAAACGTCCTTTGGCTACCACGCCCTGCGCTTATCCGATATCGAATATGCCGAGGCGCGCAACAAGCACGTGGTCTTCCACCTGCGCGATGGCCGCGATATCGAGGCACTCGAGTCGTTCCGCAGCGTTGAGGACCGTTTGGCACAAAATGCCACCTTCTTTAAATGCCACCGTAGTTACCAGGTCAACTTGCGCAACATCGACCACTTCGATCGCACGGACATCGTCATGCGCTCGGGCGCGTGCATTCCGCTGTCGCGCAGCAGCAAGCAGGGATTCCAAGACGCCTACTTTGCGATGCGCTTCGAGGGCGGGAGGCGCTAATGCCCGCAACGGTCGAAATGGTCCTTTGGGCAATCCACCACGCCACGACGTTGCTCTTTGGCGTCTTTGCCTCGGCGGCGCTGTGCGGTGTCGAAATCAACCGACGCCACGCGCTTGAGCTGCTGGGGGTCGGCGTCGTGACCGGCGCCGCCTTCTCGATCGCCAATGTCGTTGGCGGAGAGCTTTTTGCCCGCCAGGCTTATCCGCTTGTCGTGCACCTGCCGCTTATCGTCTACCTGTGCGCGCGCTACCGCCTGAGTCCACTGCTTGCCGCGCTCGGCATTACGAGCGCCTATCTGAGCTGCCAGTTCAGCAACTGGATGGGTATCGCCGCATTTGCCGCGACCGATTCGCAGATCACGTACTATCTGGCGCGCATCGCGACCACGCTCGCCGTCTTTGCCGTCCTGTTGCATTGGGCCGGCGACATCGGTCCGCGCCTGGCGATTAAAAGCACCACCGAGCTGAGCATCCTTTTAATCCTGCCGCTCGTCTATTACGTCTTTGACTATGCCACCAACGTCTACACCACGCTGTTCCACTCGGGCTCGGTGGTGACGGTTGAGTTTTTAGCCTTTGCGCTCTGTGCCTTCTATCTTATGTTTCTTGCCGTTTACCTGCGCGAATACGAAGAAAAGGAAACCGCCGAGCGAGAGCGCTGGATGCTCGAAACCCGCGACAGCGCCGCCATCAAAGAGCTCGAGGCCTGGCGTCAATCTGGGCGCGAGCTGTCGATTCTTCGCCACGATATGCGCCACTTCCTACGCGGTCTGGCCGCTTTGATTGAGGAGGGCCACACCGACGAGGCGCTCAAACGCATCGACGAACTCTGCGAAGCCGGCGACCGCACCGCCGTACGCCGCTTCTGCGCCAACGAGACCGTAAACATTGCGCTTTCGTCATTTAACTCGGAAATTAATAGAAACGGCATTACCGCCAACCTGCGCGCCGCCGTACCCGAAACCATCCATGTAGGTGACGCCGACCTGTTTAGCGTGCTCTCAAATGCCTTGGAAAACGCTATCACCGCCGCAAGCGCCGCGCCCCAAGGAAAGCGATTCGTCGACTTTGACCTGCGATTGGAGGACGGTCAGCTGCTGCTGTTAGTTTCCAACACGTTTGACCGCGCGCCGCGCATGGTCGACGGCATGCCTATAACCCAGCATGCGGGCCACGGCTTTGGCACCAAGAGCATCAAACTTGCCGTGGAGCGCATGAACGGCAACTGCCAGTTCCGCATTAACGGCGATCGGTTTGAGCTGCGCGCTGTGGTGTAGAAGTGCGGCGCCGATCTTGCGGCGTGGTTTGCCCGCCAGGCAATCGCTCGCCGACGCCAATCCGCTACAGCGGAGCGGCCGGCGGGGTCAGCTGCTTGATGTAGGCCCACATGCGCTGCTTGGCCGCCTTGTCGGTCAGCGCCGCCTCAAAGCCATCGAGCGCGAGCACGCGGCGGCCCTGCACATGGGCGACCAGGCCGGGCTTGAGCATGGCGGTGTCGAAGTCATCAATCGCCACGAGCATATCGGCGTAGGTTTCGCGCATGACATCGGCCGCGCTGTTATCGAGCAGCAGCACCGCTTCGGGATCCAGAGCCTCAAGCGCCTCGCGAAACAGGTCGCACGGTAGGGCGTGGCCCACCGTCACAGCTCCGTCGCCCGCGCCGGCAACACTCGCCAGCACACAAAACTCTTCGGGCGCGTAACCGATTGCCCCGAGCGCCTTGCGCAATGCGGCGCCATCCGCGCCGGCGGCAAGTTCGCCGCCCGAGCGCTCGGCATCATCCAAATCACCTTTGACCAGCACGATCCGCGAGCACGCGTTGCCCGCGATGCGCACGCCACGGCCCACAAGCGATGCGAGCTCCTGCTCGGCGGCCTGAGCGATAGCTTCTTTTTTCTGGCTTTGTGACGTGGACATGTGCTCTCCAATCGTTTGCGTGCCCACCATTATATAAAAGAGCCGCCCGTGAGTGGTTGCTTTGCGGGCCGTTGGGTATAAGCACGGTCGTACTGAGTTTTACGCGGCCGAGCCGCGTTGCATTATGGAGGTCACCATGGCTGACATTAAGCAGATTACCCCCGAGAACTTCGATTCCGTCGTTAGCGACAACCTTCCCGTACTGGTTGATTTTTGGGCGCCCTGGTGCGGGCCCTGCCGATCGCTCTCGCCCATCGTGGACGAGGTAGCCGACGAGCTGGCCGGCAAGCTTGCCGTTGCCAAGTGCAACGTCGATGACAATCAGGACCTGGCCATGAAGTTTGGCGTCATGAGCATCCCCACGCTGATTGTCTTTAAGAACGGTGAGGAGGTCGACCGCTCGGTCGGCGCGCTGCCCAAGGCAAGGCTGCAGGCATTGCTGGAGAAGCACCTGTAATACGCTGGTTACATTTTGGCGTCCTGCCGCCGTCCATGAGCGCTTTTGCACCGCTCGCCGGACTTCTGGATGCACCGCGTGCGACCACGGATAGTATGGTAAATACAAACAGCCCCCAGTGAACGGGTGCGGGTCACACAGACTCGCACCCGTTTTCTTATGCGGTAGCGCCCCGCGCGGGCGTAGTAGAATCTGAACCACTGGATTGCCCCGAGCATAAGGAGATTTCCCATGCATGACGTCGGAATGAACATGAGCCAGCTTGCCATGAGCGTCAAGCAGGTCGACGACACCATCGAGCTCGCCCACGAGTGGAGCCATCAGCTGCTGCATGCGACCGAGAATTTTGACATGGAGCGCATTGGCGCCAAGCTCGAAGCTGCCATGGCCGCACTGCACGAGGCGCATGACGCGCTCGAGGGCTACGAGGAAGCCATCGAGGCTGACCACAACTCCGTCGGCTCCGTAAAGCTGGTGTAGGGTGTCCGAACACGAACACGAGCACGGCTGCGGGCACGACCACCGCAACGACACGGGCGACGAGGCGAGCTGCCGTTGCGGCGGCGGCTCCGAGCTGGTCCGTTTTTCGGTCACCGCGCCCGATGACCTACTGCGCCGCTTTGACGAGCAGATCGCACGCCGCGGCGACGTGGCCAACCGCTCCGAGGCAGTGCGCGATTTGATTCGCGCCTCGATCGCCAAAGAGCAGATGCGCACGCCCGATGAGCACGTTATCGGGTCGCTCACCATGATCTACGACCATCACACCGGCGATCTGACGCGTCGCCTGGACGAGGTGCAGCACGACTACACCGACGAGATCGTATCGACCATGCACGTGCATCTTGATCACCACAACTGTCTGGAGATCTTGGCGCTCAAGGGTCGCGGCGAGCGCGTCTACGAACTAGCCGACCGCCTGCTGGGCCTGCGCGGCGTTAAGCACGGCGAGCTCACCTGCGCCGCCACCAGGCAAAGTCTGGGGCTATAGCGGGATTTCCCGCAGCGCACCTGCCAAAAAGGGACAGGTTTGTTTTGGCAGGTTTAGAAGTTTTACCTACCAAAATAAACCTGTCCCTTTTTGGTCGGTTTTGATGAGGGGTGTCGCATGCGGCATGTGCATATTCATGTGACGGGCATTGTGCAGGGCGTTGGCATGCGACCGTTTGTGTATCGCGAGGCCATGGCGCATGGCATTTGCGGCTGGGTGCTCAATGCGGGCGACGGCGTGCACATCGAGGCGCATGCCCCGGCCGATGCGCTCGATGCTTTTGTTGCCGCGCTTTCCGAGCATGCGCCTGCGGCAGCCCGCGTAGAGCATGTCGAGACTATGGACCTGGCAGCCAACGGTTGGGATGCCGCCAGTGAACAGGGTTTTCGCATCGTAGCATCGCAGGACCAGACCGCGCACACGACGCTCGTCTCGCCCGATATCGCCACCTGCGACGATTGCCTGCGCGAGTTGTTCGATCCCGCCGACCGACGCTATCACTACCCCTTTATCAACTGCACCAACTGCGGCCCGCGCTTTACCATCATCCGATCGCTGCCTTATGACCGAGCGGCCACGTCGATGGATTGTTTTCCCATGTGTCCCGAGTGCGCCGCGGAGTATGCCGACCCACTCGACCGGCGTTTTCACGCGCAGCCCGATGCCTGCTTTGATTGCGGGCCGCATATTACATGGCACGAGGCGGGCGTGGGCAATGAGCCGGGCGAAGCCGCCGCGTCGCCGGTCGTCGGCACCACGCGCGAGAACAGCGACGCCATTATCGACCGCTGTGTTGAGCTGCTGGCCAACGGCGGTATCGTCGCTATCAAGGGTCTGGGCGGATTTCACTTGGCATGCGACGCCTCCAACGAGCAGGCGGTAGCCGAGCTTCGCCGCCGCAAACGCCGCAGCAACAAACCGCTTGCCGTTATGGTACGCGACCTTGCCGACGCTGAACGCCTGTGCCATGTCAACGACGTTGAGCGCGGCTTGCTGGCCGGCAGTATTCGTCCCATTGTGCTGCTGCGCCGACGTGCTGTTTGCGAGAGCGGCGGTTCCCCCAACGCCCTCGCGCTCGCGCTGTCCGTCGCACACGACCTTCCCGAACTCGGTGTTATGCTTCCCTACACCCCGCTTCAGCATCTGTTGCTTGCCGCGGCAGAAACCCGCGGCATGCACGCGCTCGTCATGACCAGCGGAAACCTGAGCGAGGAACCCATCGAGACAGACGACGACCTTGCCTGGGAACACCTCGTTGCCGCCGGCATCGCCGACGCGTTGCTCGGTAACGACCGCGCGATCCTCTCGCGCTACGACGACTCTGTAGTGCGAGAGGCGAACGGCGCCGTTATGCCCGTTCGCCGCGCTCGCGGATATGCACCCCAGCCGCTGCCGTTGCCGGCGCTCGACGGCGCTCCGTCCTGCATGCTCGCCTGCGGGCCACAACAAAAGGCCACGATTGCGCTCACGCGTGAAGGGATGAACGGCGAGGCGACCTGTTTTGTGTCGCAGCATATCGGCGATGTTGAAAACGGCGGGACCTTCGATGCCTGGAACGCCGCACGCACTCGCTTGGAAGATCTCTTTGACTTGGCGCCTGCCGCCTTAGCCTGCGATGTACATCCCAGCTATCTATCGAGCCAGTGGGCGCGCGAGCAGGCACGAAAATGCAATCTGCCGCTCGTCGAGGTGCAGCACCATCATGCGCATATCGCGAGCGTAATGGCCGAGGCCATCGCCGCGGGCCAGCTTACAACCGACGCGCGCGTCCTTGGCATCGCCTTTGACGGCACCGGCGCCGGTACCGATGGGACCATTTGGGGCGGCGAGTTTCTTGTCGCCAGCCTTGGCGGCTTTGAGCGCGCCGCGCATTTGCGCACCTGGGCGCTCCCCGGCGGGGCGGCCTCCGTGCGTGACGCCCGCCGCAACGCCTTCGCCTTGCTCAGTGAGCTCGGCCTGCTTGAACACCCGGGGGCCGTGGGGCTTTTGGACAGCCTTGACGAACAGACGCGCAGCATAACGGCAACGATGATCGAGCGCGGCATCAACAGCCCGCGCACCAGCAGCATGGGTCGCTTGTTTGATGCCGCAGCCGCGATTCTGGGCATTTGCGGCCAGGCGACCTACGAGGGTGAACCCGCCATCGAGCTTGAGGGCGCCGCCTGGCGCGCGCTCGGCAGCGAAAGTATCTGCCCCACCGGCAATATGACCAGCTTTTCCGTAACCGAATCATCCCGTCCGGACGACTGCCATGTTCTGAACTCCAGACCGCTTATTGAGGCGCTTTTGGAGGGAATCGGGGCCGGCGTGCCCGCCGGCCAGCTCGCGCTCGACTTCCACGTCACCATCGCACGCGCGTCAGCCCGCATCGCAAACGAGATCTGCGCCCGTGAAGGCCTCGACAGCGTCGCGCTCTCGGGCGGTGTGTTCATGAACCGACTTTTGCTCCAGTTCCTCACCCGCGAGCTCAAAAGCATGGGTCTTACCGTCTTGGTTCCCCACTCCGTGCCCGTCAACGACGGCTGCATCGCCTACGGTCAGGCGGCGATCGCGCGCGCCCACCTCGCGCAGATCGCATCGCAGTAGCCCGATCTCGCTCGTCGCCGCGCCAACTGTCTCACGGGCGTAACGCGTTTGCCCGCGAACCCCGCGAGCGCTACCATCAAGCAATGGATTATCAAGCGCCTATCCAGCGCAAAGCGTATAAAAGGGGAACAATATGTGCCTTGCCGTTCCCGGTAAAGTAGTCAAACGCGACGACGACCTCAAGGCCACCGTCGACATGATGGGCATCGAGCGTCCGGTGTCGCTGCGACTCGTGCCGACGGCACAAGTAGGCGACTATATTCTGGTGCACGCTGGATTTGGCATCCAGATCGTCGACGAGCAGGAGGCGCAGGATACGCTCGACCTGGTCAACACCATGACCGAACTGGTCGAAGAAGACCAACTGGCCAGCAACCCGGCCGAGGCGTACTAGTGGTGGCCGGACAGCCGGCTCGCTCCGGTATCGACTTTTCGGCATTTCGCGATTCCAAGCTGGCCCGCGAGCTCATCGAACGCATCCGTGAACTCGTCGGCGACCGCACCATCAACCTTATGGAAGTCTGCGGCACGCACACCGTGAGCATCGGTCGCTATGGCTTTCGCTCCATTATGCCGGCGGGACTCAAGCTGCTGAGCGGCCCAGGTTGCCCCGTCTGCGTTACCGCCAACCGCGATATCGACCATGCAATCGCGCTCGCCAACATAGACGGCGCCATCATCACCACCTTTGGCGACATGATGCGCGTGCCCGGATCGTCCACCTCACTCGCCGCGCAAAAGGCAGCAGGGTGCGACATTCGCATCGTCTACTCCCCGCTCGACGCGCTCGATATCGCCGAGCAAAACCCCAATCGTCCGGTCATCTTTATGGGTGTGGGCTTTGAGACCACAACGCCCACCATCGCCGCCGCCATCCTGGAGGCAGACGCGCGCGGGCTGCAGAACTTCTCGGTCTACTGCGCCCATAAGACCACGCCGCCGGCGCTGCGCGCCATCGCCAACGATCCCGAGACCACTATCGACGGCTTTATCCTTCCGGGGCACGTCGCCACCATCACAGGCCTGGCACCCTTTGGGTTTTTAGTCGACGAGTTCGAGACCCCCGGCGTGGTCACGGGATTTGAGCCGGTCGATATTCTGCAGGGCATCTGCATGCTGGTCCAGATGGTTGTCGAGAACAAGCCGGCGATCGACAACGCCTACCGCCGTGGCGTCAACGCAGACGGTAACCCCGTGGCGCGCCAGCTGGTCGAGCAGGTATTTGAGCCGTGCGATACCACATGGCGCGGGCTGGGGCCGATTGCGGCCTCGGGACTCGCCATTCGTCCCGAATTCTCGCGCTTTGATGCCCGCACCCGCTTTGACGTGCCCATCGAGCCGACGGTCGAGCCACGCGGATGCCGCTGCGGCGACGTGTTGCGCGGAGCCATTACGCCGAGCGACTGCCCTCTGTTCGGCCACGCTTGTACACCCGAGCATCCCGTCGGCCCCTGCATGGTGAGCTCGGAGGGCAGCTGTGCGGCGTACTTTAGATACCGTAACTAGCCCGGACGCACCCGCACACTGGCACCACCCACGATTGGAGTTTTCGATATGTCCCATAGCGTTACCGATAGCACCGTCCTGCTGGGTCACGGCTCCGGCGGCCAGATGATGAAACGCATCATCGACGAGGTCTTTTTGGATGCCTTTGGGTCGCCCGAGCTACTCGAGGGCAACGATGCCGGCGTCGCCGCACTGCCCGCGAGCGGGCGCATCGCCATGTCGACCGACAGCTTTGTCGTCTCGCCCCAGTTCTTCCCCGGCGGCAACATCGGTCGCCTTGCCGTGTGCGGAACCGTCAACGACGTCGCGACCTCGGGCGCCAACGTGCGCTACCTATCGTGCGGCTTTATCCTCGAAGAGGGTTATCCCATGGACAAGCTGCGTCAGATCGTGCAGACCATGGCCGAGACGGCGCGCGAGGCGGGCGTGGCGATTATCACCGGCGACACCAAAGTGGTTGAGCGCGGCGGGGCCGACGGCGTCTACATCAATACCGCCGGCGTGGGCGAAGTGCCCGCGGGTGTGGCGCTCAGTGGCGCAAACTGCCAGCCTGGCGATGTCATCCTGGTGTCGGGCACACTCGGCGACCACGGCATCGCCATCATGAGCCAACGCGAGGGCTTGGCGTTTTCGAGCAACATCGAAAGCGATGCCGCGCCGCTCAACCACCTGATAGCCGACGTTCTGGCCGCAGCCCCCGACACGCGCTGTTTCCGCGACCCCACGCGCGGCGGCCTTGCATCAACACTCAATGAGTTTGCGCAGGCCAGCGGCGTTGCGATGGAGGTCGATGAGGACGCCGTGCCCGCGCGTCCCGATGTGCAGGCGGCTTGCGAGATGCTCGGCTATGACGTGCTGCAGGTGGCAAACGAGGGCAAGATGGTCGCCGTGGTGCCAGCCGAGCAGGCCGATGCGGCTCTAGCCGCCATGCGTACTGCCCGCTACGGCGAGAACGCCGCGATTATCGGCCGCGTGCTGCCGCTTGGATCGGACGCTCGACCCGCCGTGCGCGTACGCACCGGCTGGGGCTCAACCCGCATCCTCGACATGCTTGTGGGAGAACAGCTGCCAAGGATTTGCTAAGCGGAACCGCACGGTCGGCGCGATGTGGCTAGACATCCCTGGAGATATTCAGATTCCAAGCACGCCCAACGCATAAGCCCAGTATTATGAGGTGCGTTTTGAAACCCAATGACGGGAGCTTTCATGGCAGCAGCTTTTTCCCATGTGATCTTTGATCTGGACGGCACCATCCTCAACACGCTCGAGGACCTGGCGGCCGCCGGCAACCATACCTGTGAGATGCACGGCTGGCCCACGTTTGCCGTTGACGAATACCGCTATAAGGTGGGAAACGGCATGCTCAAGCTGGTTGAGCGCTTTATGCCTGCCGAGTATGCGGGCGACGGCCGCATGTTTGAGCAGACGCTTGCCGAGTTTAGGGCTTACTACGGCGAGCACAAGGAGGACCACACCGCCCCCTATGCCGGCACAATCGAGATGCTCGACCGTCTGCGCGCCGCGGGCATCCAGCTTGCCGTGCTTACCAACAAGGACCACATTTCGGCGGCCCCGCTTATCGAGAAGTACTTTGGTCCCAACCGCTTTGCGCTGGTCCAGGGCCGTGTCGACGCTTTTCCGCCCAAGCCCGAAGCGCCCGCCACGCTGCATGTGATGGAGGAGCTGAGCGCCGACCCGGCAACCACGCTCTATGTGGGCGATTCCAATGTCGACGTCCTGACCGGTCACAATGCCGGCCTCAAGAGCGCGGGCGTCAGCTGGGGCTTCCGCGGCCGCGCAGAGCTGGAGGCCGCCGGCGCCGACTACGTGGTAGACACCCAGGCAGAGCTCGCGGCGCTGGTGCTGGGCGAGTAGCGAGCGGCACTGCTTAACGTAGCTGCGACAATTCTTCCGCGAGGAAAGCGCGTCCCGTTTTGGAGCTCCGGAATGGGATGCGCTTTCCGTTTGAGGCGCGTCGGGGAAACTGCATCCCGTTTTGGAGCAATAATCCGGGTCGCACTTTCCGCAACCCACCCCATCCGGAAACCTCGACCCGGAATTCAGCCAAAAACCGGTCCACATTTTCCCGAGCACTCGATGCAACGCTGGCGCAAGGAGTGTCCCCAACTGCCGGCAGAAAAGGAACGTCCCCAAGTGCCGCCCCAATGACTACCATGGCAACGCCGCAGGTAGAGGACGGACAGCGAGCGGGCACCAGAGCGAACAAATTGGCATGAAAAGAGAACGGCATAGACCTTCTGGTCATGCCGTCCTCTTTGAATGACAAGTTGTCGCTCTGGTGCCCGCGCAGCGTCGAGCCGTTACGCGGTTCGTAGAACCGCGTAACCCCCTAGCTCATCATCGCATTCATCATCTCGTTGGTTGCGGAATCGTCAGCAGACCACTCGCCATCGTCATTGGCGGTGTACTTGAAGGTGACCGTGGTGTCCTTGGTCTTAGCAGCCTTGGTCACATCGACCATAACCTGACCGGCCATCTTGTACAGCTCGTCATCGGAAGGCATCGAATCGAGCGCGGCGACCTTCTCCTGGTACTGGGTGGCAAAATCCTCAACGATCTGGTTCATGGACTTGCAGGTAATGGTGACCTCGGCAGTTGCGGTGCCCTTGTCCTCGTCGACCGTCACGTCGCCGATCTTGTAGTCAAAGCCCTCGAGATAGCTCTTGGCATACTCCTTGGGATCGATACCCAGCTGCTCGAACTCGTCGCCCGAGGCCTCTTCCAGGCCGGCGAGGAAATCGTCTCCGCCATTCTTAACCTCATCAAACTGAGTCGTAAGGTCCTTGGTGATGAGCTCCTCGACCGAAGGGCCTCCGCAGCCGGAAAGCAGAACCACGCACGCAACCAAGACAGCCATGAGGGGCGCAAGCAGCAGCTTCTTTTTCATGTTGTTCCTCCCAATGAGCGGCACCGCGCTTCCCAGACACGGCGCACGTTGTAATAAGGTAAGCCCATACTATCCACTTATGAACACCCTCGGCAGTACAAAGGCGCGGACGGTTCGTTTTAACGTCCAAACGGTCTGTAGACTTGCCCAACGTGCAATAAGACGCGTGCACCCGGTCTAATAAAAAGGGTGGCCGGACAATCCAACCACCCTAAGACATCCTCTGGACGCTACAGCTTACTTGCGGACGACCTTGACGATGACATCGCCGGCGGCGACGGCGGACTCAGCCTCAACGGCGAGCTCGACATCGGCAAACTCGGCGGTGTTGGACACGGCCACGACGACGCAGTCCTTGTAACCGGCAGCGGCAATCTTGGCGCGGTCGATCTTGAGCATGGGCTGGCCGGCCTTCACGACGTCGTCGGCCTTGACGAAGCCCTCGAAGCCGTCGCCGTTCATATTGACGGTATCGACGCCAACGTGCACCAGGACCTCGATGCCGCTATCGGACTGCAGGCCCACGGCGTGACCCATGGTGACGGTCACCTTACCGTCGCAGGGAGCGTAGACCAGATCATCCTCGGGCCACACGGCGCAGCCCTTGCCCAGAACCTCGCCGCCAAAGACGGGATCGGGCACGTCGGCCATCTTGATGACCTTGCCCTTGACGGGCGAGCACAGCACGTCGGCGCCGGCAGAAGCAGAGATGGAGGCGGGAGCAGCGGCAGCGGCAGGCTCGGCCTTCTTCTTGAACATGTCAAACAGACCCATACGTTTTCTCCTCTTGATTAAGCGCAACGTTTTGCGCATGCCTATGGTGATTATAGTGCCAAATGGCCAAAATACTAAGGCGAGGGCTCGAATCGCAAGCCCTTCCCGGTAGTGCTCGTGGGATGAGCATCTCCTTTGCATCGCGGGTCGATAAGCCGAGTATCGCCTGCGCAGGTTATGGAGCGCATGGAGGGGCTCTACCAGACCACGCTGGCCGAGACGCAGGAGCTGCTCGACCCCACGCAGCTTGACCACGCCGCCAAGCTCATCGCGAACGCCCGACAGGTCGACATCTACACAGGCTCGCACAATCTCTATCCAGCGGGAATGTTCCGCGATCGCCTGCTCTCCGCCGGTAAAAGCGCGACGTGCCACGACAATATCGAACCCCAGGTGTGCACGGCGCTCGCCTCGGGCCCCGACCATGTGGCAATCGCCATCTCCTACAGCGGCCTTGCCCCCAATGACTACCACGGCAACGCCGATGTTTTGGCAACGCCAGCGAGCGGGTCGCATTTGAGACAAGGTAACGTGAAACGAAAGGGCGCTGACCTTCTGGTCGCGCCCTTGAAGTTGAACGTCAGATTGTCCAAATGCGGCCCGCGCAGCGTCGAGCTGTTACGGCGTTTGGTAAAACGCCGTAACTAACGAGCTCCGTACTGCTCGTAGTAGGCATCGATAGCGGTCTTGAGCTCGTCGTCGATGACAACCTTGCCGTCGATCTCGTGGTTGTAGAGAGTCTCGACGACCTCGGCCATGGAAACGATGCTCGCGACGGGGAAACCGTACTTTGCCTCGATCTCCTTCTGCGCGGTGGTCACGCCGCCCTTGCCGACCTCCATGCGGTTGAGGGACACGATGAGGCCCTTGATTTCGACGTCGGCAGCAGCCTTAACCTTGGGATAGGTCTCGTCGATGGACTTACCGCTGGTGGTGACGTCCTCGACCATGACCACACGGTCGCCGTCCTGCGGCTCATAGCCCAGCAGGTTGCCCTTATCGGCACCGTGGTCCTTGGCCTCCTTGCGGTCGCAGCAGTACTTGACCTCCTTGCCGTACAGCTCGTGGTAGGCAATGGCGGTCACGACGGCCAGCGGAATACCCTTGTAGGCAGGTCCAAACAGGACGTCAAAATCATCGCCAAAGTTATCGTGGATGGCCTGAGCGTAATACTCGCCCAGCTTCTTGAGCTGATAGCCCGTCACATAAGCGCCGGCGTTCATAAAGAACGGGGACTGACGGCCGCTCTTGAGCGTAAAGCTGCCGAACTTAAGGACGTCGGACTCGACCATAAACTTAATGAACTCTTGCTTGTAAGCCTCCATGCGGGCTCCTCTCGTAATCGCGTACGTGCCTTCCAGTTTAGCGCAGGCGAAGCGTCGATGCGGGCGCGCTTTGAGGCCACGGCATTCTGTAAAGGCTTTGTCAGGGGCAACGGTTTTCCGAACAATGGGGGTTGACATGTCAAACCCCCTCATCAAGAATACGGGCGGATTGAAACGGGTACGAGATACCCAAAGCGCGCCGCGCCCGTCCATAAGGAGGTGTGCCATGGAAGGCAGTCATAGTCGAAAAACCTGCATGTCGCCCTCGGCACGCCGCGAGGACTCCGTATTCGCATAAGCGCCACCAACCGATTGTCAAAACCACCACAAAGGTGCCTGTCCCCTTTGTGGTGGTTCGTGAGCATGACGTGAGCGACATCTAGGTTTTTTGCAACTCAATACGACACGTACGCTAACTCCCTTCAACAAGGAGGACCCTATGCTGATGCTCAAAACCGCCACGGTACTCGAAGCCATCTCCAAGCGCCGCCGCACGGCGCGCCCTGCCGCTCATACCGGCCTGTCCAAGAACACCATATTCGCCACCACCCATAGTGCCGATGACGCTCTCGTACTGCTTGGCGCCACGGCAAACGGCCTCACCGCCGAGCAGGCAGCCGAGCGCCTGGACGCCTCCGGCCCCAACACCATCGAGGCAACGACCAAAACGCTCGCCCGCCGCGTCGCCGACGCGTTCATCGATCCCTTCGCCGGTATCCTCGCCGCGCTCGCGCTGGTCTCGCTCTACATCGACGTGCTCGCCGTGCCCGAGCCGCAGCGCGACCCCTCCACGGTCATCGTCATCGGCATCATGCTGCTGGTATCGGGCGGCATGAAGTTTATCCAGGAAGCCCGCAGCGGCAATGCGGCAGAGGCTCTCAAGGACCTGGTATCCAACACTTGCACCGCCCTGCGCGACGGTGAGCGCCTCGAGATCCCCTTCGACGAGCTCGTTCCCGGCGATGTAATCCGCCTCTCTGCCGGCGATATGGTGCCGGCCGACGCCCGCATCGTCACCGCGCGCGACCTGTTTGTGATCGAGTCCGCGCTCACCGGCGAGAGCGAGGCCGTCGAGAAGACCGCTGCCACCACCGTCGTCGATGGTGCCGGCGGCTCTGCGCTGCCGCTCTCTGCCTGCAAGAACATCGTCTTTACCGGCACCTCCGTGCAAAACGGCACAGCCTTGGCGCTTGTCGTTGCCACCAGCTCGGACACCTACCTGGGCGGCATCGCCAAGATGCTCAACGGACGCGGCGAGAAGAGCGCGTTTGACCGCGGCGTCTCGAGTGTCTCCATGTTGCTCGTACGCCTCATGCTCGTTATGGCGCCGGCCGTCTTTGCCATCAACGCCGCCACCAAGGGCAACGTCATCGACGCGCTGCTGTTCGCCACGAGCGTGGCCGTGGGCATCACGCCGCAGATGCTTCCCGTCATCGTGACCACGAGCCTGTCGCAGGGCGCCAAGGACCTCGCCCGTCGCCAGGTTATCGTCAAGGAGCTGCCGGCGATTCAAAACCTCGGCGCGATGGACGTCCTGTGCTGCGACAAGACCGGCACCCTCACCGAAGACCGCATCGTACTCGAGCGCTACCTCAACACCGACGGCAACGAGGACGCACGCGTGCTGCGCCATGCGTTTTTGAACAGCTTCTTCCAGACCGGCCTCAAAAACCTTATCGACCTGGCCGTAATCGACCGTGCCGATGTGACGCCCTCGGCCGTCGCGCCCGATTCCATGCTGGGCCAGAGCCTGCGCGACCGCTATACCAAGGTCGACGAGGTGCCCTTCGATTTCTCGCGCCGTCGCCTGAGCGTAGTTGTCGCCGACTCCCAAGGCAAAACCCAGATGGTTACCAAGGGAGCTGCCGAGGAAATGCTCGAGATTTGCTCCCACGTCGAGGTAGACGGCACCGCTCAGCCGCTTACCGACGAGAAGCTCGCCCAGATTCGCAAGCAGGTGGCAGGACTCAATGCCGAGGGCCTGCGCGTGATCGCCGTGGCACAGAAGACCAGCCCGCGCACCGTGGGCGAGTTTGGCATCGCCGACGAGTACGACATGGTGCTGATGGGCTTTTTGGCCTTCCTCGATCCGCCCAAAGCAAGTGCCGCGGGAGCCGTCGCCACGCTCGAAGCCAAGGGCGTGGCGGTCAAGGTCCTGACCGGCGACAACGACCGCGTCGCCGCCACCGTCTGCGAGCAGATTGGTATCGATGCGAGCAACGTCTTGCTCGGCTCCGAGATCGATGCACTCGATGACGCCGAGCTTGCCGAGCGCGCCGAGAAAACCCACCTCTTCGCCAAGCTCTCGCCACTGCAGAAGGCACGCCTGGTGCGCGTCATGCGCGAGATGCTCGACCACACCGTGGGCTTTATGGGCGACGGCATCAACGACGCCGCCGCCATGCGTGCGAGCGACTGCGGCATCTCGGTCGATTCGGCCGTCGACATTGCCAAGGAATCCGCCGATATCATCTTGCTTCAGAAGGACCTGGGCGTGCTCGAGCGCGGCATCATCGAAGGCCGCCGCACCTACGGCAACCTGCTCAAGTACCTCAAGACCACAGTGAGCTCCAACTTTGGCAACGTGCTGTCCGTGACCGTCGCGAGCCTGTTCTTGCCGTTTTTGCCCATGAGCGCCCTGCAGCTGGTGCTGCTGTCGCTGGTCTACGAGATCGTGTGCATCGCGCTACCGTGGGACACCGTCGATGACGTCTGGACCGCCCGTCCGCGCTCCTGGGACGCCGCGTCCATCAAGGGCTTTATGCTCGAGCTGGGCCCCGTGAGCTCGCTGTTTGACATCGTGACCTTCGCCGCGCTCTTCTTTGTGGTGTGCCCCGCCGCCGTAGGCGCGAGCTGGTCCGAGCTTGCCGCAGCGGGCGACGCCGCGGGCATGGCGGCCTTTGCGGCGCTCTTCCAGAGCGGCTGGTTTGTCGAGTCCATGTGGTCGCAGACGCTCGTGATCCACATGCTGCGCTCCCCGCGCCTGCCGAGCCCGCGTGACCACGCCGCGCCCGCGCTGTGCGCTCTCACCGTGCTGGACCTGGCGCTCGTCACCTGGCTGCCGGCAAGCCCCATCGCCGATGCGCTCGGCCTCATGGCGCTGCCCGCGAGCTTTTTCGCGCTGCTCGTCGGCATTGTCACCGCCTACATCGCGCTCACCCAGCTGGCAAAGCGCCGCTACATTGCACGCCACGGCGAGCTACTGTAGCACGGTGAGCCGCCACAGTAGACAGCCCAAGGGCAAAACCACCACAAAGGTGCCTGTCCCCTTTGTGGTGGTTAGCTAGTCTTGGGGTGTCCAGGACCAGAAGAGGCTAATGAGCGCCACGCGCGAATTGGTGCCGACCTTTTTGTTGATCGAGGCGATGTGGCGGTAGAGTGTGGAGCGCGAAAGGAAGAGTGCCGCCGCAACGTCCTGCATGCTGTCGTCCGAAACGACCAGTGCCTCCAGAACATCGCGCTCGCGCTTGGTGAGCCCAAAGGCGGCAACGAAGCCATCGAGCCGATCGTCAAACGAAAGTTCCGGCGCCTCCAGGGGCACCGTGTCGGCCTGGCCGGGCTCACAGCTCACGCCAAGATCGTCGGTGGCAAGCGCCAGCCCGCCGTGCGTCGCCTCGCCCTCACCGTCTTGTCCAAACTGTCCTAACAGCGAAATCGCGATGCCGACAAACAGCACGAACACGACGCTCACTGCCGCCAGCACGTTTTGACTCGAGATAATCGCCACCGCCGGAGCCGTCACGAGTATCGAGCAAACATTGTTGATAACACGGCCCATGCACGGCCGCAGATACGCCCAGCGGGCATACATCGAAATCGCGGCGAACTTCGCGGTGAAGAACACCACGAAAAAGCCCGTGCCAAGGTAAAAGATAATCGTGGCGAGAAGCGTGTTGCCACCGTTGCCATCGGTGATAAGCACAAAGAACGAGAGCGTGGACAGCATGGCGGCGCACGTCATGATGATATTCATATACGAACGCCCACGCAGGTCATACAGGACGCCGGCGGCAAGGGCGCTCACAACCAGCAACAAGCGCGGCCAGTCGCCCAGATCGATAGCGCCAGCGGCATGCGAGGCCGTAAGGCCGGCATTGAGGGCTGCGGACACGCCGGTGAGGCAAGCGGTCGCCACCGTCAGACGCACCACGGCACCCTGAAAGACCGCCTTTGCCTCGGGGTCATCGTGCCACCTGGCGCCACGCTCCGACGCATCGACCGATAGCTCGGCAATCTCGACCTCGAACTCGAGCGCAGGCTCATCACGCAATTTAGCGCGGCGGGCACCGTGAAGCAGCCCCACCAGCGCAATCGCGCAGGCAATGAGAACAGACTGCTGGGGAATGCCCGCAGGCATCACCATATGGTTGAGCACCTGCACCAAAATGCCCGCAGCATAGGAAACCGCCACGGCACGCGCCAGGCAGGGCGTCTGCGCAAAACGCCGCGCAAGATTGGCATGGGCGGTCGATCCGCAATAGCCCAGGGCGCAGCACGCCACCAGGCCGCCGGCAATTACCACCTCAAACCGCACTGCCATAATCATCAGCAGCAACGCCGATACCAACAGCACGCCTGTAATATCGCTCGTCGCATCGATCGCCTGGGGATGGCGATAGTACAGAAATGGGCGCACGAAAAAGCCAATCACGCTCGCGCCGACAACGATGCTCTCGTAGATGACGACCTCACTCGATGGCACGAACTCGGCTATGCGCACATCAAAGAGATACTCGCACGCCAAAAACGGGCTCTTCGGTGGTTTCTGTGGGAGAGATTCCGGCATAGGCCCAGCTCAGCGGGCGAAAACAACGATCTGGAACTGAAACGGCCCCGGGAGGGGCCGTTTCCGCGTCATCCGCCTATGATTGCTAAGCCAAATTCAGACA
>DBFAQQ010000016.1:0-17653 GCA_048236535.1 Collinsella sp. | reverse complement strand
CTTAGAACGCAAAGAAGCCGCCCCGTATGGAGCGGCTTCTTCTATTCGACGAGCAATACGAACGCCCGCCTAACGACGAACACCTGCATATGTTCGCCTACTGAACAGTTGGTGGAGGCGCGGAGAATCGAACTCCGGTCCGCGAAAGCCCCCTGATTGGCATCTCCAAGCTCAGTCGCTGGTTTAGTCTCGGACGCTTTGCGCGCAGCGACACGCTCGCGGCGTCCTAACCGGTTCGGTCTTAGCCTGCGCCATACCGATTACGTGCGCAGGAGCATTCCCCTAACATGACGTCGCACCGGTGGCGGGGAAATCACCGGGTTGACGCGCCGCTATAAATTAAGCAGCGAGAGCCATAGGCTCAAAAGAAGAGTTGTTGTCAATTCAATTTGACGGTACCCCTGTTTAACGAGGCGAGGAGACCTCGGCTTGCTTCCTCTCTCAGAGCTATCGTGTCGAAACCAGTCGCCCCCGAATGTCGGGAAAGTCTGGATGGCATTGGGCACGAGCACCCAACACCCGTCGACTTTTCAAGGAACATGCGGGGCGAGCCCCGCTTGTGGAGTGTTATCTTACCACGTTCTGAAAGCGGACAGCTGTTCTATGCACGAGCTGTGAAGGCCCCAATGTGCGCCGCACTTCGCACTTTTGCTACCGATCGCGTCACGTATATTTTCGCCAAGCAAAATTGACCCGTCGAAAGGACCGCCATGGATACCAAGCAGCAACTCGTCAATGCCCTCGCAGGCCTGGGCTCAACCATTACCGAAGCTATGGATGTCATCGAAGGCTTTGTCCCCTGCGGACATCCCGCCCTCACGGTATCGAACGCACTCGTCGCGCTGGACGCCGACGATGATGCAGCTCTCGCCCAGCAGCTTGAGACCGTCGAGGGCTTTATCGACCACGTGAGTGAGAACCGCGGCGTGGCCGCCTACCACGGCATCGAGGTAGAGCTCGCAGGTCCCAAGGCCGATCTGCTCGCAGCAATCCGCGAGGTAGGTACCCTTATGCAGACTGCAGGCGTCAAGAACACCCAGGTCAACGAGTGGGTCTACCGCAGTCTGGCAGCACTCGACAGCTCAGACGAAAAGGCAGCCGAGCAGCTCGCAGAAAGTCCCACCATTAAGGCCGAGCTTTTGTAAATAGCAGACGCGGGTCCCTTGGCGCATCGTCGTCCAAGAGGCCCGCAAACAGTTCGCGTCAACCGATAGCCGCGCCGCCGCGTTCGGCCAAAGCAAGAATCGACATCATTTGGCGCGGGGTCTTCGCTGCAAGATCGGCATGTTCGAGCAGCTTGTGATCGTTGGTCACTAAGTAATCGACCTGTGCGCGCTTGCACGCGGCGAGCACCAAGTTGTCCTCGTAATCGCGATGGAGCGTCAGATATTTGTCGGCTAGCCACAGATCGGATGCGTCTGCACCCACGGCCGTAGCGTTTTCGGTCATGTTCCGAACAAACGCCAACGCCGCATCGCCAATTGCACGGGCAGATGCCTCGTCGAGCGCTCCCCCGCTGGCAAGAACGCTACGCTTCAGCTCGTGTTGGACAACGTACAGCACGTCCTTGGCGATATGCACCGGAAAGAACAGCAATGCCCCCGTCTCCGCCGCCTGCCCAATAAACGCACGCGCGGCAAGCGACTCGGCATGGTCGACGCAAAACGAATCAACCCATACGTTGGCGTCCACCATTATTTTGAGGGGAGCCCCGCTCACAGGATCATCCCCTTTTGGCGATAGCGCTCGTCCATGGCTTCGGAATAGATTGTGTCCCAACCGCGATCGTCGGATACGGGCGACGTAGCGATGCCCAAATCTGCATAAAGCCGGTCTGCCGCTGCCCACGACGCGGCGAACGGAGTATCGGGCGCGACGGTCTGCTGCCGGTCGTCGACGGCCGCAAGCACTTCCTCGCACTGCCCGCCACCCTGCGCGACCTTGGCCACGACCTTTTTGATGAGCTCGGGCAGCGAGGCGCCCGAAAGCCGCAGCGCTTCCTCGGCGCGCTCTTTAACCGAGCGATCTACGCGAACATTCACCTGTGCCATGCTGCCAACGGTAGCCATCTCAACCTCACCTTCAGCATTTACTAGCATTGCTAGCACGAGCATATATCCGAGCTAACATATCGTCAAACAAAAGAAGGCCTGCACCCTGACGGCTGCGGTGCCGCCCGAATGCAGGCCATATACTCAATCGAAAACGCTAACGCAGGTACGCCTTTGCGTTGCCCAGGCTGTAGGCGATCGTTGAGCCGTTGTGCAGCAGTGACGACGTCTGCGGAGTGATCATGCCGGTAATACCCAATGCCAACAGCGCCGAGTTGGTGAGCATCACCTTGGAATACGAACTCGTCAGACGGTCGATAAGCCCCTGACTCATGCGGCGCAGGCGCACGATTGCGGCCAGATCCGTATCGGTCAGGATGATATCGGCGACCTCCTTGGCGATGTCGCTTCCGCTGCCCATTGCCAACCCCACGTCGGCCAGACCCAGCGCCGGCGAATCGTTGACGCCGTCGCCCACCATGGCAACGTGGCGCCCCTCGCCCTTAATGCGCTCAACATACGCGTACTTGTCCTCGGGCAGTAGCTCGGCCTTAAACTCGTCGACACCTGCCTCGCGAGCAATGCGCTCGGCCGTGCGCTCTGAGTCGCCCGTGAGCATGACCACGTGCTTAACGCCCAACGCGTGCAAGTCGGCGATGGCCTCGCGGACCCCGGGCTTAAGCGGGTCCTCGATGCCGAGCACGCCCACAACGGTGCCATCGACCGCCAGGTACAGCGGCGACAAGCCCTGCATCTGGGACTCGATGCGCTCCTTGATGTCAGATTCGAGCCGTGCGCCCTCGTCCTCAAACACAAAGTGTGCCGAGCCGATAATCGCGCGACGCCCCTCGATGGACGAAGCGATGCCGTGCGCCACGATGTACTCGACGGCAGCATGGCGCTCGCGGTGCTCGAGCCCACGCTCGTGAGCAGCGTTGACCACGGCACGCGCCACCGGATGCGGGAAATGCTCCTCCAAGCAAGCGGAAAGGCGCAGGATCTCGTCCTCGCTCCAGCCATCGGTGGTGAGTACGCAGGCAAGACGCGGCTGCGCCTCGGTGAGCGTGCCGGTCTTATCAAACACAATGGTGTCGGCCTTGGCAAACGACTCAAAGTACTTCGCGCCCTTGACCATGACGCCCATCTTGGCGGCATCGCTCATGGCAGTCATGACGGCAACGGAACCCGTGAGCTTGAGCGCGCACGAGTAGTCGACCATCAGCGCCGCCGAGGTCTTGATGAGGCTACGCGTGGTGAGCGCAACCAGGCCCGCGAGCAGGAAGTTCCACGGAACGATCTTGTTGGCGAGATCCTCCATGTGCGACTGACCCTCGGACTTGAGCGAGTCGGCCGTCTGCACGAGCGAAACAATCGAGCGCAGCTTGGTCTGCGCCGTGTTGGCGCGCACGCGCACCAAGATACTGCCGTCTTCCACGACGGTGCCGGCGAATACATCGTCGCCCGCGCTGCGCTCGACGGCAAGCGGCTCGCCGGTCAGGGTCGCCTGGTTAACCATGGCGCTTCCCCGCTCGACCACGCCGTCGATGCAGATGGACATGCCGGTGCGAACGGCGACCAAGTCGCCAGGCTCAAGCTCGGTGGCGGCAACGCTCACCTCGGTGTCGCCGACCACTTTTTGCGCCTTGTCGGGAACGTCGAGCAGCGAGTTAATGAGCTCGTTTTCGCTCATGGCACGCGTGTAGTCCTCGAGCAACTCGCCCACGTTGAGTAGGAACATCGTCTGGCCCGCGGTATTGACGTCGCGCTTAACAAACGAGATGCCAATAGCCGAGGCGTCGAGCACGGGGACGGTCAGGCGCGGTTGCGCGAGCTCGTGGAGAGCGGCGCGCAAAAAGGTCATGTAACCGGCCACGACAAAGATGGCACGCAGCGGCGTAGGTAGGAACCAGCGGCGCGCGTAGTGGGCGCCGATAAGTGTGGCAAGATCCATGACGAGCTTGTGCTTGCGTGGCTCAAGCTGCATCACGTAACCCGTCTTTGCGTCGGCAATGGCCTGGGCATCGAGCGCACCCAAGGCGTCGAGCACGCCCGCACGACACTGCTCATCATATTCGAGCGCCATCTGGCCGATACGGCCATAAACGCGCACCTTGTGCACGCCGTCGATATCGCCGCTGAGCTTAAGAAGTGCATCGAGATCGCTCTCTGGCACAGGACCCGCCAATTGAAGACGGGTCCTGCCGGGGATCTCGTTAATAATCGAGAATCTCATAGTTTGTGCCTAGGAGCGTTACACGGCTGCCTCGTCAGCAGCAGCCTCGCTCTGGGTGATGTAGGCAGCCTCGGCAACCATGTCGTCGACATTGGCCTTGGCCTGCTCGACCATGTCCTGGTAGCAGTTCTTGACGCGCATACCGCACGCGATGCCCTGCACGCAGGCGTTCTTTACCGGGGCGCTGGTGAGCAGCTTGATGCCGGCCGTACCAAGCAGAAAACCGCCACCGACAAGCAGGGTGTTAAACGTCGACTTCTTCATGTTGCTTCTCCCTTTTGCCGCACAAGCGCGGCATGGTGCCTTAGCACCCGAGTTCATTAGTTTGCTCGAGCACACTTTTGAGACTAGTTTAGTATAACTATTTGGTCAACTATGGCTAACTTTTTGAAAACATGCGGTCCAGACCGCCCGGTACTCGGCGGTTCACCCACCACGACGCAAATCCGCACTCCCACGGGTATCCGCCCCCGCCCTTGCCACAGTCCTACAGCTGCCAGTCCGCCGCCTCCTTTTGCAGCGCAACCATGCGGGCGAATTCTCCACCTGCCGCCTTGAGCTGCGCCGGAGCGCCCTGCTCGGCAACCACACCATCTTTAAGCACAACGATTTTGTCGGCATTTTCCACCGTACGCATACGGTGGGCAATAACGATAACCGTCTTGCCCGCGAGCAGGCGGGAAAGCGCCTGCTGAACCACGGTCTCGTTCTCCACGTCCAAGCTCGCCGTCGCCTCGTCCAACAGCACGATGGGCGCATCTTTGAGCAGCGCGCGGGCGATGGAGATGCGCTGGCGCTCGCCACCGGAGAGTTTGGAGCCGTTCTCGCCGATCATGGTGTCGTAGCCCTGCGGCATGCGGTTCACGAACTCGTCGCAGTTAGCGGCACGCGCGGCCGCAAGCACTTCCTCATCGGTGGCGTCACGACGCCCGAGGCGGATGTTTCCCATCACCGTGTCGTCAAAGAGCAACACGTCTTGGAACACAATGGCGTAGTCGCGCAGGAGCACCTCGGGGTCGACGCCCGCAACATCCACACCGCCCACGGCAACCTTGCCCGCAGTGGCATCCCAAAAGCGCGCGGCCAGGCGGCTCACCGTAGACTTACCGGAACCCGAAGGACCGACCAGCGCCGTAACTTCGCCTTCCTTGGCGGTAAAGCTCACATCGGTAAGAACTTTCTCGCCGGCGCGGCCGTCCTCGCCCGCACCATAGCCAAATGCCACGTGATCGAACACCACATCGTGGCCCGCAGGCTCAAAGTTCTCGCTGCCCCGCGCCACAGGCTCTTCCATGATGGAACGCATGCGCTTGGCAGACGACTCGGCGGCAAACAGC
The DNA here is from genome assembly GCA_048236535.1 of Collinsella sp. Taxonomy (GTDB): domain Bacteria; phylum Actinomycetota; class Coriobacteriia; order Coriobacteriales; family Coriobacteriaceae; genus Collinsella. The sequence goes on along the minus strand of DBFAQQ010000016.1, from coordinate 12,032 downwards.
TCGGACATTAACATTAATGCCTGGTCAAAGGGCGCATAGATACGGCTCACCATAAGCAGGAAGGCAAACAACACCAAAAAGTCGACCTGCCCGGAGGCGACCATCGCGGTGCCCGTGACCAGCGTGGTGGCAATGCCCAGACGCAGGATGGCAAAGGCGGAGTTGACCAAAAGCCCGTTAACGAGCTCGCCCTTGGTGGTCTCGCGCTCCTCGGCATCGATCACGGCGTTGAGTCCCTCAAGATAATGGGCCTCCTGGTTGGTGGCGCGAATCTCGCGAACGCAGTCGAGCGTCTCTTGAATAGCCTCGGTAACCTTGACCTTCTCGGCGCGCACGCGATCAAACACCGGAGTCATGGGGCCGCGTGTTAGATACAACACGGCAAAGGCCACGGGAACGCTCCAAAACGCCGCAATCGCCAGCTGCCAGCAAAAGAACAGCGATGCCACGAAGACAATGGCGCTTGCGATGATGGCACCCCAAAGCTCTCCCAGCACGTGGCTGTAGGCGTGCTCCATGGCCTGGACGTCGCCCATGATGGTCTCGGTTAAATCGGCCAGATCACGACGACCAAAAAACGACAGCGGCAGTTTGCGCAAGCGCTCGGCAATCTCCATACGCTGCTTGCCGCACTCCTCGTAAAAGATGCAGTAGGTGTAGTAATACTGCTGCCAGTTAGAGGCAAAGAGCAACACGAAAAAGACCAGGAGGCCGCCCACGATCGGCAGGGCATCCGGCAGGTCGGCGCCGGTGGCGAGATGCTCGACAAAGCCGGCCATAACCAGGAATAAAAAGCCCATGCCGGCCATGGTAATGAGATTGGTGAGCGTGGTCCAGAAAATGCCGCGCTTTACGCCGGCGACGCCTTTATCGGATAGGAAATACTTTTTTTGGAATGAGGCGAACATTTAGGCCTCGCCTCCCTTCGTGACGGCGGCATCCGCGGTCGCTGCAGTGATTTTCCAGCTCGCAGCCTGCTCGTACTCGGCCCACATCTTGGCATACAGGCCATTTTGGGACAGCAACTCGGCATGGGTACCCGACTCCTGCACGCTGCCCTGGTTGAGCACCACGATTTGGTCTGCGCCCACTACAGTCGAGAGTCGGTGCGCAATCATAATGACCGTGCGACCCGCCGCCAGCTTGCTAAAGGCGCGCTGGATGAGCGCCTCGTTCTCGGGATCGGCAAACGCCGTGGCCTCATCGAGCACCACGATAGGCGCGTCTTTAAGGATTGCGCGGGCGAGTGCCACGCGCTGGACCTCGCCACCCGAAAGATATGCTCCGCCGGCACCGAGCATGGTATTGATGCCCTGTGGGAGCTTGGCCACAATGTCGTCGCACTGAGCTGCGGAGAGGGCCGCACGCACTTCGTCGTCAGTGGCCGTAGGCTTGGAGGCGCGCACGTTGTCGGCAAGTGTTTGCCGGAACAGCTGGTTGGTCTGGAACACGAAGGCGACCTGGTCCATAAGCTCGTGCGGATCCATTTCGCGAACGTCCACACCGCCTACGAGCACTCGACCCGAGGAAACATCCCAAAAACGCGGGATCAGGCTTGCGCAGGTTGACTTACCGCCACCCGAGGGACCCACCAGGGCGAGGGTGCTACCCGCGGAAACGCTAAAACTCACATGGCTGACAGCAGGTGCTTCGGCGCCCTCGTAGGTAAAGCTCACGTCCTCAAATCGCACGTCGCCGCCGGCAGGGTGCTTGGGTTGGGCGGGCACGGAGAGCTGCTTGGAATCCATGACGCTTCGGATGCGAGCCAGCGAATCGGCACTCATCTGAGAGGCCTCGCCCACAAACATGAGCTTGGTCATGGCCGTCGGCACCACGGCCGAAAATATCGCGTAAAACGTGAAGTTGGTCATAAAATGCGCGAAGTCCGTCTCGCCCGGCGCCAACAGCAACGCCACGGGCAACAGGAATGCCACAAGACCATTGAGCGCGGTAAGGTTGAGTACCTGCGGACCTCGACAGAACGTGCCCGCATAGTTTTGCGCCATGTCGGCGTATTCGGCGATCGCATCGTGGAAGGCCTTAAAGGAGTAGACCGTCTGCTGAAACACCTTGACCACGGGGATGCCGCGTACGTATTCGGTGCCGGTCTTGTTCATCTTGACCAGCGCTCCCATGTAGGCCTTCATAAACTCGCCGCCCTTGCCGCGCATCATGGCGGCCATGGTGCCAAACGAAACGACGACCGAGATAAGGCATGCCGCCCCCAAACGCCAATCGAGCGCGAAAAGAAGCACGAGCAAGCCCACGACCATGGCGGCGGCGCCTGCGATATCGGGCAGCATGTGTGCGAGCAAAGTCTCGGTGGAGGCGGCACATCCGTCTACAACACGACGCAGCTCGCCGGTGGCGTGCGTGTCAAAGTAGCCAAGCGGCAGCTTAAGCAGGTGCTCGCTCGTAGTCTTGCGGATATTGGACGCGCAGCGAAACGCGGACAGATGCGTGCACATGAGCCCCACGAAATAAGCTACGATGCTTACCAGGGCAAAACCCACGGCCCACCAACCGTACATCGCGATGTTAGTGGCTTCGCTCCAGTTGGGCGCCACGGCGATCAGGTCGCGCGCGACAAGCCAAATGCACACGTACGGGCCAAAGCTCAGCAGCTGCGAGAGCGCCGAGAGCGCCATGCCCAAATACGTTAGGAATTTGCGGTCACCGGCATATGCGAGCAACTCGCCGATGCCTCCACCTTCCCTTTTTGATCCCTTTGCCATGAGATTCCTTTCTAACGGCTTGAGAGTTAACCGTAGTCAACTTATCATTGATATGTTAGCCAAGGCACATAATCGAGCCAGGCATGGACGTTTCCGCAAAGGAAGGGGACGCTTTTGAAAATGCATCGGGCCGCGACCGACATAACCGAGCTCTACGCACCGCAATTTAAGCAGTTTGGCCTGGAGCTTACCGGCAAGGGCGCCGTCTTTACCGGCGAGGTGGCAAACGACCGGGCGCACGGCCGCGCATGGATCATGCCTCTCTCCCCTGCCTGCATCGTCATGGAGCATTTCATCACCCCGACGCACGATATGTACCTGGCCGAATACACACCCGAGCCATACGCTTGCGTGAGCGAGGTCAGCGCGCCCACACTTACATGCATGCCCGAGGCTGGCATAACGCCCGCGAACCTCAAACCATTGCATGGACCGTGGCCAAACAATGCCGTTTGCAGCTTTATCCAAGATAGCTGTGGCGAGGAATTAAGCCCGCTGTTTGCGGGGGAGCTTTATCACTCGCGCTCGGTGCTCTTTTTGCCTGGATATTTTGACGAACTGGAGCACCGCTATCCCACCGAGTTCGCGGGAATCTTTGAGGCGTTTGCCGAGCCATGGCACGAGGAGGCGACGTCTGCCATCTGCCACACGCTGCGCCGGATTAACGAGGACCGCGCCCGCACCGTAGGCGGACACGTCTATATGCAGGGCATCGTGGAGACCATGGTCGCGGAGCTCGCCTGTTCGCGCGCGGCCCACAAGCAGGCGCGGCAGGCGGCAGACACACGCGTCAGCATGACCATTGCCGAAGAAGCAACGGCAATGATTGAGCGCGCGCTCGACAAAGGCAGACGTGTGGGTATCAACGAGGTGGCCGAGAGGCTCTACACAAGCCGCTCCAAACTATGCGCCACCTTTAAGGCCCAAACCGGCGAGTCCCTGGGCGCCTACATTCGCAGACGCCGTATGGAACGAGCACAGGACCTTTTGGCCGATAGCGCGCTCACGATAGCGCAGGTGGCAGAGCGTCTAGGCTACCCTCAGCAGGCCGCCTTCGCCCAAGCCTTCAAACAACACACCGGCACCACCCCCACCGCTTGGCGAAGCAAGCATCGCTAAGGCCCAAGCTCCCTGGCCGTAACGGAGCGATTAATTAGCCGCCGCCCGTCAGCTCACCCAGGATCTAAACGTCAAGATGCGCACAATCAAGCGCCTTTTTGATAAGAGGGACAGATCGATCAGCCAAATACAACGGAATGTTGAGCACCCCGTCGTCGAGCTTTAGGTTCTTAAGTGAGTAGCGGACCCTCAATGGAGTCGTCTCCGCATGCTTGTCGGCATAGTACTTAAGGCTCTTGGAATGAACGACCTCTCCCGATTTGACCTCGACGGGAACGATTTCGTTTCCGACTTGAATCAAAAAATCGACTTCGTGCTTCGGCTTCTCGTTTGTCCAATAACGCGGAGCAGCATCTAACTGTGAAAGCAATGCCTGAAGCACATAGTTCTCGGCGAACGAACCTTTGAACTCCGAAAATAGCGCATCCGAGATGGCAAAAGCGGACGCATCCAGCCTTGCCATGCGGCGCAGCAAGCCGACATCAAGACAGTAGACCTTAAATGCCTTGAGGTCATCGTACGCAGAGAGCGGCACACCACCGGCAGCATTAAGGCGAACCGCCGTGATGAGCGCAGCATCGGCAAGCCATTCCAGAGCATCCTCGTATTCTCGAGCACGAGCCCCCTCGCGCACCGCACCCCAAACGAACTTTTTGTTCTCGCGCGCCAACTGAGCTGGAATCGAGTTCCATATTTGTGAAAGCTTGGCGAACTGCGCACGGCCACCATGCTTGGCAAAATCGCGCTCGTAGGAATCCAAGAGATCAGACAACACCTTATCGACCTGAACGATATCGCCCGTCTCCACCCACCGGCCGAGAGCCTCTGGCATGCCGCCGCATGCAAAATAACGACGAAGATGCTCGACGAGACGGACATGGAAGAAATCGGGCACTGTCTCGATCTGATCCAGGCCGCCAAGGTATTCGTCGTAGTTTGCAGCGCCCTCGGCTTTCAGAAACTCGGAAAAGCTCATGGGGCGCATCTCCATGAACTCGACCTTTCCCACCGGAAAAGCGCTGGTCTCACGGGACAAGCGAACGCCCAACAAAGACCCTGCGCATGCGACGTGATACTCGGGGGCCTCGTCACAGAAGTATTTAAGGGCGCCGACTGCAGAAGGACAATCCTGGATCTCATCAATAATAAGCAGCGTTTCGCCGGGCTCGATAGGCTGTCCAAGTGCCAGGGAAAGATTTGAGATGATCCGTCGAGGATCGCGCGTACCTTCGAAAAACTGAGCGTACTCGCTCTGTACCCCAGGTGACGGCTCCTCGAGCGTCAGATACACAAAATTGAGGTACGAGGTTCGGCCGAACTCCTTAAGCGCCCACGTCTTTCCAACCTGGCGCGCCCCCTTAAGGATAAGCGGCTTACGATATTCTGACGCTTTCCAAGCGTTAAGCTTGGCAATGATATCTCGCTGCATGACCGAACCTCCCGCAAAGAAACTTCCGTAAACGTGATATTTCCCACATTTTACCCTAGGTAAAATGTGACATTTATCACATTTACGGAAGTTTTAAGTTCATTTCGCCACACTTTCATCACATTTATTGCAATGTGACAAAGGGACAGTCCCTTTGTCACCCGCACAAAAATGGACGCGCCAACGGCGCGCCCATTCACTCTATTCCATTCAGCCCCACCTGACCCGAACGGCCGAGTCGTCACGGAACCGAGGGGCCGGACGCAGGGCCTTGCCTCTCAATGAGTTCCGCACGAACAGGAGGCGCCAGTGGCGCCTCCGTCGTGAGTCAGGACTGTCCGAAATTGAGAGGCAAGGCCCTGCGTCCGGCCCCTCGGTTCCCGCTTACGAGAGCGACGTTCTCAGCAACTCGTTGAAGAGCTTCGGGTTGCCCTTGCCGCGGCTCGCCTTCATGCACTGGCCCACCAAAAAGCCGATGACCTTCTGGTTACCGTCACGATACTGCTGCGCCTGACCGGCACAGTTTGCCAGCACCTCGTCCACGATCGGCTGCAACGCACCGGCATCGCTCACCTGACGCATACCACGCTCGTCAACGATCTTGTTAGGGTCGTCGCCGGTCTGGGCCATGGCCTCAAAGACCTCGTGCGCCTGATTGGAGCTGATGGCATCGGTCGCCAGTAGCTTGGCAAGAGCTGCCACCTGAGCCGGCGCAATACCGGACTCGGCGAGCGAGACGCCTGCGCCCTTAAGGTAAGCGATCATCTCGTTCACCAGCAGGTTTGCGACCGTCTGGGCCTCCTTGCCAGCCATACCGGCAGCGGCGGCCTCAAAGAAGTCGGCAAACTCGGGGTCGCCGGCGATCTGCTCGGCGTCCGCCGCCTTAATGCCAAAGTCGGCCTCAAAACGGACGCGCTTGGCATCGGGCAGCTCGGGGATCTCGCCACGGCAGCGGTCGATGAACTCGTCGTCCAGATCGAACGGCGCCAGGTCGGGGTCGGGGAACAGGCGATAGTCGTCGGCCGTTTCCTTCACACGCATGACCACGGTGCGCTTGCGGCTGGGCTCCCAGTGGCGGGTCTCCTGATAGATGATGCCGCCCTCCTCGAGCACCTCGGCCTGACGGCAAATCTCGTAGGCAAGGCCGTCATGCAGGCTCTTAAACGAGTTGAGGTTCTTAAGCTCGGTCTTGGTGCCCAGTTTGGTCTCGCCGCGGCGGCGCAGTGACACGTTGCCGTCGCAGCGCATGGAGCCCTTCTCCATGGAGCAGTCCGAAATGCCCAGCGTCACAAAGATGCGACGGAGCTTTTCCATAAACAGGCGCGCTTCCTCGGGCGTGCGCAGATCGGGCTCAGTCACGAGCTCAATCAAAGGCGTGCCGCAGCGGTTGTAGTCGACGAGCGACTCGGCCGCGGCGGTGATGCGGCCCTCGGCGCCGCCCACGTGGACCATCTTGGCGGCGTCCTCCTCCATGTGGATGCGCAGGATGCGGATGGGCACCGTGTAGGAACCATCCTCGCGACGCTCGGGCATCTGCAGGTTGGACGCGTCATAGCTGGCCAGGTGGCCGGCGCGCTGGTTGCCCTCGCGCATGGTCGACGTCATGGACGTAGACAGACCCTCGGCATTGGCAGAGGCGCTCGCCAGGCTCTGGGCCTCGGCCTCGCCAAACGCGCAATCGGGGCGCTCGGCGGCACCGCGACCGGTCACGTCCAGATCCAGGTGACCGTACATGGCAAAGGCGACCGGACCCTGCGTGGTCTGGAAGTTCTTGGCCATGTCGGGATAGAAGTAGTGCTTGCGGTAGAACATCGAGTGGCGCTGGATCTCGCAGTTGGTGGCGAGACCGGCCTTGACGATGCTCTCGATGGCGCGCTTGTTGGGCACCGGCAGGGCGCCGGGCAGGCCCAGGCACACCGGGCACACGTTGGCGTTGGGCTCGTCATCGTGGCTGAGCTTGCAGTTGCAGAACATCTTGGTATCGAGTGCGGTGAGCTCGGTATGGATCTCCAGGCCGATCACGGCCTCCCAATCCTGCAGGACCTCGGAAAGCTCCTTCATTACAGCTCGCCTCCCTTCCCGGCAAAATCGGGCGCGACGGAAAGCGCGGGCGCACCCGTGGCGGCATCGGCAAAGCCGCGCTCCAGAGCGCGGGCAAACGTGAGCAGCTGACGGTCCTTAAAGGCCGGACCCACCAGCTGGGCAGAAACGGGCAACTGAGTATCCTCGCCCAGGCCCAGCGGCACCGAGATACCACCGTTGCCGCAGATGTTGAGCGAAATGGTGTACAGGTCGGAGAGGTACATCTGCGTGGGGTCGCTGATCTCGCCAAACTTAAAGGCCGTGCGCGGCGAGGCGGGCATGAGGATGGTGTCCACCTTGGCATACGCGGCGTCGTAGTCCTGCGTGATGAGCGTGCGGGCCTTTTGCGCATCGTAGTAGTACTTGTCGTACACGCCCGAGCTCAGCAGGTAGGCGCCGAGCATCTGACGGCGCTTGGCCTCGGCACCAAAGCCGTGGGCACGCGAAAGCGAGCTCTGGTCGGACAAGTTGGCGCAGCCCTCCTCCTGATAGCCGTAGCGAATGCCGTCGAAACGTGCCAGGTTGGAGAACGCCTCGGCCGGGCCGATGACGTAGTAAGCGGCGATGGCGGCGTCCAGGTGCGGCAGGTCGACCTCGACCAGCTCGGCGCCCTGGTTCTGCAGCTCCTGGGCGGCGCGCTGAACAGCGGCCTTGACCTCGGGCGTCAGGCCCTCGGCCTCCATAAACGCGGGGATGATGCCCACGCGCTTGCCCTCGATGCTGTCGTTGAGATGCTCGGTAAAGTCGACGGCGCAATCCTGGCTGGTGCAGTCGTACGGATCGTGGCCTGCGCCGGTAAGCGCGTTCATGGCCAGCGCGACATCCTCGACCGTGCGGCCAAAGGGACCCACCTGGTCGAGCGACGAGCCAAAGGCAACCACGCCGTAACGGCTCACGGCACCATACGTGGGCTTAAAGCCCACCACGCCGCACAGCGACGCCGGCTGACGAATGGAGCCGCCGGTGTCCGAGCCCAGCGAGAGCGCGACCTCGCCCGCGGCAACGGCGGCAGCGGAGCCGCCCGAGGAGCCGCCGGGCACGCGTTCGGTATCCCAAGGGTTGTTGGTGCGGTGGAACGCCGAGCTCTCGGTGGAGCTGCCGAAGGCAAACTCGTCCATGTTGGCCTTGCCCATGGGCAGACAGCCGGCATCGAGCATGCGCTGGACGCAGGTGGCGGTGTAGACGCTCTGGTAGTCCCCGAGCATGCGGGAAGCGCAGGTGGTACGCGTGCCCACGAGGTTCATGTTGTCCTTGATGGCCAGCGGCACGCCCGCGAGCGGGGGCAGCGGCTTACCTGCGGCACGGTCGGCATCCACGCGCGCGGCGGCCTCGAGCGCGAGCTCGGGCGCCACCTGCAGGAATGCCTGGACCCCGCCCTCACGCGCCTCGATGGCGGCAAGGGAGGCCTGGGCCACCTCGGTAGCGGTAAAGTCGCCGGCGGCAACGCCCGCGGCAATCTGGGCGACGGTAAGGGAATCGAAGCTTAGCGCCATTACTCGCTCTCCCCCTCTCCCAAAATGGACGGCACGCGGAAGTAGCGGTCGCGCGCGCTTCCGGCGTTTTCGAGCGCAACGTCGAGCGGCAGGTCGCGCTCGGGCTCGCGCAGGTCATCGCCCATCACGTTGGACAGGCTTCCGATAGGATGGAACGTGGGCTCCACGTCGGGCAAGTCATATTGCAGGACGGGCTCGAGCATCTGGACGGCGTCGTTCAGGTAGGACGTCATCTGGGTGAGCTCGTCATCGGTCAGTGCGATCTTTGCGTACTCGGCGATGCCGCGCACGTCTTTCTCGCTGAGTGCCATAGGCGCTCCCTTCCGCATAACAGATAAACCGCTCCAGTATACAGGGCAACGCCGGCTTGGAGCAGGCGCTTTACCCAAATGCAGCGAAAACGTAACGAGGACGGCGGGCTGGCAGGCGGCGGGCTGGCGGTTCCGCAGCAAAACCGCACCGTCCATAGCGAAAACCATCTCGCCCACAACGAAAACCGTCCCGCCCGCAACGAAAACCGTCCCGCCCGAAACGAAAAGCATCACAACATTCGACGCTTTTCGCCAAAATCGCGATTTTCATCGAATGTTGTGATGGTTTGGAAGTCCCGACCACCACAAAGGTACCTGTCCCCATTGTGGTTGTTCTGAACGATGTCCTATGCCGAGGCCTTGGCCTTGCGGCGCTTGCGGACCGCGTGGATCACGATGTCCAGCAGCAACAGCACAATGGCTACGACCACGATGAGCACGGCGAACTCGCGCTTGCCCCAGTGGCGGCCGGCCAGCGACTTTTGCTTGTCGACGTCCTTCTTGTTGTACTTGGTGCGCACGCAATGCACCAGCAGGCGATGGTCGTTCACGCCGTAGGGCGTGCAGGTGACGAGCGTCACTTTGTCGGCGCCGGGCTCGATAGTCAGCGACTCCATCTCCTCGGGCAGCACGACCTCGGAGTCCACCATCTTGTAGGCGAGCGTCTTGTTCATGGTGTGCAGCAGCACCAGGTCGCCGGGCTCCAGCGAGTGGATGTCGTCGAACATGCTCAGGTTGCGCATGCCCGAGTGCGCGGTGAGCACGCAATGCGTCGAGGTACCGCCCACCGGCAGGCTCGTGCCCTCCAGGTGGCCGACGCCCGCCATGAGAACTTCTTCGCTCGTGCCGTGATAGATGGGCATGCTCACGTCGATGGAGGGGATCTCGACCCAGCTCATCATGGGGTCTCGGTCAAAGATGAGCTGCTGGGCGTAGGGCTCGATCTGGTCGGCGGGGAGCTCGGTGGCCTCGCCCGCCAGTTGCTCGTTAAAGGAGCGCGCCTGGAGCAGGATGCGCTCGCGCTCCTCGGCAGACAGCGCGTCCACGGTGCTGGACACGGTGCTGATCTGGTTGAACACGCCCGAGGCTTCGAGCCGGTCCAAGATCCACGGCCAGGTCATAAGGCCCACGCCAATAAGGATGATGACGATGGTGATGAGCCGGTCGGCCCAGCGCGGCAGTCGCTTGCGACGGCGCTTAGGTTTTGGTTGAGGTTTGGGCTGAGGGCTTGAGCCGCCGTTGTCCGCGGCGTTATTGTTCTTCATATGTTTGGCGCCCTGCACCATCGCCGGTCACTCCTTTACAGCTCAGGTTGTCTGAACAAATAATAGCCGATTGGAAGGCTCCCCCGCCGGGCATAGGCCCGTATTTGAGTTTTCAAAATATCGCGAATCAGCAGAGCAGTTCGGGATACAATGTCAATAGGAAACGACGCATCCCGCGTAAATGAAAGAGAGCGCGGGCGGCCTAGTTTTCTGGTTTTGTTAAATGCCCGGGCCTCTAACCCCGGGCATTCTTATTTGCGCTTGTTGCGGCGCAAATGCCTTCCACCGTCCGCACCGCGCGAGCGCCTACGGACCTTAAACCGAACCTCATACGAGTCAAGAAACGCGATGACGGATGAGTCCGCATCGGACGGTGGAGGCTGCCTGTGTTGTCCAAAAAACGGGGCAGACTCCAGTGCGGAGTCTGCCCCGAAAAAAGAATGGCAAAGCAAGAACGTCGATGGACGAGAAAAGTGTCCGCAAGTCTCATGGCCATCACATCCCACCTGCCAAAGGGATGGGTGAGCGAGTGTTACTCCTGCTCGGACTCCTCAGCCTGCTTACGGCTGCGGATGAGGTGCGCCACGCCGATGACGAGCACCGCGCCACCAGCGATCCAAGTGAAGGTCACGCCGTTAAGACCGGTCAGCGGGAGGTTGGAGCCCTTCTTGTTCTTGACGGTAAGGGTGACGGTGCCGCCGTCGACTGACGGGGTAACCATGGTAGCGGAGTCAGGTTTCTGCACAGTAACCTTCAGCGTATTTACAGCTGTTTTTTCGTCGAGCGCCACACCCTCGTCTTTATTAAGCCCCTCAGGCTTGATAGTGAAGGTAAAGTCGTCCAGCGTATTGTAGCCAGGGTTGCTGCCCTCGACCTCGTGCACCGTGTAGGTACCAGCATCGAGACCCTTGACATTAATCTTGCCGCCATTCGCCGTTTTGAACTTATAGGCCTCATTGACAAGAGTGCCTTCGCTGCCGACATACATATCCTTGGAGCCAACATCGTCAGGATCGGTTGCTTGGATGGTGAACTCTACATTGTCAATCTTAGTAGTAACAGAATCAGCATCCTGCTTGATAAGCTTAAGCGCGTAGGTGTAGTCGCGGACGGTATCGGGCACAGACTCACCCGTTCCTTCGCCCATGGGATTGTTGGAATAAATGAGTTTTACGGCGTTGTCGTTACCTGTGCCGCCGACAGTAACGTTCGTAGCCTTCGTGGGATCAAGCATAGCGGTGTAAGTGACAACGACATTGGAGCTACCGTCGAGCGCCGCGTTAGCCTGTTCCGCAGCGGTCTTGAGGTCGGCAAACTTTACAGTCAACGTGTTAGTTGCATCAATCGAAACATCGTAACCGGTCTTGGCGCCAGGAGTCGTGTTGGGTGAAAGGATCGTATCACCGATTTTAACGATGACGCTGCTAGCATCTGCCGTCAGACCGCCAGAAAGCTTATCGCTCATATGACCCAATCCACTGTCAAGAGCCACAATGGCCCCGCCGACCGCTTGCAATCGGTCGGCGGGGCCTGCCGTTGAACCCGTCCCGGTCCGCCCCCGGCATGTCGTCGACGCCCTCGGCTCAGTCTCATATCCG
>DBFAQQ010000015.1:0-90360 GCA_048236535.1 Collinsella sp. | reverse complement strand
ATGGTTCGATGTCTGCCCGGATGCGACACTGAAGTGAGTGTCCATCCTCGCAGTATCCGGTTCTCAAGGTGCACGCCCCGCGGCTGATCCGGTCCGACCGGGCCGCGCGGCAAGGAGATATATTGCCAGACCGGAGGGGCCTCGCGGGCGGGAATCTGGGCGTACACATTTCCTACACATCTTGTGATCCGACTAACGTTTGCCAGCCGTTAACTACCGCTCGCCGAGCATCTCTTTATATAAGGCAGTCTCATGGTTAAAGCGGATACGTCCCCCTAGCTAAAGCGCAGCCAGCATCGAGCAACTCATCACGTTCTTCCACTGAGAACCCCTCGGCGTAGACGCGCACCACTGGTTCGGTCCCGCTAGGACGGACCAGCAGCCACGTGTCATCCTCGAATGCCAAACGCAAGCCATCCATATGGCTAACGTTTTGCGGCACCTTGCCACAAATCGACTTGGGGTTTACGCCCGGCAGCAGGGTTCGTAACGTTTCGGCATCTTCGGCCTCAAGGCGTAAATCGCGTCGACCGTAACTCGTCTTACCAAAACTGTCCTCGAGTTGGTCGACCAGAACGCCCAAAGGCGCGTCCGTCTTCGCCATAAGCTCACACAGAATCAGACAGGCGAGGATTCCATCGCGCTCGGGCATATGCGCGGCAATGCCGATACCACCGGCTTCTTCGCCGCCTATGAGAACGCCGCCCTTCTTCATCTCCGCCGCTATATATTTGAAACCGACTGGTTTGACGGTCACGCGGCAGCCAAGCGCCTCGGCAATGCGACGCACGAGCGTCGAGCATGAAAGATTGACGACGACGCGCCCCTCCAAATTACGAAATTGAACCAAGTCGCCCAAAACGAGCGCCATGATCTGATGCGGATGTATATATCTGCCGCGCTCGTCAACCGCGCCGATACGGTCGGCGTCGCCGTCGGTCACCAGGCCAGCGCAAGCTCCGTCCTCGATAACCGTGCGCTCGCAAGCGTCCACCCAAGGCTCAACGGGGTCGGGGCAGATATCTTCTTGGTCAGACGCCTGCCCGGCGTGAATCTCGTGCACCTCAACGCCAAGCTCGCGCAGCAAGTCGGCTAGATAGCCCTGGGCCGCGCCGCCCATGGGATCGACAACCACGCGCAGGTGCGCGGCGCGGATGGCTTCGGCATCGACAAACGATGCCACCGCCTGCATATAGTCAGGAATGATATCCGCGGTGCGATATTGCCCCTCGATCCCCATTGGCTCGGGAGCCACGGTCTCTTCGAGCTCTTCGATGACATCCTGGTTGGCGGTCGAGCCGTCACCCATGCGAATCTTGAGGCACAGATAACCCTGCGGATGATGGGACCCCGTCACCATGAGCGCGCCGCACGCCTCACCGTCATAAGCCGCCGCCCACGTAAGGGCAGGGGTCGGAACAGGTCGCGAAGCGAGCACGGCGTCCAGCCCGTGCGCTGCTAGCACACCCGCCGCAAGCTCAGCGAACTCGCTCGCCAGGGGCCGGGTGTCGAACCCTATATATACCGTTTTGCCCGGATTGGTCTTTTGCCACAACTCGCCGACGGCATCGGCGATACGGGCAACGTTATCGGCAGTGAAGTCCTCATCGACGCGAGCGCGCCAACCGTCAGTTCCAAAATGAATTATCGCGCACACGCGCAGACACCTCACAGTGTTTGGATCATGGTACGCGTGAGGTATACCCGCAACACGCACTCGGCAACCTGCCGGCACCAGCATTCACCATTTGGGCAAATGCTGCCGAGGACATGCAAGCAATAAAAAAACCGCCCCGTATGGAGCGGTTTTACCCTTTATATATCGAGCGCCTCGGCCATCGCTGCCGTAGTGATTGCCGTGGTTCCACAACAACTGCCCACCATTGCGGCGCCGGCATGTCTCCATTCGATGCATGCGCGCGCGAAAGCTTCGGGGTTCTCGTGCCACACGGGGCCATCCTGAGTCTGGACCGGATCGCCCACGTTGGGACGCACCGTGACGGGAGTAGTCGCCGATGCAACCATCCTGGGCACCGTCGCGTTCGCGGCCGCAAGCGAACAGCAATTAACACCAACCGAGTTTGCGCCGTGTTTTTCGGCGTACAAAACGGCTGCCTCGATGTTGAGGCCATCGCCCAACAGGTCGCCTTTATCGTCAACGACAAAACTCACCAGAACAGGCATGCCGTCGGCGGCATCTCGAGCGCCGGCAAGCATGGGCTGCAAATTACGGATAGACGTCACCGTCTCGATCAGCAGACCGTCAACGCCGGCATTGAGCAAGGCGTGCGCCTGTTCGCGCGCAATGCCTCGGATTTCACGATACTCGGCAGAGTCCTCGGCAAACCACTCAATACCGATTGGGCCCATCGAGCCCAGCAGCAGCTGAGGGTGCGCCTGGCGAGCATCGTCGACGGCCCCGCGATTGACCTCCGCCACGGACGGCGAAATCTGGTCGTGCTTGAGGGCATAGCTTGATGCCTGAAAGGTGTTGGTAATGAGCACCTGCGCGCCAGCGGCAACATACAGGCGATGGATACGAGAAACGGTCTGCGGCTCTGCCAGATTCCAAAACGCCGGTGGAATATCGGCGGCATCGTACTCATTCAACAAAACACTGCCCATGGGGCCCTGCGCCAACAAGGTCTCGCTCGACAAGCGGCGCGTAAGTTCCTCGGCACCAAAGCGGTTGTAATAACTCGTATCCATATATATCCCGCTATTCCTCGACGCTGATTCCCTGCTTTTCGAGATAGGCGAGCCAGCGGCTCATCGTGTCCTCGGAAAGCGCATGCTCCATCATGCAGGCCTCGGAATCGGCTCGCTCAAATTCGACACCGAGCTCCTGAACCAAAAACGTGCGGATGAGGCGATGACGGTACCAGATAGCCGTGCCAACCTCGCGGCCGCGATCGGTCAGGACTACCTTGCCGTAGTGCGACTGCTCGACAAGTTCGGATGCTTTGAGCGCCGAAACCGCTTTATTGACCGATGCCTTGGAGACGCCAAGGCGCTGCGCGATGTCGACCGATCGCACGCCGTTGGTTTCCCCCTCTTCGCTTTCAATGCGAACCATGCACTCCAAGTAGTCTTCGTTCGCCACCGTCAGGTGTAGTTCGCGCGAGCTATTTGTCGTATCCATGATCTTCCGTCCCTTCTGCATTCAATGGCTGATTCTACCCCATCCAAGCGTCGCGGTATGCCGTGGCATACCGTGCTAGAGTTCTTGTTGCACACGACGACCAAGATTGGAGCGGTCTTTATGGAAAACACCACTACGAACCACGATGTCCTCGAGCGCTTTTTGCGCTACGTCCAGATCAACACGCAGTCCGAGGATGCAAACTGCGACCAGGTACCCTCGAGCGCCGTTCAGTTTGACCTTGCCAACGTGCTGGCTGAAGAGCTGCGCGAGCTTGGCGCGGAAGATGCCCACGTGACCGAGCACGCCTATGTCTGCGCGCATATCCCCGCAAGTGCGGGCGCTGAGGACAAGCCCGCCCTGGGCCTGATCGCCCATCTCGACACCACCGAAGTTGCACCGGGTGCCGGCGTGAAGCCGCACATCGTACACTACGAAGGCGGCGACCTGGTCTGCGGCACGGTTGACGGTAAGCCCGTTGCCATGAGTACCGCCAAGCTTCCCGCCCTGAACGACCTCGCGGGTGAGGACTTGGTCTGCAGCGATGGCACCACGCTGCTGGGCGCAGACGACAAGGCGGGCGTCGCTGAGATCATGTCGCTTGTCGCGCGTATCGCTCAGGACCCTTCTCTGCCCCATCCCGCACTCGGCATTTGCTTCTGCCCTGACGAGGAGATCGGCCACGGAGCCGAGCTGTTGGATATCGATACCTTTGGCTGCAAGTACGCCTACACGGTCGACGGCGGCCCCATCGGCGAACTGGAGTGGGAGTGCTTTAACGCCGCCGAGGCGACCGTCCGCTTTGAGGGCCAGTCCATCCACCCGGGCGACGCTAAGGGCCGTATGGTCAACGCAGGCAATCTGTTCTGCGACTTCAACGCGTTGCTCCCCTACGTGCAGCGCCCGGAGTATACGGAAGGCTACGAGGGCTTTTATCACCTTGAGGGTGTATCTGCGACCGTCGATCACGCCACAGCGCGCTATATCATCCGCGACCATGACGCCGCCAAGTTCCAGCAGAAACTCGACCTTATTGATGCCGCCGCCTCGATGCTCAACCAGCGTCTGGGTGAGGAGCGCGTGACAGTCGAGATTAAGCAGCAGTATCGAAATATGGCCGAGATCGTTCGTGACTATCCCGAGCTTATTGATGTTGCCAAGGAAGCCTACCTTGCCTGCGGCGTTGAGCCCCAAGTGCTGCCGATTCGCGGCGGCACCGACGGCGCCCAGCTGTCGTTCCGCGGTCTGCCCTGCCCCAACCTTTCCACCGGCGGCTATTGCTACCACGGCGTCAACGAGTTCGTCCCGGTCAGTTCGCTCGTCAAGATGACCGACGTGCTCCAGGAGCTCGTCGCCCGCTTTGCATAGGGAACTCGAACAATCTAGGTAAGCAAAACCGCCCCGTCCTCAAAACCGAGAACGGGGCGGTTTTTGGTGCAACGAGAACAGGTTGACGCACGCCAGCCTATTAACGCAAGGAGTGTCCCAAACTGCCGGCACAAAAGGAACGTCCCCAAGTGCCAAGTGCATCAAGAGTGTCCCCTTTGACCAGTCGTTTAAGAACGTCCCCAATGACTAACGTCGCAGGTTGAGGACGGGCAGCGAGCGGGTCGCATTTGAGACAAGGTGACGTGAAACGAAAGGGCGCTGACCTTCTGGTCGCGCCCTTGAAGTTGAACGTCAGATTGTCCAAATGCGGCCCGCGCAGCGTCGAGCCGTTACGCGGTTTGGCAAAACCGCGTAACCCTAGTAGTTAGCTTCGTAGCCGTTGCCGTCGCCGGTGGGCTCTTCGTAGTAGTCCGAATCGCTCGAATCACTTGAGTCATCGGAATCGTCAGAGCTGACCGATGAGGTTGCGGTACCGTTTGCGTAATCGTCAGACGTGTTGTTGTTCAGGTCGCCGATCGTAGAGCTGGAACCGTCGGAAAGACCCATGGTGTTGGGACCCTTGGGATCCTTGCCGGCATCGACGCGCTCCATCATTTCCTTGAGCTCGTCCTCGTAGACAAAGACGTAGCTCACACCGTCGATCATGGTGCTCTCGTCGGCGTACGAGGGCAGGTTGGCCGAGTAGATACCGTCGACATCCATACCGCGCATGGCGTTGACCGTAGCCACGATATCCTGAACGCTCATATCGGTTGCGAGCATATCGGACAGCGAATTAACCAGGCCAAAGATCTTCGTGGCATCGAAGTTATTGAGAATCTGGTTGGCAAGGGCGCCAAGCACCTGACGCTGGTGGCGCATGCGCGTGTAATCGCCGTCGGCATAGGTGTAGCGGCAGCGGGCATAGGTAAGGGCGGTGGCACCGTCCATATGCTGCTGGCCAGCGGTAATCTTAATATCCAGGTGCTCGGGGTCGTCAACATCATCGGTTGCGTTAATGTCGATACCGCCAACCGAATCAATCAGCGCCTGCATACCGTCGAAGCTGACCTCGGCATAGTGGGAAATCTGAACACCGCACAGCTCGTTGACCGCCTCGACCATGGCCTCGGCGCCGCCAACGGTATGGCAGGCGTTGATCTTCATGGTCTCGCCCTTGTACTCGACCTTGGTGTCGCGCGGAACGGAAATGAGCGTCGCCTGCTTTTGCGTGGGGTCGATGCGTGCCAGGATAATCGAGTCGGCACGATACGTATCCTCGCCCGGACGGCCGTCGGTGCCAAGAAGCAACACGTAGAACGGATCCTTTGCCTCATCGGTGTCAACCAGAACCCGACGCAGATTGTCGGTAATGACATTAGAATCGCCGAGCTTGCCCATAATGGTGGCAAACCACAGGCCGGCAGCGGTAGTGGCACTCAGCAGCACGCCAAGCACGACAATGAGCGCGACGTGACGAATCGTGTGGCTACGACGACGTTGACGAGCGCGCTCGGAATAGCGAGCCACGTTATCGCGACTGTAGATCTTGGCCTGCGCACCAGTTGAGGGTCTTCGGGCGGTGGTATCCGCGAGGGGCTTTTTATTAAACATAGGCAACCTGTATTAGTAGATGACGGGATCGGGGACGGTAGCATGCTCGACATACGCGCCGAGTGCCTGCAGCTTTTCGACAAACCGCTCGTAGCCGCGCTTGATGTGATGAATGGCCGAAACCTCGGTCGTCCCGTCGGCGATCAAACCCGCTACGACGAGGGCCGCTCCGCCACGCAGATCGGGCGAGGTAACCTGTGCACCCGAGAAGCCCTTGACGCCATGAATCATGGCATGATGGCTCTCAATACGAATGTCGGCACCCATGCGCACCAGCTCAGAGGCAAACATAAAGCGATTCTCGAAGATGTTCTCGGTAATAACGGAACTGCCGTCGGCGAGGGCGGAAAGCACCATAATTTGTGCCTGCATGTCGGTCGGGAAGCCGGGGAACGGAAGCGTCTGGATGTCGACCGGCTTGATGCGCTCGGCGCGATTCACGTGAACGCCGTCATCGGTACGCTCGCAATCGATACCCATGAGCTCCATCTTCTTGAGCACCATGCCCAAGTGAATGGGGCAAAAGCCCGTGACATCGACACCGCGATCGTCGGCCATCAGCGCACCGGCGACGATAAAGGTACCGGCCTCGATGCGGTCGCCCACTACGCGATGGGTAACAGGATGCAGCTCTTCCACGCCCTCGATGGTCACGACAGGCGTACCGGCACCGACAATCTTAGCGCCCATCTCGTTGAGCATGTTGGCGAGATCGACGATCTCGGGCTCGCGGGCGGCATTGTCGATAACCGTGGTGCCCTGTGCGCGCACAGAGGCCATGATGAGGTTCTCGGTCGCACCGACGCTGGCGAACTCGAGCGTGACGGTGGTACCGCGCAGACCTTGGGGCGCATTAGCGTTGATGTAACCGTGGGCGGTATCGAACTCAACGCCCAGGGCCTCAAGACCAAGAATGTGCATATCGATCTTGCGAGCACCCAGGTTGCAGCCGCCCGGCATGGCAATCTTGGCGCGATGAAAGCGGCCCAGCAGGGGTCCCATGACGGCGGTGGAAGCACGCATCTTGGCAACGAGCTCGTAGGGGGCCTCCCAAGAATCGACCTGAGAGGTATCAATCTCGAGCGTGTGCTCGTCGAGAACATCGATCGTAGCGCCCATGCCCTTGAGCACCTTGCCCATCACGTGGACATCGGAAATATCGGGCACGTTCTGCAGCGTCGTCTTGCCCGGCGCCAGAAGCGTTGCCGCCATGAGTTTGAGTGCGGAGTTCTTGGCGCCCGAAACGGGCACGGAGCCTCCGATGGCGTGGCCACCCTCAACGCGGATAATATCCAAGGTCTACCCTTTCAAAAAGCATGCCCGGGGTGGCTGGGCCATCCCGGGCATGATGTGTTCGCAAATGGTCGAACGCTAAATCGTTTGACTATTGGGCAAGCTTGAGCTTACACCATGCGATTTCATTATAGAGGTAGGCGCGGCGTGCATCATCCTCCGACAAATTACCCAGCTTCTCTTCAAAACCTTGAATATCAGCTTTAAGCTTGTCGGCATCGACGGTCGCCAAATCGCAAGCGCGCTCGGCGAGAACGGTCACGACATCGTCCGCAACCTGGGCATAGCCGCCGGCCACGGCAAACGTGTGGTCGACAGTGCCCATGGCCTTATCGGAAACGCGAACGTAACCGCGGTCGATCGTGCAGATCTCGCTGGAGTGAGCAGGCAGAACGCCAAACTCGCCATCCGTGGACGGAATCGACACAAACGCAGCGTCGCCCTCATAGGCGCAGCTCACGGGGCACACGATGCGGATACGCATAACCTACTTCTCCCCCATCTTGCGGGCGCGCTCGCGCACGTCCTCAATCGTGGAAGCATAGCGGAAAGCCTGCTCGGGCAGGTCATCGGCCTTGCCGTCGACAATCTCGGCAAAAGAGCGGACGGTATCCTCGACGCGGACGTAGACACCGGGGTTGCCGGTGAACTTCTCGGCGACGTGGAAGGACTGCGAGAGGAACTGCTGAATCTTACGGGCACGGTTGACCGTAAGGCGCTGCTCCTCGGACAGCTCGTCCATACCCAGAATGGCGATGATGTCCTGAAGGTCGGAGTACTCCTGCAGGAGCTCCTGGACCTTGACGGCGACACGGTAGTGCTCCTCGCCGACGATCGAGGGATCGAGAGCGTCGGAGGAAGACGCGAGCGGGTCGATAGCCGGGAACAGGCCGAGCGACGAAATGCTACGCGAAAGAACCGTGGTGGCGTCGAGGTGCGTAAACGTCGTGGCAGGCGCCGGGTCGGTCAGGTCGTCTGCGGGGACGTAGACAGCCTGGACGGAGGTAATGGAGCCCGTCTTGGTCGAGGTAATGCGCTCCTGGAGGTCGCCCATCTCGGTTGCCAGCGTGGGCTGGTAACCAACGGCGGACGGCATACGGCCCAGCAGTGCGGAAACCTCGGAACCTGCCTGGGAGAAGCGGAAGATGTTGTCGATGAACAGCAGAACGTCCTGGCCACGATCACGGAAGTACTCAGCGGTGGTAAGACCGGCCAGACCGATGCGCAGACGCGCTCCGGGCGGCTCGTTCATCTGACCATAGACCAAGCAGGTCTTGTCGATAACGCCAGACTCGCTCATCTCGAGGAACAGGTCGGTGCCCTCGCGGGTACGCTCGCCGACGCCGGTGAACACCGAGGTGCCGCCGTGCTCCTGGGCGAGGTTGTTGATGAGCTCCTGAATCAGAACGGTCTTGCCGACGCCGGCGCCGCCGAACAGGCCCGTCTTGCCGCCACGGATGTAGGGCTCAAGCAGGTCAACGGCCTTGATGCCGGTCTCGAAGATCTCGGTCTTGGTGGTGAGCTCATCGAAACGGGGCGCTGCATGGTGGATGGGGTAGAACTCCTCCACCTCGGGCATGGGCTTGCCGTCGACGGGCTTGCCCATGACGTTCCAAATGCGGCCGAGCGTCTTGGGACCAACGGGCATCTTCATGGGCTCACCGGTATCGGTGGCGATGAGGCCGCGCTGCAGGCCGTCGGTCGAGGACATGGCGACCGTGCGGACGACGCCGCCCGGAAGCTGGCTCTCGACCTCGAGGATCGTGCTCAGATGACCGATCGGGGTCTCGGCCTCGACCGTGAGCGCGTTGTAGATCGGGGGCACCGCGCCGTCAAACTTGACGTCGACGACAGGGCCGATGATTCGCACGATGCGACCATCACCGGCAGTCGTCTTCTTGGTGGCTTCCTCGACCGCAAGCTTTACGGTGTTATTAGCCATTACTGTTCCTCCAATGCTGAGGCTCCGCCGACGATCTCGTTAATCTCGGTCGTGATCGAAGCCTGGCGCACGCGACTATACGTGCGGGTAAGGGTCGAGATGATCGCGGTGGCGTTTTCCGTCGCGGAGTGCATGGCCTTGCGGCGTGCACCCTGCTCGGCAGCCGCCGAATCGATCAGGGCCTGGTAGATGACCGTCAGGATATAAGACGGCACAAGCTTGCCGAGAACATGCTCGGGAGAGGGCACGAACTCGAACGTGGACGAGATGCGCTTAGGGGCGTCGGTCTCGTTCTTACGCGGACCGTGGGCCATAGCGATCATCTCGGGGTCGAGCGGCAACAGATGCTCGACGCGAAGCTCCTGATCCACGCGGTTCTTGGCGTGGTGGTAGACAAGCTCGACACGGTCAAGCTCACCGGCACGATACGCATCGCAGATATGAGAGGAGATCATGCGGGCCTGATTGAAATCGGGCTCAGAGGAGTTGCCCTCAAAGTGCATGACGACGTTTGCGCGGTCACGGAAATACGTGGCCGGCTTACGCCCGCACGCGATGATCTCGCACTCGATGCCGTCGTTCGCCCAAGAAGCGGCGAGCTTTTCGGCCGTGCGCTCCACCGTCGTATTGAAACCGCCGGCAAGGCCGCGGTCCGAGGCAATAACGACAATCAGGCCATGATTGACGCTCTCATGCTTCTGCAGCATAGGATCGGTGCCCGAACAGGAGGCGTCGCCGGCGACCGTCAACATGACGTCGGTCAGCGCCTCCTTATAGGGCTCGGCCTGCTTGGAGCGATCGAGGGCACGACGGATCTTGGCCGTAGAGACCATCTCCATCGTGCGCGTGATCTGCTTGGTCGTGGTAACCGAGGAGATTCGCTTCTTAATGTCGCGAAGGTTGGCCATGGGGCTTAGTTCTCCTCTGATCCAGAAACATCCGAATGGTGCTTGGCCATGAACTGCTGCTTGAAGTCGCCGATGACGCGCAAGAGCTCAGCCTTGGTGTCATCATCGATCTTCTTGGCGCGAACCTTGTCGAGCAGCGAGCCAAAGCCATTGTCCATGTACTCGATGAGCTCGGCACGGAAAGGCAGCACGTCGGCGATCTCCAGGTCATCCAGGAAGCCCTCGTTGCCAGCGAACAGCGTAACGATCTGCTCGCCAACCTCAAACGGCTTGTAGCGCGGCTGCTTCAGGAGCTCGGTCATGCGGGCACCATGGGTCAGCTGCTTCTGAGTAGCCTCGTCGAGGTCGGAGCCAAACTGGGTAAAGCCAGCGAGCTCCTGATAGGAAGCGAGGTCCAGACGGAGGTTGCCGGCGACCTGCTTCATGGCCTTGGTCTGCGCATCGCCACCGACGCGGGACACGGAGATGCCCACGTCGACTGCCGGGCGCTGACCCTGGAAGAAAAGCTCGGACTGCAGGTAGATCTGACCATCGGTAATGGAAATGACGTTGGTCGGAATGTAGGCCGAGACGTCGCCGTCCTGGGTCTCGATGATCGGCAGTGCCGTCATGGAGCCGTAACCGTTCTTCTTGGACATCTTAACGGCACGCTCGAGCAGACGAGAGTGCAGGTAGAAGATGTCGCCAGGATAGGCCTCGCGTCCGGGCGGACGATGCAGCGTCAGCGACATCTGACGGTAGGCCACAGCCTGCTTGGACAGGTCGTCGTAGATGACGAGCACGTGGCCGCCGGGGTTGGTCTCGCTGGCGGGCTTGCCGTCCTCGCCGTTGTACATGAAGAATTCGCCGATAGCGGCACCGGCCATAGGCGCGATGTACTGCATAGGGGCGGAATCGGCAGCGGTGGCCGAAACGATGATGGTGTAGTCGAGCGCACCGTGCTGAGCGAGGGTCTCACGGATGTTGGCAACCGTGGAGGCCTTCTGGCCGATGGCGACATAGATGCAGACCATGCCCTTGCCGCGCTGGTTGAGGATAGCGTCGATGGCGATGGCGGTCTTACCGGTCTTACGGTCGCCGATGATGAGCTCACGCTGACCGCGGCCGATAGGCACCATGGAGTCGATAGCGAGCAGACCGGTCTGAACCGGTTCGCACACCGGGGTACGATCGATGACGCCGGGAGCCTTGAACTCGATGGGGCGACGGTGCGTGGCGACGATGTCGCCCAGGCCGTCGATGGGCTGGCCGAGCGGATTGACGACGCGGCCGAGCATGGCACGGCTCACGGGGATATCCATAATGCGGCCAGTGGTGCGGCACTCGTCGCCTTCCTTGATGGAGTCGACGGCACCAAACAGAACGGCGCCGACCTCGTCACGGTCAAGGTTCTGGGCAAGGCCGAAGACGGTCTCACCGGTATCGGAGCTCTTGAACTCCAGAAGCTCGCCTGCCATGGCGCTCTTGAGGCCGGAGACGCGCGCGATGCCGTCGCCTACCTCGTCGACCGTTGAAACCTCATGCGTATCGACCGTCGCGGAGAGGCTCGTGAGCTGCTCCTGCAGTTTCTTGGCGATATCCTGGGCATTGAGGGTTTCGGACATTAGGCTTCACCTCCGTACGAATTAGCAGAGTTTGCGAGGGTCTCCTGCGCGGTGCGCAGCTGCGTCTTGACGGAAATGTCACGACGCTCGCCGCGGGCCTCGAGCACCAGGCCGCCCACGATAGACGGGTCGACCTGCTCGATAAGGAATACCTTGCGGCCGAAGTCCTGCTCGCATTTCTTAGTGATGGTTTGACGCAGCTCGTCGTCGAGCGGGATCGCCGTGGTGACGGTCACGCCCACTACATCCTCGTCTTCCTCGGCAACATACTTAAAGGCAGCTGCCACCTTGGGAAGAAGGTCGAGCTGGTCGCGCTTGGACATGGTGTCGAGCACGGCGATGATCTCGGGGCTGGCAGAAGCCAAGCGCTCGATCATCTCGAGGTCCTCGAACACATGGTTCTCGGCCTTAGCGGCTTCCAGAAGGGAGCGCGCGTAGGTCTCGAGCACCTTGTCCTGATAGCGGCTAGTCGGCATTCAGGCTACCTGCTTCCTGGATGTAGCGCTCGATGAGCTTCTTCTGCTCGGCATCGTCCTCGAGTGCCTCGCCCACGATCTTGGTGGCGACGGCAACGGACAGGTCGGCGATGGAGCTCGCGGCACCGGCGTAAATGGACTTGCGCTCGTCCTCGACGGTCGTATGGGCCTTGGCGATGATCTCCTCGGCCTCCTTGTGAGCAGCCTCGATGATACGGGCGCGCTCGGACTCGGCGTCCTTACGGGCCTCGAGAACGATGTCGGCAGCCTGACGACGGGCGTCGGTGACGATCGAGTCGGACTCAGCGCGCTTGGCGATAGCCTCCTGCTTGGTCTTCTCGGCCTCGTCGAGGCTCTCCTCGATCTTCTTGCCGCGCTCCTCCATGGTTTTCATGATGCCCGGCAGGGCGACCTTGGCCAGCACGATCCAGATAATCAGGAAGGCGATAAGCGCCGGGATGAACTCCGCCATCTTAGGGATGAGGATGTCCGCACCGGCAGCGCCGTCCTCAGCGAACGCGGAAACCGGCATGAGCAGCGCGGCCGCGGACGCGGAGAGTGCGATCGCGCTCTTCTGGGATGAAAGATTCATACTTGACGCTCCGTGCTATTTAACGATCAGCGCGACAACGAAGCCGATCAGAGCCAGAGCCTCGCCGAAGGCGGAGCCCATGATGAAGACGGTGAACACGCGGCCCTGGACCTCAGGCTGACGGGCCATAGCACCCGTAGCACCCAGAGCAGACAGGCCGATAGCAAGACCAGCGCCGATAACACCGAGACCGTAACCGATAACTCCCACGATTCCTCCTTTGTCGTGCGTGTCTTATTTCACGCAGGATAACCTTTTTATAACTGCCGGGCTCCATGGGTACGGGCACCGGCGGTTTAACGAATTGCCTTACCTTTAAGGCGCGAACGGAAGACTACTCCTCCTCCGCAACCTCCTCTGCCTCGGAGACATACACGGCGGTAAGGACCGTGAAGACGTAAGCCTGGATGGCGCCGACCACAAGCTCGATCGCATAGATCAGGATGAGGATGGCAAGCCAGGCCAGCGAAGGCAGGGCGCCGACGGCGTGGGCCGCGGAAACCTGCTGAAGCAGCGGCTGCATGAACATGCTCGCCATGATGGCGAACGAGCCCATGACCACGTGTCCTGCGAACATGTTGCAGAACAGACGGACGGCGAGCGTGATGAGGCGCAGGAAGGTCGAGAAGAGCTCGACGACCCACACGAGCACGTTCATCGGGAAGCTCACGCCCTGCGGGGCGAGGCTCTTGATGTAGCCGATCACGCCGTGAGCCTTGCATCCGTAGTAGATGAAGTACACGAAGGCGAAGATGGCGAGCGCGGCGGTGGAGCCGATTGCGCCGGTGCCGGGCTTCATTCCCGGGATCAGGCCGATCATGTTATTGATCAGGATGAACAGGAAAAGCGAGCACAGGAACGGGAAGTGCTTCTTCCAGTTCTCACCCACGACACCCTTGCCGATATCGTTCTCGACGTACTCGATGATGTACTCGAAACCGTTGACGAAGAAGCCCTTGGGAACCAGGGTCTGCTTCTTCTTGAACACGGCCAGGACGATCAGGAGCACGATCGTGGAGACGATCAGCCAAAACGAGTACTGCGTGATGCCGCAGCTCAGATCGCCCACGACAGGGGTGGAGCTGAACTCGCTGACCAGATGATTAATCTCATCAGGCAGCTTTTCAAAAATTTCCACGACTTACCTTTCGACCTCATGAGGATCTCGCAGCGCCTTGGCGACGCGAACCGTGCAGGCGGCCATAAAGGCCACGAAGCCGATCGCCTCGCCCAGGAGGAACATGCGAAATGCCTCTCCGAACAACACAAACACAACCAAGGTAAAGACGAGCAGGGCGATTGCCGAGACCGCCAGACTCACCATACCCTTGAGCATGTCCGCATTCTGCTTATCGTCAAGAACCGGCTTGAGCGTAAAGACAAAGGGAAGGAAGGCAATTGCGCCCGCGATGGCGCCTGCAACGATAGCGAGCAGATCGGCTATCTGAAACACTGGCGTCCTCACTTTCCTTTTTAACGCCTCACAGAACAGTTCCCGCCAAACATTGGTGACTATTGTACGAGCCAATCGCTAAAGTACAACCGAAAAAGCATCGGTTAATACGCACCTGTTCGTTTTCTTAAGACCTTCTTTATGCCGCAGGTACGGTAATACGTTTTTCTCGAACCCTACAGGGCAAAACGTCCGTTAACTAAAGGTGCGCACAGGCGTCTTCTACTTGCCCGCGCGCACCATTTCTTCCTATTTGCAGCCGCGGCCGTCTTAGCCCAGCGACTAGAGCGTGCCGTAGATGCGATCGCCGGCGTCGCCCAGGCCAGGAACGATGTAGGCAGCCTCGTTGAGATGGTCGTCGATAGCGCAGGTATAGATATGCACATCAGGGTCCTTCTCAGTCAGCGACTTGAGGCCCTCGGGGGCCGCGACGATGCACAGCATGCGGATGTCCTTGACACCGCGCTCGCGCAGGTAGCTGATGGCCATCTCGGCCGAACCGCCCGTGGCAAGCATGGGGTCGACGACCAGGCAGATGCGCTGGTCGATATCCTTGGGCATCTTGCAGTAATACTCGTGCGGCTCGTGGGTGACCTCGTCGCGCTCCATGCCGATGTGGCCCACGCGAGCGGAGGGCACCAGGTCGAGGATGCCGTCGACCATGCCAAGGCCCGCACGCAGGATGGGCACGATGGCGAGTTTCTTGCCGGCAAGCTGTTTGAACGTGGCGGTAGTGATGGGGGTCTCGACCTCGACGTCTTCCATAGGCAGGTCGCGCATGGCCTCGTAGCCGTCAAAAAGCGCGAGTTCGCGCACGAGCTGACGGAACTGGTTGGTGCCGGTGTTATTGTCGCGCAGGATCGACAGCTTGTGCTGGACGAGCGGGTGATCGACAAGCGTCACACGGGACGTATCGTAGGTGACGGTCATGGGTTGATTGCCCCTTTCGTTGCGGCCGCAAAACGGCCTTGCTGACAAGGCGCGCAGCAATGTTGCCGCCGCACGCCATGCATTAGTTTAGCGGTTTGTTGTATCGAGCAGCCCATCGCAGCCCTACTGTGCGGTACTGAGCGAGCGCCTGACTGCATCACACCAGCCCGCAAGGTTTTGTTCGCGGCGCTCGGCGGACATGTGGGGAAGGAAGGTCCTAACGATCTGGGCATTTTGCTCCAGCTCTTCCAGGTCTTCCCAATAGCCGACGGCAAGACCCGCCAAGTACGCGGCACCGATTGCCGTGGTCTCCACCGTCTCGCATTGCAGCACGGGGATATCCAGCAGGTCAGCCTGGAATTGCATGATGAACTCGTTGCGCGAGGCACCGCCATCGACAGACAGGCGCTCGATCGAAAGCCCCACGTCCTGCTCCATGGCGCGCAGCACGTCGTAGCTCTGATATGCCATGGATTCGCAGGCGGCACGTACGATGGTCGCACGGCTCGAGGCGCCGGTCAGACCGCACACGATACCGCGGGCATGCGGGTCCCACCAGGGAGCGCCCAGGCCAGCGAAGGCGGGGACGAAGTAGCAGCCCTCGTTGTCGCTAATCGAAGCGGCGAGTTGTGCCGACTCGCTCACGCTCGAGATGATGCCCATGTTGTTGCGAAGCCAGTTCATCGTTGAGCCGGCGGCAAAAATAGAGCCCTCGAGCGCATAGCTGACTTTGCCGTCCGCAGCGATACCGATGGTGGAGACCAGACCGTTCTTGGATTCGACGATCTCGTCGCCGGTGTTCATGAGCATAAAGCAGCCCGTGCCATAGGTGTTTTTGGTCTGGCCGGGATAGAAGCAGCAGTGACCGAACAGCGATGCCTGCTGGTCGCCCGCCACACCCATGATGGGCGGCATGTTGGTCATGATGTCGCTCGCGACGCGGCCGTAGTCGCCCGAGCTCCAGCGAACCTCGGGCATCATGGAACGTGGAACGTCAAAGAGCGCCAGCAGGTCGTCGTCCCAATCGAGCGTATGGATATTAAAGAGTGCCGTGCGGCTGGCATTGGTGTAGTCGGTGGCAAAGACCTGGCCGCCGGTGAGGTTGTAGATGAGCCAGGTGTCGATGGTGCCAAACATGAGGTCGCCCGCCGCCGCGCTCTCGCGTGCGCCGTCGACGTTGTCGAGAATCCACTGCACCTTGGAGGCCGAGAAATACGGGTCAAGCGTAAGTCCCGTGCGGGAGCGCACCAGCTCCTCGCAACCCTGTTCAACCAACGCGTCGATCGCCGGCGCGGTACGACGGCACTGCCATACGATGGCGTTATAGATGGGCTGGCCGCTCACGCGGTCCCAGACCACCGTGGTCTCGCGCTGGTTGGAGATGCCGATGGCGGCGATGCGATCGGAATGGATGCCGCTCTTAAACTGAACCTCCATCATCACGCCGATCTGGCTGGCAAGCACCTCCGTGGGATCCTGCTCCACCCAGCCGGGGCGCGGGAAGCTGGTTTTGACGCTACGACGTGCCTGCGCGACGATGCAGCCGTACTCGTCGACGATGGTCGCAAGTACCGAGGTGGTGCCGCAGTCGAGCGCCATGATGTAGGAACCGCCAAAGTTAAACGAGGCATCTTCCATGCCCAGGCTGCCCAGATTCAACGACATCGCTTACACCTTTCTATTGCATCGGGTCGGACAGGACCCGTTCGATCTCTGATGCGGGAAGTGCGCCTTGGCGCAGGATCTGGAGCCCGCCGTGCTGGAACGACACGATGGTCGAGGCGTCGCGACACGGGGTCTCACCGGCGTCGACGGCAACATCGACCCCCTCCAGGATGCGGCCCTCGACGGCGGCAAAGCTTGCCGGCGAGGGCGCGCCGTGCGTGTTGGCGCTCGTGCAGGCAAGGGGACTGCCGCAGGCGCGAATGAGCGCTTGGACCACGGGAGAGGCCGAAGCGCGCAGGGCCACGGTGTCGTCGGCAGCGCGCATAAAGGTCGGCACGCAGGGGGCTGCCTTGACCACGATGGTCAGGGCGCCCGGCCAGCATCGTCGGGCAAGCACACGAGCCTCTTCGGGGATATCCACGCCATAGCGGTCGAGTGCTTCGACGCCATCGACCAGCCAGGCGACCGTTTGGGTGAGCTTGCGCTGCTTGAGAGTAAAGATGCGGCGGTAGCCAGTACCAAGCGCAGGGACCGCGGCGCCGTTAACGGTGGCATGCGGATCGCGCGGCCACGGCGGAGGTTCACTTGTATCTTGTGGAACGACATCCGAGAAGGCGTTGACCGCAACGGCGACACCGTAGACCGTCTCGGTTGGAATAAGCGCCAGGCCGCCGCAACCGAGTAGCTCGGCCGTGCGCTCGACTGCAAGCCGATGCGGCTCGCGCGCTCCCTCGTATACCCGATAGACCGTCTGCATGTGTATGCCAGCCCCTTACGCTCTGGTGCAAGTTTGTTTACTGAGGGGCATTCTCGCACGAAACGTTCAACCTATTTGCCCAGAGCGCATGTTGGTTTGGTGAGCGGCTCTAGTAGTCGGTGAAAGTGAGGGGGTTATTGGACTGCGACGAACTTCTTTGGCCTGCCGGCGTGGCGTTTTTGGGCGGCGTAGCGCTCGATGCTGTCTATCGTTATCATCCGACGGCCGTCGACGAGTTCAACATCGAGCTTTCCGGCTTTGACCAGAGCGGTAATCCGCGGAGCGGAGACTTTGAGGTCCAGCGCTGCGTCTTTAAATGTTCGGCACGCCGCTTCCCGAGCGTCCTCGTGGTCGATTTCGACTGAAAGGGCCACGACCTCGGCCGAGTGTTCGTACCCTGCCGGAGTCAAACCGTTGTTGAGGTCGTCGGCCAAAAACGCCATCAGCGCCTCGGTGGCATGGGCAATCGCTTCTTCGCACGTATCGCCATCGGCAAAGGCGCCGGGAATCTGCGGGAAGCTGGCACAGTAACCGTCGTCTTCTTTTATGAGAACGCAGTCATAGGTAAATCGCTGCCTCATTTTGCCTCCAACTACCATCCAGCTTGGCGACGAATACTTGCCCACGTGCCCTTCTTTGGTCGATCACCACCAGAGCCGTTCACGGTGACAACACGGTCACCAGAAACATACTTAGCATGACTACCGACTTGCGCGACCTTCACGAATCCATCGTGCTTGAGTAGGGCAATGATTTCCCGAAAGGTAGGAGGTTGCATGGGCCGACCTCTTTCAGCCGTCCTAATTATAAACTACTTTATAATTTTTGCTAACCAATTAATGAATATTACTGGCGCTGTTTGGACTGAGTGACGATGGCTCGGACGATGCGGGGGCGATCGGTGAGGTCATGGACGATACGCACGTCCGAGAGACCCGCCTGGCGGCAGAGCTCGGCGGCGGCGTCGAGGGCACCCTCGTAGAGCTCGCAGGCAAACAGGCCGCCGGCGCGCAGCATGTAAGGCGCCGCATTGAGCAGGCGGCGGAAGATATCGAGGCCGTCGGCGCCGCCCTCAAGCGCCAGGTCGGGCTCAAAGTCCTTGACCTCGTGCGGCAGCGAGCGCATGACGCCGGTCGGGATGTAGGGCGGATTGGAGACAAGCACGTCGAACGTGCCCCACTCTTCGCGGGGAATGGAGCTCACCAGGTTGGTGAGGCTAAAGGCGACCTCATCGGATGTGAGACCGAGCGCGTCGCGGTTTTTGGTGGCCAGATCGATAGCGCGCGGCTCAATATCGGTGGCGGTGCAGGTAACGTGGCCGCGGCGCTCCCAGGCAAGGGAGAGCGAGATGCAGCCCGTGCCGCAGCCGACCTCGAGAACGCGGGCGATGCGGGGCTCGGCTGGGGCAGGCGAAGCGGCATCCTGAGCTGAAGCCGTCTCCTGGTCGGCACCCTCGATGGCGAGGCCGTATTCGTCGAGCTCGGACTCGGCGGCTTCCGCGACTTCGGCTTCTGCTGCCTGCGCGGCGGCTTCCTCGGCCTCGCGGTCGGCCAGTTCCTCGGCATAGGCACGGCTGCCGAGCACGTCGCTACCCAGCGCCGCCTCGTCGGCGGCCGTCAGGTTAGCGGCACGGCGCTCGGCGGTCGCTCGCTCGTCGGCCAATGCGGCCTCGGCCTTGCGTGCCTCCTCAACCTCATCGTTCCAGGGCAGCTCAACGCGCTGACGGGCGGCAGCCTCGGGGCTCAGCACCTCGGCATCCAGATAATTGAGGACTTCCTCGACGAGCATCTCGGTCTCGGGACGCGGAATGAGCACGCCGGGGGCGCACGCGACGTCGATCATGCGAAACTGCGTGCTACCGGTGATGTATTGCAGCGGCTCGCCCTTAGCGCGGCGGACAACGGCCGCATGCATGGTCTCGAGCTGGGCCGCGTTAAGCGTCTCGTCCATACGCATATATAGGTCAATGCGCGCCAGGCCCGTGGCGGCGCACAGCAGCCACTCAGCAGAAAGACGGGGGTGCTCCTCGCCGCGCTCGGCCAGGTACTCCTTGGTCCACTCGAGACAACGCTTGATGGTCCAAATCTCGTTTGCCATGGGACCCTCCCCTCTTAAGCGCCGGACGGTGCGCGAATGTCGGAGCAGATTGTAAGCGAGGCTAGCGCTTGGCAAGGGGCGATTGAAGGCGATTATCGAGAATCAGCCCAGAATTTTGCACCGGGCTCGCTCAAAGTGTTCATTCGCCGACGTCTAGATTTGCATTCGTCAAGCTTTTGGCAAGGTTGACCCAAAACTGACCAATATCTAACCAAGAACTTGCCAAATCACTTGACGCGCGACGCATCAAAAAATGACACGCGACTTCTTGGACGATTTTTCGAGCAATATTTTCAATAGCAGATAAATGCCGCTAATTACTTTGAGCAGTTAGGCAACTTAATTTCTAACAAAACAGATTAAATAAACTCGAAAAGTAATTTACCCAACCTAGTCATTTAAGAACGTCCCCAATGACTAGCACATCCGGAGCAAGGCAACGCCGCAGGTAGAGGACGGACAGCGAGCGGGTCGCATTTGAGACAAGGTGACGTGAAACGAAAGGGCGCTGACCTTCTGGTCGCGCCCTTGAAGTTGAACGTCAGATTGTCCAAATGCGGCCCGCGCAGCGTCGAGCAGTTACGGCGTTTGGTAAAACGCCGTAACTTAAACAGCCTGTGCCAGCTTCTCGGCACGCTCGGCGGCGGCGAGCGCCTCGATGACGGTGCCGAGCTGGTCGCCCAGAAGGACGCCATTGTAGGTGGAGTTGAAACCGATGCGGTGATCGGTCACGCGGTCCTGGGGCTGGTTGTAGGTGCGGATCTTCTCGGAACGGTTGCCGTGGCCGATCTGGCTCTGGCGCTCGGCACCAAGCTCTGCCTGCTGCTTCTCGAGCTCCATCTCGTAGAGGCGGGCGCGCAGCATCTGCATGCAGACCTCGCGGTTCTGAATCTGGGAACGCTGCTCCTGCGACTGCACCACGGTGTTGGTGGGCAGGTGGGTGATGCGCACGGCGGAGTAGGTGGTGTTAACGCACTGACCGCCAGGGCCCGAAGCGCAGTAAGTGTCGATGCGCAGGTCGGACTGATTGATCTGGACGTCGATCTCCTCGGCCTCGGGAAGTACGGCGACGGTAGCCGTGGAGGTCTGAATGCGGCCCTGGGACTCAGTCTTGGGAACGCGCTGGACGCGGTGCACGCCGGACTCGAACTTCATGACGGAGTAGACACGGTCGCCCTCGACCTTGAACTCGATGGACTTAAAGCCACCGGCCTCGCTGGGGCTGGAATCGAGCACGGTAGTCTTCCAGCCGCGCGACTCGCAAAAGCGCTGGTACATCTTGTACAGATCGCCGGCGAAGATGGCCGCCTCGTCGCCACCGGCGGCGGAGCGAATCTCGACGATGGTGTTCTTGTCGTCGTTGGGGTCGCTCGGGATGAGCATGTACTTGATATCTTCCTCGAGCTGGGGAAGCTTGTCCTCGTTCTCGGAGATGTCCATCTGGAGCATCTCCTTCTCGTCAGCATCGGTAGTGTCGCGGAGCATCTCCTTGGCAGCCTCGATGTCATCGAGCGCGCCGATGTACTCGCGCGAAGCGGCGATGAGGTCGGACTGGTGCGCGTACTCCTTGTTGAGACGCGTGAACTCCTTGATGTCGGAGGCGACGGCCGGGTCGGAAAGCTTCTTCTCGAGCTCCTCGTAGGCCTTGATGATCTTTTCGAGCTTGTCGCGCATGGCAGGACTCCTTTATATGCGTGAAGGTGAAAATCGGCAGAATTGATGGGGCGCATGGCGCCACTGCGGGGGTAAGCCCAGCTAGAACATGTCGATCCTCAGATACATGCGCATCCCTTCGCGTATGAGGTACATAGTTGAGTCTAACCCACATATGATAGCGTGCGCAGGCAAACCTGCATATAACCCGCACGGAATGATTGGTGCAAACAAACCTGACCCCATTGCACCAAGGGCTTGCTTTTTGGCTAGAGCGTTTGGAGTAGAGCGACGAGGAAACGGATGCCCTGGAGGTAGGCTCGGCGGGTGATGCGCTCGTTGGTGCCGTGGACGCCGCGATCACACTCGTCGTCATCAACCACAAATGCCGAGAAGCGAATGCACTCAGGGCAAATGTGCTGGTAGTTGACAGCGTCTGTCGCACCGATCACGGTCGAGGGCACAATTGCCACTGGCTCGAATGATCCGTTTTCCTCCGTCCCCTTTGGATCACGGAAATAGCGGGCGGCGATGGCGCGGACGGCCTCGAGCCCCGGTCCACCGATGCGCGGGGACGGCGAGGGCTCGGAGCTGCCGGGGCCCAGCTCGACCTCGACTCGGCCGGCGAGCCCAGCGGTGGCAACGGCCTCGCGGCAGCAGGCCACGACATCGGCCACGCTCGTACCCTCGAGCATGCGGAAGTTGATATTGGCCCACATATCCTGCGGCATTACGTTGGCGCCGGTGCTGCCACCCTCGATCTGCGTGGGCGCGCAGGTGGTCGTCACCAGCGGATAGAGCTTTTTGCTGGCGAGGCAATCGCGGACAATGGCATCCCCGTTGGCGGCAATTTCATCGGCCGTGTAGAGCCCCAACTCGACGAGTTGAGCGGCAAGCAAGTCGGTCACGCGCGTCGGCCACTCGATATCGCAGATTGCGGTGATGGCACGGCTGAGCACCTCGAGCGATGTGCCGCCGTAGGGGTTGGACGAATGCCCGCCCTCACTCTTCGTCTTGAGTATGATATCGGCGTAACCCTTCTCCGCGAGGTCGGCATGCATAAGCCAGCCCTCGCCCGCGCCATACTCGGCAGCCGAAACAATACGGTAGTCACCCTCGTCGATCAGATATTCAAGTTCAACGCCACGCTTCTCGAGCACACGACCGATCGCCCCCGCGCCGTACTGCGTGGTTTCCTCGTCCTGGCCAAAGGCCAGCAGCAGCGTTCGTTCGTGTTGCCAGCCGTGCGCCAGCGCATACTCAACGGCCTCCAAGATGCCCGCAACCTGGTCTTTCATATCGATGGCGCCGCGACCCCAAATATAGGTGTCGTCCACGTGCCCGCTAAAGGGATCGTGCGTCCAGTCCGTCTCGGTGCCCGGCACCACGGGAACCACGTCCATGTGGCCCATGAGCATGACCGGCTTGAGGGCGGGGTCGGTGCCGGCAAGCGTCACGAGCAGCGAATGGTCGATGAGCTCGACCTCGCCCGTCGCAAACACGCGCGGCCAGCCCTGCTGCATATAGGCGCGCAGGTCGTCAAACGCCTGCCAGTCCACCGTCTGGGCATCCATGCTCGAAATCGTCGGAAACGACAGCACGCGGCCCAGGCGCTCGCACGCGCCGACCTCATCGATATCGGCAAAATCATCCTCGTGCGCAAAGAAGCGCCAAACCTCGGCCATGCCTTCCTCCAAAAATAACGTGGCAAAGAGGCGGTCCCTTTGCCACGTTCGCTTGCATTATTTGTCGTTGAGATAACGCGAGAGGAACTCGCGGGTGCGCTGGTGCTTGGGATTGCCGAAGAGCTCAGCCGGCGTGGCGTCCTCGAGCACCACGCCCTTGTCCATAAAGACCACGCGGTCGGACACCGTGCGGGCAAAAGCCATCTCGTGCGTGACGACGACCATGGTCATGCCGTCGGCGGCGAGCTTGCGCATGACCTCGAGCACCTCGCCCACGATCTCGGGGTCGAGCGCAGAGGTCGGCTCGTCGAACAGCATGATTTGCGGGTTCATGCACAGAGCGCGGGCGATGGCCACGCGCTGCTTTTGGCCGCCGGACAGGCGACCCACGGCGGCGTGTGCGAACTTTTCGAGTCCCACGCTTGCCAGATGCTCCATCGCAATTTTTTCAGCCTCGGCCTTGCTCATCTTTTTGAGCGTGACGGGCGCGAGCGTGCAGTTGTCGAGCACGTCCATGTTGTTGAACAGGTTAAAGCCCTGGAACACCATGCCGATGTCCTCGCGCAGCTTGTTAATGTTGCAGCGCTCGGCCGTAAGGTCCTGGCCGTGGAACCAGATATGGCCCGCGTCCGGAGTCTCGAGCAGGTTGAGGCAGCGCAGAAAGGTCGATTTGCCCGAGCCTGAGGCGCCGATAATAGTGACGACCTCGCCGGGGTTAACGGACAGGTCGATGCCCTTGAGCACCTCGAGCGAGCCGAAGCTCTTGCGCAGGCCCTCGACGCGGATGAGCGGCTCATTGGTCTGTGCGGCGGCCGCGGTGCCGGTAGTAGCGGTATCTGCCATGATGATTCTCCTCGTCTTGAGCCTAGTTGGAGCTGGGCAGCGTGACCGGAGCCTCGGCGCCAAGCTTTTTGCCAAAGGCTTCGAGCAGGCGGCTCGCCACGAGCGTCAGGATCAGGTAGACCACGAGCGCCACGCAGTAGACCTCCATCTGGCGGTAGTACACGCCGGCGACGGTGGTGGTGGCGTACATAAGGTCGAACACGCCGATAACCGAGAGCACCGACGAATCCTTGATGTTGATGATGAGCTCGTTGGTGAGCGCCGGAATCGCGTTTTTAATGCCCTGGGGGAACACGACTTTGCGCATGGCTTGCCACTGCGACAGGCCCAGCGAGCGTGCTGCCTCGGCCTGGCCGGGATCGATGGACTCGATGCCGCCGCGCAGGACCTCCATCATGTAGGCGGTGGAGTTGAGCGAGATGGTAACGAGGCCGGCGGTGAAGGTGCTCCAAATCTGGTTGGCCTGAGCGGTCTCGAAGCCCATGCCGCGCAAAACGGTGAAGCCCGCGTAATAGATGAGCAGACCCTGGACCATCATGGGCGTGCCGCGCACGATGGTGGAGTAGACGGTCGCAAAGCCGCGGCCGATACTCTTAAAGAAGCGCACCAGGTCGTTGTCCACGCGATCGAAGGTCTGAATGCGCAGGAACACGAAGAGCAGCGCCAGGAAGAATGCGATGACGGTGCCGAAGGTGGCAAGCGCGATGGTGATCTCGATACCGCGAATGAAGAAGTCGCCGCTCTTGTAGGTCATGTAGACCAGGCTCGACAAAAAGTCGCTGGGGTTGGAATCCGAAACAATGCTCACCTGCACCAGGTCGATAAACGACATGACGCAGCGGTCGATAAAGAAAACTGCCGCGATGGCGACCACGACGTAGCTGCCTAAGCGTGCGCCACGACGGCAACGCTCGGAGGCGAACGGCGACTTTTCGCGATAGTCGTTCCAGTGCATGAGCTTGGTGACCAGCGCCGCCGCCGACACGACGAGCCAGGCCCAAAGAATCGCCCAAAGGCAATCTTGGAACACGCCCGTGGGGGCCAAGAAGCTCAGCGGCGTGGGGTTGCGCTGGCTAAACGCCAAGCCGAGCGCCGCGATAACGCTCGTGCCCAGGTACACATAACGGTGGTCGGCCTTGATAAAGGAGGCCAGGCGATTAATGGTTTTCATGCTGCCTCCCTATGCCGGCTGACGGTCGAGGCACGCGTCCCACATTTGGTTGCGCTCCTCTTGGCTAATGCCCTTGAGTGTCTTGTCGATGAGCTTAAGCAGTTTGTCCGAGCCTTTGCGGCAGCCGACGTTTGCCGTGACCTCCTGCTTAAAGCCCTCGCCCTCGGCAAATTGAATCGGCACGATACCCGGGTTTTGGGCCATATAGCCCTTCTCGTTCTCGGTGTTATAGGTCACGGCGTCGCACGTGCCCTGCAGCAGGTTCGAAAACACTGTGGAAACCGAATCGACCGGGTTCTTGTGGACAACGCCCGGGATCTCGTCGATGACGGTATCGAGCATGGTGTCCTTTTGCCCGAGGACCGTAGCGCCGCTAAAGTCGCTGAGCTTGGTCGCATTCTGGTAGGGCGAGCCCTCTTTTACGAACAGGCCAAAGTAACCAATAAAGTACGGGTCGGAGAAGCCGACGGACTCCTCGCGCTCGGGCGTGGCGCTCATACCGGCGATGATGAGGTCGATCTGGCCGTTGTTGAGCGAGTCGATAAGGCCCGAGAAGCTCTGCTTGACGGCAACGGGCTCGCCGCCGAGGGCCTTGCAGACGATCTTGGCGATCTGCACGTCGTAACCGTCGGCATAGGCGCCCTGCACGTTGTCGATGGGGATGGTGTACTCGCTGGCTTCGGAGACCTGCCAGTTGTACGGAGCGTAGGCCGCCTCCATGCCAATGCGGATCTTATCCTTGCCGATAACGGAATCGGACAGGTCGTCGCGACCGCCACCCGTCGTGGGCTGAACTACTTCCAGCGTGGAGGGGCGCTGGCAACCGGCAAGTGCGCCGGCGACGACAGTAGCGCTCGCAGCGAGAGCGCTACCCAAAAAGATGCGACGGCTGCATACCGGCTGTGGATGCGCATCGCACTGTTGGGGAGAATGCATAATCTGCCTTCCCTGTTGAATCGTATGCTGACGACTTAACAGGATATACGCCAGCGACCAGCAGCGCAGCACAAGCTCGAAAAATTAATAGACACACGGTAATCATTGGGGACGCCGATGTTTTGGCAATGCCAGCGAGCGCCGCCCAGAGCGAACAAGTGGCATGAAAAAGGCAAGGCATGACCAGAAGGTCTATGCCTTGCCTTTTGAATGACAAATTATCGCTCTGGACGGCGCGCAGCATCGACCGAGCGGCGGAACCTCTAGAGCAAGGTAACGCTAAAGCTGCGCTTGTCCGTCTCGCCGGGAGCCAAGGTGATGGTGTTGACCTTATGCTCAAAGACGTCGTCCTCGGTGTCCATGGTGGTATGACCGGTCCAGGGCTCGAGCGCCACAAACGGAGCGTCGTTGGCGGCAGACCACACGCCGATGTACTTAAAGCCCTCAAAGTCGATCTTGACGCCGTGGCCCGACTTGCGGCCGCGCAGCGTGAGCGTGGAGCCCGGGACATCGGTGAACATGATGGCATCGTTATCGAAGCTGCGGTGCGTGATGGGCAGCACGTCCGAGTTATCGGGAGCCTTGTAGCTACCCTCGAACGTCATAAGACCGTCGGGCGTGATGATGGGAGCCTCGTTGGTCCAAGCCTCGGTAAACGCCAGCTCGTAATCCTCGAATGCCTCGTCCTCGGCACCGGGGGCGGGCACGTTAAATGCAGGGTGGCCGCCCACCGAGAACGGAAGGTCAACATCACCGGTGTTGGTGACGGTAAAGGTCTGCGTGAGGGTGGCGTCGCCGGTCAGGGCATAGGTCATGTTGAGCTTAAAGTGGAAGGGGAACGCCTTGAGCAACTCGGGCGTATCGGTGATCTCGTACGTTACCGAGGAGCCGTCTTCCGAAACCTCGACCAGCTTGTGCTCGACGATGCGCGCGAGTCCGTGGCGCGGCATCTCGCAGGTGCCGGCCGCAGACGCTGCCGTGTTGTTGCGCAGCGAGCCCACGATGGGGAACAGGATAGGCGCGTGCTTGCCCCAAAAGGCCGGGTCGCCCTGCCACAGATACTCGTTGCCGTTGAGGGCAAGGCTCGTGAGCTGGGCGCCCATGGAATCGATGGCCGCGATGAGGCCGCCGCGCTTGATGGTAGTGACGGTGGACATGCTACTTCCTCCAATAGTGAACAACGGTGTCGAGGGATATTGTCCCACTCTTGGCGGCGGGGTTGAGCGGCGGGCGCAGTTATTGAGCAATAGCGTAAAGGTCAAACCCGCCCTGCGGCGCGCTATCGACCGTGTCGGGCGCTTGCGAATTAAAACTCACCGGAACCATGCGCTTTGAGGCGCGGTAACGCGTGCCGTCGGTGGCGACGGGCGGCTCATCCACCGTGAGCTCGTAGTCGCCGGGCTTGAGCTCGATGCCGTCACCTTCGGAATTGACGTATTGATACTCGTCGATTGTTTGTCCCTTGAGCGTGCGGCCCACGATATGGACGAGCATCTGGCTATCGCCGCGCGCGGTATCCCACGTCGCGCCGTCCTTAACCTCGACCGACACATGCACCGAGCGCGTGCGGCTGAGCGATTGCTCGACAGACATCTCGACCTTGGCGGCGTCTTGACGCTGCCGCTCGACATGGCTCCAAACGCTACCGATTGCCGAGCAGGCGATAACGCCGGCCATGAAGGCGATGAGGATGGGGCCGAGCGGAGAACGGCGGCCCGCGTCTTCCTCACGAGCCAGGTCGGGGCGATGTGTGGGCGCAGGCGCCTGGGCGCCTTGCGCGGGCACGTCGAGAATGCTGAAGGATGCCGTGCTGTCGGGGTCGATGGTGTGACGCGGCTGCGGGATCTTTGCCGGCGAGATGGACATGTCCGCCGGCTCACCGAGTGTGGCCGTGGCATCGGCCTTAGCCTCATCGGCCTCGGCTTGGGCCCAAGCTTGTTCGAAGGTCAGGGGCTCGACGGGGTCGGAGGCGGCATCAGGCTCGACAGCGGCATCGTTGCCGGTCTCGTCCTCGTCGCTCGACACGTCACGCGGCGTGGGCTCGTCCCACTCCTCGTCCGGAGCTTCACCCTCGCTATACCACCATTCAAAGTTATCGATATCCATACGGGGCGCCCCTTAGGCCTCGCAAAACACTTGCTAGCCTTATACCCCCAGACGGCGCTGGAGCTTGCCGGCACAGACAGGAAAACCGTCACAACATTCGACGCTTTTCCTCGATTTCGAGATTTTCGCCGAATGTTGTGATGGTTTGGGCGACTGGCTGGCAGCGCAATGTGACAAAGGGGCTGTCCCTTTGTCATATTCTGTTAGAGTTGCAGGGATTGAATCCCGCTTATTCATGCGACATTGGAGTGACAACCTTGACCGCCGCAACCACGCCTAAAAGCAAGTCAACCGCTGCCGCGCTTTCCCCCGCGCGCACCAACCTCTGCCTAGCGCTGCTCGTGTTGTTAGGCTTTTCGCTCGGCTGCTCGGAGTTCGTGGTCATCGGCATCGAGAGCGACCTGGCGACGGAGCTCGGCATCTCACTTGCCACCGCAGGCCAACTCATCAGCGTGTTCGCGCTCGTCTACGCCATCGCAACGCCGGCGCTTGCGCTCAGCACGGGACGCTTCCGCCGTTACCAGTTACTCGTGTGCTACAGCATTGTCTTTGTACTCGGTAATCTTGTCATGGCGTTGGCGCCCAACTTCCAAGTGCTGTTTGCCTCGCGCATCATCTTGGGCTCCGTCTCGGGCGCACTGCTCGCCGTGGGCGTGACGTATATCCCCGAGCTGCTGTCCCCGCAGCAGACCTCACTCGCTATCTCGGTGGTGTACGGCGCATTCTCCGTGGCGATGGTCTTTGTGACCTCGATCGGCAAGTTTGTGGCCGACACGCTCGACTGGCACGTTGCCATGTACGGCACGCTGACCTTCGCCGTTCTGATCTGCGCCGCGCTCGTGGCGTTTATGCCGCGCGCCGGACAAACCGACGAGCCTGCCACCTTCCGCGAGCAGGCGGGGCTTCTGCGCGAGCCGAGCATCATCACCGGCATGCTCATCTTCTTGTTTGGCGTGGGCTCGGTCTATGTGTTCTACGGCTACGTGACGCCCTATCTGGAGCAGGTGCTGGGCATGGGCACCGTTCAGGCGAGCACCACCCTTATGGCCTACGGCGTGTTCTGCCTGATCTCGAACATCCTGGGCGGATGGATCGATGCGCGCTTTGGCATGAGGGCGCTGCTCGTGACGTTTGTGCTCCAGGCCGCGGCTCTGTTTGGGCTGTTTGCCGTTGGCGGCACCATGCCCCTCGCGCTTGTCTTTGTCTTTAGCCTGGCGATGCTCATGTACCTGTTTTCGGTCTCGTGCATCACGCACTTTATGGACGTGGCCCGCAGCCGCCATCCCAAATCGATGGTGCTCGCGAGTTCGGTGGAGCCCATGGCATTTAACGTTGGCATTTCGTTTGGCACCGCGGTGGGCGGCGCCGTGGTAAGCGGGATTGGCATTGCCTACGTGGGCGCGGTTGGCGCCGCATTCTCGCTCGTAGCCTGGATACTCACGCTAGTGACGATCAAGCTGGCACGCTGGGAGCGCAAGCGGGCAGCACAATCTTCGATGCAGGCATAGGGGTGGGATCGAGGCAGGCGCAAGTACAGCTCAGCGCGGCGGGCGTCCGATGAAAACCACACCATACGAGCAGTGTTTATCCGCCCGCAGGCTCCAGCGGTTCAATTTCGTGTACTTGAAATACACGTTTTTCCACGATTTCGTGTATTTCAAGTACACGAAATCGTACTAAACTATGTATTTGAAGTACATGAAATTGGAAAGGCAGCCCCATGCGCAGATCAATCGAATCCGTTATCGAATCATGGGCGACAAAGGACGCCTCGCGCCCCCTCCTCATCCGTGGCGCACGACGCGTGGGCAAAACGTACGCTGCCGAGGAAATCGGCAGACGAATCGCCGGCGATGCGTTTGTCAAACTCGACTTTCAGACCGATCTTGAGCTGATTGCCCCGCTGTTCGACTGCCCCACCGACGACGTTGACACCATCGTGGCACGAATCTCAGACTATAAACGCACCCCCATTCGCAAAGAAACCGCATTCATCCTGTTTGACGAGGTTCAGCTCTGTGAACGGGCGCTCAACTCGCTTCGCTTTTTCTCGGGTTCGGGCTGGCGCATATGCGCGACCGGCAGTCAGCTCGGCGTCGCCACGCGCAAGCGCAAGCTGCCTTTTCCCAGTGGCGTCCGCCAAGAGACCATGCATCCCATGTCGTTCGAGGAGTTTCTCTGGGCGCTCGGCGAGGAGCAGATGGCCGATGCCGTTCGTGCCCACGCCGACACGCTCGAGACCTACGCCGCACACCAAGCCGCGCTCAACCTGTTTCATCGATACCAAATCGTGGGCGGCATGCCCGCCGCCGTCAACGCATATCGCAAGACGCTTTCCATCGAAGACGCGCGCGTCGAGCAGCGCGAAATCGACGAGACCTACACCGCCGATATGACCGACCCCGAAAACGGGATCAGCGGCGTAGCAGCGCGCAAGGTCTGGCGCTCCATTCCATCCCAGCTGCTACGATCCTCAACCAAGAAATTCAAGTACTCCGAGGTCGAACGCGGAGGCCGACGCTCAAAGCTCATCGAGCCACTCGACTGGCTCGAGGGCGCCGGCATCATATCGGTCAACAACCTGACCGAAGGCATCGAACCTCCCCTCGTCCCCTTCGACGACGAAGACGGGAGCTTCTTTAAGGTCTATCTTCTCGATACGGGCCTCATGTTCTACAAACTCGGTATCAACCCGCGACTCTGGCTCGACCTCAAAGAGGATTCCGACATTGCGCTGTCTTCCGACTTTCGAGGTGCCTTGGCGGAGAACTCGGTCATGCAGGCATTTTCGGGCAATGGTTTGCAGACGTATTACTGGATGCCACCGTCGTCTTGGAAGACGAACGGCGAGCTCGATTTTCTACTTCAGACCGACCGTATGGAGATCGTTCCCGTCGAGGTAAAATCCGCACGCAACGTGCGCGC
Organism: Collinsella sp.; assembly: GCA_048236535.1. Classification (GTDB taxonomy): domain Bacteria; phylum Actinomycetota; class Coriobacteriia; order Coriobacteriales; family Coriobacteriaceae; genus Collinsella. The sequence continues at coordinate 59,200 of DBFAQQ010000015.1, read as the reverse complement.
GAGAACGCTCGGGTCGTTTATGGAAAAAGCCCGGTCGCCGTATGCCTACATATTGTCCGAGAACAATTTTGCCCGCAGCGAAACCGATGACGGACGCGAGCTGCGCCATCTCCCCTTGTACGCAGCGGGCTTTATCGGAGCAAACTGCCTCAAGGGCAGTCTGTAACCCCCGCGCGACCGCCCAGAAAGGAACCATCATATGCAGCACGTACTGTTTATTTGCCACGGGAATATCTGTCGCTCGACGATGGCTGAGTCGGTGTTTACCGAGCTGGTGCAGCGCGCCGGGCGCGCAGGCGAGTTTGTCATTGACTCCGCTGCGACCTCGACCGAGGAGATCGGCAACCCGCCGCATCATGGCACGGTTGCCAAGCTGCGTGAAGTCGGGATTCCCGTCGTTGCGCACCGTGCCCGTCAGGTGCGTCGCGCGGAGTATGGCGACTGGGATCACATTGTCTATATGGATGCTGAGAACGCGCGTGGCCTGCGTCGCATCTTTGGCGACGACTCCGACGGCAAGATTACGCGCTTGCTCGATTGGACCGAGCGCCCCGGCGACGTGGCCGATCCCTGGTACACCGGCAACTTCGATGCCACCTACCGCGACGTGCTCGCCGGCTGCACGGCGATGCTCGAGCAGCTGTAGGCAAGCGAGGTCGCGGGCCACGCCTTCGGCGCGAAATGAGCGTGGATAATCTCCCGCATGAAAAATGAGCGTGGATTTTCTCCCACTTTGAGTGTTCAAGTGCGCTCTAAACGGGAGAAAATCCACGCTCGACTACTCGTCGACGATCTCGGCAAGCCAGACGTTCAGTGTATCGACTTCGGGGCAGCAGAACTTTGCCGTGCCGGGCTCGTTGCCAGGCACGGTTCCGCCATAGCGCAGGATATCGATATAGGGAAAGCCCACGTGACAGGCCATGGCGCACATCTTGCCGCGATCGCGGTCGAAGTCGAAGACGTCGCCGGGCTTGTGACCATGGTGGCAGCGGCACGCACCCAGCTGATCCACGCAGCTCACGCGGATACGCGGACGCTTGCCACGCGGCGCGCCGAGCGGCCTGTTCTCGCCCGCAGGCTTGACGCCGCTCTCGCCAGCATTACTCATGGTCAATCACATCCAGGCAGGCCTCGATGGGCAGGCCGGCGGACTTGTCCTCTTGGTCGGCATTGCGCTCGATAAGCTCAGCCACCACACGCATGGCATCGGCCGTTGCGCGCTGCAGACTCCAACCTGCCATAACGCGGCCGACGAGCACCGCCGAGAACGTGTCGCCCGTGCCCGGGAAATAGACCGGAATGAGCTCAAAGGGAATCGTGAAGTACTCCCCCGCTACATGGTCGTAACCGATAACCGCGTTCGTGCCATTGACCACGGCGCTCGTAATGACCACAGACTTGGCACCCAGCTCGCGCACGGCGTCCACAAGGACGCGGGCCTCATCGGGCGTGATTTGCTCGGCGATAGGCGTATCGGTGAGCAGACATGCCTCGGTATAGTTGGGCACCGCGTAGTCTGCGCACTCCAGCAGATGCCGCATAAGGCCAATCGTGGACTCGGGCACGCCCGCATAGAGCTTGCCGTTGTCGCCCATGATGGGGTCGACGAACACCTTGGTGCCCTTTTGCGCACGACGGTGGCAAAAGTCCGAGATGATGCGCGTCTCTTCCTCAGTCACGATAAAGCCGGTCGAGATAGCGTCGAACTCAAAGCCGAGCTCCTCCCAGATAGCGAGGCTTTGGCGCACGTACTCGGTGGTGTCGTGGATGTAGAACTTGGGATAGTTGAGTGTGTCGGAAACGAGCGCCGTCGGCAGGTTATGGATACGGTAGCCCATGTGCGACAGCACCGGCAGCATGGCGGAAAGCGCGACCTTGCCGTAGCCGCACATATCGTTGATCAGCAGCAGCTGAGTGTTCTTCATGAGTGTCCCCCTTGTTTCGGGCGCGGCGCGGCAGCGCCACAGTGCGACTAAGTGTAGCGCAGGGGACGTTGCGAGCGGAGGCGAGCGGTACGAAGGACAAATTGTTGCGGAAAGGTTACGGAAACGAGGGGCTAGCTTGCTTCATTGCGGCTCATTTGCCGCCACTTATTCAGTGCCATTTCAAAACTATGCCGGATTACGGGGCTGAACCTGAATGAGCCAACCACACCCCCTCTTTTCAAATCATAGCGAGCCTTCTACCTGCGGTTTTCTTTTTACCAATTTCGGCATGGTCGGCAATCCGTCGTTCAGCCCCGTAATCCGGCATAGTTTTTAAGTTAGTCGTTGGGGACGTTCTTAAATGACTAGGCAACAAGAACGTCCCCAACGACTATCAGCACAAGGAGTGTCCCCAAGTGCCGGCACATAAGGAACGTCCCTAAGTGCCGCTTGAACATAATAAGTTTGGTACCTTGACATTCATTTCTCATGCTCCTAGATTGGTTAGGCACAAAACAATTCCACTACCTAACTAAAGAAAGGAGCAACACTAATTCATGTGCGATGAACCTCTTAACCTTTGTTCGCACGAGCCCGGCGGCGAACCGTCACAGCCGGCTGATGTACCCGAAGCGGTCAGCGCCGAAGACAAACTCGCCAAGCGCATCCTGAGCGGCCTGGGCTTTTGCGGCCATTACATGCATTTTCATGGCGGAGGCGTGTCCGGCAAGGCGCCCATCATCTGCCTACTGGCCAAGCAACCCGGCGGCGAGATGTCGCAGCAGGAACTCGGCATGCACTTCGACCTCAAGCCGGGGTCGCTTTCCGAGATCCTGTCCAAGCTCGAGCTCAACGGCCTCATCGAGCGCAGCCGTAACCCCAAGGATCGCCGGCAACTCACCATTCGCCTGACCGAAACCGGCCGGGAAAACGCCCGCATCGACCAGGCGGCCCGCATCCGCTTTAGAGAACGGGCCTTTAGCGCGCTCACCCACGACGAGCGCGAGGACCTCGCCGAAATGCTCGATAAAATCCGTGTAACCTGGGAGGAACTGGATGATTAAAACCCTCATGGGCAGCATCCGCGACTATATGAAAGTCGCTGTTGCCACGCCATTGCTCGTGCTTGGCGAGGTGCTCTGCGAGGTGCTGATTCCATTTATCACCGCCAACCTGATCGACGCCATCAAAGACGGTGCCACCGTAGCCGAGATGCTTCCCACCGCAGGCTTTTTGGCGCTCATCGCGCTGACGTCGCTTGCTTTAGGCGCCGCTGCCGGCGTCACCTGCAGCCATGCGAGCTGCGGCTTCGCCAAGAACCTGCGTCACGACCTGTTCTACAAGATCCAGACGTTCAGCTTTGCCAACATCGATGAGTTCTCGAGCTCCTCGCTCGTCACGCGTCTGACCACTGACATCAACAACGTTCAGCAGGCCTTTATGATGATCATCCGCATCGCCGTGCGCGCGCCGCTGGTCTTGATCTTCGCCTTTACCATGGCATTTATCATGGGCGGCAGCGTCGCCATGGTCTACCTGGTCATCATTCCGCTGCTGGGCTTTGGACTGTTCTTTATCATCTTTAAGGTACGCCCCATCTTCTCGCGCGTGTTCCACAAGTACGACGCCCTTAACGAGTCCGTCGAGGAAAACGTCACCGGCATGCGCGTGGTCAAGAGCTACGTGCGCGAAGACTTTGAGAAGCAGAAGTTCGCCACCGCCGCGCGCGACGTCCAGATGGACTTCACCCGCGCCGAGAAGCTGCTCGCCTTTAACAACCCCATGATGAACATCTGCGTCAACGGCGCATTTGTCGTCATCATCTACCTGGGATCCAAGCTCATCATCACGAGCCAGGGCACGCTGTTCGACGTGGGCCAGCTCTCCTCGATCTTTACCTATGGCTTCACGATTCTCATGAGCCTGATGCAGCTGTCGATGATCTTTGTCATGGTGACCATGGCCGACGAATCGGCGCACCGCATTACCGAGGTGCTGGCCGCCGAGCCCACGATCGCCGATCCCGCCGAGCCCGTGCTCGAGGTTGCCGACGGTTCCATCGACTTTGACCACGTGAGCTTTAAGTATTCCGCGCATGCGAAGCGCCAGGCGCTCGACGATATCGACCTGCACATTAAGAGCGGCGAGACCATCGGTATCATCGGCGGTACCGGCTCGGCCAAGTCCACGCTTGTAAACCTCATCGCCCGTCTGTACGACGCCACCGAAGGCACCGTGCGCGTGGGCGGCATGGACGTACGCGACTACGACCTGGACGCGCTGCGCCACCAAGTGGCCATGGTGCTACAGAAAAACGTGCTGTTTAGCGGCACCATTGCCGAGAACCTGCGCTGGGGCGACCCGAACGCCACCGACGAGGAAGTCCGCGAGGCGGCACATCTGGCCTGCGCCGATGAGTTTGTCGATGGCTTCCCCAAGGGCTATGACACCTGGATCGAACAGGGCGGCTCCAATGTTTCCGGCGGTCAGAAGCAGCGCCTGTGCATTGCGCGTGCCCTGCTGCGTCGCCCCAAGATCTTAATCCTGGACGACTCCACCAGCGCTGTCGACACCAAGACCGACGCCAAGATTCGCGCAGGGTTGGCAAGCTATCTGCCCAACACGACCAAGCTCATCATCGCCCAGCGCATCAGCTCCGTGCAGGACGCCGATCGCATCATCGTCATGGAGGGTGGCCACATCGCGCAGATCGGCAACCATGATGAGCTGCTTAAGACAAGCGAGATCTACCGCGAGACCTTTACCTCGCAGAACAAGATGTCTGCCGAGGGCGAAGGGGCCGTCGAGGCCGACACCGAGGCATCCGCAACACAAGCCCAGACCCAGGAAGGAGGCGAGGCACATGAGTAAGGCAACGACCGCCGAGCGCGCGCTCAACCGCAAGGGCGGCACCATGTCGCGCCTCATCAAGACGCTCTTTGGCTTCTACCCCGTGCTTTTGCCCCTCGTCGTCGTCGGCGTGGTGCTCTGCGCCATCATCAACTCCATCGGCGCGACCTTCCTTCAGAGCGCCCTGCAGATCATTAGCGACTCGTGGCAGTCGGGCGACTGGACGACCGCACAGCCCAAGATTCTGCAGCTCGTGTCCACCCTCGCCTGCATCTACGGCGTCGGCATCCTGTCCTCACTGTTCTGGAACCGCGCCATGGCCATCGTCACGCAGGGCTCGCTCGAGAAGCTGCGCGAGAAGATGTTCAACCGTATGCAGGACCTGCCGATTCGCTACTTCGACACGCACCAGCGCGGCGACATCATGAGCCACTACACCAACGACATCGACACGCTGCGCCAGATGATCAGCCAGTCGCTGCCCAACCTGCTCATGACGACCATCGTCATCGTCACGGTGTTCTTTATCATGCTGTACTACAGCGTGTGGATGTGCCTGGTCATTGTGGCCGGCGTCGCCTTTATGACCTTTATGACCAAGCTACTCGGCTCCAACTCCGCGCGTTTCTTTATTGCGCAGCAGACCGAGCTCGGCGTGGTCGAGGGCCATATCGAGGAAGTCATGAACGGCCAGAAGATCGTCAAGGCATTCTGCCACGAGTCTGCCGCCGAGGCCGATTTTGACGACCGCAACGAAAAGCTCTTCGAGGTCTCGCAAAAGGCCAACATGTACGCCAACATCCTCATGCCCATCCTGATGAACCTGGGCAACCTGCTCTACGTACTGGTCGCACTGGCAGGCGGCATTTTCCTGGCGCTGGGCGTGCCCAACCTGAGCATCTCGGGCATGACGCTGTCCATCGCCGTCGTGGTGCCGTTCCTCAATATGACCAAGCAGTTCTGCGGACAGATCGGTCAGATCTCGCAGCAGATCAACGCCGTGGTCATGGGCCTCGCCGGCGCCGACCGCATCTTTGAGCTCATCGACGAGGAGCCCGAAGCCGACGAAGGCTATGTGACGCTCGTCAACGCTCAGGTGAACCCCGATACCTGGCAGCTCGAGGAGGCCGACCACCACACCGGCATGTGGGCGTGGAAACATCCGCACCGCGCAACCGGCGAGATCGAGTACGTGCCGCTGCGCGGCGACCTGGTCATGGACAACGTCGACTTTGGGTACACGCCCGACCACGAGGTGCTGCACGGCGTGTCCGTGTTTGCCAAGCCGGGCCAGAAGGTCGCGTTTGTCGGCGCCACCGGTGCCGGTAAGACGACCATCACCAACCTCATCAACCGCTTCTATGACATCGCCGACGGCAAGATTCGCTACGACGGCATCAACGTCAACAAGATCCGCAAGGCAGACCTGCGCCGCTCGCTGGGCGTGGTGCTGCAGGACGTGAACCTGTTCACCGGCACCGTGATGGATAACATCCGCTACGGAAACCTGGACGCCACCGACGAGGAGTGCATCGCGGCGGCCAAGCTCGCGGGCGCGGACGACTTTATCACCCGCCTGCCTGACGGCTACGACACCATGCTCACCGGCAACGGCGCGCAGCTGTCGCAGGGCCAGCGCCAGCTGATTTCGATCGCACGCGCCGCCGTCGCCGATCCGCCGGCAATGATTCTGGACGAGGCCACGAGCTCCATCGACACCCGCACTGAGGCCATCGTGCAGGCCGGCATGGATAAGCTCATGGAGGGCCGCACGACGTTTGTCATCGCTCACCGCCTGTCCACCGTGCGCAACTCCGACGCGATCATCTGCCTGGACCACGGCCGCATCATCGAGCGCGGTAACCATGACGAGCTGATCGCCAAGCGCGGGTATTACTACCAGCTGTACACGGGTGCATTTGAGCTGGAGTAGTTCGGCCCGCCGAGATGGCCGTTTTGCCGCTCATTCGTCGGGCATGACCCTAAGGTCAATGCCCTCCTCTTTCGGGGCAAAACGACTCATCTCAACGACCCAAACACAATGCACCGCAACGAATAAAGCCTCCGCAGCCACACGAGCTGCGGAGGCTTTTTCATGCCGGCCGGAAACCGTATCCCACTTTTCGGGCCCAGAATGGGATGCCGTTTCCCGCTGGGGCCCCTCCGGGAAACTGCATCCCATTTCAAGGGTCCAAACTGGGATGCAGTTTCCCCTAACGGCACCTTTGGGAAGCCGCATCCCACTCTAGACGCACAAAACGGGATGAGCTTTCCCATGGTGATCCAAGACCAGAAGCATGTCCGATAGCGCAGCCAGGTCAAGAACAACAAGGCAAGCGTCACGCCAATTTGGACGAGCGTCTGCTGCAGTTTGAGGCTGCTGGCCCATATGGTAGAGTTGGCCTCACGTGAATTTCAGCACACTGCGTGTTACTTGCTTTTTTGTCATTTAGGGGAGTGCCTTGTGAATACTTCTGTCGCCAAGAAAGCCAGTCGGGCGATGCGCCTGCTCATGATGGTGCTCACGGCAGTTCTCATCTTCTTCTTCATCAATGTTATGCTGCTCGTCTCCGATATCCAGGGCACGGCGCGCGTGGTCAACTACGCCGGTCTGGTGCGCGGCACCACGCAGCGAATCGTTAAGCTCGAGGACGCGGGCCAGCCTCAAGATGACCTGCTTAAAGCCGTGGATTCATACATCAACGGTTTGCGTTACGGAAGTGACAACCTCAACCTCGTCCGTCTCGACGACGACGAGTATCAGGCAAAGATGACCGAGCTTGCAAATTATTTTGATAAGCTTTGCGCCGAGATCATCCGCGTGCGCGATGTCGGCTACGAGAACACCGACATCATCTCCATGAGCGAGGAGTTCTTTGGCATTTGCGACGATGCTACGCGACTCGCAGAGGACTACTCTCAGGAGAAGGCGTCGGCGCTCAACTATCTCGAGGGCTTGGTGATCATCGACATCGTGGGCTTGGTGGCGACCTTTGCGGTTGAACTTGTTCGCGCGGTGCGAACTGCCGCGCTCAATCGTGAACTGCAGAGTAAAGTCTATCTCGACGAAGCCACGGGACTGCCCAACAAGAACAAGTGCGAGGAAATCTTGGGGCAGGAGCAGCCTGTCTCCGCGGAGGCGCCCGTTGCGGTGTGCGTCTTCGACCTTAACAATCTGCATACGGTCAATAATAGCTTTGGTCACGAGAAGGGCGACGAATACATCCGCTCTTTTGCCCGGCAGCTGGGGCGTGTGGCGTCCGAGACCTGCTTTGTGGGCCGCGACGGTGGCGATGAGTTTATCGCGGTGCTATGGGATGCCGATCGGGCTGCCGTTGAGTCCTGTCTTACTCGGGTTCGTGCAAACGTGAACGAGTATTCCGAGGCTCATCCCGACATGCCTATTAGCTATGCGGTGGGTTACGCGCTTTCCAGTGATTTTGATGAACCGCCTACGATGCGCGAGCTCTTTTCCCAGGCCGACAAAAACATGTACATCGACAAGAACCGCGTAAAGACAGCCGAGGCGGCCGGGCTGCCACGCGAGGAACGCTAAACCCGTAGCAAAGGGTAGCTAATTTGGGACGGGGCTCTTTTGGCTACTTGAGAAGTTGTGCCATGGCGTTGACGAATTTTTGGACTTGGAGGGTTGGCTCGAGCGGGTAGTGCAGGTAGACCGGCACCTCGCGGCCACATAGGAACGGCACGCCCACGAAGGCCGGGTGCACGCCCGACCACGCGCCGCAGGTAAGTACCGCGTCGCCCTTTTCCTCCGCCTCGTTAAAGAGCGCGAAGTCAAAGCTGTCCACGTCGATGACATCCACGCCGCCGTCGGCCAACAGGTCGATGCGCAGGCTGTCCATGGCGTCGTTGCCGTGACGCAGCACGCGCAGGCGCATGCCCTCCAGATCGGCAACCGTAATACGGCTCTTGCGCGCAAGCGGGCTCGTGCGCGGCACATCGATATAAAACGGCACGTTGACGATGAGAAGCTTTTGGCATGCATCGCCCCAGCGCGGGGTCGAAAAGCTCGACTGCACCACATCGACCTCGCGGCCCAAGCTGCGCATGACGGATTCGCGCTCGTCGTAGAGGTCGCTCACCGGTACGATCTCAAAACGCAGCGACGGCTCCAGCTCGTGTACGCCCGTCCACATCGAAAGCGTCTGACGGCCCGGGCACATCATCGACACGCCCAGGCGAACCGCACCGCCATCGCCCGCCGCGCGTCGGGCGCGGCGCAGGGCATCCTCGGACTGGCGCATGATCGAGCGCGCGTCGTCTACCAGCAACGCACCCGCCGGCGTCACCTTGACGCCCGAATGTGAGCGCTCGAACAGCGTGATGCCAAACTCGGCCTCGAACCCCGACACCTGTTTGACGAGCGCCGGCGTCGACACGCGCAATTTTGCCGCGGCGCGCGAGAAGCTTCCCAGCTCCGCGGCGGCCGAAATGGCCTCAAGTCGTCGATCGTACACGTCATCTCTCCGTTTTCGCACGTACGGCCACACGGTGCCGCAGGGGGTCGTTTTCGCAGGCCACATGCTCAACATAGGCAAACTGCAGCACATGGTGTAAACCTACGGTTAACGCCATTCTAACAAATATGCAATTCACCTGCGCAAATGCAAAGCATACGATAACCAGCGAAAACCACGTGGGTCAGTTAATGGGAGAGACCCACCGGGAGGCACAAGAAGGGAAGTTCCTATGAGCAATTGGCTTAAGCTCGAGGGCGATGTCTGCGCCGTGACCGGCGCACTCGGCGGTATGGGCGCCGAGATCTGCCGCGAGTTCGCCCGCAATGGCGCCAACGTCGTCATGCTCGACCTGGACGAGGAGAAGGTCAAGGCCGCTGCCGCCGACCTCGCTGCCGAGTTTGGCATCCACGCCGAGGGCTACAAAATGAACGCCACCGACGAGGCCGAGGTTCAGGCCGCCGTCGACGCCACCATCGCCAACTTCGGCCGCGTCGACGTCCTCGTCAACACCGCCGGCATCCTGCGCTTCGCCGCTATGGAGGACCTGCCGCTGAGCGACTGGGAGCAGGTGCTCAACGTCAACCTCACCGGCTACTTCATCACCTCGCAGCGCTTTGGTCGCGAGATGATCAAGGCCGGCCAGGGTCGCCTGGTGCACATCTCCACCGTCGCCAGCCACTCCCCCGAGACGTTCTCGGGCGTGTACAGCTCCACCAAGGCCGGCGTCAACATGATGTCCAAGATGCTCGCCGCCGAGTGGGGCCCCTACGGCGTGCGCTCCAACTGCGTCGAGCCCTGCTTTGTCAAAACCCCCATGTCGGCCAATTTCTACGCCGACCCCGAGGTCGAAAAGAGCCGCAGCCGCCTGATCGCCACGCGCCGCATCGGCGAGGTCAGCGATATCGCCAACGCCGTCATGTTCCTGGCGTCCACGCGCTCGGACTTCACCACCGGCGACGCCATCAAGGTCGACGGCGGCTTCTCCAACATGATGGGCGACCTCACCGCCAAGCCCGGCGGCCGTCGCGCCTATGCCGACAACTACCTTAAGAACAAGGGTGTCGAGCTCTGGTCCGATGAGTCCGGCGTCGCCAAGCCGACTGACCAGTAAACCAACCTAACAGGGAGACCCGCGGATACGACCGCTCCTCCTCCCCCGTATCGATTAGAAAGAGTCCAATGGCTTCCACCAACTCCAACAAGGGTCGCGCCGTCGTGCTTTCCGCCGCGTGCGTCACCATGTTCTTCATCAGCTCCATCGCGCTGTATTCCGTCGTGAGCAAGAACCTGCTCGCCGTCTACCCCGAGTGGTCGAGCGCCCTCACCTGGGCCTTCCCGGTCTTTCAGACCATCATGGCCGTGACGGGCATCTTCGCCGGCCGCATCTCCGATAAGATCGGCCCGCGCAACGTCGTTATCGCCGCCGCCGTGTGCTACGGCCTGGGCTGGTTCATGTCCGGCACCGTCACCGAGCCGTGGCAGTTCTACCTGTGGTTCTCGCTCGTCGCCGCCATCGGCAACGGCCTGGGCTACAACCCGGCGCTCACCACCGGCCAAAAGTGGTTCATCGACAAGAAGGGCCTCGCCTCCGGCATCACCCTGGCCGCTTCGACCGCCGGCCCCGCCGTGCTGTCCCCGGTGCTCGCCTCGCTGCTCATCCCGAGCCTGGGCATCTTTGGCGCCCTTAAGGCGCTCGGCGTCATCTTCTTTGTGATGATCGCCGCCTCCGCCCTGTTCCTGAAGGCCCCCGAGGCCGGTTGGCTGCCCGAGGGCTTCGAGGCCCCCAAGGGTGGCGCACATGCCGGCACCTTCGGCGACCTCACCCCGGGCGAGATGGTCAAGACCCCGCGTTTCTGGGTCCTCATCATCACCTTCGCCTTCGCCGCCACCGCGGGCACCCTGCTCGTGGGCAAGGTTGCCTCCATCGCCGCCGTCCAGCTCTTCGCCGACCCCACGAGCGCCGCGGCCGTCGCCCTCGGCGGCGTGGTCGTCTCCGTCAACACCTGCGCCAACCTGGTCGGCCGTCTGTCCTTTGGTCAGATCATCGACAAGCTCGGCGCCTATAAGTCGCTGCTCATCAGCCTTGTCGTCACCATCGTCGCGCTCGTCATCATGTCGATGAGCTTTACGCAGGCCATGTTCTTTGTGGCGCTCGCCCTGCTCGGCTTTAGCTTTGGCGCCCTGCTCGTCATCTACCCGCCGCTCACCGGTGGCGCCTTTGGCACCAGCAACATCGGCGTCAACTACGGCATCATGTTTTTGGGCTATGCCGCTTCCACCTGGATCAGCCAGCCCATCACCGCCGTGCTGTATCACGCCGAGGCTGGCAGCGCCGCCTACCAGCAGTCCTTCTACGGCGCCATCGTGATCGCCGCCATCGCCGTCGTGCTCACCGTCTACATGATGGTCTCCGACAGCAAGAAGAAGTCCGCTTAGTAATTGCCAATGTGACAAAGGGACTGTCCCTTTGTCGCATTCCATCGCCAACAGTATTAAGGAGTCGAAATGTCTGAGCTCAACCCCGTCCGCATTGCCGTTATCGGCGCCGGCGCCATGGGTCGCAACCACATCCGCTTCGTCACCGAGGAGCCCGAGGCCGAGCTCGTCGCCATCGCCGACGCCTTTGAGGGCGCCCGCGCCACGGCCGAGGCCGCCGGCGTGCCGTTCTTCACCGATCCCGCCCAGATGATGGACGAGGTCAAGCCCGAGGCCGTCATCATCGCCACCCCCAACGACCTGCACCTGGGCGTTGCCCGCGAGGCCGTGAAGCGCAATATTGTGCCGCTGGTCGAGAAGCCGATCTCCAACGACCTCGAGGATGCCCAGGCCTTTGCCGCCGAGGCCGAGACCGCCGGCGTGCCCGTGCTCGTGGGTCAGCACCGTCGCCACAACCCCTTCGTCAACAAGGCCAAGGAGATCATCGAGTCCGGCGAGCTGGGCAAGCTCACCGTGTCGAGCTTCCACTACATGATCTATAAGAACGACGAGTACTTCGACGTCGAGTGGCGCCGCAAGAAGGGTGCCGGCCCGATCCTGGTCAACCTGGTGCACGACGTCGACCTGCTCCGTTACCTGCTGGGCGAGCCCGTTGCCGTCCAGGGCATGCAGTCCAGCGCCGCCCGCGGTTTTGAGACCGAGGACTCCGCCGTGGTCAACGTCCGTTTTGCCGATGGCGCGCTTGCGAGCATGACCATCTCCGACGCCACCGCCAGCCCCTGGAACTGGGAGGCCACCGCTCGCGAGGACCCGCAGTACCGTCCCTTCGACGCCGACGCCTACTTTATCGGCGGAACTAAGGGCGCCCTTTCGCTGCCCCGCCTGCACCAGTTCTCCTACGACGGCGCCTCCAACTGGCACAAGCCGCTGCAGATGGAGATTCCGGCAGTCGACCCCGCGCTGCCGCACAAGATGCAGCTCAAGCACTTTGTGAAGGTTGTCCGCCGCGAGGTCGAGCCCGTCGTGACGCCCGCCGATAACGTCAAGACGCTCACGCTTCTCAACGCCATCAAGGAGGCCGCCGAGACCGGCCAGCTCGTCGAGCTGTAACGCCTTAGGGCAGACCGCGGCAGAAGCCCCATGCCGAACCCTTCGGTCCGCCACCAACAAGCCCCTCTTCTTTGCCCCGCGAGCAGCCTCCTGCCCGCGGGGCATTTTGCTACCTTTCCGACGATTTTTCTGGGGCGAGGGGCCATTTTGCACCTCGGCCTGATTCGTTCGCCACGAAATGCGCCTATCTACTACGTTTAACCGATCGCCCTCAACCGTGCCAAATTTCGCGAAGTAAAAACCGCAGGTAGACGGCTTGCGTATTTTCGGAAAACCGGGGGATGGTCGACCCATACGGGTTAAACGTAGTAGATAGGTCATTTTCGTGGCACGGCCCAAAACAGTCTTTTGGGACGGGTGGTATCCTTGGTAGCTCTGTGCTGCAAACGCACCTTTACCGCAAGGAGTTTCATGGATCTTATCGCCCAGCTCGCCCGCGAGCTCAACCTTAAGGCCGCCAACGTCGAGGCGGCCGTCAAGCTCATCGACGAGGGCAACACCATCCCCTTTATCTCGCGCTACCGCAAGGAAGCCACGGGCGGCATGGACGACGTCGCCCTGCGCGCACTCGACGAGCGCCTGTCCTACCTGCGCAATCTTGAGCAGCGTAAAGAGGACGTCGTTCTGCTCATCGACGCCCAGGGCAAACTCACGCCCGAACTCGAGCAGCAGATTCGAGAGGCCACGCAGCTCCAGCGTGTCGAGGACCTCTACAAGCCCTACCGCAAAAAGCGCATGACCCGCGCACAGAAGGCCCGCGAGGCAGGCCTGGAGCCGCTTGCCAACATGATCATCATGCAGGCCTCGGCCAAGGGCAGCGCGCTCGACACCGCCGCGGCCTACGTCAACGAGGAAGCCGGCTTCGACACGCCCGAGAAGGCGCTCGCCGGCGCGGCGGACATCGTGGCTGAGACGGTGGCCGAAGACCCCGAGAACGTCGCCGACCTGCGCGCCTTTACGCAAAACACCGCCGACATCGTCGTCGAGGCCACCGACCCCGCCGAAAAGACTCCCTACGAGCCCTACTACAACTATGATGAGCCGCTGCGCCGTATACCCAACCACCGCGTGCTGGCTATCGACCGCGGCGAGCGCGAGGGCAAGCTCCGCGTGCGCGTGAACGTCGACGGCGCTGCCGCCACAGCGCGCCTCAGCAGCCGTTGGCCCCGACGCCAGGGCGTCTTCGCGCCCATCTTCGATGCCGCCATCGCTGACGGTTACAAGCGCCTCATGGCCCCCTCGCTGGAGCGCGAGGCCCGCGCCAAACTCACCGTTCGCGCTCAGACCGAGGCCATCAACGTCTTTGCCAAGAATCTCGAGGGCCTGCTCTCGGCGCGCCCTGTGCGCGGCGCCCGCGTGCTCGCGCTCGATCCGGGCTACCGCACCGGCTGCAAGGTCGCCGTCATGGACGAGACCGGCAAGCTACTCGACCACGGCGTGGTCTACCCCACCAAGCCGCGCCACGACGTCGCCGGCACCAAGCGCGAGCTCGCCCGCCTCGTCAAAAAGGACGGCGTCAACACCATCGTCATCGGCAACGGCACCGCCAGCCGCGAGACCGAGGAAGTCGTCTCGGAGTTCATTGCCGAGCAGGCGCCTGGGCTGCGATACACCATTGTTAACGAGGCCGGCGCGTCGGTGTACTCCGCCTCCGAGCTCGCGAGCCAGGAGTATCCCGACCTGGACGTCACCGTGCGCGGCGCCATGAGCCTGGGCCGCCGCCTGCAGGACCCACTGGCAGAGCTCGTCAAGATTCCGCCCCAGTCCATCGGCGTGGGCCAGTACCAGCACGACCTTGACCAGGCCGAGCTCTCGCGCACCCTGGGCCACGTGGTGGAGGACGTCGTCAACCGCGTGGGCGTCGACGTCAACACCGCGAGCGCGAGCCTGCTGGGATACGTTTCGGGCATCACGCCGAGCGTGGCCAAGAACATCGTGGCTTTCCGCGAGGAAAACGGCGCCTTCACCGATCGCCGCCAGCTCAAGAAGGTCCCCAAGCTGGGACCCAAGGCATATCTCAACGCTGCAGGCTTTTTGCGAATTAGCGGCGGTAAGAACCCGCTCGACGCAACGAGCGTCCACCCCGAAAGCTACGAGGTGGCCACGTCCGTCTTGGAACGCGCCGGCGTTAAAGCAAGCGAGCTCAGCCGCGGCGGCGTGCCCGACATCGAGCGCCGCCTGGGCAGCATCTCGGCGCTGGCAAGCGACCTGGACTGCGGCACCCTGACGCTCATCGACATTGTCAACGAGCTCAAGAAGCCCGGCCGCGACCCGCGCGACGACGCGCCCGAGGTGGCCTTTAGCCGCTCGGCACTTTCCATCGACGACCTGGAGCCCGGCATGGAACTCAAGGGCACGGTGCGCAACGTCGTCGACTTTGGCGCCTTCGTCGACGTGGGTGTGCACCAGGACGGCCTCGTGCACATCTCCAAGCTGGCCAACCGCTTCGTCAAGCACCCGAGCGACGTGGTGCGCGTCGGCGACACGGTAAAGGTGTGGGTGGAAAAGGTCGATCGCGACCGCAAGAAGATCTCGCTCACCATGGTGCAGGGGAAGTAAACCACCTAAAGCAAGGGTCCCCCCTCTCGCGACGTGCAAAATCGCGAGTATTCTGCAATTTCCGCCGCCCCGAACGCCCCTCAGAGGCAATAAAGTCAAAAACGGCCCCCGTTTTAGCATCATCAGAGCCAAAACGGGGGCTGTTCCGTGCTTCGGTTAACTGGTAAAAGCCTTTACCTTGCTGAATACTCTCAATTTTGCACGGCGCAGGCGGGGGTACCTTTGCCCACGGCAGGATATGGAAGCCAAGCGCCAACTTGCTGGCAAGCTCGTGCCGGCAGCCCCGGCCTTTCCTTTGCCTAGCGCGACCCCCGCGAAGCGCGTGAGCGGTAGGGAAAGGAAAAGCCGGGGCGAACAACCCGCGGCGTAGCCAGTGTTCGCGTTACGGCAGGATATGGAAACCGAGCGCCGCGATATCCTTGGCAAAGCCGCGGACGGTGTCGAGCGAGACCTCGTACGGGTCACGGCCGATGTTCTTGCGCTTGGCCAGGATGCCGTTGGGCACCGTGATGATCTGGCAACCGCAGGCCTCGGCCTGGTAAATGTTGATGAGCTCGCGCGTGGACGCCCACAGGACCTCACAGTTGGGCTTGATGGCGGCCTTCTTGACCGACTCCGTCATAAACGGAATGGGGTCGACGCCGGTGTCGGCGATGCGGCCGGCAAAGAGCGAGATGATGGACGGCGTCTCGGTGTCAACGGCCTCGACCATCTCGTCAACCTGCTTAGGCGTAAAGATGGTGGTGACGTTGACCTTGATGCCGTCGGCCGACAGCTTGCGCACCAGCTCGGCGGTGGACTCGCCCTTGGTGGTCACGCATGGAATCTTGACGTAGACGTTCTCGGCCCAGGTAGCGATCTCGCGCGCCTCGACCTCCATGGTCTCAACGTCATCGGCAAAGACCTCAAACGAGACGGACACATCGGTGATGTGGGTCAGGACCTCCTTGGCAAACGCGCGGTAATCCGTCACGCCGCCCTTCTTCATAAGGGACGGGTTGGTCGTGAAACCCTGAACGTTGCCGTTCTCGTACATGTCGAGCATGCCCTCGAGGTTTGCACCGTCAGCGAACACCTTGATTGCCATCTGCCTGATTCCTTTCGTTTGCATAAGGCCATTGAGCTGGTAAACACTTTAGCCATGCTTACCTAGGTTTGAGCTGCAGCTTTTAAGCTTTATCGGTAAACGGTTTAGCATCTTTACCACTTTTATCAAAGACTTTCCAGCGGCAAAACGGTTTTTCGGCGCGCTGCGCCATTTCCGTTCACGGCGCTTATTTACAGCAAAACCAATCGAATCCACACTCGCTTCAAGAAAAAAGGCGGCGGCACCTCACAAGAGATGACGCCGCCTTTTCGTGTAGGAGCCGGTTATCGGAGCTCCGCCCGATTAGGGCTTAACGTATGCCTGGATTACTCTTCCTCAACGTGGTTAATCACAGCACCCTTGGTGTGGATGAAGTTGGGGACGAAGGCGACGACCAGAAGGACAGCGAGAATCGCGTAGACACCGGTGGTACCGAAGGCCTCGGCAGCGCGGCCAAGCGTAATACCAATGACGGAGAAATCGAAGTCGCCGAACGTAGTGTTCTTGAAGCCAAAGACGTCAAGAACAGGCAGGAGCAGAGCCGGGGCAAAGGTGATGAGCAGGCCGTTGACGAAAGCACCAAGAGCTGCGCCCTTGCGACCGCCGGTAGCATTGCCGTAGATGCCTGCGGTAGCACCGCAGAAGAAGTGGGGAACCATGCCCGGGATGATGAAGATGCCCAAGGTAGCGCCCACGATGAACATACCGACCACGCCACCGATGAAGGAGGCAACAAAGCCGAGGATGACGGCGGTGGGAGCATAGGGGAAGAAGACGGCGCAGTCGACGGCGGGGATGGCGCCGGGGATCAGCTTGTTGGAGATGCCCTGGAAAGCCGGGACCAGGTCGGCAAGGATCATACGAACGCCGTTGTAGACGATAGTGACACCGACGGCGAAGGACAGGGCACAGGTCAGGGCGTAGACGATTACATTGTCGCCGCCAGCGGTCTTGGTAACGACCGCAGGATCTGCGATGTAAGCGGCGAAAGCGGTAACCAGGTAGAAGAAGGCCATGGTAAGAGCCGTGGAGATGGTGGTGTCGCGCAGGAAGGAGAACTTCTCGGGAACCTCGATCTTCTCGGTGCTGTTCTCCTCGGCGTCCTTAGCAAAAAGCGTACCGACTGCAGCGGAGATGTAATAGGCGAGTGAACCGAAGTGGCCCATGGCGATTTCATCGCCATCGGTAACCTTCTCGGTGAAACGCTGACCAACGGCGGGAAGCATAGCGCTCACGAGGCCCAGGAACATGCCGCCCACGATGACAAGCTGGACATCCTGGAAGCCAGATGCCTGCAGAACGGCAGACAGCAGGCAAGCCATGAACATGCTGTGATGGCCCGTCAGGAAGATGTACTTAAACTTGGTAAAGCGGGCAATGATAATGTTCACGACGTAGCCGAGAATCAGGATCATCATGGTCTGAACGCCGAGGACGCTCTGAGCCATCGAAACGACAACCTCGTTGTTGGGCACGACGCCGGTGATGTGGAAACCGGTCTCGATGAAGGTACCCAGCGGAGCAAGGTTCTCCTGAACAACAGCGGCGCCGGCAGACAGCATGATGTAGCCAAGGATCGGCTTCAGGGTGCCTGTCATCACCTTGTGGGCGGGACGCTTAAGCGCGACAAGGCCCACAAAAGCGAACAGACCCATAATCCATGCTGGCTTGGTCAGAATCGATTGGATAAACTCAAGTATGGGAAGGATGACTTGCATCTGGGCTTCCTTTCTTTTTAACGTGGGCGCGTTTCCCTCTTCCACAGGGAACCGCCCCTTTTTGTGCCGCTTTAGGCGTTAGCGGCGGCCGCCTTGATTGCCTCGAGGGCGTCTTCGCGGATCTTCTTCTTGTTCACGTAGCTGCGAACGATCACGACGTTACCGTGAAGCTCGGGAGCGAGCTCCTTAACGGTAATGAACAGATCCGGATTTGCGGAAGAAGCACCGTTCAGGTCCATAGACTCAACGTCGGCCTTGATGCCCTCCTCCTCACAAAGCTCCTCGACTTTGCCAGCGAGCATCAGGCTGGACCCGATGCCGTTTCCGCATACGGTGATGATATGCATGGCAACCTTCCTCTCCTACACGTGACGGATTTTCCGTCTATCCAAAAGCGGCGACGCATCGCCGTGCCATTAAGGCCTAAAAGAATGAACGCATGGTCTCCAAAACCTGCTCGGGCGTACCGCACGCGCTGAGCTTGGCAACGCAGTCCTCGTCCTCGAACATCTGCGAAAGCTCCGCCAAGCAACCAAGATGAGCCTTGGGGTCGGGCGCGCAAATGCCCACGAGTACGTGAACCGGATCGAAATCCTCGTGTCCAAATGCAACCGCAGGATCAAGCGTGACGATGCAGATTCCCGCTTCGCTCACATTGCCATCGGCCTGGGCGTGGGGCATGGCGATACCCTCTTCCAGAACCATATAGGGGCCAAATTTGTGAACCGATGAAATCATGGCGTCGACATAGCTCTGGTCGCATTTGCCCGCGTCAACGAGCAGCTTGCCACATGCCCTAATCGCTTCCTCCCAATCGGAGGCCTGGACATGGCAGGCAACAAGCTCGGGTTTAAGAAGATCGGTCAGCATGACAGCTCCCTACTCCTCGGGCAGGATATGAAAACCAAGCGCCTGAATGTCGCGGGCAAAGCCCTTGACCGTATCAAGCGAGTACTCGAGCAAATCTTTCCCGAAATTCTTGCGCTTGGCGAGAAGGGCATTGGGGACCGTGATGATCTGGCAGCCAACAGACTCTGCCTGGAAGATGTTGAGTACCTCACGCGTGGATGCCCAGAGAACCTCGGCGGCGGGCTTGACGGCAGCCTTCTTTACGGACTCTGCCATGAGGGGCAGCGGATCGACGCCGGTATCGGCGATACGGCCGGCGAAGATGGACAGAATAGAGGGGGTCTCGGCAGAGACGGCATCGACGAACTCGTCGACCTGCTCGGGCGTGAAGATGGTGGTGACATTCACCTTGATACTATCGGCAGAAAGGCGCTTGACCAACGCTGCGGTGGACTCGCCCTTGGTGTTGAGCGCCGGGATCTTAACGTAGACGTTGTCCGCCCAGGTTGCGATCTCGCGAGCCTCGGCCTCCATACCCGCCTCGTCGTCGGCAAACACCTCGAACGAGACTGACACATCGGTGATGTGCTCAAGAACCGTCTTGGCAAAAGCGCGGTAGTCGGTCACGCCGCCGGCCTTCATAAGGGAAGGATTGGTCGTGAAGCCCTGAACGTTGCCGTTGTCGTGCATGTCAAGCATACCCTCGAGGTTAGCGCCGTCGGCAAACACCTTGATTGCCATGTTCGGTCCTTTCTCATCTAGCACTATTGCTATCGAAAGCCTTTTTCTTTGTTTCAAAAGCTTTTCGGTTTTCTTTTATAAACTATTTCAAAAGATATCGAAAACTCAATTGCCAACTTTCCGCGAACGGTCGATTATCGGGCGCGAGCGTACCTCACTTTTTGTGAACACCTTCCAGGCAAGACTCTTTACTGGCTATTACAGGCATTCTGCATGTCAGGCCAACTACTAACACAAATAAAAGCAAAGCGTGTCATTCATCTCGTTCACTCGATTTTGCCTTGTTCTTTTCATATCGATACGTTATATTTCGATTACGAAAGGCATTTCTTTCGCCTTTCGTTCATAAGGAGCGACACATGGCATCTACTTCAGACCTTTCACCCGCCGAGCGTCAGCGATTTATCATGAACTGGCTGGCGGAAAAGCCGAATATCTCGGTATCCGACATCGTCCGTCGCTTTTCGGTTTCGGAAGTCACCGCACGACACGACCTCGTCTCACTGGAATCGGAAGGCAAATTGCGTCGTGTACGCGGCGGAGCAGTATCGCTTTCACGTTCCACTGCAATCTCGTATCCCGAAGAGCGCATCAATGTCCAAGTCGAAGCCAAGGAGGCTATCGCCGCGACCGCAGCAACTCTTGTTGACGATGGTGACGTTTTGGTGATCGACATCGGCACCACGGGCTTTTACTTCACTAAAGCCCTCATAGACAAGCGCGACATCACCATCATCACCGGCGATCTTGCCATCGCAAACTATGCCAGCTTCAATCTGCCCAACGCTTCGGTAGTGCTG
Organism: Collinsella sp.; assembly: GCA_048236535.1. Lineage (GTDB taxonomy): Bacteria > Actinomycetota > Coriobacteriia > Coriobacteriales > Coriobacteriaceae > Collinsella. The sequence goes on along the minus strand of DBFAQQ010000015.1, from coordinate 38,644 downwards.
TTAGGTGGTTCCGTGCGAAAGGGCCACCTTTATCTCGCGGGCGCGCTGACGTTCGACTGCATGAGCAAGCTTCATGCCGACAAGGCATTTGTCAGCGCCGACGGATTCCATCCCGACCACGGCTTTACCGTTGAGCACGACTTCTCTGCCATGATCAAGCGCATGTATCTAACCAACTCGAACCTGAGCTACATGATGGTCGACCAGGGTAAGTTCAATAAGACGAGCTTTTATCAGTCCGCACAGATCGATGACCTCGACGGCATCATCATCGATGGGGACAGCGAAGGTATCATGACAGCGGCAATCGAGAGCAGCCACAGTCATCCCAAACTCTATATTGCAAAATAGCTCACATGGCCGGGTCGCCCCCAATGCAGGCGACCCGGCCATGTATTAAATCAAGCCAAAGTGGCGCATAGCCGTGACGGTACCGTCGTGTGCGACGTCATCGGTCACGTAGTCGGCGACCGCCTTGACCTCAGGCATGGCGTTGCCCATGGCGACAGCCGTCTCGACCGCAGCGAGCATGCCCAGGTCGTTACCCGAATCGCCGAAGCCAAAGGTGCGCGCGTTGCCGGTGCGACCCAGGTATTCCAGCGCTCGCGCCACGCCCACGCCCTTGTCGATGCCCTTGGGGCTCAGCTCGCGATTCTGACCACCGGTGTTGCACAGCTCAAACTCGCGATCGATAAAGCCATCATCGTTGGCTACGCGAGCCAGGTCGCTCGCGACGATGCCTACCTTGCCCACGCGCAGACTGCCGTCGACGCGCATTTCCTCGGCGCTGTGCACCACAGAAGTGCCGATCAGAGATGACTGCTCAACACCCGCGGGTTCCAGGGCAAAAGTAGCCACGTTGGTCTCGAAAAAGGCTTCAATCCCTGCCGCGGCCATACGGCGTGCAAGCTCCTCAACAATGTCTTCGTCAAAGCAGTCCTCATACACCACGCGGCCCTCGACCTCGAGCGTGGCTCCCGCCATGGCAACGACGCCCGCGGGGTCGAGCGCACGCAAGCTATCGGCGATGAGCCACAAGGGACGACCCGTGCAGATAAATGCCTGGTGTCCCGCGTCGCGCAGACGATGAAACGCCTCAACGACCGCCTGCGAGGGGTGAACCGCCGAAAAGTCCTTGTCGGTCATGTTGTCGGGATCGAACGACGTCAGCGTGCCGTCCACGTCAAAAAAGAGCACGGCGGAATCGGGGCACGCATCAATCATATGGGTTCCTTTCAGGGGCGAGAGTAAACGAAGCATCCATCATATAATGGAGCGACGCAACCAGAGAGGTCACCCATGGAATTTTACGCAAGCTGCCCCGAGGGCTTTGAGTCCGCACTCGCCGATGAGCTTAAACGCCTCGGGCTTTCGCATGTTCGCCGGCTGAAGGGCCGCGCTACATTTGAGGGCGAGCTCGAAGAAGGCTACCGCGCCTGTCTGTGGTCGCGCCTGGCGAGCCGTGTGTTCGTGGTACTCGGGCGCTTTGAGGCGCAGGATGCCGATGAACTGTACGATAGCGTTTACGACATCGCCTGGGAGACCATCATCCGCCCCGGCGCCACCATCGCCATCACCGCCCGCGGCGTGACCGAGCAGCTGCGCAACACGCGCTTCTCGGCCCTGCGCGCCAAAGACGCGCTGTGCGACCGTCTGGCCGAGACCACGGGCCGTCGCGCCGACGTCGATGCCGCCGACCCCGATGTTCACCTGTTGCTTTCGCTGCGTCAGCGCCGCGCGAGCATCAGCCTGGACCTTTCGGGCGACCCGCTGTTCAAGCGTCTGCCGCCCGCTGCGACTCGTGCCGGCGAGGGCGCACATGTGTTGCGCCCCGACTACGCCGCCCTGGTGCTGGCGCAGGTCGGCTGGACCGCACTATGCGAGCGCGAGCTGACGGCCGACGATTACGAAAACGAAGCCCTTCCCACGCTAATCGATGCCTCGTGCGCCGGCGGCGGTCTGCTGCTGGAGGCCGTGAACATTCTGACCGACCGCGCCCCGGGCGCCGCACGCGAGCGCTGGGGCTTTGAGGGCTGGCAGCTGCACGACGCTGTCCTGTGGGAGCAGCTGCTTGCCGAGGCGCGCGAGCGCGAGGCGGCAGCGCGCGAGCGCCAGGCGCGCATCGTGGCCGTAGACATCGACCCCGCCGCCCGCAAGACTGCCGAGCGCATGGTCAAGTGCGCCGGCTACAAGCGTTTTGTCGACTTTTGTGCCGCCAAGCCCGCCACCGTGCTGGACCATGCGGGCGCCGTCGCCGGTGCCGCCCTGGTCGCGGACACGACCGAGACCCCGCTTTCGCTCATGCACGACGCCATGACGCTGGTCGGCGAGCTGCGCCGCGCGCCCGAGCTCGCTTCGGCACCGGTCGCCGCGCTCACCCGCGATGGCCTTATGGCCCGCGCGCTCCACGCCGAGCCCGCGCGCTCCATCGCCGTCATGCCCAACAACGAAGAGGCGACCGTCGAAGTCTGGCCTTCGCTCGACCACGCCGCCGCAGCGTTTGAGGCTGCGACCAGCGCAAACGCCGAGGGCGAGACCGCGGACGCCGACGACGTCATCAGCGACGAAGCCGCCGACACCTTCATGCCCGAACCTACCGCCACGCTCGACCTGGGTGATGGCAAGCCGCTGCCCGTGCTCATCCCCGAGTCCGAGCAGTTCGCCAACCGTCTGCGCAAGAACGCTCGCCTGCGTCGCAAGTGGGCAAAGCGCGAGGGCGTGAGCTGCTACCGCGTCTACGATGCCGACCTGCCCGACTACTCCGCCGCCATCGACCTGTACGAGGGTTGCCCGCAGACGCCGGGCCGCTGGCTCGTCATCGCCGAATACGCCGCGCCCAAGACCATCGACCCCGCGCTAGCCCAGGCCCGCATGCTCGACATTCTGGCCATCGCGCCGCGCATCCTTGATGTTCCGGCCGAGCATGTGCACGCCAAGGCCCGCATGCGTTCTCGCGGCGGCTCGCAGTACGGCAAGCAGGGCGCCGGCAAGGGCGGCTCGGGCGAGCGCGCCAATATCGCACGCCGTCGTCTGCCACTCATCGAAGAGGGCGGCCTTACCTTTGCCGTCAACTTTGACGACTATCTGGATGTGGGCATCTTCCTGGATCACCGCGTCACCCGCAACCTAGTGCGCGAGCACGCCAAGCAGGCGCGCCGCTTCCTCAACCTGTTTGCCTACACTGGCACTGCCACCTGCTACGCGGCCGATGGCGGCGTCGAGGAGACCGTGACGGTCGACCTTTCCAACACCTACCTGGACTGGGCCGAGCGCAATATGCGCCAGAACGGCTTTGTTGGTCCGCAGCATCATTTTGTGCGCGACGACGTGCTCGCCTGGATTCGCGACCAGCGCCAGACGCGCAACCGCTGGGACCTGATCTTTGTCGACCCGCCCACGTTTTCGAACTCGTCCAAGATGGGCCGCCGCACCTGGGATGTCCAGCGCGACCATGTTGAGCTTTTGGCCGGCGTATCGCGCCTGCTCGCACAGGGCGGCCACGCCATCTTTAGCTGCAACCTGCGCGGCTTCCGCCCCGAGGCGCGCAAGCTCGCGCGCGCGGGCGTGGTGCTGGAGGACATTACGGCACAGACCATCCCCGAGGACTTCGCGCGCAACCAGAAGGTGCACCACTGCTATATCGTGCGCCGCCTGCCCATCGAGGACGCCATGGCCGAGGTCGGCTTTAGCGCCGAGGAAATTGCCGAGCGCGTCGAGGAGCTGCGTAACCCCGAGGCCCGTAAGCCTCGCGCGGCAGTGCCCGCGCACGTGCAGACCGGCAACGGCAAGTCCAACTTTGCTGGCAAGCCCTCCCCCGCCGGCAAGTCCAAAAAGAAGAAGTTCTACGCCAGCAAGCCCAAGGGCAAATAACAAAGTTGCGGTGGAATACGGACTGTTTTGCCTGGAATTAGGCAAATTTAGACCGTATTTCACCGCAACTCATATTGGGATGGCGGATGCCGACCTATCCCTGGATGACCAATCGGTAACCGATGCCCACGTGCGTTTGGATATAGCGTGGGTGCGCGGGGTCGGACTCGATTTTCTTACGCAACGTGCCCATAAAGACACGCAGGCTCGCCAGGTCGCTCTTAGTTGCCGTGCCCCAAATCTCGTGCAGGATAAACTGATGCGTCAGCACCTTGTCGGCGTTATGCGCCAGCAGGCACAGGAGCTTGTACTCGATCGGCGTCAGGTGCAGTTCCTCGCCATCCATCATGGCGATGCCGGCATCAAAATCGATATGCAGCTCACCAGTATCGAACGAGCCCTCGGAGACAACGCCGCCCGTTTGTGCATACGAAAGGCGCCTGAGCGTCGTGCGAATGCGCGCGAGCAGCTCCTCGACCGAAAACGGCTTGGTCAGGTAGTCGTCGGCGCCGGCATCGAGCGCGCGGATCTTGTCCGCATCCTCGCTGCGCGCCGAGACCACAATAATCGGCATACCCGACCATGCGCGCACCGATTCCACCACCTTGACGCCGTCCATATCGGGCAGGCCCAGATCGAGCAGCACAATACTCGGTGCCTGCGATGAGGCGGCGGCGATGGCGGCATGGGCGGTCTCCACGGCCATATGGCGCAAGCCGTGCGCCTCGAGCGCGGCAACGATAAGGTTGCGAACGGCGGGATCGTCCTCAACGACCAAGATGAGCGGTTTTACGGCAGAGTTCGGCACAGCGTTACTCCTTATCAAACGAAACGTCGGCGACGGGAAGCCCAATCGTAAAGACCGAGCCGTGCGGGTCCGCCGCGGCAACCTCTATGCTACCGCCATGCGCCAGCGCAATGGAGCGGCAGAGCGAAAGACCCAGGCCTACGCTGCGATGGCTGTCGGCAAGACCGTGGTTGGCGGTGTAGAACGACTCGAAGATTCGCTCGCGGTCCTCGGGCGCAATGCCCGGGCCGTCATCGGCCACCGAGCACGCCACGCGTCCATCGTCGACGCTAATCGAAATCACAATGTGCGAGCCTGCGGGCGTATACGTGATGGCGTTGTTCGCCAGATTGACCACCAGCTGCACCATCAGACGCGCATCGACGTTGACGAGCGCCGGCTCGTCGCACGGCACCACCTTAAGATCGTGCTCACGCACGGCCGGACTTACGTGGCGCAGCGCCTCCTCGACGATATCGTCCATGAGCTCGAGCGTAGTCGACAGATGCATGCCGCCGCCCTCGAGCTTGGTGATGGCGAGCAGGTTCTCAACAGTGGCGTTGAGCCACAGCGCATCCGAGCGAATGGATAGAAGCAGGCCGCGGCGCGTCTGGGCATCGAGCACCGCGGTGCCGGTCGAGCCCTGGTCGAGCAGCACATCGGCATTGCCCGAAATACTGGTGAGCGGCGTGCGCAGGTCGTGCGAGATGGAACGCAGCAAGTTGGCGCGCAGCTGCTCGTTTTTGGCGAGCACCGCCGCCTCCTCGCGGGCCTCCATGGCGCGGGCGCGATCGAGCGCCAGCTCGCCTTCGCTCACGATGGCATCGGCAAGTGCCCGCTCCTCGTGCGTCAGCACGTCGGGCTCGGCAACGATAGCCAGCACGCCCACCACCGAGGCGGGGTCGCCCGAGCGCACGAAGCCGTCGCCCGTGCGAACCGTCAGGTAGATGCCATAAAATGCCGAGCCGCCATAGGTGGCATCGAGCGGCGTTCCCACATAGGCGGACGCCGAGAGCCGCGGCGGCATCTGCGGCGCCAGTTCGTGCACCGGTGCGGCATCGCCCACGGCCGTGTATGTCGCACGCGGCAGCAGGTCATCGCCCTCGGCGTCGGCGCTGTACCACACGACCGGACAGCCCGAAAGACGCGCCAGCTGCGTTGCCATGGCATGGACAATCTGCTGCTGATCGGCGCACCGCTGCAGCATGCGGTTGGTCTCGAGCACCATATGCGTACGGCGGTCGCTAGCGGCAGCCTGTGCCAAGGCGCGGCGCAGGGCCAACGCAATCGAGCTCGACACAAGCGAGACCACAAACATGATGAAGAACATGCCGGGATAGCCGCGGTCGATAAGCGACAGCGAGTAGCGCGGGTCGACAAACAAGAAGTTGTAGAGCGCCACGGCGGCAGCCGAGCTCAGCAAGCAATACAGGCGACTCCAGGTAAAGAATGCGCACAGCTGAACGGCGAACACATAGACGATCATGATGCTCGGCGCGAGACCCGGATGGTCGAGCAGCGCGCCCACAATCGTCGCCGCGACCAGCAGCCCCACCGATACGCAGGCGTCATACAGAGGAGTGCGGCGCGTCAGCGTTGTGCGCCGCCACCAAAAGCTATCGGCAATATCGCCGTCCGTACGGACGTCCATCAGCGACCCGCTCCTCTCTCAAAAACAAAAACCACCACAAAGGGACAGGCACCTTTGTGGTGGTTTTCCCTCGTGGTGGTTCTAAGTGTAAAGCCTTCTACGACCGGCAGCCGCTAGACAAACAGCACGTGCGCGAGCAGGGCACACACGCACACCACTCCAAATACCAGCGCCACGATCGAGATCACGCGGTCGGCCATGTCCATGTTGGCGCGATTCGTAAAGAACCGATCTTCGGCGGCGTCGGCGCGCGCCTCACGCACCATTTCGACCACCGCCTCGCGGCCATCGAGCGCCTTTGTATCCATGTTTGCCTCCCCGGCCTCAATCTTGTCCATCGAAAACCAACTCCATGCAACCTGTCGGCGCCTACGGGCGCTCGTTGGGAGCCAGGCGTTGCATCTTGTTCACGGCCTTGAACTTGGTGAACAGCGGCACGTACTCAAAGCTCACGTTGGAGTTCTCCAGGCCGTACCAACGCGCGGGCGTGCCGGCGGCGCGGCGGATGATGTACTTGAGCGTGATGGCCGTGCGCTCGCTGGGCTCCACATCGCTTTCGGGCGCCAGAAGCTTACGGATCAGGACGAACTTGAACGTGCCGATGTTACCCGGATCCTTGTAGACCGAGTAGTCATGCGTCTGCGGCGGCAGCTCGCCGGTGGCAGCCAGGTCCTGAACAACCTGACGCAGGTAGGCATTGACGCGCTGGTTGATCTTGTAGCCCAGGTACAGATGCACGCGGAACACGTAGTCGGTGCCGAACGTCTCGACCGAATAGGCAAAGGTATGCGGTTCGTCCATGGTCTCGACGTTCACGAACCACCAGGCGCGGGCGCGCTTGGGATGCTTGTCCAAGATCGAATAGACGATATCGCGGTCGATGTAGTCGGTATGGGTGTCCTTGGTCAGGTACACGACGTTGTCGCTCATGCGCTCGTAACGGTCGTCGTCGCGCAGGCGCTTGAGCTGCGGCAGGTAGCTGCGCAGCGGCAGCAGCGTAAACTGGCGCTGCTCGACCGCCGTGCCGTTGTACCAGCACACCATAATGCCCATGATGAGTGCAGCCATGAGGATGGTGAAGTAGCCGCCGTGGAAGAACTTGGTGAGCGAACTCACAAAGAAGAAGCCCTCGAGCATAAGGAAGAACGCAACGAAGATATACGGGGCGACCTTAAGGCCGCGATCGACATGCAAGTAGAAGAAGAGCAGCAGCGTCGTGCACATCATGGTCAGGGTGATCGCCAAGCCGTAGGCGGCCTCCATGTGCGCCGAGCTCTGGAACAGCAGCACCACGATGACGCAGCCCACAAGCATGACGTTGTTGACCATGGGGATATAGAGCTGACCCTTGGTCTCGGCAGGATAGAAGACCTGCATGTGCGGCATGAGGTCCAGGCGACTGGCCTCGGACACCAGCGAGAATGCGCCGGTGATGAGCGCCTGCGAGGCAATGATGGCCGCGACGGTGGAAAGGCCGACGGCAAAGGGACGCAGGCCCGGGGTGAGCATCTGGTAGAAGGGGTTGAGGTCGGCAATACCCATGAGCTCGGGGTTGGCAGCGTTGTTCATAAGCCAAGCGCCCTGGCCCATATAGGACAGCAGCAAGCAGCACTTAACGAACGGCCAGGTTGCGTAGATGTTGCCGCGGCCCACGTGGCCCATGTCGGAATAGAGCGCCTCGGCACCGGTGGTGGCAAGGAAGCAGCTGCCCAGAATCATGATGCCCGCATGGTTGTTGGGGCTCAGCAGAAAGGCGATGCCGCGCAGCGGATTGAGGCACAGCAGCACCGCGGGGTGCTGGAAGACAAAGAACAGACCCGTACCGCCCAGGAACAGAAACCACAGCGTCATGATGGGGCCAAAGGCACGGCCGATCTTGGCTGTGCCGATGCGCTGCACCAAGAAGAGCACAATGATGATGGCAAGCGTGATGGCCACGACGCGGCCCTGATCGTCGCCCAACACAGCATGGACTGCCGGAATGGTGCGCAGACCCTCGATGGCCGTGGTGACGGTAACGGCAGGCGTCAGGATGCCGTCGGCGAGCAGCGCGGCGCCGCCCAGCATGGCGGGGATGATGAGCCACTTGCCGCAACGCTTGACCAAGCTGTACAGGGCAAAGATACCGCCCTCGCCGTGGTTGTCGGCGCGCAGCGAGATCAGCACATACTTGACGGTCGTCAGCAGCGTGACCGTCCACACGACAAGGGAGAGCGCGCCAAGCACGAACTCCTCCGTGACACTTCCGATGCCGCCATTGCCGGCAACGAGCGCCTTAGTTACATACATGGGGCTGGTGCCGATATCGCCATACACCACGCCCAGCGTGACGAGCATCGCCGAGATGCTCACAGGAATCGCAGCGTGCGAGGCTGCCTCCTTGGCCTTTTGTTCCATAAGCCGGTTTCCTCCCAACTTTAATGTTCGAAGGAATTATAGGTAATCGGCCCATGTTTGAATGGCACTGTTTTCCCAGCTAGATAAACATTTATACGGCCTTTAGGCCACCGCGGCGATATGGAATGTGACAAGGGGACTGTCCCTTTGCCGCATCTGTCATTTTCCGAGGCAGTTTTTGAACCACCACTCCATGGAACGGCTCATCTCGGCCATAAAGGGACTCGTGTGCTTGCGGGTGTAGATATCCACCACGCGCTCGCTCACCTCGCGGGCGTGCGGACGGAACATCGCATCCATCTCGGCCACCTGAGCGTCCATGGTCGCGGCATCCGCACGGCAGTAGCGCTCCTCGTGCACCAGGTTCACCACGGGGTGCGCGATCGCCGGACGCTCCTTACGGGGCGTGCCGATGATGAGCATCGACAGCGGCATGGTATAGGGCGGCAGATCGAGCAGCTCGGCAACTTCCTCGGCATTCTCGACGATATCACCGATATAGCAGCTCCCCAGCCCCAGGGCCTCGGCGGCAACCACGGCGTTTTGCGCGGCGATCACGGCGTCCTGCGCCGCAATGGCAAAGTCGCCCAGACCCGGTGCACGACGGGGCGACTTGCCCGTACGCTCTACAAACTCTGGCTCAAAGCAGCCCACGTGCTCAAACAGATCGATCCACTTGGCATAATCGACCACAAATATGAGTGCCCAGGGCGCCTTGGCGATCATGGGCTGGTGGTCGCACAGGTCGGCCAAGCGATCGAGCGTAGCCTGCTCGCGAATACTGATGATGGAATACATCATCATGGCGCCTGCCGACGGTGCGCGACTCGCCGCATGCAGAATCGCCGCCCGCTGCTCGTCGGTCACCGCTACGGGACGGTCGTTGTCATCGCGCGCGAAGGCGCGCGTAGACGAGCGATGCTCCAAGATGTCCAGCACCGCGTTGCCCGTAGTCTCGACCGGATAGCCGTGCGTGTCCACGGCCGCAGCTCCGTCGCCGCCCATGTCCGCCTTGCAAATCTGCTCGCTCATCGCCTCATCCTCGCCAATTCTTTAAGAAGCCTTTACGTTTCCGTGTAATTCCCGTCCATTATCGCGCAGGCGGGCACTCCATTGCGCAACACTGTCATACCCGCGCGTTATTATGGCTGGTTGTTGTGCGCAGCCCTCAAATGCAGCGCATATCTTGGTAACAATCGGGTAAACCCCCGCTTTCGTAGGTTTTAAGTTTGTGAGGAGTCTCAGCATGTTCGCAGCCGCCATCTCGCTCGTCGGTCTTGCGGCGACCGTCTACCTTGTCTTGCGCGAGGCCAAGGCCATTCGCGCACAGTCGGGCACCATTGCCAAGAGCGCCATCGCCTGGAGCGTCGCCTTCGGTCTGTTCCAGGTCTTTTTGACCATTTGGGGCGCCGTGGGCCTCGTCGCCCAAAACGAGCCGCTCGCCTTTGTGATGCTCATCCTGACCAATGCCATTCTCACCGGTTGCGCCTGGGCCAGCATCGCCCGCGACCGCATCGCTCCGCGCGTCTTTGCATTCGCCGAGCCCGACGCCCCCGCCCCCACCGGCAAGCTCGCCCGCCTGCGCGGCGCCTTTGTGGGCAAACCGCTCGTCGCCGCCGTCCTGTGCCTGTTGCTCGCCGGCGTCTTTGCGCTGCTGGGCATGGAGGTCTCGTCCAACCACGACTTTACCTGGGTCTACCCCCTGTGCATCCTGCTCGAGTGGGCCATCATCACCACGCTCATGGTCGGCCTGTTCTTCCTATTCCAGCGCCACGGCGCAGCTCCCGCCGTCCTGGCCTTCGCCCTCTTTGTCCTGGGCATTGCCGAGTTCTTCGTCATCACGTTTAAATCCATGCCCATCCAGCCGGGTGACCTTTCGGCCATCTCCACTGCCGCCGCGGTCGCCGGCACCGGCTACACCTTCTCCATCTCGCTGTTCTGCGTGCTGTCCATGGGCTTTACCGCCATCGCCATGCTGCTATGCGAGTACGCCGGCCTGGTGGCGCCGCACCGTCAGAAGGGTGCCGCCAACGCCAAGCGCATGCTGCTCACCAACCTGCTCGTCGCCGTGCTGTGCCTGGGCGGCGTGACCGCGCACGTCACCCTCATCGACTACTACAACACTCTCGGCATCACCGTCTACACCTGGCGCCCGCTCGAGAGCTACTGGCGCGAGGGCTATCTGCCTGCCTTTATTAGTGCAGCACAGTCCATCAAGCCGCCCAAACCCGCCGACTACTCCGTCGACGATGCCAAGGCCACGCTCAAAAAGTACGCCAAGGCCTACGACAAGTCCGATGCCGCCAAGAGTGACGAGCGCACCGCCGCAAAGGAGCAGTTCAACAGCGAGAAGCCCACGGTCATCGCCATCATGAACGAGACGTTCTCCGACCTGTCGATCTATCAGAACATGCGCGCCGGCTACGAGGGTCCGCAGTACTTTAAGAACCTGTCCAACTGCCTCAGCCGCGGCAAGCTCTACGTGAGCGCCTACGGCGGCGGCACCGCCAATACCGAGTTTGAGTTTATGACCGGCAACTCCATGGCTAACCTGGGCTCGGGCGTGTACCCCTACACCATCTACAACATGGAAACGACCGGGAATCTGGCAGAGCAGTTCAAGTCGCTCGGATATTCCACCACGGCCATGCACCCCAACCACGCGACCAACTGGAACCGCGAGAACGTCTACAAGGACTTTGGCTTTGACCAGTTCCTGTCCATCAACGACTTCCAGGGGGCCGACACCCTGCGCGGCATGGTGACCGACCAGGCTACCTACGACAAGATTCTTGAGCTGCTCGACCAGAACGCCGATCCTCAGTTTATCTTCGACGTGACCATGCAGAACCACTCGGGCTACGACACGGGCCTGCTGCCGGTCGATAAGCAGATGCATCTGAATATCGACACGACCGACCTGGACGCCAAGACCGTCGAGGACGGCACGCTGTCCGATGTCGACGAGTATGTCTCGTGCATCGAGCAGTCCGATCAGGCGCTGCGCTACTTCCTCAACGCCTTGAGCAAGCTCGACCGCAAGGTAGTCGTGGTGTTCTGGGGCGATCACCAGCCGTTCTTCCCGTCCAAGTTCAATGACAAGTGGTTTACCGGCGAGGACGACGCTACGCATCAAGAGCGCCTGTGGCAGACCGACTACATCATCTGGGCCAACTACGACGTTGCCGGCTGCGACCAGACGAGCGAGGTCGACGACCTGTCCACCAACTACCTGTCCACGCAGCTTATGCAGCTGATCGGCGCACCTCTCTCCGACTACCAGAAAGCGCACATGACGCTGCGCGAGTCGCTGCCCGCCATCAACTCCGTGGGCTACGAGGACGCTAGCCTGCGTTGGGCGCTCTCCTCCAACGTCACCGGTGACGACGCTGCCGCCGCTGCCGCCACCAAGGCGCGCGAGGATTACGCCAAGATGCAGTATTACGAGATGTTCCGCGACGGCAAGAACGTGTACACCGAGCACTTCCAGACCGAGGCCAACGAGACCGACCCCAACCTGGCACCGGGTACGACCAAGATCAAGTAGCGGGGTCGGGGGCCCGAATCGGCGGCAGGCGGAGGCATATAAGGTTCCCTGCTCGGACAGTCCTGCGCAAGACGAAGGCCACATTAAGTGGCCTTCTTTGCGTGCGGAACTCGCGATGAACCTTATATGCCTCCGCCTGGACAGACGCCCTGATGTTGGGGCGTGGCTTGTCTTGGGTGTATCGCCGAACATATATAAGTTGAAGGCCACGTTATGTGGCCTTCTTTGTTTGCGGAAAGTGTGTCCCACTATTCAGCTGGATTCCGGGATGTATTTTCCGGTTGAGGCTCGTTGGGAAAGTGCGTCCCACTTTGGGGGCTGATTCTGGGACGTGGTTTCCGGTTGGCTCTCATTGGGAAAGTTCATCCCATTTCTCGGCCTAATTATGGGACGCAGTTTCCCGTTGAGGACCCTTTGGGAAAGTGCGTCCCGGTCTGGGCGCTCAAACTGGGATGGATTTTCCGGATGAGGGCTTGACGGAAAATGTGTCCCGTTCCGGGCGCTAATTGTGGGATGCAGTTTCCGCTTGCGGAGTCTCCACTCAACAGAAAACCCGGGTGGCCTGTTTTTTGGCTACCCGGGTTTTTGGGTTGTCGATATGTTCGACTGGCTACTAGTGGGTCTTGCGGCGCTTGATCAGCATGATGAGGGCTATCACTACGAGCGTTGCTCCCGCTGCTGCTGCGGTGGCGACTAGGGCGAATGTTTGGTCGCCGGTGTTTGCGAGGTTCTTCGCTGTGGTCGTAGTCTTGACCTTGGTGTCGGTCTTAGCTCCGTTGTCGGACTTGGGCTTGTCCGGGTTCGTCGGGGTCTCAGGAGTCTCGGGGTCCTTTGAGCCTTCGGAATCGGTTGGGCCGGCGGTGTTTACCAGCGTATGGTCCAGGAACTTCTTGGCGCCCGCACTTGCCTGTGAGAACAGGCGGCGCGTGCGGATCGGGGTGGCGTTCACCGTTGTGGGCGCCGTCTCCTCGGCCTCGATATTCACGAGCGTCGTGCCGGTGTCGAGGCCCACGTCGTTGTATCCCACGTGGCAGTAATACTGCGCACCGTCATCGTCTGCGGTCAGGTCAATCTCGAGCTTTGAGGCCGTTCCAGCCGCGAGGTTGCCATCGGCACCCACGAGCTTAAACTCTGTCTCGCCGCGGCCCTTGCGGTACCACATATAGGTCGGTGCCAGCCCTGTTTCGCTATCGTCGGCACCGAGTTGCTTCACATGGCCAATCGCCGAGAGCGTCAGGTGGCTTCCCGCCGTGCGCTCAACCGAAGAGTCGTATCCAAGATCCGACCCCTCCGCAGCATCCGCCGCAGGTCCGCTCACGGTCATCGTCATGCCATCGGGCATGGTCTTGACCGTGATGATTGCCGAGCGAATACCTGTTTCGGTCGTGGATCCATTCTTAACGGCGGCGATGGCGAATCGATACTCCGTATTGGGCTGCAGCCCATCCCACTTGAGCGAGGTCTGCGTGTTGTCGGCAATCTTCCAGCTATTGACGACCGCATCCGCCGCATTGCTCTGCAGCATGCCCACGCCGTAGCTAAAGCCACTCTTGTTTGCGAGTACATCGTCCCAGCTAAACGTAACGCTGGTCGAATCGACGGCGTTTGCCGTAAAGCCCGTCACGGCCGGCGCGTCGGGCATCTCGACGTCCTTAACGTCATAGCCCACGATCCAGAACTGGTCGGTGTCCTTGGTGCCGAGCTTGTCGCCCGAGTCTGCCTCGAACTTGTCGACATCCACCGCGTTGACGCCCAGACGCCACACAAAACCGTACTTGCCCTGCGCGGCCTCGGGCAGGTTGTCGACGGTGCCGCCGTATTCGGTCGATTCACTCGAGGAGTTACCCGTAGTAAAGCCGGCGTTGGCACCAAAGCACAGGCCGCCAAACAACTCGTGCTTTGCGAGCTTCGCGCCCATGACAACGCTGCCGTTCAACGTCAAGCCGAGCTCGAGCTCCTGCTCCTTGCCCTCCTCGACTTCGATGGTCTGCTCAATGCTCGCCCCCGACTGCGCGGCGGCGCCGTTAAACCCATCGTGCGTGTAGGCGCGCGTTACGCCAGGCTTGCCCAGGCCAAAGGAATCCCCAACGGGAGTCTCGCCGTTGAGCGTCGTTTGATAGGTTCCGGGTTCTCCCGACCGGTTGGTCAAAAAGTAGCTGAGCGGCGTCATATTGTGCTGCTTGGCAATGCGGTCATAGGCCTCGACATTAACGACCGAGGTCTGCGCGCCGAGCGACACGGGCGCCGCCATCACGCCCTTGCCACCAGTTTCCTCATTTTCGATCTCATACTCGTAATAGACCATCGGAATCGTGTAGAGCACGACCTTGTCACCCTCGCCGGCATGCGACTCATAGCTTACGCTTGCGCTGACCGTGCGCTCGCTCCGGTAGTCATAGCATCCCTCGGCGGCAAAATCGACTGAAGCATTCATCGCGACCAGGGGCGGACCGGTCTGCACCTCGACGGCAACGCCCAACTCGGCGCCAATGGTATAGCCCTGGGATGTCCCCGTGCCCTTTTCCTCTCCGTATGACGTGCCGCCCAACACCAGATAGCCGTATGCCTGCTCCAGATCCTCAACATAGGGCGCATCCTGCAGCACGGCAAGCACGCGCGGGTTGGTATAGACCTTGTAGCGGTCCTTGTACGTGATCTTGACGCTGTCGTTGTCGACATCGGGCAGCGCGAGCGAGATAAATGTGCCGTAGGTAGTGCCGCGACGGTTGCTCTCGCTAATCACCTGCTCCTCGCCGCGGCGCACCTTTCCGTTCTCGTCGAGCGAAAAATGCGAGGCGGTCATCCAATAGTAGTCATCGTTCTTGCGCAGGTCCTCGTCGCGGTGCTTGCCCACCACGGCGATAAAGCTCTCGTTATAGCGGTCCGAACCCGAGACGCTGCCCGCCTTGACGTCGCTGATCCACACCTGCTCTATACCCTTGTGGTCATGCTTGTTGCTGCTGTTGTATTGCTGACCGCTCATGCTCATGGTTCCGACCATGGACCCCAAGCCCTGAGCCCCGCTCTGTGCCGTGTTGCAGGCAAAGTCGCGGAACACATCGCCGCCCACGAGCACCTCGTCGACCGCCAGCTGCTCGGACAGGCCGTCAAGGTTGGCAGTGGCAAGGGCAATAGGCGCCAAGGTGCACGGATAGCGCTTATCCTGAGCGCTATCCTTCCATGCGCTGTTGGGCACATGCATCAGCCCATAGGAGGCGAGGAGCCCGTCTCTGTATTCCTTGCAATCGGAAAGCTTGAACTCGCCAGACTCCGAGTCAAAATACGCGTAGCGGTACAGCGCGCCGTACAGCCCCTTGCTGCCGTCAGAAGCGCCGTAATCAAAAGCGCTGCGTTGCCAGTCATAGCCCGCAAGAATAAGGCCCGTGACGGTTTCACCCGTCTTCTTTCCTTCTTCATCGTAGGCGGCAAACGTGCCGAACGTCGCATTCGCAGCGACCATGGTCTTGCCGTTCGCGGAGAGGGAGATTGCGCCCGCGTCGCCCAGAGCATCGACATGGACGAGCGCACCCTTGGATGCATCCCACGAAAACAGCTCGCAATGCGTCGACTTATCAATATTCTTCTTGCCGTAGGGTGCCGAGACCACGATGGCGAGGTCATCGCAAAAATCGCGATCGAGGTCGCCGGCCGCTAGCGAAACGACAGGAGCTGACTGAAGCTGCGTCCAGGAGTCGTTCCCGCCCTTGTTGTGCGTGGTGTAGTCCGCGGCGTTACCGGCATCGATCTTGACGACGCTTTGCTTCCAGTTGCCGCCCTCCAAGTCATACATGTCGACTACAGCCTTGCGCACGCCGTTCTCGTCGACATAGCAGCCCGCGTAGACAAAAAGCTCGTCGACGCCGTCGCCGTCGACATCGCCCGCCTCGACATCAAAGACGGCATCGTGCTCTTGCAGCTAACCGGCATCCAGGTACTTAAAACGGCCTTCGTACATCATATTAGTGTTGACCGTCACCGGCAGGTGTGTGTCGAGAGTGCGCGTACGCCCGTTGCTAAACGAGTAGAGGACCAGCTCAACCTTTCCGGCGTATGACTTGCCGTCAATCGTCGTGGAGGAACTGTCGCCGTAGGCACGGAGCTCGGCAACGCGGCTCTTTTTGCCCGTGCTGGCGTCGCTGCAGAACTCAACACTCGTGGCGTGAATGCCCGAGAAACCGTTGTTGTCGTTGGCGAGTACTGTTGAGGACTCATTGTTGCTTAGGTACGACCAGGTGCCGCCACCGTAGTCGCTATGCTTGTAGAGATCGCTGTTCGTATCGAAGTTGTTGACGTTTTGCCAGAACTTTGCGGCGCCCCACACACTTCCATAGCCATCGGTGAGTTTGCTGCTGCCGCCAATGTCACCGCGCTCGACGTTCTCGAGCTTGTCGCGCAGAGTGTAGCGATTGCCATGGCTACCGTTAGCTGCCATATAGACCTCGCTGCGCGTGGCAAACGTCGTGGGGGTATCAGTGGAATAGGGGCCAACGGTATCGGCCGAAATGTCCTCACTCGTGCCCAGACCCAGGGCTTGATAATCCTGCTCGGTCATATCGGTGATTGCGGGCGCGTCTGCCGCCTGGGCAACCTGGGGCGTGGCCGTGAAGCAGGCGACGCTCGTGGCGATCAACGCAGCAAGCGCCGCCGTCCCAACAAGCGGGATTTTCGACAGCCTACGGATACGGGGGTGTGGAACGTACATGAGGGACCTCGCTTTATTCGAGTGGAGTGGACTCATTTTTGCAAATGATACATCCGATGCCCGATATCACGTGTCTCATTTTCGCCAACGGCGTATCTCATTTTTGAAAATCCGAGATGCCGCGGAAATCTTATCCCAGCTCAAAGGCCATTTCTGGGATGTATTTTCCGTCGAGTGCCTCATCGGGAAACTGCATCCCATTTCAAGCGTCGATTCTGGGACGCATTTTCCCCTTAGACCCTCAACCGGAAACCGCATCCCACTTTGAGCGCAAATTCCGGGATGCATTTTCCGCTTGAGCCTCATTGGGAAACGGCGTCCCACTTTGAGGGCTGATTGTGGGATGCATTTTCCGGTTTTGCTCTCATTGGGAAAATGCATCCCGTTTCTCGACCGAATAATGGGACGCAATTTCCCGTTGGAGCGCCTTTGGGAAAGTGTGTCCCACTTCGACCGCCCAGAGTGGGATGCACTTTCCGCAAAGCACCTCAACGGGAAACTACGTCCCATTCCAAAGGCAAATTCCGGGACGCATTTTTCGAAAGCCGCAGTCCCCCTGCCCATCCGGAAAGCCCGTCCCACTTTGGACGCATCCGGGCACGGAACCATCGACCTATCAGGCCTCCCATCAATAAAGAGGCGTCCTCCCGGACGGCGGGGCACGAAGTTCATCGCGAGTTCCGCACGCAAAGAAGGCCACTTAATGTGGCCTTCGTCTTGCGCAGGACTGTAGAGCAGGGAACTTCGTGCCCCGACGCCCGGGAGGGCGTTGCGTTTAGAAGATGGACCTAACGCTTATCCCTCCGGGATAAAAGCAGCGCGGCCATGAAAGCGATGATTGCAAGCGTCAGCAACACCAAGAGCAATGCGAGCGTGCTGTCGCCGGTTGCCGCCAGGCCAAACAGACCGGGGCTCTTACTGCCAGCAGGTTGTACGGGAATCTTCTCGCCATCGTCCTCGGCGGTGATTTCCCAGCGAATGGTCTTGCTTGCGTCGGCAAGCTCGTTGCCCACCGACGTCGGGACACTTAGTTGCAGATTGAGCACCGTGCTGCCATCGCTCGTGAACGTGGCGACCTGCGTGGGATAGGCGAACACGCTGCCCGGCGTTCCCGTCTGGAGCCAACCGTCAGACGCATCGCCAGCCGACGCCGTTAAGGTAATGGGCGACAGCAGGTGTGCCGTCTCGTGATTGACAACGGCCCGCACAAACACGCGTACCTGGGACTTTACGCCCGTGGCACGAACCTCGATCTGCTGCTCGCGCGCATCGCCGGGCATTAGATCTTTAAAGGCGGGAAACAGATCGGGCTCCCCCGAGGAGCCCGTCGCCCCCGTTACCGTCAGCTGGCGCGCATTTCCGTCATAGGCAATCGCGGGAGTATCGGCAAACGCACGGGCGGGAACAGCGAGCGCGACCACGCAGAAAATGGCCGCGACCATGCAACGCAAGGAGCGCGCAACACCTTTGCGAATTGGGAATGCCATACTTACGCACCTCCATGCGGCGGCACCAGCACGCCATCATTGACCGTGCAACCCCATGCCTCTTTAACTGCATCGTCGGGCGTAGACTGAATTGCCTGGGTCGAAATGTCGACGACTAGGTTTTTACCATCTGCCTTCTTTTCGGACACGCTCTTGATGAGCACGCCCGTCTTGTCGAGCGGCTTAACAGAAGACGTCCAGTAGTAGAACCCGTCGCTCGCAAGAACCCAAGACGAAGGTCTGTTAGTGGCGGAGGCATCGCCTTTATCGCCCCACTCAATGGTGTAGTCGGTGCCGGCAACCGGCTCATCCCACAGGCGCGCGCCATCCTTATCCTGCCAGTAGATATCCACCGCGACACGCAGGTATGCCGGAGCCGAGCCCGTGTTTTTTACCGAGACATCCCTTTTCACGTTGTCCTTGCGCGTCTCGTCCACCGAAGGCGCCACCGAGCCAAAGCCAAACTCGTTGACCAGCACGCCCGTAACCGAAAGCCACGCAAAGGTGCCGGCAGCGCCGGCCAAAAGGAGAACGCCGGCAAGGAGGGCGACGATCCGCTTGCGCTTAGTCATCCTAGTCCTCCCTCCTCAGCGTGCCGTTTTCCCAAACATTCTTGGCACGCGAGCCGCCATCGACCCATTTGTCCTTCGCGCGCGTGTTGACGCACGTCACCACGGTGTCGCCCGCGCTCGAGGCGGACGAGATGGTCAGCTCGGCAGATTTACCGGGCGCCTTGCCCGGCGTGCTCAGTTCACCCTCGTAGCGCCATGCCCAAGCCGTATCTTCCTCGACGGTATAGATGCCCGTCGGCGCGGCAAATTGCACGCTGCCGACATACCAGGTCTCACCGTTTTCCTGCTGCCGCTTATCGACCTTCACCTCGGCCACGCGCGTCTCGGGAGAGGCTCCCTCCGCCGTCTTCGTCACCTTAAAGCGGAACGTCTGTCCCATGGCATTAGCATCGGTGGTCTTTTTGACGATCGTCAGCGCATGGGTCTTGGCGAAGTCGAACACGGCATTGCCGTCGCCTTGCTCCCCTTCGCCCGTCGTCTTGGAATCCAGGCGGTTGGCCAAGTCGAACGAACCGTTACCCGAGCCCAGGCTGTAGAGCGAGACAAGCTTGCCGTTTACGGGTTCCTCCGTCACGGATGCATTGGGGCCATAGCTCGCCTGCTTAACCGTGACAGTCAACTGCGTTCCCATAAACGGCTCGGCAAAGCAAACCTTAAACGGCGCCTTATCGGCATTGTCATCGACCGTATTGGCAGCAGTGGGATCGAGCAGCCACTTGAGCTTCGCGGTCATGGCTACGGGGTTCGCAGCATCGGACGTGTCGTTGGCGGTCACGCGATACGTCACGGGATACAGATCCATGTCTCCCGTGATCGGCTCGCCCTTAAACCCATTCCAAGACTTCGCAGTGCCATCGGCACCCACATATCGCCACTCCAGGAAGAGCTCGCGCACGTCACCGCTGGTCGCCGCCCGCCCATCGAGCTGCGCAACGATCTTGGAATAAGCGTCCGGGTCATACGCGACGGACTTTTGCTCCATCACGGGATCGCCCTTGTCATCAAAGACCGGGTTGCCACCCTCATCCATCTTGGGAACATCGACGTCATGAACGAAACCCGCGCCCGTCGCTCGCTCGTCGTCCGAGTCGACCGTCGCCGTAAAGATGACCGACCCGTCGACACCGTGATAGCGCACCTTATACGGCGCGATCTTGTACACCGCGGTGTAGGTCACGCTCTCAAAGGGCTCGCTGCCCTCGAGGGGATACTGCTCATCGTCAGTCATCAGACTGTACTGCCCGTCATTGACATAATCGCGCGACCAGCCGACAAAGTCGTACTTGGTGCCGTCAGTGCCCTCAACCTCCTCGGCGGCCGTGACCTCAAGAGAAATCTGATCGCCGGAATCAGTGCGGCCGAGGCTACGGACAAGATCGGGATTCGCAAGTTTAGAGTCGATGTTCGATTGAACGGTAACCAGGCTGGGACGGTAGACCGGGTACAGCTCCATGGGGGCCCTGACCACGGTAGAAGCACTCACCATACTGATGCCCTCCGACCAAGCGACATAGCCCTTGCCAGGTGCCGGCTGGGCTTCCGTCCAGCCCACGAAGACGTTGAACGCACCTCCTGTATCCGCATCGATAGTGCTGACGTCATAAGTAGGCTTCGGGATGCCGCCATCAAGGTTGCCGAGCATATCGCCTTTCTGAGCAACTTTGCCATCCACATCTTTGGCATTGAGATGATACACGACCGCCAACGGCGAATAGTACGCTACAAATGTATAGGCGCCGCCGGGTTTCACCTGATAGGAATATGAGTTATTGCCGTTAGACTTGAGCTCTTTAACCTCACCATTCGGGAGTTCGATTTCGACCCTGTCCAGCTTGTATCTCTCGCTGCCGGACTTGTATACCGTCGTTTCGGTATCAGGAGTCACCATTGCCGTGGCGGGATCGGTGTCCGCATTGAGAGCGGGGGTGATGTCATACCTAGGAACATTTACCTCGGAAGTGCCCTCAAAACCGGCGCGATGCAGGTTGGTGGTGTAGTTGACGTCGTACTTTGCGTAGACGGGATAAGCATCCTGACACTTGGTGACCTTGGAGTCAGGTGTCGCCAAGTATGGCGCCGCCTTTTCCGGATTGCTCGTCACATAGGGGTCGTTGGCGACATCATAGATATATTTCCAGACGGCAGAATCCTTCTTGACCTCGGCGGTCGAAATCCAGCCCAGGAACTTATAACCCGGCACCGCCATCTCGGCATCAGTCGGCGAAGACTCAAGGGTCAAGGGGCTTTCATAAGAACCAGTTGGCTCATCCTGCGGGTCCCCTGTTGCCTCAACCGAAGTGTTCACGTGCGGGTAGTAATACGTGTACGTAGGGTCTGATCCATTCACCTTATTTTGCAGCAGGTTGCTTTCGTAACGACGCGTAGCGGCCTTCAGGATTGTGTTGTCCTTGTTGTAGAAGTTAACGTCTGTAGTAATCATCGCGCGAACGTAATACTTCGTATCGAGATCCAGCATCGTGCTTTCGATGGGATTTTTCACATACGTCCAGCAGCCATTGCCGCGCTCAAGCGTCCAGAAATTCAGGCGATAGCGATCATTCACCAGTTTGACCGTTACGTTCAGCGAAGCCGAAGTCCAGGTATCGCTTAGCGTTGCAGCGCCTGGAAAATCGGTATCGGCATAGAGGTCTTTTAGAGTATCGGCTCCCGTATCGTTTTTAACGTTGTGCGAGTACGCATTAAGGGGACTCACGACAAGGGTTTCCTTCGTGAAGCGCGTGTCACACGTTTCGTCATACCTATCCTTTATACCGTGGTCAACATGCTCCGGACCCCAGTGGACGACGTTTTCACGCACGAAGGTACTACCGAGGTTTTCCTCAAAGGGCGTTTGATAGCGATTCCAAACGGAACAAAGTAGCTTGCTGTCCGTAAACCCATGGTTGGTATAAGCCCGAACGTAATAATCCACGCGGTACTCAAAGCGCGCCGTATAGGTGTGCAGCACGGTTAGATCGACATCGGCAGGGAGTGTATAGCTGGGGTCTCGGCTTACGCGGACCTCAACCGTGGACCCATCGGCGACCTGCTTGTTTTCGTACCAGCCCAGGAAGCGATACCCATCGGGCAGCTTGCCGCCCTCGGACAGGGGCGTACCGTCCGTGTCGCGCACCTGTACCGTGTAGACGCTGGTGCCGTCCCCGGCAGTCTGGACGTCGACTTTGGTTTTGCCAACGCCGTCACGTAGGGTCTCATTGTCGATTTTGTCCTGCTCATTGCCCTCGAACACCGTCATGATGTTCGACACGTAGTCGCTGTACACGGGATAGAAATCGGTGGGGCCGACCACGGCAATCTCGCTGCCCACGGGATAGAATGCTCCCTTGTTTTTCAGATCAGCCAGCTGATCTGAGGTAATGGCAGCATAGGCGCCATTCATGCTCTTATCGGCATTCGGCTGCGTGGTCCATCCAATAAACGTCGCGGTAGGCGGCAAGCCGCCGCGATCCGCGGGGGCAGCGGGCGTCAAACCGACGCCATAGCGGTACCAGTCCGTAGACTGATCGTGCGCCTTGCCGTCTTTCCAATTGAGCATCTCGCCCTTAACGTTATAGAACAGCACCTGCGCCTCGTATGAAGCGATAAAGAGGTCATTGCCCTTGAAGCCCTCACTCTCGGCATGATCCTTGCCGTTGTCGGCAGTGTAGATAGAGGTCGCCTCGTGCTTCGTGTTGTCCTGAACGCGCTTGCCATCCCTCACAGCAGCATCATCGGTCTTGCCATCAAACCAGCTGTTGTCTTGTCCGATTCGGTTCACACGCACATCGGGCTCGCGGAACCAGCCCATAAAGCGGTAGCCGCCGTTCGCCTCGCTCAGCCCCTCAGGCTTTGCGGAGGTCTCCTGCTTGAACGTCACCGATGTATCGCCCTGGGCCAAGCCCTGGGCAGTTCCCGCCAGCACGGCACTCACGGCAAAGGCGTACGGATCCGTGGTCGCCTGGTCTTTGCCAAGTTTGGTCTTCTCGATTGTCGCGGTACCCGCGCCGGGAAAATCAATCGTCGCCTTAACGCTCTGGCCATGCACGGGGATATTCAGCCTGTAATCCATCGCCCACTCGTTGGCATGCGAACCGCCAAGGGCCTCATCGTTAGCGGTCGAGCGCATGGTGCCGGCACAGAAGTCGTAGTCGTGCTCCTCCCACAGCTCGCGCGTGGTGTAGCGCCCGTCGTCCCACGGGCCAAAGCCGTCGCCCTTGGTGGTACCGTCGCCGCCAAACGAGGGGATCTTCTTTTTGGCAGGATTGCCCTGGCTATTGCCAGACAGGCTCACGCTCGGCTTAAAGTAGCACTCGGTGACCGTCGCATCTCCCTTGTTGGCGCGCGCAGCAATGCCGCCCAGGTTCACATCGTTTTGGATGATGGGGATCACGGCGATGGGGTTGTATTGACGCGAGCTCAGGTCGCCCGCAAAGTGGCTGCGGACGAGCTCGTTGCCCTTTTCAGTCAAAATACGGCCCGCCAGGCCACCCGTCCACGCGCGCGTCACGGCGACAACGCCCACGTACGATGCGGCATAGCTGTAGCACTGCGCCGTCGAGAAGCAGTCGATGATCTTGGCGTCGCCCGCCATGCAGCCCACAAAGCCCGAGGCGTACACGTTGTTGCCGCCCAGGGCGCCAATGGCCACATCGTATTTATTGGTGACGTCGGTCATGCCCTTCTCGGCAATCGAGCCATCCTCGTTGCGCGTAGGCGTCACGCGGCAGTACTCGATGGTCGAGTTCTTGACGTAGCCGGCAAACGCCGCCATATACAGGCCCTCGCCGCCGATTGCCTGTACGCCCGAGGTCGTGTTGTTGACGGCGCGGCCGCCACGGACCTCGCAGTTGTAGAGGTTGCAGCCGTCGAGCTCGCCGGCGATCAGGCCTCCCTCAAAGCCCGCGTTGGTAATCACGTTGAGCATGTTGTTGGCGCAAGTCACGTGCAGGGTGCTCTCCATGACCATGACGTTTTCGAAGCTGGTGTTGACGGCCTTGCCCACGATGATACCGCCGCGGAAGTCCGCCCAGATGTTGGCGTCCTCGACAAGGAAGTTCTTGATGGTGGCGCCGTCGGTCTCGGCAAAGAAGCCCGTGTCGCGCTCGGGGTCCAAGACCTTATTCTCGTAGTTCAGGCCCTTCACGGTATGGTTTTGACCGTCAAAGACGCCCTTAAAGGGATGTTCTTTGTTGCCAAAGGAGAGGTGCTTGACCGTATCCGCAACAATGGCGTTCATATCATCATCGTTAAGAACGATATCGTTATCGAGATAGACGTGCCACTGCGACGTGTCGCGCTGTCGCGACAGCGCGACGCACGCCAGGAAGTCGTTCCTGTTTGTGATGTGGAATTCGGTCTGTTCCTCGGCATGCGCTGCCGCCGGCAGCACCATAACGCAGCAAAGGGCAATCGCCGCGACGGCAACAAGCCTGCTGAGCACACCTCGGTTTCTGTTCTTGATCTCCATGGGCTAGTTCGCCTCCGGCCAGCCCGCGGCGTCGAGCACGTCGAGGACGGTATCGTTTGCCTGCTGGTTTTTGGCCTGCACGGCCTGGACGTCGATATCGAGTTTGAATGAGCCGCCGCGCGCGGCATCGTGGTAGTCGCCCACAAAGCGCAGCGAGTCCATGAGACTCTCCGTCATGGCGCCGGGGTCGAGCATGCCGCCACGACCAGCCAATCCGCGGTAGTAGTACCACCCATCGCCGCCATCGATCCACGGGGACCCCTCGCCCGCGTTCACGTGAAAGGCAACGTTGCCCGAGGCATCCGCGCTCGAACCGTCGGGCGCCACTGACGTCATGCGCAGACGAGCGCGAACGTACTCAGGCTGCGCGCCGGCGTTCTCCACGCGCACGATGCGGCTGATGTCAGAGCCCCCGGCCTTGGTGTCGGGATAGTCCCCGTGCTCGTTGGCCTCAAACGGAATCTCCTCGCCCTGCTCGTTTAGGGTGTATTCGCAGACTCGTACCTTCACGCTGCCAAACGATAGGACGTTGTTCGCCGGGACCATATCAACGGTAAAAGCCAGCGTGCCGCACAGGCACGCCAGGGCCAACAGCGCCATCGCGGCAAGCGCCAAGGTGCGTTTCTGATTGTCGGAAAGGTTGTTGAGCATTACGTTCGCCAGTCGTCGATAAAAGGGGGGCCGAGATCCCGACCCGAATATAGGGGTGGGGAGCGGGTCGGGATCTCGGTGGATGGGGTGGGATTACTTCAGGCCGTTAGCCCAATCCCTGGCAGCAGTCAAGGCAGACGCAGACGAACCCTCAGGGGTCTCGTCTGCTGCGTAAATGAAGCAGTTGACTTCCATCGTCGAAGGATTGGCGAAATCCTTTTGCTCGGTCTCCTTGGGCGTAGTCACCTGGTTGAACAGCTCGCCAGTCCACTTATCCTCAGTCTTGCTGGCAATAAGCGGAGTAGCCTCGGTTCCTCCGCCAATATAAACAAAAAGGCCACCGAGATAATGAGTCGGCTCGCCCGCAACGGTGGTCGCATCAACGGCCTGCCAGCCAGAGTTAATGGTGAAGTAAGTCGTCTTGGAATCATCGGTCCCGGCAGGCGCCGTCTTGTTGTTCACGAAGACGTACACATATGCATCCTCGGATCCCTTGCCGATACCGACATTAGGATTCTTGGCAACAGACACGCCGGGGGCGAGCTTAGAGTCCTTAACCCACTTGGTCTCGGTCAGGTTGCCGTTGACCTTATCGGGGTCAGTCGGAATTGGCTGCCCCGGTTTGTCGGGATCGGTAGTTGGCTTGTTGATGCCCGCAGTGGTGAAGTTGTTGGTCAGGCTCGACTGCGCCGTCAGCCAGGCGTAGGTGCCCACGCCGGCGGCCAGTACCAGCAGCAGCAAGGCGGCAACGATGCCGTAGCGCTTTTTCTTCTTGTTCTCCATCGTTCTCTTCCTTTCGAGAATCGCCTTCCCCGGCAACGGCCCTTGCCGCCGCCGGCACCTCTCCCTGCCGCTATGGACGCCGCTCCCTCGCATGCGCGCGGGCATGCTTGTCCGCAGGCTCGTCGGGAACCATCCGATCGAGTACAATCGACGCCGCGGCCAGCAGCGCCAGAACGGCCACCACAACAAGCAAACCGGGCATCGTCGTGCAATATGCGTTAACGAAGCCCAGGTAAGGGACACAAAGAGAGACGACACCGATCACGCATGAAAAAGGCGTCTGCTCGGCGTCGTGCACGATGGTTCCATCTGCATTTTTGTTTGCGATTCCCTGCGTGCCGATCGTTTGCGCCACAGGGTCGACCTCGTACACCTGGTGAGTCACCACGGCGCCGTCCGATCGGTAAAAAGTTGCATTGTCGCCCACGGCAATATCCGTTGGATCAACCTGGTGAACAAACACCATGGAGCCGACGGGAAGCTCGGGCTCCATAGAGCCCGAAAGCACTGCAAAAGGCGTGTATCCAAATGCGCGGGGAGCAAAAGAAACAACGGCAAGGGCTATGACAAGCGCGAGCGCCATGCCACTAAGAAGTGAAATAAATCGTCTGAATCCGCGCGCTGCCAACGTGATTATTTCATCCCCATCGAGGCCATATTCGATCCCATCAAGGATTAGCCGCTCTTCTAAGACGTTTAATAGATGAGTTCGAAAAAGCCAATCTGAAATCTATTTCTAACAATCACCGTAGCTACTTCCGCGTTTTTATCAACGTCTTTCCGCCAAATGCTACTATTTTTGCCGTAAGTGGTTATTTGTCCCCGCACTTGTCTGCTTTATCCAACGCCTGCGGCTAACCCCTACACAACTTCTCAATAGAGGGTCTAATATTTTGTACGGCTCAGATATCGTACCCCCCCCCACATTAAATTTATACTGCATTTAGTATCGTTTATTTTCAACCCCCTTATTCATGCCTCTACGGCTACCCCGTGTAGCCCTCAGCCCATACCTTCTGGAAACCCCATCCATCCGGAAACCCCGTCCCACTCCGAATACATCCAGCGAACGCATGCGAGCGTGTTGTCCAGAACGGCCTCGTCATCGGGGTGATGGAAAATGTCACCCCAAACGCTTGCCACGGTTGCGCCCACAAGTGGCAAGAAAAAAGCCTCGAGAATATCGAGGCTTTCACATTTGTATTGCTTTGCACGAAGGACCGCGAACGGCGAAGCTACTCCCCCAGCACGGCCTTTTTGGCGGCTGCAGCCATGTTGTCCAGATCTTCCTTGGTGGGGTGATCCTTTGCGGCGACCCAGTTATCGAGCAGCATCTTAAAGCGGACATTGTCGGGATCTTGCTCGAGCATGGCCTCGTAGCGCTGCTTGACCGCGGGACCCATCTTGCCCTGGCACATTGCCCAACCCACAAGCTCGGCATCCTCGGCCAAATTGGAGGTCACGCGATTGATAATCTGCTGATAATAGCTCTGGTCGGCGCCAAAACCGCAGGTACCAAAGAGGAAAACGCGCTTGCCGTGCAGAGCGGAGAGCAGCGCGGCAACCGAAGGCGTGCACGCGCCCTTGTCGCACCAAAAACCGACGAGCACCGTGTCGGCCGCGCAGGCGCCCTGCGCCTCGAGCGCAACCTGATCTGCATCCGCATCGTCGCTCAACGCCGCGGCATGGACAAACTCAACACCCGCAGCCTGCAGAGCGCGCTTGATCGCACCCGAAACCATCCTGGTATTACCGCTCTTGCTGTTAACCACCAAAGAGCACGTCATAGTCACGTTGCCTCGTATCCCCCAAAACTAAAGCCACTAATGCAATTTATTAGATGAATATCTTAGTACTAACGTG
This sequence comes from Collinsella sp., assembly GCA_048236535.1. Classification (GTDB taxonomy): domain Bacteria; phylum Actinomycetota; class Coriobacteriia; order Coriobacteriales; family Coriobacteriaceae; genus Collinsella. The sequence continues at coordinate 10,867 of DBFAQQ010000015.1, read as the reverse complement.
ACAGATGTAAACCACCGTCTGTCGATTGATTAATTTGCCCCACGGGCTTGCTCACTGGGCGAATTGGCTGCGGTAGAGTTCGGCGTAGAAGCCGCCTGCCGCTAGCAGCTCGTCGTGCGTGCCGCACTCGATAATCTGCCCGTCGCGCATCACCAGAATGCAGTCGGCGTTACGAATCGTGCTCAGGCGGTGCGCCACGACAAAGCTTGTGCGGCCAGCCATGAGCTCGTCGAATGCCGCCTGCACCTGCAGCTCGGTACGCGTATCGATGCTCGACGTTGCCTCGTCCAGCAGCAGAATCGCCGGGTCGGTGAGCATGACGCGCGCGATGCACAGCAGCTGTTTTTGACCCTGGCTAAACGTGCCGCCGTCCTCGCCGATTACCGTATCGTAGCCGCCTGGCAGCTGCACGATAAACTTGTGCGCGTGCGCGCGCTTGGCAGCTTCGATAACCTGCTCGCGCGTGGCGTCGGGACAGCCGTAGGCGATGTTTTCCGCCACCGTGCCCTCGAACAGCCAAGTGTCCTGCAACACCATGCCAAAGGCGCGGCGAAGGCTTGCGCGCGTGTAGTCACGCGAAGACCGGCCATCGACCATGATGCGACCGGCATCGATATCGTAAAAACGCAGCAGCAAATTGATGAGCGTTGTCTTGCCACAGCCCGTAGGACCGACCAGGGCAAAGCGCATGCCGGGCTTAGCCTCGATGCAGATGTCCTGAAGCAGCTTGCGGTCGGGCACGTAGCTAAAGTCCACATGCTCAAGGGCGACCTCGCCCTGCGGTGCGGCAAGTTCCACGGCATCTGGCGCGTCGGGCTCCTGCTCGCGCGCATCGAGCAGCGCAAACATGCGGCGCGCCGAGGCATACGCGGTCTGGATCTGCGTAATGACGTTGGTGACCTCGTTGAACGGCTTGGTGTACTGGTTGGCATAGGACAGGAAGATCTGCACGCCGCCCACCGTAAGCGCCGCGGGCACGCCCGTGATCACGCCCACGCAGCCGATCACAGCGACCACGGCATAGATGATGTTATTGATAAAGCGCGTACCGGGGTTGGAGAGCGAACCCATAAACTGCGCGCGCTCGCCCGCGGTGTAGAGCTCGGCATTGAGGGCATCGAAGCGCTGCTGGGCGTTAGGGCCATAGGCAAAGGCGTCGACAAGCTTTTGCTCGCCTACGTACTCCTCGATATGACCACCGAGCTGCCCTTGAATACGCTGCTGTGCCGTAAAGCTTTTGTTGGAAAGCTTGGCAATAGCACCAGCTGCAAAAATGGAAAGCGGCGTGATGAGTACCACCACGAGCGTCATGGTCAGGTTAATGGAGAGCATAAACGCGAGCGTGCCCACGATGGTGATAACACCGGCGAAGAGCTGCGTAAAGCCCTGCAGCAGACCGTCGCCCACCTGATCGACGTCGTTGACCACGCGGCTCATAAGGTCGCCGTGGGCATGGCTGTCGATAAAGCTGAGCGGCATACGGCTGAGCTTATCGCTCGCCTCCACGCGCATGTCGCGCACCGTTTCGTAGGACAGGCGGTTAACGCAATAGCCCTGTAGCCACTGGAAGGCCGCGGCCCCCACCACGACGAGCGCGAGTTTGGTAACAAGCGGCAGCAGCGCGTCGAAGTCCACCTGCCCGGCGGCGACGATAAGGTCGATGCCCTCGCCGATGAGAATGGGCGTATAGAGTTGCAAGATCACCGAGACGGCGGCACTCACAAACGACGCTACAAACGAAATGCGATGCGGGCGAACATAGCCCAGTAGGCGGCGGGTCACCGCACCCACGGGATAGCGCTCGGGATCGCCGGGCTGGCGCGGACCGTCGCCCAGGTCGTTGAGGTTATCGTTACCGGACACGTTGGCCGTCATCGTGGCGACCGAACCGGAGGAAGTGTACGGATTCATTTAGCAGCCCTCCTTTGCGCAGACAGATGCGGGGGCGGTCGGGGCGCCTGGGGTGGACGCGGGCGCTGTGCTCCCCCGCTGGCCCTCAAGCTCCTCGCGGCGCAGCTGCGACTGGCAAATCTCGCGATAGAGCTGGCAGGTCGCGTACAGCTCATCATGCGTGCCCAGACCCGCAACCGAGCCGTGGTCGAGTACGCAGATCATGTCGGCGTCGCGCACGGTCGAGACGCGCTGGCTCACGATGACGGTCGTGAGCGGCAGCCCGCCCTCGACGGCACCGCGCACGCTGCGCTCGCGAATGGCATGGCGAAGCGCCGCGTCGGTCTTAAAGTCGAGCGCCGACGCGGAGTCATCCATGATCAATATCTGAGGCAAGCCCACTAGGGCACGCGCGATGGTCAGACGCTGGCGCTGGCCACCGCTGAAGTTCTTACCGCCCGCCTCGACCGGGGCATCGAGCCCCTGCGACTTGCTGCGCACGAACTCGCTCGCTTGCGCCATATCGAGCGCTGCCCAGAGCTCCTCGTCGGTCGCGGCTTCATCGCGCCAGGTCAGGTTGCTGCGGATAGTGCCGCTCACCAGCGACGCACGCTGCGGAACAGTCGCAACCACATGGCGCAGCTGGTCGAGCGGCCAAGCGCGCACGTCGGCGCCCATCACGCACACGCTGCCGGCGCCTGCATCGTACAGGCGCGGGATAAGCGAAACGAGCGTGGACTTACCGCTGCCCGTGCCGCCGATAATGCCGAGTGTTTTGCCCAGTGGGAGTTCCAGGGTCACATCGTTGACGGCGTTGGCCGCACCGGCGCCAAACGAGAAGCTCGCATGGCTCAAGCTCAGCGCAGGGGCCGGGGCGTCGACGTCCGTCGCGGGTGCCTGGGGCAGCGCAACCGGCTGATTGCCCTCGTCGGTGATGCTCGGCACGCAATTGAGCACCTCGTTGATACGCGACGCGCTGGCGCTCGCCTTGGTAAAGACCACGACCAGGTTGGCGACGTACACGATGGAGGTCAGGGTCTGCGTCATGTAGTTGACGAACGCCATGACCTGGCCCTGCGTGAGCTCGCCCACGTTGACCTGAATGCCGCCCACCCACAGGATGGCGCACACGCCCAGGTTCATCACCAAAAACGTGACGGGGTTGAGAATCGACGAGAGCCTGCCCACCGCGATGGCGACATGCGCCTGGTCATCGGCCGCCTGGGCGAAACGCTCACGCTCATGGTCCTCACGCACAAACGCGCGGACCACGCGGGCGCCCGAAAGCCCCTCGCGGCAGATAAGCGCGATGCGGTCGAGCTTTGCCTGCAGCTGCTTGTAGTACGGGATGCAGTGCGCCATGACAAACCAAAACACCAGGCCGATGGCGGGCGTGCAGATCAAAAAGATAATGCCGAGTTTAAGGTCGATGGCGAGGGCCGCAACCATGGAGCCCACCGCCAGGAAAGGCCAGCGGATGAGCATGCGCACACCCAGCGCCACGGCCAGCTGCACCTGGTTGACGTCGTTGGTGATGCGCGTGATGAGCGACGGCGTGCCAAAGCGATCGAGCTCGGCATAGCTCAGCTTGTTGATGTGTTCGTAGAGTGCGCCACGAATGTCGGTGCCCATGCCCTGTGAGGTCAGCGCCGCCATCTTTTGGCAGACAAGCGTAAACGAGATGCCGATCACGGCCATGGCGCCAAGCAGCATACCGTAGTGGACGACGGCGTTGACATCGTGCACACCGATGCCCTTGTCGATCATCTGCGCAATCACCAGCGGCGTAAGCAGGTCAAAGATCACTTCGATCAACTTGCACGCAGGGCCGATCACCATATACCGGCGAAACTTACCACCAAAACGCCTGAGCAACTCAATCATAAAAAGGCGCTCCCTATCATCATTCACACTCAATTCGAATCATGATAGTACGGTGAGCTCAAAAGAAGCGTAAACAACTCGTCATTTCTGGCGAGATTCAAGAGCGGGTTAACCGCCTGATATACTTACATTAGTGCTACCAAGTAAGTCGCCGACCCTTGAAATGAGGTGCCGAGATGAACGACATTCTCGCAAGAAGAGCAAGACGAGCAACCATGGGCATCGCCCTTTCCGCGGCACTTGTCGCGGGAATCGCCCCCGTAACGGCGATCGCGGCAGAAACCAGCTCCCCTGTCGATGCAGTCGCCTTGCAGACGGAAGACGCGGCCACCGAAAAAGAAAAAGCGCATGCGGCCATGCAGGAAGCGCTCAAAAACCTCGAGGCCGCAAAAGACGCCGCAAGTCCCGAGAAAATTGCGGAAATCGATACTAAAATTGCCATTTTTCAAAAGAACTACGACACTAATTTGGCGCGAGCTGCCATATATAAGGAATCCCTTCCTACCATGCAAGCGGACATCGATGCAGCCCAATCCGAATGCGATAAGGCCCACAACCGAACAAGAGACCTTGAGGCAGAATTAAATAAAATCCCCCACACGGATTACGAAACTAGATGGCAGTTGGAACTAGCGATCATGGATGCACAAGAGCAAGAATCTCGTTGTGAAGATAAGCTTGAGCACTGCCGAATGCGCCTCGAAAGTCAGAAAAGCCTGATTTATTTCTTAGAAAGCGAAGTAGAGTTTAATAAAACCCACCTCGACGGAGAAACAGCCAAGCGAGATGCGCTCCTCGATAATTTGAAAAAGGCGCAAGCGGCCTATGACGACGCCTGCAAGGCATACGAAGAGGCAAAAGCCGCAGCAGATACGGCCGCCTCGCCCGAGATAACGAAACCCACCGAGACAACGCCTCCCTCCGGCTCGGCGCAACCGGCCGAGACGGCACAGCCCGCCGGCTCGCCCGCGGCCGGCAAAGACGCCGCACCGAGCTCCGCCAAGCAGGCGAACACAAGCAACGGCAAGCAAGCAAATGCGACCGCCGACAAGCTCGCAAACACGGGCGACACAGCGCCGAGCGCAATCACACTCGCAGGAATCGCCGCCGCAGGCCTCGGAATAACCGCCGCAGCCACACGCCGCCTCAAGAACTCAAAATAGCCGCCAGCGGCTATTGTCTTCGCCAATCCACAAGCCAAGAGACAAAAAGAGGCCCGTTTCCCCAACCCAGGGAAACGGGCCTCTTTACTTGAAAAACAAATGGTAATGCCGCCGTCTCTTGAACCACGCAGCCATCAATGCCCAGACAACACCAGCAAGCCGCGTTCCTTAAGGGATAGATTTAATGGCTGTTAATCAAGGGGCATACGCGCACGCCCGATCAATGGCGGGCAAACCGCCTGATATACTTACATTAGTGCTACCAAGTTAGTCGCCGACCCTTGAAATGAGGTGCCGAGATGAACGACATTCTCGCAAGAAGAGCAAGACGAGCAACTGTGGGCATCGCCCTTTCCGCGGCACTTGTCGCGGGAATCGCCCCCGTAGCGGCGATCGCGGCAGAAACCAGCTCCCCCACCGGTGCAGTTGCCTTGCAAACGGAAGATGCGGCCGCCGCAAAAGAAAAAGCGTATGCAGCCATGCAGGAAGCGCTCAAAAACCTCGAGGCCGCAAAAGACGCCGCAAGTCCCGAGAAAATTGCGGAAATCGATGAAGACATTGCCGCATTTCAAGAACTCTACGACATGGTGGTGGCGGAAGCCGCCAAACGGAGGGAACCCCTTCCCGCCATGCAAGCGAACGTCGATGCAGCCCAAGCCAAATACGATGAGGCCCACAACCGGACAAGCGGCCTTCAGGCAGAATTGGATAAGGCACTTGAAGCACTCGGCGACGAGGAGCCCAGCACAGCTATTAAGGAGCAAATAAAGCAGTTGCGCAGTGAGATCATGTCGGCAGAAAGGCGAGAAAAATCTTGTGAAGATGATCTTCACCGCTACCAACGCCGGCTCGAAAGCCAGGAAAAACAGGTTCAGTATTTCGAAAGTGAGGCAGAGGAAGCTAAAGCCCAGATCGACGAGGACATTGCCAAGCGAAATGCGCTCCTCGGCGATTTGGAAAAGGCGCAAGCGGCCTATGACGACGCCTGCAAGGCATACGAAGAGGCAAAGGCCGCGGCAGACAAGGCCGCCTCGCCCGAGATAACGAAACCGACCGAGACGACGCCTCCCTCCAACTCGGCGCAACCGGCCGAGGCAACACAGCCCGCCAGCTCGCCCGCGACCGGCAAAAATACCCCGCCAAGCTCCACCAAGCAGGCGAACTCGAGCAGCAGCAAGCAAGCAAATATGACCGCCGGCAAGCTCGCAAACACGGGCGACACAGCACCGAGCGCAATCGCACTCGCAGCAGTCGCCGCCGCAGGCCTCGGAATAACCGCCACAGCCACACGCCGCATCAGGAACTCAAAATAGCTGCCAGAGCATACCACCTTCGCCAATCCACAAACCCAGAGAGAAAAGAGGCCCGTTTCCCCAACCCAGGGAAACGGGCCTCTTTAACTGCAAAAATTCAAGCAACAGCACCGCCGCCTCTTGAACCACATAGCCATCAATGCCCAGACAACACCAGCAAGCCGCATTCCACAAGGGATAGATTTAAATTAGATAAACGCGCCTTTACGGATGATTTTTGGACGACGGGGCCCGGTCGGCGGCGAGGTGTTTGGTAGTCGAGCGATCCCGCAGGCGAAGCCGAGGACCAGCGAGACACCAAACACCTCGCCGCCGGCCGGGCCATGTCGCGGCACCAAAAAACGCCCGTGCGCTCGATGGATTCGGATGCCCGACAGAGGCTCCTTATGGCTGCTTCCTTCCGGACCTGACCAGATTCGGAACATGTCGTCATCCGAACCCATCGAACGCGCTAGGCGCTCGGTATATCTTACCTGCTCCCGCCCGCCAGAGCAAGGTAGCTAATTTGGGACGGAGCTTTTTTGACTACTTTTGCAGCCCGATTGCCAGAGCAGCCAATGAGTAGTCAAAATAGTCCCATCCCAAAATGACCGGCTTGGTGCCGCACCACAGAAAGGGCCCATCTACTACGTTTAGGCCACAGGGGTCGACCATAGCCGACTTTTTCGAAAATCGGCAAGCTTTCTACCTGCGGTTTTGTTTTTGCAAATTCCGGGATGGTCGAGGGTGGCCGGCTTAACGTAGTAGATGGTCGCATTTCGTGGCAAACGGTCCGACCCAAGACCTAAGGCAGCCAACCTCGAATGGTCATTCTCGAAGTTGCGGTGGAATACGGACTGAATTGGCACCTTAAAGGCAAAAACACTCCGTATTCCACCGCAACATATAGGGAGATAGGCCTTAGAGGCGAGCGAGGTCATAGGCTTGGGCGGCTGACTCGCCGGCACAGATGAGGTTGGCAGTGGCTTCTTGCGCACCGAGCGCCTGGTCGAGAGGCATGGGCTTGCGGCAAATCGGCAAAACCAAGTCAATACCCCGCTCATACACCGTGTCCAGGTTGACGGCGCGACCGCCCACGACGGCGACCACCGGCTTGCCATATCGCTTCGCACGACGGGCCACGCCCACCGGTGCCTTACCGGCGGCGGACTGCTCATCCATATTGCCCTCGCCCGTTATGACCAGGTCGACATCGCGTACACGCTCGTCAAACCCCACGAGATCGAGCACCGTCTCCACACCCGAGCGTAGCTCCGCGCCGAGCGCCAGCAACGCCGCGCCCAAGCCACCGGCAGCGCCCGCGCCGGGCACGCCGAGCACCGAGCCAAATGTCCGCGCGCCCTCGGGTGTGCGCAACAACCCCTGGGCTCGAGCTCCGGCAATCGCGGCGTCGAGCAAGCGACCGTAGCCGACCATCCAGCTGTCGCACCTGCGCAGGACCTCGGCATCCCCCGTCAGCAGGCCCTTCTGCCCACCGAACACTGCTAGGGCGCCTCGACGCCCCACGAGTGGATTCTCGACATCGGAAAGCACCACGACACGTGCGCCGTTCAGCGCCCGAAGCGCTGGCGCCAAATCAACGCTCGCCACCCGCTCAAGGCCAGCAAGACCGGGGGCGACATCACAGCCCTGGTCATCGACCACACGCGCGCCCAGCGCCTGCAGCATACCGGCGCCGCCATCGTTGGTGGCGCTGCCGCCCAAGCCAATATAGATAGTCTTTGCACCCGCGCGAACCGCATGAAGCATCAGTTCGCCCACGCCATAGGTCGAAGCCGCAAGCGCCGACGACTCCGTGCAAGGCGAGTACCCAATGCCGGCCGCCTCGGCCATCTCAATAACAGCCAACTCGTGCTCGCCGTCCACCAGTATCCGGGCGGACACGCGGTCGCCAAAGGGGCCTGCAACCTCGCAGGTCACAAGCTCGCCACCGCAGGCGGCAACGGCATCGAGCGTTCCCTCGCCACCATCTGCCAGCGGCAATGTGCACACCTCGGCATCGGGCCAAACGCGGCGCATGCCCTCGGCAACCGCCGCCTCCGCCTGTGCACTCGACACGCTGCCCTTAAAGGAGTCGATCGCCAGCAGCACACGGCGGGGCCGGCGGCACGCAGGACCAAAGTCAACTGCCGCGCCAGCATCCTCACCGGCACCTGCAAGCGCTGCGGCGTGAGCGGCGTGTGCTTCAAGATCGGCCCCACAACCGCAATCAGCGCCGCTCGCTCCGCGCAGACCGCCAAAATAGCTACTCAGCAGCTCACGGCATTCATCCGCCAGGACTCCAGCCGTCACGTTAAACCGATGATTCAGGCGCGAGTCGGCATTCAGGTCATACAGCGAACCCAACGCGCCCGCCTTGGCGTCGCACGCGCCATACACGCAGCGCCCCACGCGCGCGTTAACCATAAGCCCCGCACACATGCAGCAGGGCTCGAGCGTCACGTAGACCGTACAGTCGGAAAGGCGCCAGCGGCCAAGCGCCTGGGCAGCAGCGCACAAGGCCGCGAACTCGGCATGAGCCGAAGGATCCTGGTCGAGCTCGCGGCGATTATGCGCCCGCGCGACAATCTCACCCGCGCGCACTACCACGGCTCCGATGGGCACCTCGCCCACCGCCGCGGCGGCTCGCGCCTCCGCCAACGCCTCGCGCATGAACTTCTCGTCGATTTCGGTGATCGTCATCGTTCGCCTTCCCTGTTGCAAATTCAAAACGATGCTATCATTACGACTCACGGAGAGATGGCAGAGCGGTTGAATGCGGCGGTCTTGAAAACCGTTGAGCGCGAGAGCGTTCCGGGGGTTCGAATCCCCCTCTCTCCGCCACTTCTAGTGATGCACCGGCGTCATGGTCCGCTCAAACAGTGCATCGACCACGTCGGCTATCTCAGGTCGACGCTCAAGATCGTGGCCCGATTCCCACCATATCGTGAAAAGTCGAATAATACCGCCGGCGACAAACTCAGACGTCGTCTCGAGTGACACGGGAGCCAGGGCATCCTCGGCAAGCACGTTCATCACACGCTCGCGGATGGAACGGGCAATGCGGTCGCAAATAACGTTGGTCAACATGCCCGACATGCTGCTTGCCAAAATGTTATCCATGAGCTGCTCGTGCGCCAGAATCAAATCCATGGCATCGTCCAAAATCGCGTGCCGAAGCGCGCGCACGTCCTCGGCAGATACCGCGCCGGCCTCATCGGGCTGTTTTTGCGGCAAGCCCGACATGAGCTCATCGATATAAAAGGCAAAGTAATCGTTCTTGTCGCGAAAGTGCTTGTAGAACGTCGTGCGGCGAATCATGGCGCGGTCGCACAGCATGGCAACCGTCAGGTCCTCAAAACGATGCTCCTCGAGAAGCTCGGTAAAGGCATCGAACAGGGCGCGGTAGGTTTTCTTGATGCGAAGGTCCACTGGTATCGCCATCCTCAGGGCAAAGACAACACTCGTCAATCTGTCGCATATCTTACACCTGTACCTCGCGCGCTTTGCCCCGGTGCCAACCCCGCCGAAAACACAACGCTTACCGGAAAGTTCGGCACGACAAAACGTTGCGGGTATACTAGTAGCGTTATACCAACGGCAGCTGGCGCATGCCGCCGCGGCCATTCGAAACGGAGACATCATGCTTCCCGTCATCATCGGCATCGTTGTTGTCATTGTGATTGCCTGCGCCATCGCCGGCATCTACAACAACATGGTCACCAAGCGTAACCGCATCGATAACGCCTGGCAGAACATCGATACGCAGTTGCAGCGCCGCAACGACCTGATCCCCAACCTGGTCGAGACCGTCAAGGGCTACGCCAAGCACGAGCAGGAGACGCTCTCCGCCGTGATCAGCGCGCGTAACACCGCCGTCAAGGCCACCACGCCCGAAGCCAAGATGGAAGCCGACAACGTGCTGACCGGTGCGCTGCGTCAGCTCTTCGCCGTAGCCGAGGCCTATCCCGATCTTAAGGCAAACACCAACTTTACGCAGCTGCAGGCATCGCTCGAGGATACCGAGAACAAGATTAGCTATGCACGCCAGAGCTACAACGATTGCGTGCTCAGCTACAACAACGCCATTCAGACGTTCCCGGCTGTCATCTTTGCCGGCATCTTCCAGTTTAAGGAGCGCCAGGGCTTCGAGGCCGCCGAAGCAGCCCGCCAGGCCCCGACCGTCAAGTTCTAGTAGTTTGACAGCGCATCCTTAATCGGCCAAATGCATAAACCGCCCCGTCGAATGCATACTTCGACGGGGCGATTTCCTTTTTCGCGAAGGTCCCCCTCTAAGCGTCGTGCATTTTTAGGAGTATTCAACATAACCAAGAGCTTCGGGCGCCACGATAAATGCCAAAGACCGCGAATATCCCTGCAAATCAAACGCTGCCAGCCCATAACCCCGCCCATCATTCGTAGAAAACATCGAGAACTCCCGATTTTTTGCCCGAGATCGGTATGCAGGGACCTTCGACTGCAGAATACTCGCAAAAATGGGCTCTTCGGTGGTTTCTGTGGGAGAGATTCCGGCATAGGCCCAGCTCAGCGGGCGAAAACAACGATCTGGAACTGAAACGGCCCCGGGAGGGGCCGTTTCCGCGTCATCCGCCTATGATTGCTAAGCCAAATTCAGAC
>DBFAQQ010000014.1:0-23026 GCA_048236535.1 Collinsella sp. | reverse complement strand
GTATAGTACTTCTTCGCACGGGGGCGTAGCTCAGCTGGGAGAGCGCTTGACTGGCAGTCAAGAGGTCAGGGGTTCGATCCCCCTCGTCTCCACCCGAGCATTGAATGAGGCTCCAACGCAAGTTGGGGCCTTTTTTCATATAGGCACACAAGGTCAAAGGCGGCACCATGATCCTCCTGGTCGACAAGATCGAAAAAAGCTTCGGCGCGCGCGTCCTCTTTAGTGGCGCGTCCTTCCAGATCAACCCCGGCGAGCGCTTCGCGCTTGTGGGACCCAACGGCGCCGGCAAAACCACCATGCTCAAGATCATCATGGGCATCGACAGCCCCGACGCCGGCCAGGTCCAGTACGCCAAGGACTGCCAGGTGGGCTACCTAGAGCAGGAAACCAACCTGGAGCAAAAGGACACCACCATCCTCGCCGAGGTCATGGCCGCCGCCAAGGAAATTCGCCGCATGGGCGAGCGCGCCAACGAACTTCAGGCCCAGATCACCGAGCTCTCGGAACAGGGCAAGGACGTCAACGCGCTCCTTAACGAGTACGGCCAGGTCCAGGACCGCTTTGAGCACCTGGGCGGCTACGAGCTCGAGAGCAACGCCCGCAAAATCCTGTCCGGCTTGGGCTTTAAGGTCACTGACTTCGATCGCCCGTGCTCCGAGTTCTCGGGCGGCTGGCAGATGCGTATCGCGCTGGCAAAGCTCTTCCTACGTCATCCCGACCTGCTGTTGCTGGACGAGCCGACCAACCACCTGGACCTCGAGAGCGTCCAGTGGTTGCGCGGCTTTATCGCCAACTACGACGGCGCTGTGCTCATCGTCAGCCACGACCGTGCCTTCATGGATGCCTGCGTCGACCACGTGGCGGCGCTCGAGAACCGCCGCGTGACCACCTACACCGGCAACTACAGCAGCTACCTCAAGCAGCGCGAGGACAACCTGGAGCAGATGCGCGCCAAGCGTGCCGCACAGGAGCGCGACATCGCCCATATGCAGGTCTTCGTCGACAAGTTCCGTTACAAGCCCACCAAGGCCGCCCAGGCGCAGGAACGCATCCGCAAGATCGAGCAGATCAAAAAGGAGCTCGTCATCCTGCCCGAGGGCCACAAGAACATCGACTTTAAGTTCCCCGACCCTCCGCGCTCCGGCGACATGGTCGTGGGCCTCGAGGGTGTATCCAAGTCCTACGGCGACAAGCACATCTACAGTGACATCGACCTCAAGCTCTACCGCGGCGAGCATGTTGCGCTCGTCGGCCCCAACGGCGCCGGCAAGTCCACGCTCATGAAGATCCTCGCCGGCCTGGAGCCGCCCACCACCGGCACCCGCGACCTGGGCACCAACGTGGGCGTGGCCTACTACGCCCAGCACGCACTCGAGGGCATGACCGAGTCCAATACCGTCCTGCAAGAGATCGACACCGTCACGCCCAAGTGGACAGTGCCGCAACAGCGCAGCCTGCTGGGCGCCTTCCTGTTTAGCGACAACGATTCTATCGAAAAGCAGGTCCGCGTCCTCTCCGGCGGCGAAAAGGCGCGTCTGGCACTGGCCAAGATGCTCGTGGCCCCCGAGGCGCTCCTGTGCCTGGACGAGCCAACCAACCACCTGGACATCGACTCGGTGGACATGCTCGAGAACGCCCTGCAAAACTTCCCCGGCACCATCGTGCTGATCAGCCACGACGAGCACCTGGTACGCGCTGTGGCCAACCGCATCATTGACATCCGCGACGGCAAGGTCACGGTCTACGACGGCGACTACGACTACTACCTCTACAAGCGCGAGGACCTCGCAGCCCGCGCCGCCGCCGAGGCGGCAGGGGAGAGCGCACCGGCCGCGGCCAAGTCCGCTAAGGTCACCGCGGCCCAGTCCGATGCGCCCGCCGCACCCAAGCCTGCCGAGGGCAAAAAGACCAAGGAGCAAAAGCGCGCCGAGGCCCAGGCCCGCGCCGCGCTCAACAAAAAACTCAAGGGCGTGCGTAACCAGCTCAAGAAGATCGAGACGGAGCTCGACAAAAAGCGCGCCCGCTATGACGAGCTTATGGAATTGATGGCAAGCGAAGAGCTTTATGCCGATCAAGACAAGTTCAACGCCGCGCTGGGGGAATATAACGGCCTTAAGCAAGAGCTGCCCAAGCTCGAGGACGAATGGCTGGAGCTTTCCACCCAGATCGAAGAGGAGACCGCGCGTGAACTCTCGTAAGGCCGCTGCCGTGGCGATGAGCATCATCGCCATCGCCTGTCGCATCTGCGGCATTTTTATGAGCGCGATGACCGTGCTGCTGTGCTTTAGCGGCCTCACCGCCAAGCTGCAGATCGTTGGCTTTGTCGTTGAGCTTTCGCGTGCACTGCCGAGCGCCATCGCCGGCTACGGCGTCATCACGTCGCCTTTTGGCGGTGTGTTCCGCCTGGATTATGCTATCGTCGCTGTGATCCTGTTTGTAATTGACTACCTGCTCACGCGCGCCTCGCGCCGCGTCCGCTAGGGGAGCGTTATGTCCAGCAGCTACATCATGAACCTGCTCGCCAGTGCCGTTGCCGTCATCGTTGGCATCGTGATCCACGAGAGCGCGCACGCCGCCGCAGCCTGGGCGCTCGGCGACAAAACGGCTCGCTCGCGCGGCCGCGTCTCGCTCAACCCGCTCAACCATATCGACCCGTTTGGCACCATCATCCTGCCGCTGCTCATGCTCGCAGCCGGTGGCCCGGTGTTCGCCTTCGCCAAACCTGTACCCGTCTACCTCAACAACCTCAAGCACCCCAAGCGCGACGAGGTCCTGGTGAGCGTAGCCGGCCCCGCATCGAACATCGCACTCGCGTGTCTTGCTGCCGCCCTCATGCGCCTGACCTATGGCAACCTCTACACCAGCATGTCCTTTGCCGTGGCATCGCAGATCATGAACTTCGGCGCCACGTTCATCGTAGTCAACCTGTCACTCGCGTTCTTCAACCTCATCCCGATCCCGCCGCTCGACGGCTCGTCGATCATCGTGCCCTTCCTCAAGGGCAAGGCGCTCGCCAACTACTACCGCCTGCAGCAATACGCCATGCCCATCCTCATCCTGGTGCTGTACCTGCTGCCCATGTGGACCGGCATCGACGTAATCGGTCGCTATTTCGACGTTACCGTGTATCCACTCGCTGAGCAGCTGCTTAACTTCGCAATCGCCGCCATCTAAGGTAAACTAACAGGTCGACCGTGCAAAACGGTCGTAACATGCACCCAAACCGCGCCGCGAAGGCGCCGTCAAAGGAGGTCGAAGATGTCGTATCGCGTGTCGACGCAGGTCTACAGCGGACCGTTCGACCTGCTGCTGCAGCTGGTAACCCGCCAAAAAGTAGATATCGGCGCCATCTCGATCAGTGAGGTGGCCGAGCAGTACCTTGCCGAGGCCGAGCGCATCGAGGCGCTGGACCTGGACGTGGCGAGCGACTTTTTGCTGGTCGCGGCAACCCTTTTGGATATCAAGGCCGCCTCTCTGGTGCCGCAGGAGGCCCCGCGCAAAGTCGATGACGACGATGACGAGTTCGACGAAGACCTTGAGGAGCTCAGCACGCTTGACGGCGACGCGCTGCGTGAGGTCCTGATCCAGCGCCTGATTGCCTACAAGCAGTTTAAAGGCGCGGCTGCGGCCCTCGGTGCACGCATGCAGGCCGAAAGCCGCATGCATCCGCGCGTGGCCGGCCCCGACCCCGAGTTCCTAGGCCTTATGCCCGACTACCTTGCCGGCATCACGCTGCGCGGTCTCGCCGTCATCTGTGCCGACTTGGACGGCAAGCGCCAGACCTTCCTGCTAGAGGCCGAGCACGTGGCGCCGCATCGCGTTCCGCTCGACCTGACGGTGGCCTCGGTCGACCGCTTTACTATGGCGCACCAAACCTGCACCTTCCGCGAGCTCATGGACGGCGACGCCACCACCGAGCAGCTCGTCGTCACCTTCCTGGCCATGCTCGAGCTCGCAAAGCGCGGCTCGCTCACACTGAGCCAGGACAAGATCTTCGGAACCATCTGCATCAACCGAGTCGAGGGAGCCGAGGCATACGTGCCCGGCGAGGGCCCCAAACTCACCGAATAGGAGCCGCAACCATGTCAACCCTTTCCACGCTGGAGGCAAACAGTCTCAAAGGCGCCCTCGAGGCGCTGCTGCTGGTGTCGAGCGACCCGGTGAGTGCGCCCGCGCTGGCCGGCGCACTGGATATCGCTCCCGGCGAGTGCGCGTCGCTGCTCGCCGAGCTCAAGGTTGAGTACGAGGAGGCCAACCGCGGCTTTCAGCTGCGCGAGGTCGCCGGCGGCTGGCGCCTGTTTACGCACCCCGCCTACCACGACGTGGTCGAGGCCTACGTGCTGAGCTGGGACACCCAAAAGCTGTCGCAGGCGGCGCTCGAAACCCTGGCCGTCATCGCATACCACCAGCCCGTGACGCGCGAGGTAATCAAAGGCATTCGCGGCGTCAATTCCGACGGCGTCATCGCGTCGCTCGTGGACAAGGGCCTGGTGCGCGAGCTCGGCCGCGACCCCCAACGCGGTCAGGCCATCATCTACGGCACGACCAACGCCTTCTTGGAAAAGTTCGGCCTGCGCTCCACCCGCGACCTGCCCGATCTGGAGCAGTTTGCCCCCGACGAGCAGTCGCGCCAGTTTATCCGCGAGCGCCTGAGCGGCCGCAGCATTCAGTCCACGCTCGAGGAGCAGGCTGAGGACCTGGACGAAGAGCGCGAACTGATCGATACCGATGTTGAAGATGTTGAGGCAGTCGAGGACTTGGAGAACCTGGTCGTCGACGAGACCTCGGAGGATTTGCATGACGAGGACTAACGAAGTAGGGGAGACGCGCGCCATGGGCAACGCAGTACCCGCAACCTACGCCCAGCCCGTCTATCCGCACACCATGCGCCTGCAGCGCTTTTTGGCGCGCGCGGGCGTGGCGAGCCGTCGCGGCTCGGAGGACCTGATGACCGCTGGCCGCGTGACCGTCAACGGCCAGGTCGCGACCGAACTGGGCACCAAGGTCGATGTCGACCACGACCATATCGAGGTCGACGGTATGCCCGTCAAGCTCGACCAGGGCGCCGTGTACCTGATGCTCTACAAGCCGACCGGCTACCTCACTACCATGAGCGACCCGCAGGAGCGTCCCTGTGTGGCGGACCTGGTTCCCCGCGACCGCTTTCCGGGACTTTTCCCGGTGGGCCGCCTGGACCGCGACACCACAGGCCTTTTGCTCTTTACCACCGACGGCGACCTGTCGCAGGACCTGCTGCACCCCAGCAAGCACGTCTACAAGACCTACCAGGCGCTCGTGGACGGCCACCTGACCGATCGCGATCTAGACCCGCTCCGCCGCGGCATCGAGCTCGACGACGGCCTATGCCAGCCGGCAATCTGCCGCGTCATCAGCGCGCGCGAGGCCGAGGCCGTGGCTCCGCAAGGCGTAAAGCCCGGTACCACCGCCGTGGAGGTCATCATCCGCGAGGGCCGCAAGAACCAGGTCAAGCGCATGCTGAGCAAAATCCACCACCCGGTAATCCGTCTGCATCGCTGCAACTTTGCAGGCCTTGAGCTCGAGGGCGTGGCCAAGGGCTCGTGGCGCGAGCTCACCGACCGCGAGGTGCAGATCCTCAAAAGCGGTGGCATCCTGCCCAAGCAGGCGAGCGCCGAGCGCAACGGCGGTAAGCCCCAAGACACGCCCGCCAGCCGCACGCGTCACCACGGCAGCCACGGCTCCGCACCCAAGCGCAACACCTACCGCGAGCGCTACACGGGCTAGCTAGTCCGCCAGCAAGCAGCGCCCGCGAACCATACCAGCACGTCACCCATCGAAAGGAAGCATTGCATGATCGTCGCCATCGACGGCCCCGCCGGTTCCGGCAAGTCCACCATCGCCAAGGAGATCGCCCGTCAGCTGGGCTTTAACAAGCTCGACACGGGCGCCATGTACCGCGCCGTCACCTTCGCCGCGCTCGACCGCGGCATCGACCTGGACGACGAGGCAGCCATCGACGCCCTCGCCGAGCAGATCGAAATCCGCTTTACCAACGGCACCGGCGAGGACACGCGCCTGACCATTGACGGCCAGGACGCTTCGGCCGCCATCCGTACCCCGCAGGTCGACGCCAACGTGTCCAAGGTCTCGGCCTATCCGGGCGTGCGCGCCGCCATGCTCATCCATCAGCGCCGTGCCGCCGAGGACCGCGACATTGTCGCCGAGGGTCGCGACATCGGAACCGTCGTGTTCCCCAACGCGCAGGTCAAAGTATTCCTGACCGCCGACCCGCGCGAGCGCGCCCGTCGCCGCGTGCTGCAGCGTCACCAAAACGACGCCCAGCCGCTCACGTCCGAGCAACTCGAGGCCGAGGTCGACGAGACCCTCGACGCTCTCAAGCAGCGCGACAAGCTCGACAGCAGCCGCGAAGTTGCGCCGCTCGTGCCCGCCGAGGACGCCGTGCACGTCGACTCCACCGCCCACACCATCGATGAGGTCGTCTCGATAATCGAGGACCTCATCAACCAAAGGAGGTAGCCCATGCGCCTGTTTAAGCAGACGCCCGAGGATTATTACAACGCTCCTTATGCAGAGTTCCCAGCGCTCATCCGCGGCACCGTCGTCGTAGTCATGGCCATCCTTTGGGCCTTCTCCAAGCTCATGTGGCGTTGGAAGGTCGAGGATGCCGATCTGCTGTTTGAGCGCCAGGACGGCCGCGGGAGCGTAGTCATCTGCAACCACACCTCGATGGCCGAGCTCTTGGCCGTGGAGACGGCGCTGTTCTTTGGGGGGCGCCGCATTCGTCCCATCTTTAAGTCCGAGTTCGCCAAGAGCAAGATTGTGCGCTGGGCCTTTAGCCGCGTAGGCGGCATCCCCGTGGAGCGTGGTACTGCAGATATGAAGTGCCTGCGCGCCGCCCAGCATGCGCTGCAGCGCGGCGAGGACGTTCTGATCTTCCCCGAGGGCACGCGCATCCGCTCGCGCGAGATCAAGCCCGAGGTCCACGGCGGTTTTGCGCTCATCGCTCAGATGGGCAAGGCACCTGTGAACCCGCTCGCCATCTGCGGCTGGTCCGACATCACGCCCGCGGGCAAAAAGATCATGCGTCCCAAGAAGTGCTGGATCCGCGCCGGCAAGGCCGTCTCGCTTTCTGACGCACCGGCCGGGCTTAAGCGCACGGAGCGCCTGGAATGGTTTGAGTCCGAGGCCATGAACCGCGTCTACGCCATGCGAGACGAGCTGTGCGCTGAGCACCCGGGTAGGTTCTAGCCATGAGCGAGAACATGACGAACACCTCCGCGACTGCGTCCGACCAAGCAACCGCGCCCACCATCGAGATCGCCGCCCACGCCGGCACTTGCTACGGCGTACAGCGTGCGCTCGATATGGCGCTGGCCGCCGCGCCGCAGGCAGGGGAGTGCACTCAAGTTCACACCTTGGGTCCGCTCATCCATAACCCCATCGTGGTGCGCGAGCTTGCTGAGGCAGGCGTTGGCCTGGCCGAAACCCTGGATGACGCCGTAACCGGCACCGTGATCATCCGCGCCCACGGCGTGGTGCCTCAGGTGATCGATGCTGCCCGCAAGCGTGGCCTCAACGTGGTCGACGCCACCTGCCCCTACGTGAAGAAGGTCCATATGGCAGCCGAGCGCCTGGTGCGCGAGGGCTACCGCGTGGTGGTCGTAGGCGAGCCGGGCCATCCCGAGGTGGAGGGCATCCTGGGCCACGCCGGCAATGATGCGCAGGTCGTGAGCTGTGCCGCCGACGCCAACGCCTTGTCGCTCAAGGGCAAGGTGGGTCTGGTCGTGCAGACCACTCAGACCGCGCAGAACCTCGCCGAGGTCGTGGCAGTCATCACCCCGCGTGTGCAGGAGCTGCGCGTGATCAACACCATCTGCGCCGCCACGAGTGAGCGTCAACAGGCAGCAGCCACACTTGCCAAACGCTGTGATTGCATGGTCGTCGTGGGTGGCAAGAACTCGGGCAACACCCGCCGCCTGGCTCAGATTTGCGCAGACGCCTGCGAGCACACGCATCACATCGAGGAAGCTTCCGAGCTTCTGGCCGCGTGGTTTACCG
Source organism: Collinsella sp. (assembly GCA_048236535.1). GTDB lineage: Bacteria > Actinomycetota > Coriobacteriia > Coriobacteriales > Coriobacteriaceae > Collinsella. The sequence goes on along the minus strand of DBFAQQ010000014.1, from coordinate 14,968 downwards.
ACGCTCATCACATCGGCATCACCGCTGGAGCCTCCACCCCGCAAGAACACATCGAGCGCGCCGTCGAGCGCATCAAGGAGCTTTGCCGCTAACCATGGACCAGACCGTACCCGCATACGCCGCCGAGGTGGCCGATTACGGGCGCAGCCGCGACCCCGAGCCGGGTGAGGGCGCGCTCGTAAAGAACGTACGTCCCGATTCGCCCGCGTGGGATGTGGGTATCGAGCCGGACATGCGCGTGCTCACGGTCAACGGTGAGCAGCTTACCGACATGATTGTGTGGCTCTGGGAGGCCGACGATGATACCGTCGACCTGGAGGTTTTCGATCCGCGCGACAACACCGTCACTTCCGTCGAGCTCGACCGCTTCCCAGGAGAGGACTGGGGCCTTGAGTTCGATGGTCCCATCTTCGACGGCATGCGCACCTGTGTGAACGCCTGCGTGTTCTGCTTTATGACGATGCTCCCCAAGGGCGGTCGTTCCACGCTCTACATTCGCGACGATGACTATCGCCTGAGCTTTTTACAGGGCAACTTTGTAACGCTCACGAACCTCACCGACGAGGACGTGCAAAACGTCATCGAGCGTAACATGAGCCCCATGAACGTGTCGGTCCACGCCGTAAGCTCCGACGTCCGCCGCCGTATGATGGGCCGCAACGCCCAGCGCGGCATGGATGTGCTCGAGGCCATCATGGCCGCCGGCATAGAGATTCATGCGCAGATCGTGTTGTGCCCCGGCATGAACGACGGCGAGGAGCTGGAAAAGACCCTGCGCTTTTGCGAGGAGCACGAGCAAATCACCAGCCTGGGCATTGTGCCGCTCGGTTTTACCAAGCATCAAAACCGCTTTAGCTGGTCCTACAGCGACAAGCCCGAGCTGGCGCGCGAGACCATTGCGATGATCAGGCCCTTCCAGGACCGCGCCTATGAGCGCTTTGGCCGCCACACCTTCCAGATGAGCGACGAGTTCTATCTGGACGCTGGCATCGATCCTCCCGAGGCTGACTTTTACGACGGCTACCCGCAGTACTACGACGGCATCGGCATGATCCGCTCCTATCTGGACGAGACCGACGACGTGCTTGCAACCGACGCCGAGCGTCTGGCCCGCGTCCGCGAGGCCATCGCCGAGCGTAACCAGCGCCTTCTGTGCCTCTCCGGCGCCAGCGCGCGCGACACCGTGGCGCGCTTTGTGGAGTCGCCGCATGGTCTCGGCGGCACCGTCACAGCCATCAAGAACCGCTACTTTGGCGGCAACGTGGACGTGACCGGCCTCATCGTCGCGTGTGACATTCTGGAGCAGCTTCCGCAAGACCTCTCGTGGGTTATGCTCTTTGTGCCTAAGCTCATGTTCAACGCTGACGGCATGACGCTTGACGAGTATCATCGTGACGATTTACTCGCAAGCCTTAACCACCGCGGCGCCGAGGTTCATGTGGTGTCGACCATGCCGCATGAGCTGCTCGATACCCTGGAGCACATCCTTGGCATTGTGCCTGCCGACTCTACTAATTCCGCTGACCCTACCCATTAAAGGAGAGCAGATGAAACCTATCGTCGCCGTCGTCGGACGCCCTAACGTGGGCAAGTCCACGCTCGTTAACCGCCTGGCCCAGACCTCGGACGCCATCGTCCACGAGTCTCGCGGCGTCACGCGCGACCGCTCGTATCACACGGCCGATTGGAACGGCCGCGAGTTCACCATCGTCGACACGGGCGGCATCGAGCCGCTCAAGAGCGACGACGTGTTTGCCACGTCCATCCGCGACCAGGCGCTCGCCGCCGCCGAGGAAGCCGCCGTCATCCTGTTTGTGGTCGACGGCCGTACCGGCGTCACCGAGGAGGACGAGTCGGTCGCCCGCATGCTCAAGCGCTGCGACAAGCCGGTCTTTCTGCTAGTGAACAAGCTCGACAACCCCGATCGCGAAAACGACAGCATCTGGGAGTTCTATTCGCTCGGTATCGGCGAGCCCACGCCGCTCTCGGCCCTGCACGGTCATGGCACGGGCGACCTGCTCGACGACATCGTGGCCCTGTTGCCCGAGGAGGAGGACGAGATCGCCGACGAGTTCCCCGATGCGCTGAACGTGGCCATCATCGGTCGCCCCAACGCCGGTAAGTCCTCGTTGTTTAACCGCATCCTGGGCGCCGACCGCTCCATCGTGTCCAACATCGCCGGCACCACGCGCGATGCCATCGACACCGTCGTCGAGCGTAACGGCAAGCACTACCGCATGGTCGACACTGCGGGCATTCGCAAGAAGAGCACCGTGTACGAGAACATCGAGTACTACTCCATGGTCCGCGGCCTGCGCGCCATCGACCGCGCCGACGTGGCACTGCTCGTCGTCGACGCCTCCGTGGGCGTTACCGAGCAGGACCAGAAGGTCATGGGTCTTGCCATCGAGCGCGGCTGCGCCATCGTTGTGCTGCTCAACAAGTGGGATCTGCTTGACGACGACCGTAAGCGCGAGGCCTGCATGGAGACCATCGACCGCCGTCTAGGCGTCATGGCTCCCTGGGCCCAGTACCTGCGCATCTCTGCCCTCACTGGCCGCAGCGTCGAGAAGATCTGGGCGATGGTCGACGCCGCCGAAAAGACGCGCTCGCAAAAGATCAGCACCTCGCGCCTCAACACGTTCCTTACCGACCTGCGCGAGTTCGGTCATACCGTGGTGGACGGCAAGCGCCGCCTGCGCATGCACTACGTGACCCAGACGGGCGTCAACCCGCCGACGTTCACATTCTTCGTCAACCACAGCGATCTGGTCAACGACACCTACCAGCGCTACGTCGAGAACCGCATGCGCTCGACCTTCGACTTTGCCGGCACACCCATTCGACTCTTCTTTAGGAAGAAGGAGCAAAAGGATGCATAATCCGATTCTGCTGACCGCCATCTGCGCCGTGGTATCGTTCTTTATCGGAGCGATTCCGTTTGGTCTGATCCTGGGCCGCGTGTTCAACCACACGGACATTCGTAAGGCGGGCTCCGGCAACATCGGCACCACCAACGCCCTGCGCGTGGCCGGCCCCAAGGTGGCCGCGCTCACGCTGCTGCTCGACTGCCTTAAGGGCGCCATCTGCGTCCTTATCGCGCGTCCGCTCATTGCCGACTTGGGCTATGGCTTCCCCGTGAGCATTATGGCCCCCGGTGCCGCCGGCGACTGGATGCTCGGCGTCATCTGCCTAGCAGCCGTGTGGGGCCATATCTTCTCGCCCTACCTCAACTTCCATGGCGGCAAGGGCATCGCAGTTGGTCTGGGCGTCATCCTCGCCTGGTACTGGCCCATCGGACTTTCGCTGCTGGGCATGTTTATCGTGGCCGTCGCCATCACCAAGTTTGTGTCGGTGGGCTCGCTTGCCGCGGCCATCGGTCTTCCCATCGCTGCCTGCGCGGTCTTTCCGTACAGCAGCCTCGGACTTAAGTTTTGCATGGCGCTGATCGGCATCACCGTGGTGTGGGCCCATCGTGCGAACATCAAAAAGCTCATGACGGGTAAGGAGTCCAAGCTCTCGTTTACCAAGCGCGTCACCGAGCCCGACGATAAGTAGGAGAGAGTCATGAATGTTGCGCTGATTGGCTCCGGCTCCTGGGGAACCGCCGTCGCGGGCCTTGCCGCCGCGCGGGCCGAGCGCGTGACCATGTGGGCCCACAGCGAGCAGACGGCCTCCGGCATTAACGGCGAGCACCGCAACCCCCGCTACCTTGTGGGCTACAAGCTGCCCGGCAACGTCGTCGCCACGACGGACCTGGCGCAGGCGCTCGACGGTGCCGAGGCCATCATCTTTGCCGTTCCTTCGACGCACCTTCGCAGCGTGTGCCACCAGGCCGCTCCCTTTATCGCCGCCGATACCCCGGCGCTCTGCCTCACCAAGGGCATTGAGCCCGAGTCCGGCCTGCTCATGAGCGAGGTCATCGCCAGCGAGATCGGCAACGAGTCGCGCGTGGCGGCGCTCTCGGGCCCCAACCATGCTGAGGAAATCTGCCGCGGCGGACTTTCTGCCGCCGTCATCGCAAGCAAAGATCCGCAGATAGGGGAGACCTTTAAGGAACTGCTCCTGTCCACGGCCTTCCGCATCTATCTGTCGCAAGACATGACCGGTGTCGAGGTCTGCGGCGCCATGAAAAACGTCATCGCCATCGTATGTGGCATCTCCGCCGGCACCGGTGCGGGCGACAATACGCTCGCCCTTATCATGACGCGCGGCCTGGCCGAGATCAGCCGTCTGGTGCACGCCCGCGGCGGTCAAGCTATGACCTGCATGGGACTCGCCGGCATGGGCGACCTCATTGCCACCTGCACCTCGGAGCACTCGCGCAACCGCACCTTTGGCTACGAGTTTGCCCACGGCGTGTCGCTCGACGAGTATCAGACGCGCACGCATATGGTGGTCGAGGGCGCCGTCGCGGCCCGCAGCGTCAGCGAGCTTGCCCGTTCACTGGGCGTAGACATTCCGCTCACCTTTGCCGTGGAGCAAACGCTCTACAACGGTGTTACTTTGGATAGGGCGCTCGAGATTCTTACCGATCGCGTCCCTTCTCAAGAGTTCTACGGACTCACCGACTAGCGCAGAAAGGCTTCTACCATGGGTTCCATCAAAATCGCTCCGTCCGTCCTTTCGGCCGACATGGCCAACCTCAAGGGCGAGCTCGACAAAATCGCCGGCGCCGACTTTGTGCATTTCGACGTTATGGACGGTCACTTTACCGGCAACCTCACCTTTGGCGTTGACATCCTTAAGGCCGTCAAGCGCTCCACCGATGTGCCGGTCGACGCGCACCTGATGGTGTCGAACCCCGACGAGACGGTCGATTGGTACGCCGACGCCGGTGCCGACATGATCACCGTGCACTACGAAGCTTCCACGCACCTGCACCGCACGCTCACCCATCTGCAGCAGCGCGGCGTCAAGGCTGGCGTGGTGCTCAACCCCGCCACCCCCGTGTGCGTACTCGAGAGCATCGTCGACGTCGTCGATATGGTGCTGCTGATGAGCGTGAACCCCGGCTTTGGCGGCCAGAGCTTTATCCCGGGCACCATCGCAAAGCTCCACGAGCTCAAGGCCATGTGCGAACGCCACGGAGTTTCGCCCCTCATCGAGGTCGACGGCGGCATTTCTTCCAAGAACATTGCCGAGGTCGTCAAGGCCGGCGCCAACGTGCTCGTGGCCGGTTCCGCCGTATTTAAGTCCGAAGATCCCGCTGCCGAGGTTGCGCTGCTGCAGAAGCTGGGCAACGAGGCCGCACAGGAGGCATAAACCCTTATGACCGCAGGTCAAAACCGCATACCCGTGAATCTTGACTATGCCGCCTCGACGCCCATGCGCGCCGAGGCGCTCCTTGCGCAGCGCGAGTACGACGACAGCGAGCTTGCCGGCGTCAACCCCAACTCGCTGCATTCGCTCGGCCGCAAGGCAGCTGCACGCCTAGAAGTGGCGCGTCGCGAGATTGCCCGTAGCTTTGGCGCGCGCGTCCGCCCGTCCGAGATTGTTCTGACCAACGGCGGCACCGAAGCCAACCAGCTGGCGCTGCTCGGTCTTGCCGAGGGCGCCCGCCAGCGCGACCGCAAGCGCAACCGCGTGATCGTATCTGCCATCGAGCACGATTCGATTCTGGACAACCTGCCGCTGCTGCGTGCCGCCGGCTTTTCCGTCGATCTGGTACAGCCCTGCCGTGCGGGCTACATTGAGCCCGCCGCCCTTGTCGAGCTGCTAGGCGACGACGTGGCGCTCGTGAGCATCATGGTTGCCAACAACGAGACCGGCGTGGTGCAGCCCATCCGCGAGCTTGCCGCGGCTGCGCATACCGTGGTCGCCCTGTTCCACACCGATGCCATCCAGGGGTATCTGCACATTCCGCTCGATGTCACCGAGCTGAGCGTCGATGCTATGACCGTTGCCGCCCACAAGATTGGCGGTCCTGTGGCGTCCGGCGCGCTCTACGTTAAGACCCGCACACCGCTGCGTCCCCGCATCTTTGGCGGCGGACAGGAAGCCGGACGTCGCGCCGGCACGCAGGACCTGCGCACGCAGCTGGCCTTTGCCGCTGCTGCCCGCACGCTGGCGCCCCAAGTGGCTCAGGAGCGCGAAAAGCTGCAAGCCCTTTCCGACAAACTCTACGCCACGCTTACGGCCCATCCACGCATTCATGCCACCATGGGCGACTACGAGCAGGTCGACCGTCTGCCGGGTATGGTTTCGATCTACGTCGACGGCATGGACTCCGAGGAGCTCATCGTCAAGCTCGACGCCGCCGGCTTTGAGGTTTCGGCCGGATCGGCTTGCTCGAGCGGCAGCATGGACCCGAGCCACGTGCTCAGCGCCATGGGCATTGGTCGCGAGCAGGCGCTGGGCGCACTGCGCATCTCCTTCGATGACCGCGTGAACCCTGCCGACCTGGATGAGTTCGCCCAGACGCTGCTCTCGATCGTAGGTGCCGCATGATCGTCGCCGAGCTTGAACGTGCGCTGCTGACGCGCTATCCCAAGAACGATGCCGAGAGTTGGGATCACGTAGGTCTCTCCGTTGGCGATCCAGCCGCCGAGATTACCGGCGTTGTCTGCGCGCTCGATGCGACCGAGGCTAATGTTCGCCGCGCCCAAGAAGCCGGCGCCAACGTGCTGCTGACGCATCATCCCATATACATCAAGGCGCCCGAGGCCTTTTGTCCGGCAGATGCCACACGCCCCCAATGCAGCGCGGCCCTCTACGAGGCTGCCCGCTGCGGCGTGAGCATTATCTCGCTCCACACCAACCTGGACCGCTCGCACGAGGCGCGTGTCTGTCTGAGCGAGCTGCTGGGTGCCGCACCCGTGAGCTCACTGGAGCACGTGGACGACCCCGAAGCCACCGGCCTGGGCGCACTTGCAACGCTCAACGACCCGTGCACGTTGCGCGATCTTGCCACCCGTGCTGCCACGGCCTTCGGCAGCGACCCGCGTGTGTGGGGCGAAGCCGAGCACGCATGCCGAACCATCGCCATTCTGGGCGGCTCCCTCGGCGATTTTGGTGAGCTTGCCATCGCCGCGGACGCCGACGTTGTCGTGACGGGCGAAGCGGGCTACCACGTGGCGCAAGACCTTGCCTTGCGCGGGCTGCCGGTGATCTTGCTCGGCCACGACCGCTCCGAGGAGCCGTTCGTTGATATATTGATGAACTCTGCAGTTGACGCCGGGGTCGACCCCCGTCATGCGATTAAAATACTGAACCCTTGCCAATGGTGGACTGTGACAAAAGGAGAGAACTTATGAGCGCCGGCGCTACGCTACTCAAGCTGCAACAGATCGATTTGGAGCTCGCCCGCAACAAGAGCGAACTTGCCAATATGCCGGAGCTCAAGGAGCTCGCTTCCAAGCGCAAGACCTATGTGAAGCTCAAGTCCGAGATGACCAAGCTTTACGCCCAGCGCAAGGATCTGGACATTGAGCTCGACGATCTCAACACCACCGAGATTCAGACCAACAACGCCATCGAGGCTGCCAAGAAGCGCCACGTCGACGGCTCCGACTACCGCGAGGTTCAGGACCTGGAGAATGAACTCGCCACCCTGGCCAAGCGTCTGGACAAGATTGAGCACACCCGCAAGGATGTCGTCATCGCCCATAAGGAGGCGCTCGACCGCGAGACCCGCGCGCAGGCCATCATCGCCAAGTTCGAGGAGGGCGTGAAGGCCGACACCAAGGCCGCCCGCGCCAAGGCTTCCGACCTGCAGGCCCAGATTGACGCCGCCACTAAGGAACGCACCGCGCTTGCCGCCACGCTGCCGGCCGACGTGCTCACCGACTACGAGCGTCTGCTCAAGCAGTTCCGCGGCCTGGCCGTCGAGACCATCCAGGGCAACATCCCCACGGTCTGTCACACCGCGCTGCAGGCATCGTCCATGAGCGACCTCAACCACGACGGTAGCGAGATTACGCACTGCCCGTACTGCCACCGCCTCCTGGTACTCCCGAGCAAGGAAGCCTAGCGATGACGGCGGCATCCAACAATTCAATGCAACTTGAGGGAAAAACGATCCTGCTGGGCATTACCGGTGGGATCGCCGCCTATAAGTCGTGCAATATCGTGCGCCTGCTGCAAAAGCGCGGCGCGCGCGCCAAGGTCGTTATGAGCGAGCATGCCACCGAGTTTGTGGGCCCGCTCACCTTCCGTGCGCTCACCAACGAGCCCGTCGCCGTGGGTCTGTTCGACGACCCCTCCGATCCCATCCACCACATTTCGCTGGCGCAGGAGCCCGATCTGGTGGTCGTGGCGCCCGCAACGGCCAATATCATCGCCAAAATGGCCAACGGCATCGCCGATGACCTTATTTCCACCACACTGCTTGCGACGCCGCGACCCATCGTGATCGCACCCGCTATGAACAACGGCATGTGGAAGGCGCCTGCGACGCAGGCCAACATGGCCACGCTGCGCGACCGCGGTGTCCATGTGGTGGGTCCGGGTAGTGGCTACCTTGCCTGCGGCGATGTGGATACGGGACGCATGAGCGAGCCCGAGGACATCGTCAAGGCCGTCTGCGAGGTGCTCGACCCGGCACCTCAGGACCTTGCAGGCAAAAGCATCATCATCACCGCTGGCCCCACGCACGAGCCGATCGACCCCGTGCGTTTTATCGGCAACTGTTCATCGGGCAAGATGGGTATCGCTCTGGCGGGGGAGGCCGCACGCCGCGGCGCCGCCGTCACGCTCGTGCTGGGACCGACATCGCTCGACGTTCCCCGCGGTGTGAAGTGTGTGCGCGTGCAGACCGCCGCAGAAATGCTCCAGGCGGCGCTGAGCGCCTTCCAGACGGCCGATGCAGCCATTTGCGCGGCTGCCGTCGCCGACTATACCCCCGCCGCCCCTGCGGACCATAAGCTAAAAAAGTCCAACGAGCGCTTGGATCACATCGAGCTTGTCGAAACGGTCGATATTTTGGCCGAGCTCTCGCGCCAGAAGGGCAAGCGATGCGTGATCGGCTTTGCGGCCGAGACCGATAACGTTATCGAGTACGCCGAGCGCAAATTGTCCCGCAAGGGTTGCGATGCCATTATCGCCAACGATGTATCGCGCGCCGATTCGGGCTTTGGAACCGACACTAACAAGGCCTGGATTGTGAGCACAACGGGCACGCAAGAACTTCCCGTGCTAACAAAACCCCAGCTCGCAGATACAATTTTAGACTTGCTTCAAAATTTGTAAAAAAGTTCTTGCACAAGTCTAAAGTTTCGGGTTAATATACTCCCTGTTGCGAGCGAGAGCAGAGCAACAAACAAAAGCTTCGGGACGTGGCGCAGCTTGGTAGCGCACTTGACTGGGGGTCAAGGGGTCGCTGGTTCGAATCCAGTCGTCCCGACCAGAAGTTTGCAGGTCAGGCACCTAGTGCCTGACCTTTTTTGTTTTAAGCAATTGCTTAATTTTGCTTAAGCAACAGGGTGCCAATAATCTACCTACGCGATAATCGCCATTTGCGGCTACTTGCGCGTTTTGCACGCGCTTGAGCCGATTTATTAACGCGTTATGAATCTACATACGCGTAGCTGGTATACAGCCGAGTAAGGGCTGTATTTATCGCGGCGATTTACACAGATATAGCGACTGTAACGAACAAGCGTGTCGCTGTATTTAGTCCAGTAGCCCACTTGATCGGTGGACAAGTGGGCTGTTGCAACGAAACGCAAAGCAGGACGGGCTCTATACGAGGACGCCGCAGAGGTAATGGCGGAGGAGTGCGGCTGGCGCTCTGAGAGCCGCTGTATGACCCTATTTCTCCTCAACCCGAATACCTGTGCCACAAACATCAAACCGTTCGAGTAACCGCCAAAAGAAAAGCCCGCACAGGCCGTGCGGGCTTAACAGATGCATCTAGAAGCACCAAGCTGGGCAGACGCGATTCGAGTTCGTCGCGCCGTAGTTGTACGACGGATCGCCGTTGCTGTTGACATAGAGGAAGAGCGCAGAGGCGCTCGGATTCAAGGAACGCTCCCACCAAGCGACGCCAACACTCAGGCAATCGTTACCCGAATAATTGTTCGTCACCTTACCCTTGAAGGCCTCGTACTGGGTTCCTTCGTTTCCGATCCAAGAATAACCAGACCAGCCGCTATAAGGGGTCTCGACGATTTCGGAATAACTGAGCATGAACAGCTTGTCCGAGGTCGCCGTCACGGCGGCATTCTTGTCGGTTCCATCAACGTTGTTCGTCAGCTTCCTGACCGGCTTCACCTTGGATTGGAAATCGGAGGGCATCAGGTTCCAGATCTCACCGGAGTTCATCTTCGCACGGAGCTCGGACTTCTCCCAACCACCGACATTAGTGTCGGTCGCATTCATGCGCGATCTGATTCCCGTCGAGGTGGTGAGGAACGTCAGGCCTGCCTTGCCGCTGCCATCTGCCAAGTCGTCGTGGTTGATGCCGATGATTCGGTAGGTCATGGTGTCATCGTTCGTGAGCTTGACCGACCAAGTCGTTCCCGCATCCATAGCGGCCTTCGCCTTGGCGTACACTGGCGACGCCTCGCCCTTCGCTGCGATGTCCTCGGCCACGGCCTTCTGTTCAACGAGCGTCCAGTCCTTGACGTCCTTGGCCACAGCCGCCTGTACGGTCACTGAATCGGCTCCCGCGGAACCGCCGCCGGATGCTCCGCCGCCCTCGGCGCCAGCGCTAGTCCCGCTATTCACAGTGTTGCCGACCAGGTTGAACTGGTTGCGGATGGCTCCCGCCACACCGGGTCCCGCGAACACGATGACAAGACCGATGACGGCGATGATCAGGACGTACTCGATGATTGACTGGCCCCGGAGATTAGCCGCCCTACGAGCGACCCCCCCGAGGCGAAACTGCCGCTGCATGCATATGCGGCTCCCTTCGCTCAGGGTGAATAGAAAAGGCTTGAGCGTAGGACTATTCCAAAAGGCTGCGCAGATCTTGCCGCAGCGGCAATCACGCTGAAAGGACAAGGCGGTAAGTCGAGTCATCGTCCAGAATGGATTTGAGCGGTATCCGGTCCCAAAACGTATGCGTTTCACCATGAGAGAGGGATCTGTCATGAGCTGGAAACCGACAAAATGCGTTATCGCCTTACTGACTTTGGCGACTCTGACGTGTTTCGCCGCCTTAATCGCCGTCAATATCAAACCGCAACACGATGCTTATCCCTCATCTTTGTCCATTAAAATGGGCCAAGATTTCAGCCTCGGCCGAAACGTCAATTATTTTGACAAGCTAAAACCTAATGAGGAAAACATCTTGATGTTCTGGGCATCGTGGTGTCAGCACTGCGAATCTCTCATAGAAGATATGCAACAACTTGATAATTTCGCTGCCTTAAGGAAGAACCTTTTCACTGTTTCCGAGGACAGCACAATTGAAGAAGCCTCGGTCCATGAAGGAGACTTTCCCATATACATAGATTAAGATAAGACCGTGTATGACCAATATGAACTTGAGCATATTCCGTCCGCATTCATACTGGATGATCAAGGAAACATCATCGGCTTATCCGAAGGAGAGGAAGAACCTCTTGCCTTATTAAAGAAATACGCCGAATACAACGGATATAAAGCGGAAGGAGGCGACATCGAGTAACTATCAGAGGCCAGATTAAGGAGCCAGCCATGAAGAAATGCCTGCCCTCCATCGTCTCAGCAGCTCTTTGCCCCTCCCTTGTCATGACACCATTTGTGCCCGTTGCGGCAGCCCATGCCGACGAGGGATCTCCCGCCGAGAGCAGTGAGATCTACGTCGGAGACAACTACGACGAAAATTACGATATATCCCTTTTTGAGCGCGGACGCTGCACGGATTCATATTCCAAGGCGTGGTGCGATTCTCACGGATCTGCAAATAACCGCCCCGTCCCTCACAAGGTCAAGCTGAACGCGAAGGAGGAGGCTTGCCTGCGCGATCTCTACCTTGCTGGCACCGCTGAAGTTATCGCCGGTCTCGTGACAACCGGTCCTGGCGGCGGCTTTTTTGCAACCGGAATGACATCGTACCGACTTTTCATTTGCATGTTCTGAAAGGAAGTTGCCATGTTGTCGCAAAATCAATCGAGATACTTGACCACAATCGGCTTTGCCCTGCTTGCATTACTCTTTGCTAGCGACCTTTTGCTGAAATCGCCCAAGGAACTCGTTTCGCTTGCCATAGCCTGCATTTCCGCCCTTTACTTTACGGCAACCCTATTCGTCGGACTAAAGGAGAGGAAAAAAGGCGCAGTCGTTGCATCTGCCGTAGGCGTGATCACAGCCATTGCCTCATTATTTATCTGACACATTGGTGATCTAGGGGCGATATCGTAGGAATACGACCGGGGGAGCCGGGACCAGATTGCCCGGGTTGCCCGGTCGGCTCGCGCGACGGCGCGGCGGTTCCACAGAAAGGTCTCCGGACTTCACGCCGTTTCTGATCGCATTGTAGACAGCCATCTCGTCTTCGCAGTCGGCGAGCACGCGGCGTGCGTCGTCGTTTTGGATGTCCAGTAAATCTCGAAGGTCCTCCATGCACCAGCGTCCGAGATTTGGCCATGCGCGTTGCGCGAGCTGATAAGTGTCGATTGCGATGTTGTAGTTAAAGTCCAGGCCAAAGCCGTCCCAGGCAGAACGGCTTTGTTTCCTTGATTATCAACTTCATCCGGACACTTCCCCCATTCATCCGTGTGTGTACGGATGAATGCGGGGTTCAATACCCCGGCGGTCTGATCGGCAGGCCGCCGGGAACTCTCACTCCTCGATAAAAGCCGGCACTCGGTTAGTCCTGCGCATCTTGAAATCGCCAGTCTCGTGGGAGACGTAGAGAATGCCGTCCATCCCATCTCGCGATGCATATGAAAGGTGAACAGAACCGCAATCCGCTCCATCATTGTCGAGAAGATCGAACGAATTCGGGTCGCTCGTTGCGGCCAAACGACCACACAGACAAGAGCCATCGTCATTACAGATTTGCCATTCCATGTCTTCGCCTGCAAGAATCGCCATAGACGGCCTGGTCGCGCCATCGTTGACATACATCCCGTCTATGCCAAACCCACTTTCAGCGCCATCGATGAACGACTGCTCGGACCTATACCTCGCAAATGATGCACATAGCACCATTGCAAGACAAAGTACAAAGCCAACAATCGCTATCTTTGCATAGCTCTTGCCTATCATGTCATTCACCTCCTTCGTATGTATCGAGGTATTCCTGCTTGAGCGTCTGCGAGGACGACTTGATCTTTTCCACGAGCGTGCCGGCCTCGATGAAGTAGAACGAGTTGGTGAGGTCTGCCAGGTCGTCGAGTAGATGGCTTGAAATGAGCACGCTGCGTCCCCGCGCCACCTCGCTGCGCATCGCGTCGCAGGAGGTTTTCCGCTTTCCCGGATCGAGGCCGTTCAGCGGTTCATCGAGGATGAGGTACGGGCAACCGGTCGATATCGCCATGGCAAGCTTTACCTGCTGCTTCATTCCTGTCGAGAGTTTACGGGTCGGCTTGTCGAGATATGGGGAGATTCCGAGGGAGTCGCAGAGCGAGTCGATGTCGGTGGCCGATTTCCACGCCTCCCTAACGAAAGCAAGGTGCTCGCGGGCCGATAGCGTGGGATAGAGATCCGCGCTGCCCGAAGAGCTCAGGTAGACGAGTTCTGCGAATTCGGCTGATCGGCGTTGGCTGATTCCGTCTGCCGCCAGGCTTCCCGAGCGGATGCGGGTGGGAAATTGGCCCGACAGCGCTTCAAGAAGGGTGGTTTTCCCCGAGCCGTTGGGAGCAACGAGGCCCGCCGCCGTTCCCGGGCTCAGGAAAAGCGACCCGATTGAAAGTATCGTCGTGCTTCCGTATCCCACGCTCGCGTCTAGAAGCTCGAGCCCATGGTGCTTTTTCGCGGGTCCAGGCTGTTTGGGGGAACGTGCCGCAACGGCGCCGACCGCAAAAAGGACCGCGACGTATGCCAGGGCCACGGCAAGCATCGATGCGCTGCCTGAACCGGAGCCGATGAATTCCGTCGGGAAGCATCCCACGTAACCCGTTGCCTCGATAGGCGAGAACACGGCCAGCGGCAGGAGATTGAGCGCGGCGTTATGCCCTAGTGCCGAATCGGACAGTAACGGGAATACCGGGGCCGCGACAAGCAGCGCGGAGGTAAGGGGGCCCGCGAGGACGCGCCTCGTTGCGGTCGATAGGACGGCGGAACAAACGGATATCAAGGTTCCGCCCGCAAGAAGCGCGAGAAGCAGGGCTGTGAAGACGTTTCCCGCAGTCGTGGTGGCAAGCGCGCCGTCATGGAAGAAGGAGATCGGGTACCCAATTTGCCCGAAGCCGTTTAGGGCCAAGGCGTAAATGCCCCCGGGTGCGAGGCCGGCGAGGAGCATCGCGGTCCCCGCGGCGATTATCGAAAACACGATCTGGATAAGGCGCCGGAATTTGGGCACGGGCGCCTTTGCCGCCAGGGTCCCGGGCCTTGTGGCGCCGAGCACGAGTATCGACGAGAGAAGGAAGGGGATGAAGGGAAGGAAAGGCGGCGCCGTCGCGATGGCGTAAGGCAGGAAGGAAAGGAATGGCAGGTCGTTTGCGGAGGCCGGGATATCCGTGATGCCGGAGCTGCTCAGGGCGCGGCAATATGCGAGCGCCGCGTCATTGGTCTCTCGGTCTCCCACGATGGACCCGGATTGGAAGCCTTCGCCCATGAGCGCGTAGTAGCTCTCGGCAGAATCGAGAAAGGCGGCGTCGGTTTGAGCGGCGAGGGCGGCGTTCGCGTATCTTGCAAGCTCCGCGTCATTTTGCTGCTCTGGCGATAGGTCTATGCCGCTGGCCTGGGGCGCGCGCGTATTGAATGCGTCGACAAAGCTCTGCATGCCCTGCTTCATAAAGAAGGGCCCGTAGATGGGTGAATTGAACGCAATGGGGATGGAGAAGGCTACAGCAAGAACGAGCGTAGAGATCCATACGGCCCTGTCTCTTAGGATTAGTTTGAGAAGAAGTCGACAGTACATTTGGAAGCACCT